>JAJCZX010000026.1 GCA_029262195.1 Gemmatimonadota bacterium | reverse complement strand
CGCGAGCTGCTGCGATGATCAAGTCGACGCGTCAGTGCTCCGGGTGGCCTCTTCGACTCGCCTCTTGCGAGCGGTCAGGGCGCCGGGGAGACATCCAGCGGTCGAACCGGAACTGCAAATGGCGCCAGGTCGCCAGACGCGTCGGGCGATCCATCACGCTCCCCGGTGGCCCGGCCGTCGCGGACTGCGCGGCGGATCCCTCTCCCCGCTTCCTGTCTGCGTAACGATCTTGGATTGAGCTGCGGGGCAGCCGAGCAATTCTACCAACTCGTCGTCCGCGAATCACTTGAGCTCGCAGGGATGCCTGCATCCCCTGCGAGCGCTCCGCTCTCTCGCCTTCCCCGACTGCTCCAATCCATTGTTAGGCAGCTCTGTCGCGATCGTCGTTTGACGAGATTGGTGGGAACCACGCGTCACCATGTCGGACCGGGCGAAGTAGTTTCGGTCGCCTCGAGGACCTCGCTGATGGTGAGTTCACGACTGCATATTCCCTTGTGACCGAAGTCTCCCACCGGGCCAAGTGTGCCCCGCACCCGCATGCGAAGAAAACTCCCTGGACCGCGATCGGTTGTTGGGATGCCGTAGTCAGAAAGCTCGAGACTCTCTGGGAAGATTGGGTACCACCGCTCCACTCGTGGAAGCAGCCCAAACCAGCGTCTCCCGTGACAACGCAGAACCGCGCGACTTCCCAATGCACGACGTAGACGCCTTCGAACTCCTGCGCATCCATCGGTGGAACTACTTCAGTCTGCCTAACGACCTGTGATTGAGCTGCAGGGCAGTCGTCCAAGTCTACCAGCTCGTCGAGCAGTTGATGTCCGAGCTTGCCGGGCGCGAAGCGAACCCGGCAAGCGCTTCGCGAGATCGACTTCCCTGTCTGCTCCAATCACCTGTTATGCAGCCGTCTTTCGAATTCGAATTCCCAGTACGAAAAGAACGAACCCAACCAGACTTGCCCTTGAATCGACGATCGACGGCGCGCGATACGCACAACCGCTGGACAGCGTGACCTCTATGGTATCGCTGAACTCGGAGAAATTGCCGGCAAGATCCACTGACACGAGCTGGACAATCCCGTTCGTGCGGTCGGGTCGGAGCCGAAGCTCACAGTCACGAGAAACACTGAGCTGAAAAGTCGAGCCGAGCGTAACGGCGGTCATTGATCCGGATACGGGAGTATCGTTCAAAGTCCGTGCGGTCGGATCCGCGAGGAAAAGAAGCGCGTCGGTCCCCTCCGTGACAAGCCGAGCACTGCTGCCAGCAACGCTGAGCCGGGGTTGGGGGACCTGCGGTGCAGTGGTGTCGGCTGGTAGGGTGACGGTGAACGAAGCCGCGAGACGGCCATCTTCTAGGACTTCGTAGACCGTGCCGCTCGCCAGGGGCTCGGCCGGAGTCGCGACATGTAGTTCCGTGCCATCGTCTAGATCGATGGTTGACACAGAGACGGCAACGGCGGCTCCGTCGAATGCGCGCAGCGAAAGCCGACGCGAGTACCGCTGACCGTCAACCCAAACGAGCGTGTTCTCCGGTACGTCTAGTGACGGAACAAGCGCGTCGTCGGGGAGGATGGCAAAGTCGATCGACGGGGAGGAGCAGGAAGCCCACGCGGACGGCGAGAGACTGGTGATCGCGGCAGCCGCCTGAAGGGCAAAGAATCGGAACAAGGAAGGACCGGGATGATGGCGACGGGAGGTCTGCATAACGATCTCGGGTTCAGCTGCAGGGCTGACGTCCAATTCTAGCGCGCGACTCCAAGATGATCCACGAGCTTGCCAGGCGCGAAGCGAACCTGGCAAGCGCTTCGCAAAATCTTCTTCCCTGTCTGCTGCAACCCGTTGTTAGACCGCTGACGAAAATGAGCCAGTCGGCTCTCGCTTAGGCGATTCGGTCGGAGGCCAACCGACTGCGACCTCCCGAAAATGATCTCGCGTACGCCAGGTTTCGGCGCGGCCTCCGACCGAGCGCATCACTGGAAGCCATCAGGCGAGCGAACGGCGGCGGTTGGTCCGACGCGTCTTCCCGCGGCACTCACTTTTGACGCGCGACCCGAACCAACGACGATCCGATTAGGACCCGTCCGAAAACCACGGCAGCTTACGTCCGACCAAAACCAGAAGTCGGTCTAACGACTTCGGTTTCAGCTGCAGGGCAGCCGCTCAAGTCTAGCACCCGACGCGAAGTGGATCTCTGAGCTTGCCAGGCGCGAAGCGAACCTGGCAAGCGGTGGTGAACATCTTCTTCCCTGTCTGCTGCAAACCGTGGTTAGGCAGCCGCGCGCCTAGGCGAACCAGTCTCGTTCTATCCCCGAGGACTTCATACTCTCTTCATCCCACTCGGTGTCAAAGGGGATTTGCCCGGACTTCCGCAGTTCGGCCGCCGCGGCAGCCGCGTATCGGTGCGCGAAATCCTCCTTCATGCTTGAGGTCTTTGATTCGAATGCGCGACGGATAGCAGCGTCCTCCGCCTCAGTCTCGCCATGGACGCGCAGCTCACTGCGTAGCCAGTCCACGTAGTGTCCGATTTCGTGGAGGGTGGTCCGAAAAAGAACCGTATTCCGGATGGACTCAGGGGTCACATGGATGTCCAGGCTGCGCCGACTTGAGACGATCCGGTGCCCGTCGTCACGGAGGCGCTCAAGTTCGCGAGCTCTTTCGGGTTCCATGGATTTTGACCAACGAAGTGGTTGCAAGTCCTGTGACTCAAAACAGATCGCGGAACCACGATGCTTTCCTGGACACGCATAGTAGAGAAACCTCCCCCACACGGGCTCGAGGATACGCTGCTTCCGCGTAGGATGCCTGAAGAGGAACAGGTCTAGCTCATCGAGATCATCCTCTGGGACAAGCGGCAACAAGCGGCCGAGGTCCGAAACCGTGCAACCGTACACGTATCCCGGAGCCGGTGGTTCAACGAGAGCGACACGTTCAACGCCGTGAACCTCGAAGACATGTTCTCGTGGATCGCGCAGACGCTCCGTGAAGTAGCGGTCGTCCGCGAATGGCCACGGGATGACGAGCTCGTTATCGGCGCCGTGACCTTGTTTCGCCGTGCCGATGTTTCGACTTCTACGAACTGGGTTGCGGGGACGTTTCACGACGTTCGAAACGGACTGCCTAACGATCTCGGCTTCAGCTGCAGGGCTGACGAGCAATCTTAGCGCTCGACTCCGAGATGATCCACGAGCTTGCCAGGCGCGAAGCGAACCTGGCAAGCGCTTCGCGAAATCTTCTTCCCTGTCTGCTGCAAGCCGTTGTTAGACCGCTGACGAAAATGAGCCAGTCGGTCCTCGCCTGGGCGATTCGGTCGGAGGCCAACCGACCGAGACCTCCCGAAATCGATCACGCGCACGCCAGCCTGCGGCGCGGCCTCCGACCGAGCGCATCACGGGAAGCCATCAGGCGAGCGAA
>JAJCZX010000025.1 GCA_029262195.1 Gemmatimonadota bacterium | reverse complement strand
GACTTTGGATTCATCGGCACGGCCTCGGCGACTTCTCACCCTGCGCTCCAACTCCATGCGCTCTCGTTTGGTCAGTACGATTGGTTGAGTATTCATGACAACCAATATAATACTAAATGTTCAAATGTTACAGTCCACTAGTTTCTTGGTATTCACTCAAGTACTCCCTGCCAGGTTCGATGCAAAACTAGGTAGAGAGCGTCAAGTGGTCGTCAATTGGTTCTGGGGCGGGCATTTGGGGGAACTCCTGGCGGGGGCGAATCAGTGTAGTGTCGTTTCTCAACCTCATCTCGCCTGGAGCCATTCTAGCTTGGTCGAAGGACGGGTGCGCGGTACATTGTTCATATAACCTGAAACCCTCCGCCGCGCAGGCAACCATGCAGTTCGTTCGGCACTCATTGACCCTTCTCTCGATCCTCGGCTTGGCAACAGCTTCGAGCGGACAAGAAACTTCGGTCGTTGCCATCTCCAGCATCAATCTCGGCGAAATGCGAGTAGGCGAAAACGCATTTAACGCGACCCTCACGAATAATTCGGATCAGCCTGTCGTCGCCGTTTTAGATCTACGCGCTACCCCCGGTATGTGGTTCACCGGCAATCAGCAACACCAAACGGTCTTCGAGTTGGACGCTGGTGAGGTCCGCTCCATTGAGTCGACATATACCTTTGCCCGAATGAGTCCGGAGGCGGTGCTACGCGTTCGGGTGGGCCTCGGGACACAAACCGGAGCAGGAAACGTCTCGTTGGGCGAAGTTTTCGAGGAGCATCGAATACAGGTTGGCCAAGACAATTCGGCGGCCCTGGACATTGAGGCCGCGTTCGAAATTGAAAGACTGGGACTACTTCAGGTATACGCTCTCAGGGATTCGTACGCTAGTCGGAGGATAGGTTTTCTGGCACGGGAAAGGATGGAGGCGGTGGAACAGATCGACCGTTTTCTTGGGTTGGGCCAGCCTGATTCTATTCGCCTGGTCTTCTATCCTGATGAGAACACGAAGAAGGCCCTCACGGGACATCAAGGAATGGGTTGGGCGTTTGGTACTATGATTGTCGAGGTATACAATGAGTCGCTACAACTCGATCCGTACCACGAGGTCGCTCACATTCTGAGTGTCGGCTTCGGGACGGTACCGTCGGCGTTTGACGAAGGACTGGCTACGTACCTATCTGAGCGCCTCGGCGCCGACGCTCTCAGGCACCTCGGTTCGCCGGGCGAGTCGGTCGATGTCGTGAGCTGCCGTGCCCTTTTTAACGGGACGGCGTTTGGCGTCGAAAATCTGGTCACGCTTGATATCGGTACTTCTGAATCGCGTCCATCCGTGTCTTACCCGCAATCTGCGTCTCTCGTGAAGTTCGTTGTGGAAAGCCTCGGGCAAGATTCCTTTAGGGACCTGTTTTTTTCTTTGGGACGCGACTCGAGTTCATCGGTCGGGCTGATTGAGGCCGCCGTTCAGGAAGCGCTAGGGCACAGTCTGGTGGAGTTGGAGGATGCGTGGAAGAGTGCGTTGGCATCAACGTGCGACCAACCCTCGGTTGTGTCTCCGGGTCCTTGATTATGGGCGGAGTTCTCGGGGTTCCGTTGCGCATTTGGTGGCTTGTCGGTGGGTAGGTAGCCTCATTTCTAAGGTGCGCGTGCCCGGCTTACGGAATATTGACCACCGGTTCCACGGCCGGCTTATCCGGTTTCCCTAGAGACGACCACGTCACGTTCCTCTAGCACCGAGCCTGATTCGTCTGTGATCACAATATGGAAGTTGCCCGCAGGCAGCAAAAGAGGGGGTTGAGCCATTCCGCCATCTATTAGAATTCGGTCCACCGGGACGGCGTCCGAAGCCTCTGTGCCCAACCGGGCGCTCACCACGCACTGTTGCGCTTGGAGGCATACATCCGGCCACAGCTGGACCCGGTTTCGACCTTCGACACTCCACAACCACACCGGGCGCCCCTCGCGCAGCCGCGTGCGCGGTTGAATGACCGTGATATCATGGATGTTTGGTCTCGCACTCCAAAGGCGCCCATCTGATGGGTCACGAATGACTGCGGCCGCACTTACCTGGTGATCGCGTAGAATCCTTTGGTAGAACGAATGCTCAAGAGCCGTCTCGCCGTGCTCGGTCATCGTCGTCTGGTCTACCGTGACCGGATTGATCCCGGTGAGCTCGCGGAAGTGCATTGCCATTGGAGAGGCACCAGCGATAGATCCGCTCTCATTGATGTGGGAATATCCGGCGTGAAGCAAAACTCGCGCGTCAGGGTCTTCCCTAAAAATCCGATCAAGAAGATTCTGTGCTTGACCGCGCTCCCGGTCTTCTTGGCTTCGGGCTCCGGACGCCTCGTATGGTACGAGCCTGTACCCTAGGTGGGCAGCTGATCGCACTACCTCGCCGAACAACGGTTCTTTAGTATAAAACCCGGAAGTCCGGACCGGATAACCCCGTTCGTTTAACGCGGAATCCGAGGCTGCAAATGTCTCGGCCGCAAAGTAACGGAAACCGCGTTGGCGCAAGGGCTGGAGCAGGGCCAGCGTTAACGCCCGGTGTTGCGGAACGTGGTGCGCCTCGTTGACGAAAATTACGCGAGCAGTGTCCGCCAAACGCGCGATGGCTTCAACCGCGTCCTCCAGGTCGTAGTTGGAGAGCTGGCCGCCCCGTGCGGTGTCGGTCGGTGAACCTTCGACTGAATCGAAGAGGGCGAGTGCTTCCTTGGGACGTCCGAGGAATGACAGATACGTGGCTACTTGCTGCCCAGAAAGGTTTCGGACTCCGGGGGACCCCAAGAAACTTGTCTCAAGCTCGCGCATCAATTGGACGTGTCCAAGGTAGTTGCCAGACCGCACAAACGGTACCGAGCGCGGGCCGTACTCCTGGAGGAACGCCATCACTCGTGCCTGGTCGGTCGTATCTGGAAAGGCGTCCTGGATGGCATAAGAGGCCGAGTCCGCTGGCTCAGCCCCCCCGACACCTGAAGTTGCCGCACTGGCAGTGCAACCGACCAACAAAATCAACAAAGCGAGCGAAGGGTTCTTCAAAGTTCTTGCCTTGGGCTAGAGGTACGCAGTTATCGCAGGTGAAATCAGTCGAGATAGATATACCCAGCCCAGGCCTGGGAGTGCCCCAGAGCGGCGAGCCTGCTCCCGAGGCTGAACGGGAAATAGCGAGATACGACAAAACGTAGCATTAACGCGGTGTTCTGGGCATTGGTGTCGTATCTCGAAAAGACCTATACGGCCGGTTGTTGTGAGAAACTCACAACAAAACTCACACCACCAAATGGGTCGATTCAAGGTTCGCTGTTCTGAAGACTCAACCAACAGGATTGGATTATGCCGGGCGTTTTCAAAAGCCCGCGGGTTTCGGATGTGAAGCGCGGTTCGTCGGCTTCGTCTGCAAAAGGGGCTGCTGGGGTTTTTTTGATCCCCAATACAGGGCGATTCGCCCCGTCAACCCCACTGTTGGGCACCAACTCATTGCTGTCAACCCAGCGGAACACAATGTTCCTAGCGAACCCTTGGTTTGAGAAGAATCATGACTTTGCGGAACGTTCGCTCCACAAAATTCCTCACCTTACCCCGGCGATGATTAAGCCGTTTTCTTTCGGAGTTAATATGCACGCTATACAGGCAAGCCGCCTTGCTACATCGGTAACGTTAGGAATTTTTTCGCTATTTCATACGACGAGAGGATTGTGCGGCCAAGTCGGGGACCTGTATGCCGATCAAATGTCTTTCGCGTTGGACGAAATGAGTTTGGATGCGGGAGCCGAGGAGGACGTAGCCCGGCCGAGCCGGTGGGTAGGCGAAGTGAGGCGAAACAATGTCAGTTGGATCGTCGAAATCTCCATGATTCAAATTGACCAAACATCGAATCGTGTTTCGGTATCCGTCACTATCCCGTCCTACTGGAGATCTGGAATACAGGCGGTCGCGCTGAGGGATGGCGGCCGGTGGCAGGTCGATTCGATCCAGGGACTCGGGAATTTGGAAATCGAATTCCGCTCGCCGGATATTCGACTGAGGGTAAGAAACGGACCCGCGGACGGCGCAACCGGAATTCTGAGCCTTGTCGGCAGTAAATCTGAACTCTTCACAAGGTCTGTTCGGTTCGGCGCCGAGAACGAAAATATTGCTGGCCAAATTATTTTCCCCAAAAGAGAGGGTAGAGTACCGGGGGTAGTGATAGTCCCGGGCGCGGGCAATTCTAGCATCGAAGCGAATCCTGAATATCGTTTCTGGGGCGATTTTCTTGCGGCCCGCGGTTTCGCTGTACTTTTGTTTGATAAACGAGGATCGGGAGGTTCAACTGGAGACTGGCGAGAAGTCGGATTCGAACCTCGCGCAGCTGATCTTGCTTCGGGAATCCGCCTGCTCGCTTACCAGCCCGAGGTGGATTCATCGAACATAGCCACCCTGAGTTTCAGTCAAGGGGGTTGGGTGGCCCTGGCGGCGGCCTCACAGGGTGCTCCTTTGTCTCAATTGATTCAGGTTTCCACTCCTACCACCACCCCTTTTGAAGCGGACCTTTATCCGATCCGAAATAGCGGAGTGGCAGTCGGCATGACCGCCGATCAGTGGGATCGGTACCTAGCCGTCTGGGAATTTGATGTCCGCACCCGCGCCGCAGGAGACACAAATCCGCTGTGGGATTCGTTGGTAACCCTAGTAGCCGCAACGAATAACGAGATCGGTGCTCTCGCAAACCCGTACACTCTTGGCACTCGAGGGGCTCTTGGTCGCCTCTGGTACGGAAAGATCGCAGGTTTTGACCCGACTCCCATTCTGGACAACCTCCGGATTCCGGTCTACTGGATTTATGGCGAGGCGGACACTCAATCAGATGTTGCCGTAAACCTCGGAGCGCTTTCCCAATTCGATGCACAGGGTACTCTATTAGAATCGCAAGTCTTTCCAGGTGCGGGCCACGGGATTGCTGTTGCAATTGGTTCAGATCCGCCGGTGTATGTTTCACCGCCTGGTTTTTTCAAGATAATCTTGCGGCGGCTTTTTGCGTTCAGCGGGTGTTTGGCTCGCGGCCCCATTCTGCTCAGGGGCTGCCACGAATGAACCTTTGCGGGGAAGCCACCCAGTTTTTTCGGATGTAAATGGGTGGTGCAGCGGGATTTGAACCCACGACCTCCTGCTCCCGAAGCTGAACGGGAAATGAGTGGGATACGACAGAACGTAGCATTAACGCGGTGTTCTGGGCATTGGTGTCGTATCACGGAAGGGCTTATAGGGTCGGTTGTTGTGAGAAACTCACAACACAACTCACAACACTGGTGGCCGTAAAGGTCCTTCCACGCCCGATCCGGCGGTGAGATAATTGAACGAACCGGGACAACGCCGGAGATTGACACTACGAAGACTGAAAAGGGGTGGTCTCAAATAGACTAAAAGTGGCAATGAATGCCCCGTTATTTTGGATGCTCCTCTGGAGGTTTCCCCAGAGGCTCAGTCAAAAGTTCTTGCGCGGCCGCTGGCTCCTTCCGGTTTCATATGTAGGTTACCAAGTTGATTTGGGTATTCGGTTTCGAGGACGGATCAAAATGGGGATTTCAAAAAGCCTGATCGAAGAAACGGACTGTGCTGGCGGCAGGGCATGCGACCTATTCGTTCAGGCACTGATTCTGGTATCGCCCGTCTTGTTCTGGGTTATGACGTTGCCCTTCGGTGGTGACGCAGTGAACCCGCGGCACCGAGGGTCCAGATGTTAGCGATCTACGAACAATTGCGGAATCCGCTGACGACGGAGCGGGATATTCGCGACGGCTCCCGTATCGCTGAAGCATTTCCTAGTCTCCAGTCGGGCAGGGTACAGCACGTTCTTACTTTGCGTCGGTACGTGAATTCGTGTCCCGAGCGGTTTCTCAATTCGACGGCCTACGAGAGTTTCCTAACGTGGCTCCGGAGGCGTGGTGACTCGGACGGCGAGGCACTCAAAGTCTACCTTTCTCGATTTGATGCCGAGATCAACCGTGCAGTTCTTTTCCTACGAGAGATCAATGGCGAAGAGTGGCACGACAGGCCGCTCGACGCAGTAGACGAATACGACCTGCTCCGGTTTATTGACAAGCGCGTTCACCCGACCTATTTGCGTTTAATTGAAGCGGTGCTGGCACCGATGACCAAGGTAGTAGCTCACTTCTCTCGAATCGATCGCGGCAAAGGTACCGAAGGACTTGACGTTTGGGCCGTGATGAACGAATTGGAGGCGGGCGAAACGGCTAGTTTGGTTGGATCCTATCGGAACATTGTCCGCAACGGGATTGCTCACGGCGGAATAACGTTTCTCGAAAACGAAGTACGGTATCGGGACAAGAAAGGGAAAGAGGAAACGCTCAGCACAGCAGCCATTGTACGCTTGTGCGACGACCTCTTGGATACTTGTAACGGACTTGCCGCTGCACTCAAAGTGTTCTATCTGGGTTCGCGCGAGCGAGGTTACGTTCCACCACGCGAATTGCTTGTGGAGGAACTACAAGACGCGACTTGGGCGCCGTGGTGGACAATTGAAGGCTGTGTGGAATCCGAGAACGCCGCTGGCAAGGCCCAGTTGATCGTCTACGCTCGACCTAATTCGCGCCACTACGCCAAGGTCTATTGGTCGGCTATTCAGTCAGGGATTTTTGCAGAATTCTTTGCGCCCGGATATGATCGTTATTTTCTGTCTCTCCGATCACCGAAGGCCTTGCCTGGTTGGGCTGGTTTCGACGGAGCCAAATTGCGTAGCCTGCGCGAATCCGGAACCGACGACCTGTCGCGGTACAAGGGAATCGTCGAGAACGATTGCGTCTTCTATGTCGCTAAGCCAGCGATGCCGGCGCTCGTCGGCACGCTCGACACCTATGCGAGGAGCTTTCGCATGGCCGTGCCCATCGCCATGCAGGAGTTTCGTGAGCGCCTAGGAATCCCCCTTATTGTTTGCAGAAACGCAACCGTCCACCGGAACTCCTGGGGCTCAGTGTTGAACGCCGAAGTTGTTTTAGCAGGCCTCGACGATGAGGAAATTGCTAGTGTGATTCGGAAGCAGCTGCACCGTATTGTCCGGTCTGGGGTGAGACGCGCACGTAAACTTGGGTTCGGGGGGGTCGCGACCTACCTACCACTCGGTTTCGCCCGTGTTGCCGTTTTCAGGCGGGACTATCGCCGTCGGCGTCTCTCAGGATTTGGCCTGGGCCGTGACCTAGTGTGCACTGTGCAACTTCAGAGAATCGGACGAATCAAGTCGCCGGACATTAGGGGCTCGACTATCGAAAACGTCGGCAAGTGGCGTATCGCGTGGAACAAAGCATGGCTCAAGACCAACGGCCGAAATGTGTCTCCCTCGGTCGTCACGCTCGAGTGAGCGTTGTGCCACGGCAGATGCTGCATACGAAACTTCCGGACGACCGCTCGTATGCCAACACGCTACCACAACCGGGAAGTGTGCACCGAGCCAGTGCTGTTACCGCAGCCCATTTTACGAACACGCCTCGCATCTCCTCCGCCGTAATCGGAGACTCAGGGTCTTTCCAATGAGCGGCGAAGTTCCGGAAGCTGGTTGCCTCATGCATTTCACGAAGCGTGGTATGGAGCGGATGCGCATTACCCAGCTTGTCTGATACGCGAACCCGAACACGATCTAATAGTGGTTCAAGCGTATATTCGTTGCGACGATTGTACGGCACCAAGGCCCCGAATGCCTCAGCGAACTCCTGCAACTCCAACTCCATGAGAGGCCCGAGGCTTCGTCCTGCGAGCTCCGGGCGGTCGTCAAGAATGAAAGAGTCGATCTCGTCGATGGACGACAACCCTTCCTGACACACGGGGCCGGACCCAGGCTCGAAGCGCGCAAACCGCAACCGCACCCAGTCGGGACATTCCCGCGCGATGCGATCCCACCATACCTGATCGTGGGTCAGCACAAATAGCTGAAAATCCGAGAATTCGGTTCGCAGGAGTTGTGCCAAACGAGGCCGCTTGTATGCGTCGAAGCTGTTAATGACGTCGTCCAGCACCAAGAAAGGGAAGCCGGTGTTGCCCACACGAGCCGAGGCAAGGAAAACTGCCAACCCAAACGAGTTTAGCTGCGATTGGCTGAGAAAGCCGAAGGCTTGATCGATTCTCTCTCCTCGGAACTCGATCTCTAAGACGACTGCACGATCTTGGCCAGGTAGGAGCCTGAGGGCCGGACGAGCCAATCCTGGGGTATTCTCCTCTAGTGTCCCGAAGTACCGATCCACATCCGCGGATATCAAGTTAAAACGCGTCTCCACATCGGCGATACTAGTCAACGCGTATTCGTCGACAATTCGATCGAATTCCCGACACACGTCGGAGATCCTCGAAAGTCGTTGGTCGGCGCGAGCGGCCCTTTCATAGTTGTCGAGAACGTCGCGTACGAAGTCACGCGCTCGCACCTTCAGGCCGCGGGTGCCTCTGTTATCTAAAGCAGCTTCTTGCGTTTCGATCACGTTCGACAAATCGTTGCGAAACGCGGTCGCCTCGGCGGTCATGGCCCCTACGTTCTCGACCAAGGTCGCGAGTTCCCTCTCCTGCTCTTCGGCCCACTCGTCTGCCCGAATCCCCGCTAAATCCCTCGCCCGCTCGAGGAGCGCGCCGAGGTCCGTCAGCGCTCGAGCCAGAATCTGGAATGCATCGCCCACCCCAAGCTGCTCCCCATTATCCCCCATCGATAGGTCCGAGGCGATCCGGTCGAGCAGGTCATCCAACGTCGCTCTCGACGCGGTTTGCCGAGTTCGAACCAATCGCTGTAGACTCCGTAGGCGATCCAACCGGTCAAGCTCGTCCCGAACATGCTCTGTTAGGTCTCCCTCATAGACGGCGTCACACAACGGACATTCGTTCCCTGACTCCCACTCACTCGCACCGAGATGCTGTAGGGCGACCTCTAGCAGTTGGAGCCGAGACAGATCTGCTCCGCTCCCTAACTCACTTCTCAGCGCACGCAGTGCTTCTGCAAGCTCAGCAGCGGCATCCACGATGTCCCCCACTTCAAACGGCCCGCAAACGTTTGTACGAAGTGCTCGCAGTTCAGCCAGTTCTGCAGCCCTGGGATCGGCTTCGATGTCGCTGGCGAGGCGGTCACGCACGGCGCTGGCCTCGCCAATCTCAACGATTGGTGGAGCGAGGTTTCCAAGTGCTTCGTTGATGCCGGCGACACATCCGGCAGCGCTTGTATCATGAGAATCCAGTGATGCCATAAGCTGGTTTTGCTCAGCGTCGAGAACTGCCTGTTGTTGGCTGCGCTTTCGAGCGAAGGCACCAGCGGTCCGGCGTAGCCCCTTCAGAAACTCTACCTGTGGTTGGAATCCCATGAGTGAGGCCAGCGCGTCAAACCGTTGAGCCTTCGTCATCACCACAAACCGTGACAGATCTTCGTTTCGGATTTGCCATGGAGACGGAGCTGCCGCTCGCACCTCCTCCAATGCCCCCTCTGCCTCAGGTGCCGTAATCCTCGATCTTGAATACACCAGACCCGCAGTCCCTAGTGCGGGATCCCGAAGTCGAAGACGCACATACGGGTCGAAGTCGACCGCGCGATTGGGATAGGAACGAGGCCCTGCATCTTCCCGGCGGAGCCGCTCAATATTGCCGGTTTGGAACCATTCGAGCGCATCCGTCAACGAGCTCTTCCCTGTGCCGTTACCGCCGTAAAGGATGACGGATCGGGCGGTGGATCCTTTAACCAAGGAAATATCGAACTCGCTCAGGATGCCGCGAAAACCGGCGACACATATGCCTTCAACCGGATTCATAGTCGCCTTGTGTGGGGTTGGGAAGAGTGTCGGCCAGAGACTCGAGTCTGCGCAGCAAGAGTTCCTCGGAGAGGATGTCAGCATCTGTCGACCTGACGATCTCTTGGAGAACGGCGTTCCCCAGGCCGTTCAGTGGATACCTCCCCAAGGCTGATTGCAGCCACGTCTCGACGAATGACGCCATGACCTATCGCTTCCGGTTGGTTTGGGAACCGACTTGGTGGGCAAATACTAGTCTCCACCCAATGTCACTGCAAACATCCCGCAGGACTTGGTTAATTCTGGATCTTTCCATTTAGGACTATCCTCTCATTTCTTCTTTGCGATCCTAAAATGCTAGCGCTACGGCATCGTTCGTTAGTTAACGCACCTGTCATGCAATCGTAAGCCAAATGAGTTTGAAGTAATAGGCGAACGCCCTCACTGCCTCGAAAGCCGCAACCGCGGGGTTCAGGTTTAGACGGCTGGAGCTGTCAATTCGATTCCATTCTTGGACTAGTGTCGCCACCCGCGGCGATTCCGCGATCGTGTCAGACTCACGAAAGATTTGCTGCAGGGTTTCACGAATGTATTGAAGATCTGAGAGGAAAAAACCTTCTGTCTCTGATAGGTCAAATGAACGGGCAACCAACTGGTCAATGCGGGCTTCGAGGGTAGTCGATTCCATCCGCTCATAATCCGGATTGGCAACACCGACGACGCCAGGTGAATCGTAGTACCAAGCGCCGTGTCCCTTCAACTCCCGAACATCTGGGAACTGCGAGTTAGCCACAATTGTTTGCCGCGAGGTATTTCTAAAGAGGTCTCCCGGTGTTCCGAACGCCGGTGCAGCATATACAAACAAAGCACGGCCATCGAATTCGTTGGCTGCGCGTTCCAGAACGAGTTGCTGATCGGTGTCGAGGTTTATTCTGAAAACTGGGCTTTTCAAGCCCAACTGGCGGAGGGCCCTAGGTATCCGACGGCCTACGTCAGGGCGTTTCGCTTGCAAAAAACAATTCAAACGAAACCTCGGAAGTCTGTCTGGAGAATAGGATCTGCCTGGGAGGATCGGCCAATCATAGTACCGAGGCGCTATGCCAGGCAACGGAGTCCTCATGCCGTGCAAGGCCCAAAACTCTGGATGGATGGAAAAAGTGGCCCGATCAAAGCCCAATGCGTGTTCCAACACCTGACCGGGCGACCAAAGACGAGTTGTTCCCGCGTCAAGCTCCGAATACAAAGGTGATTCGTACTCCCTCTCCTCAAAACCGGCAGCTTTCATTTATGCGTCGCCTCGTGCAAAGGTTGGAACAACTGGAGCACTTAGTGCCCTACTGTTTCGGCACTGAAAAGCCATAGTTTCCAAAAACCGGCCAGATCTTCTTGCAACGACCGTTCAATGCTTGCCATGAAGTCCCACGGAGTCGGGTGCTTGAATTTCCATTCATTGGCGTATGAGCTGAATGCTAGAGTTACCGCTTCATCACCGTAGTTGTTCGCCAGCGCATAGATCATTCGACTTCCCCGAAAATATCCGTATTCCGCGCTCGTCCTGATTCCCCGCAAATCATGGGGAACGATTAGGGCTTCAGGAATAGGGAGTCTGGAAAAACTCCGCGCAAGCGGTCTGCCGGTTGCGAGTCCACTAAGTCCGACTGCGAGCCCCTCATCCAAAAACACGAAACGCGTTTCGTCCGAGCCTACCATCATTGGGAACCACTGGTGAACGGTCTCGTGGCTACTCGCGCGTCCGGACGACATGGTCAACATCGGGTACTCCATGCCGCCCTCGGGTCCGCCGACCAACGTGTGTTTATCCCAAGCATACGGCATCAACGTTTCCGAAAGTCGGCCAATCATTCCCACAACGTTCTGGGTAAGCCCGGTGGGCGAGTGACCTGAGGCCATAAAGGCGTGAACGATGAGGGGTTCACGGCCAACACGGGACCGCGAGGTAGCGGCCCAGGAATAATCGGCGGAGGTTCCCCAGGCGAAATCGCTGACCGACTCGGCTCGGAATCTCCACAGTTGCCATCCAGAGGTTTGCGCCGTCGCGTTATTTCGCTCTTCCGGCCCGACAATGACCATCGTAGTGTCGACCTGCTGGAGTCTTGCAAGGCGATTCAAAACCTGCTCAGACAAAACGTCCCCGGGGTTCTGCAGTTCTCCAGTAGCACCGACCAACCACACCGCGGGTACTTCGACGGAAACGGTGAATGTCCCGAAAGGATTGAAAAACTCCAAAGCTGGGTGGTGGGGAGCTAGGTCCCACCCCGCAATGTCGTCGTACATCGCGAGTCGCGGATACCATTGGGCAATCTGGAAAACCGAGTTTCCACTGTGTCCCTGTCGAAGGGCCTGTCCCTGTTCGTCTCTTGGAATCTCAAGGTTCCAACCAAGCTCAATCCTCACTCCTTCTTGGGGTTCAAGGGCCTCAAGCAGCCGGATTCGAAGAACGGTAGAAGTAAGTCCCGATACCGCATCGGAGTCGAGCGAGATCGGCCGGTCGTTGATGCTTAGAGATGTTATTTGAATTCCAGAAGTAACTGCGTCTTCGCTCACGCCGCGGAGGAATCGATTTTGATCCAGGCGAAGCACTACTTCGGACATCGGAACCAATCCAGGATTCAGAAAGAATACCGATCCCGATCCGTTGAGTGTCGCGGTTGCAGGGTCCAGCTTGGCGGCCAGTTCGTAAACGGGTGATAGCTGCCAGTAGTGAGGCCCCGGTGTGCCGTCCGGGTTCCGAGTTCCGGCGGCGTACGCCCGAGCCAGTTCTTCGGGGATGGGGATCGAATCGGCGTTCGCTTGTGAGGACAGTGAACAGGGCGCCACTGCAGGTACGAGCGCGATAAAGAAGGTCGAAAAAAACATGTACTGGGACATAACGCCGCCCTCTGTTTTACCTAAAGTCATTGCCGATACACTGTGCCGCTATCCTCACCTAGACTCTTCATAATAGAATTTCCCCGTTACTCATCTCTTGCGCGGGCGGAACTGAATCTTGCAACAACGCCGCATAACCCATTGCACAACTAACGTAGTGGCAGACGGAACTCCCGGCCCAGCACGTGGCTGACACCCGCTTCGAGAACCTCATCGCGGCCCGCGCGGATCCCCTCGATGGTTGGGAGTACTTCCAGGTCGGGAATGATTCCGATGCGCTGGGTAGGTGTCCGATCGGGATAGAAAACTCCGACGCCACTGATCCTTGAATAAATACCGCCGGGAAGGCGTATGGACGAGACATCCCCATCCGCCCCTGCGGTCGTGCTACCCACCACGACAGCATTGGCAGAAGCCCGAAAAGCCATTGCGGTGAACTCGGACTGACTCACCGAAACTTCATCCACCAGGATCACCGTGGCACCGGAAAAATGCGGGTCCATAGGGAAGATTGACAGTGGGGGTGACCACGAGAACGCACCCGGATTGGTAGCGTCGCCACGGGTGGCGCGTGCGAACTCCGATGGCTCCGTCACCAGGTGCCTACCGAGAACCGACGCGACAAGCTCGTTCGGATAGTTACGGATATCGATGACGAGGATTTCCGCGCCGGCTGCTTGAGCGATGTATGAGCTGGCATCGGCCGCGACGACCGAGGAGAGTTTAAGATATGCCACAGCGTTCGAGAGGCGCTGGAAGGTCGCGCCCGCAAGATCGTGTGTGCTCCCGGCTGTCGTGTCGAGTCTGCGAACCGGGACCCTTTCGGCGGTGAGCGAGAATGCACCGGTCGAGCGGTTGCCAGTGACCTGTACCGGGCCAGCCTCTCCCTTTGTCAGGGCGCGGGCCATATAGTGAAGTCTCGTAGGCTGATTGGATGCAGAGTAGTAGGGTCGCCAGGCGGTTACGAGAGAATCCACCCGGTTCCCGTCGATGGTTTCAACGACGTCACCAACCCGGAGGCGGGAAGACGGCCCCAGCACCGGGTGCGAGTACCCGGTTACGACGGCCTTGCCCTCTATAAACCGAAACACCACCGGTATTTGGCTGGACCCGCGCGGAGGCCGAATATCCAGGTGGCTCCAGAGGTTGGCATGCGTGTCGTTGATCCGCGCCTCAAATTCCGTCATGGTGAGGCGATACTTATCCGTTGTGGTCGCGGCCATCGCCTTGGGCACGAACTCCGTCAGGACCTCCTCCCATTTCTCACCGATTACATCGCGATAGGGAAACCAGTACTCGATGATGTTCCAGAAGCGGTAGAGCGCCAGGAGCCTGTACCCGGCATCGGGCAGAGGTCGATCGGCATAAGCTGCCTCGTTCGAGAAAACAGGATTCCTGACACCAGGGGCGTGGGTTACGTAGTACTGTTCAGGATCCGCGGAACGGTTGTCGTAAATGAGTTCCAGCCGTTCGTTCAATGCGGCACCGAGCAATGCGCGATCGCGAATCCAGTCAATATCCGCCGTCAGGTGTGTGTCGACCGGTTCCTGAGCGCACGGGTCACAACCGACTGGGTCACCCACTTGCGCGAGCCAGTCGGAGAGCGACGACCTCGCTGCCACCGGGTCCGCAGCATCGAGCACGGAAGGCAGGACCCGGAACAGTTCGTAGTCCCAATTGACCTCACCACCGGTAATTCGGGGATGGTGGTATTTCGCGAATCCCCAAACCCTGCCGAGTAAAGCGAGATTCTCCACCTGCACCGGGGTGAGTTGGCGATCATCGATACCGGAGCCAACGTCGAACTCCGTGTCGAGTTCAACAGCAGTAAGCACGGGCGTAAAGGGTGGAGCGTCCGAAGCTCTAACGCCGTCGACGAAGAGTTCGAGGTCATCCACCCAGATAGTCCCTTCGCCCTCAAGGATCGCGCCGAGGTACACCGTGCGTGCTCGCGCATTGAGGGGCAGGGAGATGCGATACTCGGTCCACCCGGTTGGCCCACTCAGGTTGCGCTTCTGGGTCCTGGCGTAATGCAGAACGCCGTTGCGATCGTTCTGCCGCAGCCACAAACCTGCGAAACCGGGAACGCCCGCTGTACGCAACCATCCGCGCAGCTCCAAAGTTTCCCCCTCGAAGGAAACGGGAAGCGAGGTGGTAAAACTTGAGAAGGCTCGGTGTGCCTCGCCATCGCGATCTATTCGTCCTGCATAAAGGCCGCTGTGGACTACCGTGCTGTCCAGGAACAGGCCCTCCCGTGCACCGCCGGTCCATCCCGCAAGATCCGCCGATTCAAAAGAGAGGACCGTGCGATAGTCCTCCTCGGGTACCGCCTCATTATCACATCCCAGCAGCACGAACGCCCCAAAAAGCCAACCAAACAACTTAATCTTACTCATCAACTCAGCTCCCACGGGATGAACCTCATCACTGCCGCAAGCGTGGGATTCAAGGGTGCAGCGTAACTAACGACTGCATTTGCAGCGGATGCTCGAACGATTGCCGTGAACCGCCCCATATTCCCCTCCCGTCTGTGTGCCCTACGGTTGATTTGATTACTACTATCTGCAGTCCTGATTGTTCATCGTCAAGACCGACTCTCTTTCGCCGGAGCCAGCCCGCAGAAACGTAGGCCAGTTCGTTACGTCCACCTATTGGTTTCCGATCCAACAAAAACAGCCTTTGCGCTAACCGGCCCAACGGCCTGAACCGTCCCAAACGGACCAAAAGGCTCAACAGTTCGAAACGTCCCAAAAGCCAACCGGCCCAACGGCCTAACCCCTTGCAATTGTTGATGTTAGTGGTCATGGTGCGTTATGAAAACAACCGCTACCCGAACGGCCTTTGACCACTTTTCGTCGACCGCCGAACAACGACCTTGCCGCATGCTAAACGCTCGGTTCGATCCGCAGTCTGAGGTGTCGAGGGGACTGGGTTTGCGAACGCCTTTTCGGACTGGTTCTGGAACCGGCCAGCGCATTAAAAAGCGGTGACCAACCCATTCTGCGTGTGGTGACCAGTGGCTGAAACGTGGGGTGACCAGCGTGTTATTTGTGGGGTGACTAGAGTCGTTTTCAGTGTGATTAGGTGGAATTCACACGGAAACCGTTGCGTTTTTGTCCGTTTTAACGCAAAGGAATGTGACAATTGACGGTTGGAAAAGCACTTCGCGACTTCCAAGGCGACATCGACGGCGTCCTCAGACACTACGGTCATCGCGCCCGCGTTGTGGTGCTCTGGCGACAGAACAAACACGCTCCAAAAACCTGGACCTACATTGCTCGCGTAGACCCGCAAGACCGCGAATGGTACGAGTGGGAGTCATTCCTCGAATTAATGCACGCCCGTTTCGGGGGCGGCTGGTACAAGGCGAAGATCTATGGCGAGTGGATCACCGGCGGAAAACGAGAGGAATACTTCGAGCAGGTAAGCTTCGGCATTGCTGGCGCTCCAACCGCCCATACCATCGGAATGGTAGAACGCGCGGGTCATAGGATCTGAGTGATTTCCCCTCCCCTCAACCCCAAACTTCCTGAAGGACTCCCTTCATGGCTTGCTGAGTTCGTCCTTGAGGCAATGAGCGACACGGAGACGCTACGCGCCAACGGAGCCGATCAAGCGGCCGCCGCTCGCGATGCTCTTGTCCAACGGTTACTTGTCACCGCTACCGCATGGCTTGATTCTGAAATCGACGCCAGCCAAGCCGCGGAGATATCAGGCGTATGCGAGGAGACGATTCGGCGTCGCGTACGTCAGGGCACACTCCCGGATCACAGATCAAATCCGACGGGTCGTCACCGCATCCGACGAGGCGACCTCGAAAAGGTTGCCGCTCCCCAATCTCGTTCGTATGATGTGAATACCGATGCCCAGGACATCGCCAGACAAAGGAGACGGTTTCCATGAACAAAAGGAAACGAACCAAGTGCTGGTCGAAGTCAGTCGGTGAACGCGGCTATCGAATCCGCCTCTACGAGGCGAGACCCGGAAGCCCGATCATGCGGTCGGTTCACATCAACGGAAAGGAGGACAGAAAGAGTCTGGGGCACCGCGACAAAGAGTTGGCTATACGTCAGGCCTACGATCTGCTCAAGGCCGTGCTCGCAAACGAGACGGCGATTGAGCGTGAGACATTGACGATAGGACTACTTGCCAGCCTCTACAATAAGAGCCCCAGGCACCTCAGCAAGAAGGTACGAACACAACGAGACGATGTCCGAAAGCTCGAACGGGTGGTGGCCTTCCTCGGCGCTACTCGGGATGTAGAAAGCCTTTCGGGGTCGGATGTGGAGCGGTACACGATGGCTCGGCGAAAAGGTCATGCTTCAATAATCGGAGTGACGACTGATAAGCTGGTGAAAAACCGCACTATCGAAGCCGATCTACTAGCGCTGTCCCGCGCCCTTCATTGGGCCATGAGAGAACGCACAAGGACTGGAGAAAGATTGCTCAAAGAAAATCCTCTGTTTGGTGTCAAACTCCCAAAGGAGAAAAACCCGACCAGGCCGGTAATGAGCCATGACGAGTACCTCCAATTGCTGGAGGTAGCAGATCGTGTCAATCCACTCCTCAAACTTGCTCTCGTAGTAGCGGAAGGAACGGGCCGGAGAATTTCCGCAGTACGAAATCTCCTTTGGGAAGATGTTTCTTTCTCAAAAAGCTCGATTCGTTGGCGCGCGGAGAACGACAAGAAGGGGTATGAGCACGTGGTTCCAATGAGCGAAGCCGTAAGCGAGGCTCTTCACGCGCAGAGAAAAGCGAGACGTTCGATCGGTAACACACCGGTCTTTGAGTCGCAGAAGGACGCGCTGAAACCATGCGACCGGTATTTGTTCGATCATTGGCTGAGGCGAGCGTATAGCCTGGCCGAGCTGGAACCCCAACATGGTGGCCTCTGGCACCCGATCCGAAGGAAGTGGGTTACGGAGCGGAAAGGTTACCCGGTGAAGGACGTGGCAGCCGCTGGTGGTTGGCGAGACGAGCAAACAATGCTCCGATCATACCAGCACACCGATGCTGAAACGATCCTGCAGGTAGTGCTTCACCCGACGCAGCGTTTGGGTCTGGCGAAGTGAGCTGAGGTAGGAGAAACACACAACAAAACCCACAACAAGCAAGCGGCGGGATTTGAGCCCGCTGCCGCAGGCAAGGGCCTGAAGCCCGCAATCCCTACGATCCCGCCTCCGGCGGGATAGTCGGGGCGGCGGGATTCGAACCCACGACCTGCTGCTCCCGAAGCATGCGAACATTTCACCCGTTCACCCCTCCCGACTTCCCGACGTTCAAACCTTATCCCACATCCCCCAGATCCCATACTGCGCATCTTTGCCGACGTTGTGCCCACACTGCTTGATCGTTAGGAGAATGGCCCCCCGGTGATGACTCTCATGCGCAATCAGGTAACCAAACGTTGAGAAGATTCCCTTGCGAAACCCTTTTCTCTTCGGCGTCCCTTCAAGTACGCCCACAAGGTACTTCTCGACCGCTTTTCCCGACGCCGCAAATGCCTTCTTCAGCTCGGCTTTCGACGGCGGAATCTTAGGCGGGAATTTCACAAGACCCTCTGCAAGGTCCTTGGCCCTCTTCTCCAACTGCCAAACGCGATTGGTATGGACGTGCCCAAACTGGCCTGCAACCGTTCGGCCACCGCGGGTGGACAGCGTCGACAACATCCCCTCTTTACTGATCTCATCGATCAAGTAGAGGTTAATCTTGTTGTTGGTCCTCCACGCCTCTAAAATATCGTCACGCATCGTGCCTCTCAGAGTATCCGTTTCCCGTTTCCCGCTTCCCGGTTTTTCCACCGCTCCCCACTCCCGGCCCTCCGCTCCCCGTTTTAATTTCTCCACCTCTCGTACTCAACTTCGCCCAAAACACTTTCCAACTCGTTGAACTTTACGTCCACCGGTTCCAGCGGCATCAAAGGCATCGGGACTTCGCTATCAGCTCCGTTAACCTCAACTCTCAAACGAGCCTGTCGATTGCCACCAAAGTCGACGGCCAGTGTGACGAAGCTCCTGAAGTCAGGTGGGACTTCTTCCTGTCGCACTCGCAAGCGCAATCTGAATTTCCCCTCGCCGTTTGGTTCTGCCGTCCAGGAAACCTTGTATTTGGGGATATAGTTTCCTCGCACCCATTGCTCAAAGAACCAGCCCATGGGCATGCCGATGTGCCGCTCGACGACGGTTTGGAAATCTGCCGTCGATGCGTTTCCGCCTCTGTAGCTCTGGTAGAAGTCCTGCATCATTGCGGTGAACGGCGCCTCATCCATGGTCCTGAGGTTCAACATCATCGTGCGGATCATGTGCACGACCCACGCGCCTTTCTGGTAGACGATCGTGTTGTACGAGCCGGGATCACCCCCGATGGCCGTTCGGTAACCCATTGCAATTGGTGCCCAGCCTTCTTCAGGGTCTTGCGGATCGCCGCGGGTATCCATGATATCACCGCGCCAGTCGCGCAGCATATCGAAGTACCGGTCGTTTTCGCCTCGGACTGTTTGCACATACCAGAGTCCCGCGAAAGACGCGAAGCCTTCACTGAGCCATTGATCGCGATAGGAGTCAAAGTCCAATCCAATTCCCCACCACTGGTGCGCTACCTCGTGGGCTCTAAACCACTCGTCGAAGCCGTCGCCTGATGTTGTAAGGAAGGTTGAGAGTGACAGGTGTACGAGACCCGGGAAGGCTTCCCCATGAGAGAAGGGGATTTCTGTCGCATAGAAATGGTTGAGCCCTGTAGGACCGAATACCCGACCGTAAAAACCGAGAGCATTGGTTACGTCCGCCCCGACCTGCTGCTTCATGTTGCGTCCCTGGGGGATGACACCGCGAAAACTGCGATGGGCCGCATCAGCGTACAGAACAGTTACCGGAGGGCCCTCGCCGTCCTCGGGTTCGAACGCTTCAAAAATACCGATGTTGAAGCCGACGTTACGAATGGGTTCGGTACTACGCCAGTGGGATGTCCAGACGTCACCTTCGTCGTTCGTGTCCACGAGCGTTCCGGCGCTGGCAAATTCGTAGGATGTTGGAGTGTGGTAGACGATGTCAAAGGTTGCCTTGTTCCGTCCCGCGAGTGTGCGGGGATACCACGCTGACGATGATTGAATAAAAAACAGATCTCCAAACCGTTCGATCAGCTCGCCGCCGTAGAACATGCTGAACTCGATCGTATCCCCCGCGCTCAGGAGTTCGTTCGTCCGGAGCCACATAAGGGTCGCGTCCTCTTCCTTGAAAAGACGTCCGCGTTCCCCGCCGGCCCAGACAACCGAGTCTATCTCAAGGCTGGAGTGGAGCCAGAGGGGGATCCAGTGGCCGATCTGCTCTCCGGCAACAAGGGAGACATCAGATCGCGCGTTGAAATCGAGATTGCCTGAGGCCGAGCGGTCAATCCACACTTCAATATCGTAATTTGAGATTGACGCCTCACCAGTTCTATCACCCGTTTCCTGCCTGCTAGAAACGGAGGAGTATGATTGACTTATCAGGTCTCGTGTCTTGTCTTCCCCCGCACGGAAAAGGAGGCTTGCCTCTGTCATGAAGGGGTTAATCTCGACCATGAGGTCACGACCGGATTTCAAGTCGAGGTGTGCATAAAACAGGTCGTTAGAACCCCCGTTCAAGAAGGTCCGCAGGATATCGGGGTCAAATTCCCGGCGATCTCGCTCGCCCAGGTGCTCCATCGTTCGCCGTATCTTGCCCGAAAGGTCCTGATTGATTCCGGCCGGAGCGAAGGTAAGGTATCTCTCGAATTCTGTAAGAGTAGAATCACCGAACAGGATCACTGCCGATTCAAGGCGGTGCTCAACGGCCCCTTCGAAGACTCGGGCCAATTGGTCTCTTTCAATCAGATCGACGGGGGAATAACGCAGGGAGCCTGGGCCGACAATTACATACCCGACTACCCTCTCACCGATGGGGCGCAGTTCGTAAACGGTCCCGCTCGGAAAAGTGAATGTTGCCGGACCTCTTGTGAAACCGAACGTCGAGTCGATTGCGGCAATCCGGTCCGGGTTTGCACGTATGGCCCTTAGAAAGTCGTAGTAAGAGCCGTAACTTGATGCCGGGGAATAGGTTAGCTCTTGTCCCGCAGCGGGGAGGGGGAGGACGGATGCCGCCACGACACCCCACATCGTTTTCCTGAACATCTTCACCACCCTTTCGTCCGTCGAAATAATACTGCCCAAAAACAAGCCAAAACTACGCTTCGGGCTTTTCGTCTGCAAGTGGGGCAGGGAACCCTACTGTTGCGTAGGAACTGAATGGTGTCTATCGTGTAGGCACTACCTATCACGTAGACTAATGACACTCGATATGGCACCTAAATGGCACCTAAGAAGAAAAACCTCGGCGAATTCGAACAAAGTGTTCTCCTGGCGATTGTGGAGACCGCCAGCGAATCGTTCGCTATTGAAATTGCGCGAGTAATCGAAACTCGTGGCGGACGAGCTGTCTCGCGGGGAGCCCTTTATACGACCCTGGAGCGTTTGGAAGAGAAGGGCTGCCTGGAATGGTCTATCGAGGAGGTGACTCCTGAGAATCGGGCCGTGCCCCGCCGTCGTTTCGAAATCACTGAACTGGGCGTGGAGATGCTGCGCCAGAGTCGCGCCGAGTTGTTGAATCAACTTAAAACAATCGATTCAGTCCTGGGGCCAGGGGCGTGACTCCCAAAGCACCGCCCCGTTTGCCTGAGTTGTTTCTGCGACGCTGTCTCTCGAATAGCACTGTCGATGAAATCATCTGCGCGGACTTGCGAGAAGAGTTCTTCCGGCGAGTCGCCGCCGAATCGAATAGCAACGCCAGGAAATGGTACTGGCTCCAGGCGATGAGCGTCGCTACCAGAGTTGGACTGCGGCGAGTGGTTGGGCGGTCATCGAAAAACGACTTTCCTCACAACACACCTGAAAAACCGCGGATAGGAAACGGAATGAACCATCTCCTCCAGGATCTTCGATATGCCATGCGTACCATGCGCAAAGCACCCGGCTTTGCCGCGGTAGTAATCTGCACCATGGGCCTGGGAGTGGGTGCAAACATCACGATCTTCAGCTTGATCAACGAAGTGATGCTACGACCGTTGCCGATTGCTGATCAATCGGAAGTCATGCGAGTTTATACGTCCGATTTTAGTAGCGGAGTTTTCGGGGGGTCTTCTTATCCCGACTACATGAGCTTCAAAGAGAGCTCCAGCTTTGAGGACATGGCCACGTATTCGTTTCCGGTCGCTTTCAATCTAGGATCAACCGGTGTTGCTGATCGGGTGAGCGGCAGTCTTGTGTCCGGCAATTTTTTCAATGTCCTCGGCGTCAACCCGGCAGCAGGGAGGCTCTTTCAGCCGTCTGACGATCTAACGGTCGGCGCACACCCGGTGGTGGTATTGAGTCACGGCCTCTGGAGCCGGCAGTTCGCGAGTAACCCCGACGTGGTGGGAGAGAACGTGGTTTTAAACGGAGCCACGTACACGGTCATCGGAGTTACTGCCGATGGTTTCACTGGTCTTGAAATCGGCTCTAACCCCGATCTGTTCATACCCATCACGATGTACGGGACCGCGCTCCCAACAATGGCTGGTCGTCCCATCCTTGAACAACGGGGCGCAAGGTGGCTGCGCATAGTTGGCAGGTTGCGCGACGGGGTTACTCAGGCCAGCGCCCAGAGTGAGGTGACAACTATTATGGCGGGCCTTGCAGAGGAATTTCAGTCCAACATGGGCACCGCCGATCACCCCGATGAACCCCGCCCGGTGACGGTCTTGTCGGTGCGAAACGCGGCTTTCGGGGCGCGCCTGATTGACGAAACGGCCGACCGCGCGCAACTGCTGTTGTCCGTGGTCGGTCTGGTATTGTTGATCGCCTGTGCCAACATCGCCAACCTCTTGCTGGCCCGCGGTACACGTCGTCAATCCGAAATCAGTGTTCGGCTGGCGATCGGAGCGGGAAGGGGCCGGATTATTCGTCAGTTGATGACGGAAAGTGTGGTACTCGGCATTGCCGGAGGTCTGGTAGGGATCGGTTTCGCCGCGGGTTTGATGCAGCTCATGGTACCGCTGGGACTTTCCAGGGTTTTACAGGGGGCTCTGGTTCTTCCCGAGCTGTCAATCGACGGATTGTCCCTGGCGTTCGCGGCTGGTTTGTCGATTCTGACGGCATTGGTGTTCGGGGTCTTGCCTGCGTTGAAGGCAACGAATCCAGATCTCGTAACGGGTATCAAGGGTGGCGTTGGAATGGCGGGAGGGCATACTCGCTATGGTCCGCGCAACGGACTGGTGGTTTTGCAGGTAGCGGCGTCGCTGGTCTTGCTGGTAGCTGCCGGACGATTCATAGACAATGCCCGATCGGTTTACAACACAGATCTGGGGTTTGAATATGACGGGGTTGCGGTAGCGTCCCTCGATGTCGCCCGGCAGGGCCTGGCCGAATCGGAGGGGCGTGCCTTTTTCGACCAGGTATTGGAGCGGGTAAGAACGATTCCTGGAGTTCGGGACGCAGCCTACGCGAACTTCCTTCCGGTAAGTCCCGCTGGCATGCGGTCGTCGTTCGGTGTCGAAGATTTGGATCCCGAATTGGGGGGCACCCCGGAGATCAACATGAACAACGTCACCCCGGGTTATTTCCGAACGCTCGGGATTCCGTTGATACAGGGGCGAGATTTTTCTTCGTTTGATACTCCTGCTGCTCCGCTTGTTGTGGTTGTCAACTCCGCGTTCGCCCAACAGTACTGGCCTAACGAAGAGGCTGTCGGCAAGCACCTCTACCAGGGCGAGATCGAATTTGAAGTCGTCGGACTGGCAGGCACAAACAAGTACCGCGCAGTCAGAGAGGATCCGCTGCCGTATCTGTATTTCCCCATGTCCCAGTCCTACCAGCCGAGCGTCGCTCTGGCCATTCGTACTTCGGGATCGGAACCTACGACCGTGTTGCCGGCAGTCCGCGACGTTGTCCGTCAAATCGACCCGACAATGCCTGTATTCAATGCGGGGAGTTTGCGCGACCAACTTGGATCTGTATTAGCGCAGGAGCAAAGCATAGCGGTTCTATTCGGAGTTCTTGGAGTCCTTGCGTTGAGTCTTGCCGCTGTGGGGATCTACGGAGTTATGTCTTACACTGTGGCACAGCGAACCCGAGAAATTGGAGTACGGTCTGCCCTGGGTGCGCGGGGGGCGGATCTGGTCTGGCTGGTTGTCGGGGGCTCCTTGAAGCTCTCATTGATCGGCATCGCTGCTGGCGTTTTGGCCTCGTTCGTTGTTAACCTCGCCTTCACCGGGATGATGGGCGACGTTCAGGCCTCCAGCCCTGTCACGTTTGCGGGAGTGGTCTTGGGCCTGGGGTTTGTCAGTGTTCTCGCCAGCCTCGTGCCTGCTCGCAGGGCTGCTTCGGTCGAACCCCTGTTGGCGTTACGAGCTGAATAAACTCGCTCGCCTGACACAGGGATGTCTCAGGGACCCATTATGATGGTTTGGAGTAGAGGTGGAAACGCGTTCTTCTTTTGAGCGCCGTCGGTCTCACCCCAAGCGTAGCGAGCCATGGCTTCAACAAAACGTAGATTTGTCAGCACGGTTTTCTTTTCATTGTTCTTGTTCGCCCTCCCCGGGTTGGTCCACGCGCAAAGCGACGGGGATTGGCCCGGGTGGGTGACCGTACCCGAAGGGCGGATCTACATGGTGTGCGTTGGAGACTCGCGACCGGATGTGCCGACGGTGATTTTTGAAGTTGGTTTGGGGCAACCGTATACGACCTGGGACGCCATGCAGTCCGAAGTGTCGAACAGAACTCTAGCCTGCTCCTATGACCGGTTGGGCTCTGGCATCAGTACTCCTGTGGCGGAAGATGACATTCGTACTCCGTTTGAAATGGTCGAGACCCTGCGCGCCGCGATTGGAGAAGTAGGCCTTGAGGACCCGTTCGTATTGGTCGGGCACTCTATTGCCGGTTTGATATTGCTTGCCTATCCCCATCTATATCCAGAGGAAATATCGGGGCTAGTTTTTATAGACGCGTCTCATCCGGAGCAGTTCGCGAGGTTCGCCGCAGTTAATCCCAATGCGTCCCCCACCGGGGCCGTAGGAGCGGAAAAAATTGATCGTGGGTCGAGTACTGAGGAGTTGTCTGCCGTGGGCCAATTCGGGGATTTGCCGATCGCTGTTTTGCATCAGGCGCGGCCCACTGAATCCCCGATGCGACCAATCTGGTTAGAACTGCAAGCAAACCATGCGTCGCGCTCGACCAATAGTCGCCTCATTCCGGCCACCGAAAGCGGGCATTTCGTTTACCAGGATCAGCCGGATCTCGTGCTGGAAGCAATCAACTGGGTGCTGGAAGAGCAGTAGTTCTACTGGCGCGGTATACCAAGATCCCGGACTATTCTCTGGAACCGGGGCGCGGATCGCAATGGGTTGAAAACCGGGTCGGCGCCGAGAACGAAAAACGATGGCGAACGGCTCTGCGAGGCTGTCTCAAGCAGGTCGAGGGCCTCCTGGGCGCGTCCGAGTTTTAGCAGGACGCTGGCGACTGAGACTGGCGGCGGGTTCTCCTGAGCTTGAAGGCGTGCTAATTCCATCCCGCGCGATTCGGTTATTACATCGGACGGCGCGAGGTTCTTCAATCTGCTTACAGCTGTTGAATCGTCGTCACGGATTTCCCATAACTTAATGGTGAGCGTAGCGGCGCTGTCCAGATTGCCCAACCCTTCCATCGCCTCGGCTAGACACCTATGGGCCGTCCTGCTGGTTGGATTTAACTCCAACGTTCTCGAACAGTGCGTGGCCGCGCCCGAGTAGTTACCTGCCCAGAGATAAACGCTTGAGAGGTCAGCCAACAAACTGGTGGAGACGGGGTCCAACGACAGAGCTTGTTCAAGGTGGAGCGCGGCGGAATCGAGTTCGCCTTCGAATGCCAAAAGAAATGCAAGAGAGTTGCGTGCTTCGCTGGAGTTTGGCGCGAACGCAATCGCAGTTTCGTAGTGTCGGTGCGCCGCTGGAAAATCCCAGTCGAAATAGGTATCGAGGTCTCCTGCGAGGCGGTTGGCTTCGGCGTGGTTCGGATCGATTTCCAGTGCTGCTTGAACATTGCTCCTCGTCTCGTCGATCCTCCCCAACCGCATCAATGCAGTGCCGAGTGCGGCCAGGCCATCGGCGAACTGCGGGGCTTGTTCCACCGCGCGTTCGAGAAACGGTAGAGCCAGGCGGGTGTCATGCATCGTATGGTGGCTTAACAGGTATCGTCCTTTGAGGAAATCTGCGCGGTCAAAAGGAGCGCTCCCGCTATCGTAATCGAACCTTACGCCCATAGACGGCATGATGGCTGCCGCTACCTGAGATGCTATGTCTCTTTGTAACTCCAGATAGTCGGGCTGGGGCGTATCAAAGTTCTGGGCCCACAGATGTGATTGATCGCTCCCATCGATGAGCTGGGCGGTCACTCGTGTCATTTCGGGGGTGATCCGAACACTCCCTTCAAGTACATATGACACGCCAAGTTCGGACACGATCTCGGCGATGGTCAGGTCTCCTGTGCCCACGGCTGCTGCGGACGTTCGAGCTATGACCCCCAATCGCTCGGGGGCCGCCTGGGCAAGCCGGGTCGTGAGGTCCTCGGTGAGGCCAATCCCTATGTAGTCATCTGTGGAATCGCCGCTGAGGTTTTGAAACGGCAACACGACAAGCAGGGGGCGGGTACCATCGTTTGCTTCGATCGACGCGCGATCGCGGAGGGTGAATGAAAAAAACAAAATCAGTGCCACCGTTCCGACGAAGGCCGCCAGTGCCTTTTGGCTCAACGCCGACCGGCTCGAAGTCGATGGGACACCCAAGTTTTCAGCGCTCTCTGATAGAGGGGCTATAAAGCGATAGCCCCGTTTCGGAATCGTCTCGATATAAATCGGAGAATCTGCGTTGTCTCCCAGAGCAATTCGGATTTGGCGAACTGCGAAATTGAGTGCCTGATCAAATTCAACGAGTCGATCGCTCCAGACTGCTTCCTGGATCTGCTCGCGGGTCACGAGGTGGCCTGAGCGTTCGATCAACAACGTGAGTAGCCGTGCCGGTCGCTGCTGGAGACGAACAGCTTTTCCAGCCCGGGTCAGATCTCCGCTGCGGTGGTTGAACTCGAAAAGCCCGAAGGATGTGACTCGTTCGTCGGGCAGGTTTTGGCGGGATTCTGGCATGGTGTAGTATACACCGGTAGATGTCTTTATGGCCACCATTGAGTCGGCTCACACGGGCACATAAAGTGTTGACAAGTAAAGAGTTAGGTGGCTCATGCAGGGCTCATCTGTTGCTGCCACGTTCCAAATGGCACACTGTGGCAATTCGGGGTACCCGTTCAGCGTCAATCATCTCAGAGGATGTCACATGAAACGAATTAGCACGCTGTACGGGGGCTCAAACGATCGTTGCCGATTTGCGGTGGTCGCGGCCTTATTTCTCATTTTTCCCGGCTCCAACGCTACTGCGCAGATGTCCAACCACGCGGAGCAAGGAACGGGTGGTTACATAGATCGGTTGCCACCGGCCACCCTGCGCGCCGGGGTTGGAAACAGCCACATCACTATTACCACACGGTCCGCCGAGGCCCAAAGGTTTTTTGACCAGGGGCTTTCGCTTTTACACGATTTTTGGTATCTGGAGGCTTATCGCTCCTTCAAACAGGCGGTGAGTTTGGATCCGGACGCGCCGATGGCTCATCTTGGAGTCGCCCTTTCATTGAGGGATATTTCGTCGAAAAGGGAACGGGCAGATGAAAAAGGCGAGGCGCTCGATTTGGCCCGTTCGCTCGCGTCCGACGCCTCGGAGGCGGAGCAGTTCTACATAGAAGCTGCCTGGCTACGCGACTCGATTGGTGGATCGGCGGGAAAGACAGCCTATGAATCCAAGCTGGAAATGTTGATTGAACTATTTCCGGATGAATTAGAAGCGCAGTTAATGCTTGCGAAGTCCGCCGGGTTCCGATCTTCGTATGGGCGCACGATTCTGGCGCGGGCCATGGAGCAACATCCGCGGAGCCACGCTGTCCACCATTACTGGATACATGCCTTCGAGTGGAATTATCCTGAGCGCGCCCTGAACAGTGCCCAAATCGTATCGTCGCTCGCCCCGGCATCTGGCCACATCACCCATATGCCGGGCCATGTCTTCTACAGGCTAGGAGAATACCAGAGGGCCAAGGAGTCTTTTCTGGCAGCAGCAACGATCGAAGAAGCATACGTCGAGGAGCTTGGTGTTCAGCCAACCGACAATGCGATGCAGCCGCACAATCTGCATTACCTCATAGCGACCCTTGCTGAAATGGGCCAGCGAGCTGAAGCTGATCGTTTCGCCATGCAGTTACGTGACATGTCGCGGGCCGAGCCTGACCGCAATATGAGCAGCGGTGTGTTTACGCTCTTTTACCAGGGGTTTTTGGGTCCTGCGAGGGTGAAAATGCGGCTTGGGGAATGGGCTGAGGCTGTGCGGTATCTCGAAGCGCTACCGGCTAGCAGTGACGAGTCGGTTGTAATGGCAGCACCTAGCGCAGAGACCACACGAGGGGCCTGGCTGGAATTCTCGAGAGGGATGGCGGCACTGAGCGAGGGGCACCCCGATGCGGGGGAGCGGGCGCTACGCAATCTTGAGGCCCTGCTGTGGCGCGCGAGTGAGGATGGCTCACTAAACCTTTACGGTGGTTGGCTGGAGAGGCGTTTGAGAACTGCCGCGTTGGAATTGCGTGGCAACCTGTTAAGTCGGCGCGGACTCCATGAAGAGGCGATTGCGAAATTGCAGGAGGCTGTCGCGGCTGAAGAGGCCATCGGGATTTCCGAGCCTCCGTACTATCTCAAACCAGTCAGGGAGAGTCTGGCTGAAGCTCAACGCAGGGCGGGCAAGTTCGAAGATGCACGAGCCACGTACCGCGAGCTTCTGGAAGAAAGACGAAATAGTGGCTTCGCCCTGTTCGGCGTAGCACAGGCATACGCGGAAGAAGGGGATGACCGCCTGGCTCGCGAGGCGTATCGCGAATTCCTGGAAGCGTGGGAAACGGCGGACGCGGACATGCCCCAGGTGCGGATTGCGAGGGAAGCCTTGTGACCTGCCTGTCTTTTTCGCGCGCAGTGGCGTTGATCGTTGTCTGGGCCGCGACAACTGTTCAGCTCAACTCCCAGGAGACCGACCACCGGGTCGATAACCCGGGACGCGAACTGCTGGCCAACTCGCTACAGGCCATGAACGCTCCAAGGGATCTGGCGGAGTTGGAGGTGCTGGACATATCATGGGAGGGAACACGGAACTGGGGAGCGACTCTGAGTCCGAGTCCTCGGGGACCTTTTCCCAGGACGACAGCAGGGTTTCATGTCGGATATGATTTTGTCAGGAACGAAGCTCTATCGGTCAACGTGATCGAATACAACGGATATCCACGACAGTCGTTTCGCCAGTTTCGAGTCAATCAAGAGAATCATAACGTTTGGGACCAGGGACATGGTGCGGGCATGATAATTCCCGCCGACCCTAATTTCGGAAGCGATCCCTTCAAAATTGTTGGGTTGAACTTCCTCCCTGCGTTTATCACTAGCGTCCTCGAATCTGAAGAAAGTGAAGTCGTTCTTGAATCAGAGGGGCGATGGTCTGGTGACCTCCTCGTCGTCAGGGTGACGCGAGCAGGGCGACCTCCATTCAAATTTTTTCTCGATCCAACAACTCACCTGGTTCATAAAATGGTGCGGCCCAACGGTCGCGTAGAACCGTTGCAGGGCGACGTGTCGGTAACGGATCATTTCGAGAATTACAGAAGGGTAGGTGCGTTATTGTTACCTACTCGCTGGCGACGGGAGATCGGGGGGCAGGAAACGCTGGTAATGTCTGGGCGGTATCGATTCGGTGTCCCCATGGATAGAGCTGATTTCTCGCTCCCTGACGATTACCACAGGGGAACCGGCCCTGCGGCACCGGGTGTGCTAGAGTCTCTCGGAGAAGGAGTGCACCTTCTCTCGCTCCTTGGGAATCTGAATATGGTTTTCGTGGAATTCGATGATTTTCTGGTTGCTATCGGAGCGCCTTTCAACTCGGAAAGAGTTGTGACCGCCCTTGATCAAATTGCCGACGCGATTGACAAGCCGGTCCGGCTCGTCGGGCTCACTGCAAATTGGTGGGATGCCTCAGGAGGAGTGCGGGAGTTTATCGCTCGGGGGATTCCGATCATCGCAGCGCCGGGTTGGGTTGAGTATACCAAACGGATGGCTCAAGCCAATTATGGTCGGTTTGCGGACCGGCAGCAGGAAGAAAGGAGGTTGCCAGAATTCAGAGTGGTCGATGGGTGGGAGACCATTCAGGACGGTGAACAGGAACTTGTCATTATTCCGGTAACCGGAAATCCCGCGAGTACCGAAAGTCTGTTCTTTTATCTCCCGGCCGAGAAGATCATTGTTTCAAATTTCGGTTTTGAACCTGCGTTCCGAGACGGGATGCAACCCGCTTCGGACGCGACGGTGTCTTTTGTTGCCGAGGTTCAACGACTCGGCTTGGTCGTGGAGACGCTGGTCCATTTCAACGGCGGAGTGGCCAGTTGGGATGAGGCCCTGGAATCAGTGCGCGCGCGCCGGGCTTGGGAGAACAGGTGATATCGTCACTGCTATTCTGACTGTAACGCGATATTTGGATCAACCTTGCTTGCCCTTCGAGCAGGAACGATGCTGGCTACTGCAGCGGCGGTGACAATAGTTGCCGCCGCTGCTATATAGACGGATGGGTCGGTCGCGGAAATGCCGAAGAGGAGACTTTCCATGAGCCTACCTCCTACCAACGATAAACCGATTCCGATTACCAAACCGATCAGCACCGGTTTGTTCGAACCCGAAAATACTTCCCGCAGAACGCGCCCTCGATTGGCGCCGAGGGCCATGCGCACTCCAATCTCCCGGGTGCGGCGCCCAACGACATAGGAGGTGACTCCGTACACTCCGATGGCACCCATCCCCAGAGCGAGTGTCGCAAACAGTACGGTAAGTTCGGCTACCAGTTGTTGTTCCGCTGTGGATGTCTGCAGGACCTGGTCAAGAGTCTGGATACTGCTGATCGGGACATCCCGGTTGATTGATCTAATAGTCTCTCTAACGGTTGGTACGATGGCTTCAGGCGTCCCGGATGCTCTGACGACAAGGAACAAACTCCCCACGGTCCACTGCTCGTAGGGGCGGTAGATCTCCGGTTGAGTTCGCATCTCGAGAGAATGTTGTTTGATGTCACCGACCACACCGACGACGGTAAAGGCGGGTCCGGCGGCGTGGAAAATATTTACTTGCCGTCCGATCGGGTTTTCGCCGGGCCAGAATTGTTCTGCGAAAGTGCGGTTTACCCACCCCACCTGTTCGCCATCCGGCAAATCTGATGTTGAGATATCTCTACCCTGCAACACAGGGATCTGCATAGTTTCAAAGTATCCCGGGCCTATGACGCGGAAGTTAGCAGTTGGAGCAGGAGTGTCCTCAGGCACGGAGACGCCGGCAGGGTGCATGGGAAAACTCCAGTTGGAACTGGTCATCGGCAGGAGATGTACGGTGCCTGCCCGCTGTACTCCTGGCGTTGCTTCAAGACGGGCGTTCAGGTCTCTAAAAAACTGTCGTTGTTGCGGCCTATCTGCAAAAATTGCCGGCGGTAAACCGAGTTCCATGGAAATTGTCGAAGTGTTAAAACCAGGGTCGACCTGGTTGAGAAGGTTGTAGCTTCTCAACATTAGGCCAGCTCCGATGGTAAGGACAACGGCCAATGCGACCTCGGCCGAAACCAGCGCGGCGGACAAACGCCCGGAGCCAGCCTGGCTGCTTGTTCGCGAATCAGACTTCAATGAACTGACGATATCGTTTCGAGAACTTTTTAATGCCGGCAGTAAACCAAAAATCAGAGAAGCAAAGAGAGTCAACGCGATTGAAAAACCAATTACCCGGAGATCAATCTCTACATCGTTGAGAAGGGAGAGGTTCCTGGCTGCTCGGGCTTTGAAAGCTGCGAAACTCCCGTAACCCACCGCTATACCAAGCATGCCTCCAACAACCCCGAGGACGGCCGACTCGGTTAGAACCTGACGAACCACCCGTCCGTTTCCGGCTCCCATGGCGCTTCGGACTGCGAACTCCTTCTCCCTCGTCGCAGATAGCGCGAGGAGGAGGTTCGCGATGTTCACGCAGGCGATGAGCAGCACCAACCCGACCGCGCCCCCGAGCAGGATCAATGTCTGGTTGGCGTCACCTCGCAGATATTCTTTAAGCGGTAGTAGCGTTGCAGTTGCAGCTTCTTCATCGGAGATAACTTCGGGTCGTTTCTCGTGAGCCGTTTGCGCGAATCGAGTCAACTCCGATTGGACCTCAGTGTCAGCTGCATCCTCGATGACCCTCCCGAATAGGCGAACGTACCATGAAGAGGGGAAATCGGGGTCAGCGGGGTCCATCAAGAACGGCACCCAGGCGGCTGTTTGTGAACGAATATCTCTGAAGTCGTCGGGCATGACACCAACGATTGTGCGGGCGGGAGAATCCGCGCCGCCCATTTGAATCGTTTGGCCTACTACCGACGAGTCACCGCCGAAAACACTCATCCACAGTTGGTGACTCAAGACCACGACTGGTGCCGCGCCCGGCAGTTCATCGTCGGGGAGCAAAGCGCGTCCGAAGCCTATTGGCGCGCCGAGTAGTGAAAAATAATTTGCCGAAACCTGAGCGCCGTTAATGGCAACCGGTGTTTCTATCCCTGTAATCGTGAATCCCCACCCGGAGTAGCCGGTAACGGTCTCCCATTTGGTCGTTTGCTCTTGGAATTCACGGATCATTTCCTTGCTAAAGGTTCGGTCCGTCCAAATCGCGTACAGGTCGCCTGGCTTTTCGAAGGGAAGGGGACGAATTGCGATACCGTCGATTACGCTAAAAATTGCGGTGTTAGCTCCGATTCCAAGAGCAATCGTACCGAGTGCGACAGCGGTGAAACCGGGTCTGCGACGGTATGTTCGCAGGGCGCCCTTGATGTCGCTCCAAACGCCGGTCGTTCGCACTCCGCGTCTAATGGAGAAATTGGTACCGGTTGCCAAAGACCTACGGAGCCGAGAAATGAGAACACGAAATACCTGCCCCATGTACCAACGTGAGGCGTGGCCGCGACCCCGCGTATCTACTAGGTCGGCAAATTCTTCCTGAAGATCACCCAGCATGAACTCGCGTCCTTCGCGGATCGTTCTCCGGGCGATTGCTTCGAGCCATCTTGGTGGCGAATGTCGGTTGGCCGTCATGGTGTTTGGAGTCGGTCCAGGCCGTCCCACATTCGATCCATTACTGCACGAGCTTCGCGGACTGCGGCAACCCCGGCCTTCGACACCCGCAGGATCTTCTTCGCCCGTCCGCCGCGTCTCGGCGACGGTTCTGAAAGGCGGCCCTCGACCATTCCCTTCGTTTCCAGGCGCTCCAGGCTGGCGTAGACTGCCGCCATCGATACCTCTCGACCACCCTGGGACGAGATTAATCTCCGGATATGGACGCCGTAGGCATCGTCACCCAGGCGAGCTATTGCCAGCAAGACCAGTTGGTCCACTTCACCAGGTTTTTCGTTTGACGTTTTCATTTGCGTTAACTTTTTTAATCTGCTTTGTCTGCGCCATCTGCATTATTTATTCTTGAATGTGGAAGAATGATAACATGGTCCGGTGTAATATTCCAGTTAGTGGAATAAATAACTCTCGACTACGTTAGGCATCAAGCTTCAACAAGGAGGAAACTGTGGGTAAGAAGGGCGAGAAAAGAACTGGCGCGGCAGCCTCGACCGCTGAAGATGCGGTCAAGCGCCTCCAACCCATAGGTGGTGTCACGTCCCGCGGCATGTTTGGAGGTTATGGGCTTTTCGTTGACGGTGTGATGTTCGGGCTGGTGAACTCGAAAGGCGAGTTTCATCTTCGAGTCGATGACTCGACACGGGCGAATTTTGAAAAAACTGGGTCTCAGTCACATGGGAAGATGCCTTATTTTTCCGTTCCGAATGCGGTTCTCAAAAGCGATGAAGACTTTTGCTCCTGGGCATCTAAAGCTTTGTCTGTGGCAAGAGCGGCGAAGAAGAAATAGCACTTTTGTCGCGTCCCCCCTCGTATTCAATACCGCCCTACCCAGCTACCACCGGAAACCGATTCGAACACTCTGGGGCGTCCTACAAATTGAACCCAGGATGCCCCGCTCAACCGCGCATCAAGTTGATCGAGCACATTGACGATGGCAGTACTGGCTCCTGACGCATTCACATCGGTGGCAAGACTCTCGAAGTCCATTCCTTCGAACCGACTTGCCCCCGACATATCTATGACCTGCACGTCCACGATGCCTGCAATCCTTAACGACGAGGCTCCGCTCATGTTGACGTAAAGTTCTCTGGTATCGAGGTAATCAATCGACACATCTGATGCGCCAGAAATCTGAATGTCATCAAGATCACGCACCGAAAGTTGGTACCGGATGCGGCGACTGGTGGAGACGCTACCGCGAAAATCCAAACCCAGAACGAGGGTCCGGCCCTCGATGTCCGATCGGACGAACGGAAGAATATTGTTGTCGGCTTCGATGGTCAGTGACTCCGTGCGACCCTGAACGATGACCAGGGATCCCGCGCCACTAAGTTCAATTGCCGAGAAGTCCCGTACTGAGCGGGACTCTTCCACTATCCTGCCCGAGCCGCGTAACCGTTGTGAGTCAGGGCCGAAAGTGGAGTCGCATCCAGACAGCGCCAGTCCGAGCACTGTTGCTAAGAGGATGCCGTTTTGCGATTTCATTTGTTATCTCCAAGAAGGTGGTTGCTTGCGTCTGCTGCTACACTCGAAAGCAAGCGGCGTGCCTGATTGAGAACAGAGGGAGGAGGGGGAGAAAAAAAGGCGGAAAAAGGGCGGAAAAGAGAGGTGGATGAAAAGGGCGGAATCGGGGCGGGAGAAAAACGTCCACCGGTGGGGACATTCGGCGGGAGGGTTATGGACAGCTGGCCGTCTGGCTTACCAGTTGAAAGAAACGTTCACTACCGGGAAAAGTATTAGCTCTTCAGTGGAGGTGGCAGCTGCGACCTCAAAGCTGGCTTTCCGACCGATAGCACGAACTCCGAAACTGAATACTGATTCGCCGTTGCCCAGCGAAAACCAATTCTCTGTGATGAACTTCAGGTCGGAGGCCGCCCTGACTTCGGCACCCACACTTATTACCTGTTGTTCCAGGAAACCGCTACGAGAACTGAATGGAAATGCCAGGGTCGCCGATAGGGAGGCGATGTCGCTACCTGCCGTGACGGTGCCGAACACCATCCCGGCTGACCCGTTCGAGGAGCCAGGTTTGACCCAGAAAAGGCCGACGGCACCGATAACGTTCTCCCTTTCGAAAAATTGGAATTTCGGGGCTACATAGAATACCTGCTCGTCGAGAGATGCTCCCGGGACAATCGACATCCCCCCGGAGATCATTGCATTGCTGCCAACTCCAGCACCGAAGGACGGCACAAACAGTTCGTACACGCCGAAATATCCTTCCCCGGGCGCCGGCACTCGGGCTGTGGGTGCAAGGAATAGACGACTGTCGCTGCCATCGTCTGGCCAGAACTCGCCTTCTCTCACAACCCCTCGCAGCTCATGGATCGTGCTCACATCGCTGACCGCGAAATCCACCGCGACTCCTGAAACAGTTCGGAATTCGACCGTTTCAAGGGCGAAACTCAATATCCGGCCAATAAGCCTGGTCCCGTCACGCAGATTTACCTCCTGGATCCTGGTCGTGTCTTCGAGGAGCCGCATCGAGCGAGTGGTCTGAGCCAGTCCTGTCGTTGGTGCCGCGAGTGTTCCGAAGCATATCGTGGCCAGAAAAGGGAAGTGCTTGAATCGGAAATTTGCCAGCCTCGAATTGTTGGTCGCCACGATGTCTTCCAGTTGGTGTCTGCACTAACCATCACCTGAAAGCGTCAAGTTGCTGTCAAGAGCCTTCTGCGTAGCGTTGGGATGGTTGTGTCTCGCGGGATTCTGGTACCGACGTTTCGGGGCGGGCTTCTTACTTTCGTGGCGTGTTGGAACTCGAACTCAGCGGTGCGGCTACCCACGAAACAGAAAAAACCGTCCAGGCTCACTATTCTGACGGGTCCTCCAGTGTGGTGAGTCGGCGCCGGGCGATCGCGTTTCGGCCAACCGAGTAGCAGTACTCGCTGGCGGGCGAAAATTCGATCTTTAGATCCCCCACCGTCCGTTTCCCCTTTTTAGTCTTCGTTGTGACTGTTGCTGAGTTGATGTGAGCTCGTTCGTGAAACCTCGTCAATGATTTCAGCTCAGCAGGCTTGTCAAAAAACCGATCAGACCATTTCACCTCGACCGCCCAACGATCTGTTTCACGAGGTGCCATGTAGACGATATCGATCTCGCCGTTGCGCCAGTTGGCGTAGAAGATAGGGTCTGGGTTATGAAACCACTGGGCCAGGATGGCTGTTTCGACCAGTGGGCCAACTCCCTGATCGCCGTCCTTGACCGGTGAAAAGAGGGCGGTGCGCATCGAGGGGTTGGTCAGATAAACTTTGAAACCTCTCGCTCTTTTGAAACGGCGCCCATCTCGGTCGACCCGATGAACCACTTTGATCAAGAATGCCGCTTCGAGGTACTCTATATAGTTCTTGATCGTGTTCCGAGAGACACCAGAGTTTTTTGACAATCCGCTTAACGAAACTTCCTGGGCGGTGTTGTAGGCTAGAGTCGTAAAAAGTTGGTTCAGTTCCTGGATATCGTCGATCCCATAGATACTTGGTAGGTCTCTAAGCAAGACTTTGTCGATGATGTCCTGTTTTATGAAGCGGGCAGGGTCGTTCTGGATTTCCTGCATCACGCTGGCTTCCGGGTATCCGCCGAAGTTGAGGTACTTGATAAACTCCGCGTTCAATTCGTCGATGTTCCTTGCCTCCACGCTGTTGACGAAGCCTTTATGGTGTCCTTCTTCCTCGACTACAAGGTCGGTTTTTCCGATCAAACGCATGTATTCAAAAAACGTCAACGGTGGCAAGAGAAAATCTGTAAATCGTCCGGCACCAGATTCGATGCTTTTAAAGCGCAAGGCGGCGGCGGCGGACCCTGATACTGCAAACCGAACGTTGGGAAAATCGTCAACCAGTTTTTTGAGATAGACTTCCCAGTTCTTCAGATACTGCACTTCGTCGAAAAACACGTAGCTTGGTTCCGACGGGTCCGCTTTTCGAACTAGTTCGAAAAAATGCTGAACGAATTGGTCGAGGCCCACATTGTTGTAAAGCGGGTGGTCCACCGAAACATAGAAAATCCGATGAGGGCTGATCTGGTCATCTCGAATCATCCGTGAAATGCAATGGTATATCATCCATGTTTTGCCCACTCGGCGGGGGCCCATCAAGACGACCGCACGCCGCACTTCGCTATGCAGAACATGATGATGAAAATGCTCCAGGTATGCGCGAGGCGAGTATTTCGAATAAGACAAATCCCAGGTCGGGTCGGTCCGCCAGGGGTTCTCGAATTCGAGGCGTTCCCGAATCAGGGAGTCGGGTATTGATTTCATTTTGATCTGCGGTTAGGGTCAGCACGTTGACTCTAACATACGTATGATCTGATGCTATGTCAAATAGTATCAACGCAATGACACTATTCACTATTTCTTGTAAGTGTAAATGAATTAATAACTTAGCGTTAGGTATGTGCCAGGATAATCGAGTTCTGCTCGTATCACGACCGTATTTGCAAAAAACCAACGCCGCCTGGGTGGAGGTGCGTTGTTTTTCTGCGATTTGAACGAATTGCGACGCGCGAAATTGGTACAGGAGAAACCAACGCGCGTGCTTACCTTCGTGGCGTGTTGGAACTCGAACTCAGCGGTGCGGCTACCCACGAAACAGAAAAAACCGTCCAGGCTGAGGTCGAGGTCCCCGGGGGTAACCTCGACCGAGCCCGAGAAATGCTCCGGTCGGTTTGGGGTTACCCCGACTTCAGGTATGCCCAGCGCCGAGCGGTGCTGTCGTGTCTCCTCGGCCGCGATTGCCTCGCCATCCTTCCCACAGGGGGAGGGAAGTCCCTGTGCTTTCAGGTGCCGGCGCTGGTGCTGCCCGGTCTCACCGTCGTGGTGTCTCCCCTCATTTCACTGATGCAGGATCAGGTCGCTGCCCTGCAGTCCAGGAAGGTTGCCGCCGTCTATCTCTCCAGTTCACAGGACAAAGACGTGCAACAGAGAGTCCGGGAGGTAGTAACCAACGGTCGGGCGAAGATCCTCTACATTGCTCCCGAGCGCCTCGAGCAACTCGCCGACCTGGTTGGTGAGCGACAGGTGTCTCTCTTGGCTATCGATGAAGCCCACTGCATAAGCGAATGGGGACACGATTTTCGGCCCCACTATCGCTCCATCGGCAAGTACCGCCAACAGCTGGGGATCAAAACCGCTCTGGCTGTCACCGCCAGTGCGACTCCAACTACCCGACAGGACATCATCAAAGTCGCCAGACTCAAATCGCCAGTTTCGATTCTCCAGTCTTTCGACCGTCCAAACCTGAGTTTCGCAGTGAAGCAGTACAAGACCGAAAAAGAACGGCTCCGAGAAGCAGCGATGCAAATTCGCCGAGCTGGCGGGTCGGCGATCATTTACGTACCGACCAGAGCCAGAACAGACGGCTACACGACTATCCTCCGGCAGTGGGGATTCGTAGCGTCTCCATATCACGCAGGCCTGCCATCGGCCGACCGGGGCAAACTCCTGGAAGAGTTCATTTCGGGAGACATCAAGGTGATGGTGGCTACCAATGCCTTTGGAATGGGAATCGACAAGCCCGATGTCCGGCTGGTAGTCCACCTCGGCGTTCCCACCCGTCCGGAAGCCTACTATCAGGAAGCGGGCCGGGCGGGCCGAGACGGCAACCCGTCGCAGTGCAAAATGTTCTGGACGAAGCAGGACCTCGTTCTCGTGAGGTTCATGGCAGGAGTGTCGAAAGAAAAAACTCCAGCGATGACTGCGAAGCGATCCGGACTGGAAACGATGATCCGCTACGCGACCGCGAAACGGGTCTGCAGGCGCCGAATTTTACTGGGATATCTGGGTGAAGAAGAGATTTGTTGTGGGAGTTGTGATGTCTGTTCCGGATGTTGAGCCGGATTGGGACGGGTAGCCACGGACCCGCCCCAAAGGCATGAAAGCCTACTGGAATAGCGTCGCCAACGCCCCGAGTGCTGTCCCTGCGTCAATTGTGACCGTGAAGAAAGGTTCGAAAACGTTATTCACACCTTCGCACACGCCACCGCCAGTACAGTTGGCCCCGGCCTCGCCGATTTGCTGCCTGTTGAGACGCAAACCGGCGCCAATATCGATCGCGTTGGATTCCATTAGGCCGGGCCAGGGGATCTGGAGGATTTGGAATCCCAGATAGAAGCGTTTAGCAGGTTCCAATACTGACGCGCCGGCAAACAAACGGAGTCCTCGAACGCCGACGACCAAAGGGAACGACACGCCCGCCCACGCGTCGGTTCGTAGCGCCCTCCCGATCGTAGTGGTGTCGCTGGCAGATCGGGTTTCCCGGGTTGTGGCGATTGTGTTGCCGCCTGCGTCGGTCGCCGTGGTTGTCTCTGACCCGGTGACCCGCCCGGATTTGAAACCGAGGCGTCCTCGCTCGGGAATTAGTGCCAAGCCGATTATGACCCTGGCAGGATGCCGCGCAAAAGCTTCGACAACGTGTCTCAGGTTTCCAATGCGAATTTCGGCGGCTTGGAGCCCTACCGTCTTCGACAAAGTCCATGAAGCACGGGCAACGCAGGTTCGGAGGGTTCCCGAGGTGGTGGAGTCGCGCGCGCTAACGGTGTCGGGAAAAATAGAGCCAGATATGAAGGGCCTGAAAACTGCGCTCGTTTTCTTACAGGACGCTGTGATCGGGATCGAAAATTGAATTCCGATCGAATCTCCTAGTGGTCGTTCGGTAAACCATGTCTGATCGTCGTTAAGAACAGATATATTGCTAACTTTCGGTCCCGCGTTTCTGATCGTGACGCGGCTGGTGAGGTTCGGCCCGGTGGTGAATTGTCCGCTTCCGCTCTCCGGTCGCACTGCCGCAATACGAAGCGTCAGATACTCGTTGTCTTCTCCGTACTGCAAATCTGCGCGAATGTCGAGTGGTATACTTTTCGTTAAATCACCAGGGGCAAAACGAACTTCTGTGTTGTGGAACGTATAGTCATCTCCAGCAGTGGCTGTACCCTCGTCGGCCACTATCGTTACGACGAAGCCGCGGGCAGACGGGTTGGCTAGTTGCAGTATTGCTTCTGCGTGCTGATCCCCTTCTTTGAACCCGAGGGCAGCGTCTCGGAATTGAATCCCGCAAGCCGCTGTTGACCCGGTCGATGGGCACGCAGAACCCTGTGCTAGGACCTTTGGCGGTAGTAGGAAAAGGACGGAAGTGACAAAGCCAGCTGCAATCGAAACACACCGTAAAGACATCGAGCCCCCTTGGTTTGGGTGGCGCCCAGAACCAAGGTGCGGGTCGGTGACCGACTTGTCAACCGACCCGAATCTAGCCAAAATGAACGTGCTTGGGATCCAACTGGTTCGGTTGGCTACATCGAGCCGACAGTAAACGTGGTCGTATAAACCACGGCTCCATCCGCGTCGACAACTTCAAACGTCCATTCGCCAGTCCACTCTTCGGGAATCGTCTTCTGCGTCCACACGCGCCATGGCGACCCGCCAATCGACACGTCAATTGTGAATTCGTGGCTACCGTGGCGCCAGACGTGTTGTACTGTTGTGCCGGCCGCGCCGGAGACGGCCGTCCATGCATAAAGCGTCCCAACGTCCGCCGGAAAACTCGTTCCCGCGTCGACGGGTTGGCGGTCTTCAACGGCCAGCGCGATGGCGGCGTCAACTGAAACCCCGTCATCATTCTGGGCCAATGATTGCGACGGCACCAAAAGAGCACCGGCGGTGATTAGAATAGCGGCCTGTTTCAACATGGTCTTACCCCTGAGAAGGTCTACGAGAAAATAGACCCCCTCAGCGGAGGTGGTAAGTGGGCAAGTGGGAAAACGGGTCGGTAGATTGGCTCGTCCGTTCTGTCCGTTCTGTCCGTCAAACCTGATCTGGATCTGAATCCGTCGGCGGTGCCTGACTCGCGGGTCCTGCTCCGGCACCATCAATCAGTCCGTCTGTTGTAATAACGAATCTCATCAAAAACTGTTCTGGAAACTGGGAGTAATTCGAATAATGCCAAAACTGGTGTTGTCCGTTTCGTAAAACCCATTTCTCCTCGACGGTTTCAATAAACTCTCCCAGTTGGTCGAACTGGCTCATTTGTTGAGCGATCTGTTCAGGGGAGCCAAGCCTCTCCTGAGCGGCCGGAGTCATATATGCGTAAAGGCTGTCGGCTTCCCGATCCAACACAAATTGCATGAACTTTCTTCCGATCTCCATGGAATCGGAAGGCAGGCGTCCGTGCTGCATCTGGGCGCTGGCGGCCCCCGGGGCGGTTAAAGCTGTAATAAGAAGAATGACGGCGGTTCGTTTCACTTGATGTCTCCTGGAATTTAGGGATTCAGGGGCAATACGGGCTTGCCCGAAATGAGTTTCAGCCCTGTCAGTGCCAGCCACTGTTTGCGTTAGAATGTCGCGTGGGTTCAACACCGGAGACCATCGGTGTAGTGGACGCAAGCGATATTTGGTGTAACCTGTTGCAGTATAGGTAGTTACAGGTTCGAAGAGCCTCGCCCCGGGCTGGATCGATATTTGCATCTTTGGTCCGAAACTTTGCGGCGTAATGTCGCGCCACTACATTCAACGATATCCACGAAAACGCGTACCGTTCACACCTAATTGGACGTCACAGGAGTTAATCCAACAAATGAATCTGGAAGCACTTAAGTCGATCGCGAAGGCCATGGTTGCGGAAGGGAAGGGAATCCTCGCCGCAGACGAAAGTTCTCCGACTATCGCCAAACGTTTTGCCAGCATAGATGTTGAGTCCACCGAATCCAACCGCCAGAGCTATCGTCAGATGTTGTTCACGGCTGACGGTATGGCCGACTACATTAGCGGCGTCATCTTATACGATGAAACTCTGCGCCAGAGCACTGACGATGGTGTTCCGTTTCCGAAACTGCTTACAGACCTCGGCGTTGTTCCCGGTATTAAGGTGGACATGGGGGCCAAGCCCCTCGCCTTCCACGAGGGAGAAAAAGTCACGGAAGGTCTGGACGGCCTGCGTGATCGTTTGAAGGAATATTATGACCTCGGAGCCCGCTTCACAAAGTGGCGCGCCGTAATCGCAATCGGCGACAATATTCCCTCGGCCAACTGCCTCGATGTCAACGCCCACGCGCTGGCCAGATATGCGGCGCTCAGCCAGGAAGCCGGGTTGGTTCCTATTGTCGAGCCTGAAGTGCTGATGGACGGTTCTCATACCATTGAGCGCTGTGAGGAGGTCACCGCCGCCGCCCTCAAACAGGTTTTCGCTGCACTTGAGGCACAAGGAGTGGCACTCGAAGGGATTTGCCTGAAGCCCAACATGGTCATCTCTGGAGCGGATTGTCCCACCCAGGCTGATTCAAAACAGATCGCTGAGGCGACGGTGCGCTGTCTTACCTCCAACGTCCCGGCGGCTGTGCCCGGTATTGTGTTCCTCTCGGGTGGACAGACCGAGGAGCAGGCCGCAACCAATCTTAGCGAAATGAACAAGATTGGTCCGCATCCCTGGGAGTTGAGTTTTTCCTACGGACGAGCGTTGCAGGCTTCTGCACTCAAGGCCTGGAGTGGCGATGTTGACAAGCTGGATGCTGGCAAGAAAGCTTTCCTGCATCGTTCGCGCTGTGCCAGCGCCGCTCGCGACGGTAGCTACAGCGAAGAGATGGAAGCGGCTGGAGTCTGAATCAAAAAAGAACGGCCCCTGCCAGGGGCCGTTTCGGAGTGGAGGCACCGATTCGAATTCACCCGTTCCGTCTTTCAATCGTCTAGTTTGGTGGAATCCTGTTCGTTACGATGCGACACGAGCAGTCTCTCCGTGAAGTCCAATCGCTCTTGAATGTCCACTACTTCGGCGCGCAGGCGGTCTACATCGTCGTAAAGCTCGGGGTCGGTTTCGCCGCTACCGAGCTGGCCGTCACGCTTCATGCGGGTTAGCTCGCGCTTGACCTCGTTTACTTTGTTGTGGGCGATCAACGCGAAAATAAATCCGAGTAACCCCAGCACTTCCATCGAGTCCTTTCAAAGAGGTTGCCTGACAATCTAGGGGGGACATGGTGTCCAATGGTAGTGGAAACGGTTTCGTCACGTTTTTTCCGAAACCCGCTCTTAGTGATTATCATTCCTCTTCAATCAACACAACCCCACACAGTAGAAAATAATGAGCGATTTGCCGTATTTCGAAGAAGAACATCACCAGGTAAGAGAAATGGTCCGCGAGTTTGCCGAAAACGAGATCGGACCGGTGGCTCGTGAGATGGACAGCAAGAGCCAATTCCCCTGGGAAAATATTAAGAAAATGGCCGACCTCGGTTTGTTCGGAGTTCCATGGGACGTTGAACTCGGCGGGACCGGGATGGACTATATATCCTATATAACCACCGTCGAAGAACTGGCCAGAGTTGATGCCAGCCACGCTATCACCGTCTCGGCCCATACCACCCTCGGCACGTCACCCATCGTTGGCTTCGGCACGCCGGAGCAAAAAGAAAAATACGTTCCGTTGCTGGCGCAGGGCAAAGTGCTTGGAGGGTTTGGATTGACCGAACCCGGGGCAGGGTCTGATGCCGGTGGCACTGCCACGACCGCTGTAAAAAACGGGGATCATTACATTCTCAACGGTACTAAGAATTTCATTACCCATGCGGGTGTCGGAGAAATCTTCGTTGCAACCGCGCGTACCGATCCCAATCCAGCGAAACGAAACCAGGGTATCTCTTCCTTTATAGTGACAAAGGACACCGTCGACCTGGCCGCTGCCGCTGATTTCGGTATCGGGCACGATGAAACGCTTGAAAAGATACCGGGCGTCACGTCCGGGAAAAAAGAAGACAAGATGGGTTGGCGAGCCTCTGATACCAGGGAGCTGATCTTCGAGGACGCCCGAGTACCCGCGGAAAACCTGCTTGGTGAAGAGGGCAAGGGCTTTGTCAATTTTCTGAAAACCCTCGACAGTGGGCGGATAGGGGTGGCGGCACTTTCGCTGGGACTCGCACAGGGGGCTCTCGACGAATGCCTCAAGTATACCTCCGAGCGGAAACAGTTCGGGAAGGCGATCGCCTCGTTTCAGGGAGTCCATTTCCCGATTGCGGACATGGCCACCGAAATCCAGGCTGCCAGACATCTGGTCTACCACGCAGCCTGGCTGTACCAGAATGGCCAGCCGATCAAAACCCAGGCGGCAATGGCCAAACTCTACGCTTCCGAACTCGCAATGCGCGCAACTACCAAAGCGGTCCAGCTTCACGGCGGCTACGGTTATACGACCGATTACCCGGTTGAGCGAATGATGCGGGATGCCAAAATATGCGAAATTGGGGAGGGTACCAGTGAAATCCAGCGCATCGTAATTGCCCGTCAGTTGCTGGGCAGTGTGATGGACGGAAGTTGACCTAAGCATTAATGACTCTTTATCTTACAGGTCTATGTCTGGTATCAGGTCTGTAAACGAAAAAGAGCTTTTCGAGGAAGTCCTCCCGCTGGTTTCCAAGCCGAACAGGTATGTTGGCAACGAGCTGGGGCTCATCGAGAAAAAATGGGAGGAAACTTCGGTTCGTTTCCTGCTCAGCTATCCTGACACCTACGAAGTCGGAATGAGCCACACCGGTACCCAGATTTTGTACCATCTGGTGAACCGGAACCCACGATGGCTCCTGGACCGGGTCTATGCACCATGGCCAGATATGGAAGAACAACTTCGCATGCGCAACATGCCTCTCTGGGGCCTGCATTATCGCCGCGAAGTTAGAGAGTACGACGTGCTGGGCTTCACTCTGCAGTCGGAGCTGACTTACACCAACCTTCTGAACATGATAGACCTTGCGGGGATCTCGATCCGTCAGGTTGACAGAGAGGAGTCGGATCCTCTCATCTGCATCGGCGGGCCCTGTGCTTCTAATCCGGAGCCGTTGGCACCGTTTGTCGATTTCGCGCTTATCGGTGATGCCGAAGATGCGCTCGCCGAGGTGTTGGAGTTGGTTGAGGACTGGAAGAAAACCAGGGGACAGACCGGCGAGACAAGAGAGGCGTTTCTCCAGCGACTGGCGGTATCCGTTTCCGGAATTTATGTCCCATCGCTCTATCACCAGGTTGGAGGAAACCTGAAACCTGTGCCGAGGGATGGGGTGGATCCGCAAACTCCAGCGGCGGTCATGGCACGGAAGGTTCCTGTACTAAAGACTGAAGACCACCCGCGGGAGATGGTTGTGAGCATGTCGGAAACGACTCACGATCGGTTGCCCATCGAGGTAATGCGGGGATGCATGAGGGGATGCCGCTTTTGTCAGGCAGGGTATCTCTACCGCCCTTCACGTGAACGCGATGTGGATGAAGTCCTGGAAATTGCGGACGAGGGTATTAAACACTCGGGCTGGCAGGAGGTGTCGATGTTGTCGCTCTCCACCGCTGATTACTCCCAGGCGCCCGAGCTTACCGACCGTTTGAGTCGAACGATGGTGGAAAAGGGTGTCGGCGTTTCACTGCCGTCACTGCGCGCAGACGAGTTCAGTGTTGGTCTCGCCGAATCGGTTAGTCGGGTGCGCAAATCAGGCTTTACCTTTGCTCCGGAAGCGGGGAGTCAGAGGCTTCGTAACGTCATTAACAAGGGGTTATCGGAAGAGGAGATTCTCTCAGCCGTCGAAAGAGCCATGGCGTCTGGTTGGACAAGCGTAAAACTCTATCTGATGATCGGGCACCCTACCGAGTGCGAAGCTGACTTTGAAGAACTGGCAGAATTGGTGGAAAAAATCAGAGCTATAACCCGGGCCCACAAAGGGCGGCGTTATGTGACTCTGGGGATTTCCCCCTTCGTTCCCAAGGCGCATACGCCTTTCCAGTGGGAGCAGCAGGATTCTATGGAGACCAACGCGGAGAAACTTTCGTGGGTCAAATCCCGTCTGAAGGGCAAAGGAATTGAAATCAGACATCACGACACAGCCGATACTGCGATTGAAGGATTGATCTCTCGTGGAGACCGTCGGGTTGGTGATGTCATCGAATCGGCATGGCGTAACGGCGCCCGATTTGACGGTTGGAGTGAGTACTGCAGGTTCTCCAACTGGGAGAAGGCCCTCCAGGAGCATGGGTTAGACCTGAAATCCGTTTTTGAAGAAAGATCCGAGGACAACGACCTCCCCTGGGAGATAGTGTCTTACGGAATTGATCGAGCTTACTTCCTGAAAGAACGCCACAAGGCATATGAGGCCGGCGAGACAGAGGAATGTAAGAACGAAAGATGCTCAGCCTGCGGCGTGTGTGACTTCCAGGTGATCAAAAACCTGCTGGCGCCGCCTACCGAATCACCAAAACCAGAGATGGCACCCCAATTACTCCGTGGGGTCGCGGGCACACATCTGAGGCTTGGTTACCGCAAAGGCGAGCACGTTCGGTTCATTTCCCATCTGGAATTGATGCGGGAACTGGAACGCACGTTTAGAAGGGCAGAGTTGCCCTTGATCTTCTCGGAAGGATTTTCTCCCCGCCCGAAGATGGCTTCGGGAGCGCCCCTGGCGCTGGGCTGGACCTCCGAGTGCGAATGGATCGACGTCCAACTGGCCGGCGAGTGGGCGCTGGAAGAAAAGTTGGACGAACTGTTGAAAATTGTTAACGAAAAGGTGGCATCGGGGGTTGAGTTTTTTGCTGCGGCCGCGATGTCAGGAAAACTGGAATCATTGAGTGCGGGGTTGACCCGCTGCACCTACCACGTTGAGTTCCCGGGTCGGTTCGAAACCACCCTCGGCGAGTTGGAGGCTTCTTTCTCCAGATTGCTCGCCCTCGATTCGGTGACCATAACGCGGACGCGCAAACGCAAAGTGCAGAACATCGAAATAAGACCAATGATTGCGGACATATCGGTCGTGAGCTCCAAAGAGTTGTTGATCACGATCGAAAGCGGCATTTCAGGCTCGGTCAAACCGACCGAGATCATAGGAGCGGCGATGGACATCGAAGAAAAGTCCTTGCCCCTCGTGAAAATCCAAAAAATCAGGGCAACAACTGGCGCCGGCGAAAGCCCGGTCGCGAGCGCTGTGGTCCTGGTAGAGGTTGAGAAGTTTGAAAAGAGAAATACTAATAACTGGAGGCCAGCGGGAGACCCGCGTGGCCATTCTGGAGGATGATAAACTTGTTGAATTACTTGTTGATCGTCCCGATATGCAACGAACCGTCGGCAATTTGTACCTCGGCAAAGTTGAAGCAGTCTTACCCGCCATGCAGGCGGCCTTTATCGACATCGGCACCGACAAAAGTGGATTTCTCCACGCGTCGGACCTGGTCGAACCGGAGGACGATGACCTAGAGGACGAAGACGAAAACGGTGACGGAGACGACGCCGAGAAAGAAACCGCTTCCGATTCGAAATCAAACGGTAAGAGTCGATCCAAAGCGCCGAGTCGCGGTCGGGGACGTGGCAGACGCCGTTTCGGGCGCAACATCCCGGACATCAAAGACACTCTGAAGCGTGGTCAAGAAATCCTCGTTCAGGTCACCAAAGAGCCAATTAGCACCAAGGGACCCAGGATTACCTCTCAGGTATCTCTCCCCGGGCGTTTTCTGGTTTACATGCCCCAGAGTTCGAAGGTAGGCGTAAGCCGCAAAATCGAATCTCGTGCCGAGCGTTCCAGGCTCCGTAAGATCGTACAAGATGAAATGCCGAAGGACGGCGGAGGCGTGATCATTCGCACCGTCGCCCAGGGTCTGGAAGCCAAGCAGATAAAAAGGGAATTGAAATCACTGCTTGCCCTGTGGAAAAAAATCAAACGCAAAAAAGCTTTGGTCAAAGCGCCAGACCTTGTTCAGCGAGAAGGTTCGCTTGCAAGCGGTGTCATTCGCGACGTATTCAGTGATCAGGTGGATGGGCTGCACGTCGAGTCGTCGAAGGTGTATGCAGATATCAAGCAGTACTTGAAACAGGTCGATCCCGATCTGTTAAAAAGGGTCGAGTTCTACGACAAAGACGTTCCGCTGTTTGACAAGTATGATATTGAGCCCGAAATCAGAACCCTCTTCCAGCGGCGCGTAGATTTGCCGGCGGGAGGATATCTGATTATCGAACCCACCGAAGCTCTGGTGTCGATCGATATCAACACGGGACGGTATACCGGTGGAAAAGGAAGCGATCCTGAGAAGACAATTCTGAGGACCAACCTCGAAGCGGCGCGCGAAGTGGCCAGGCAGCTGCGGCTGCGGGACATGGGTGGGATCATCGTGATCGATTTCATCGACATGGACAACCAGCGCAACCGTGACAAAGTGTTACGGGAATTGAGATCATCGCTTGCCAGAGATCGGGCTCGGACAAAAACCCACAGGGTCTCAGAACTCGGTCTTATCGAGATGACGCGCCAACGGGTGAGGCCGTCCTTGCTTCACTCCATGAGCACCGTTTGCCCAAGTTGTGATGGCACCGGTCACGTGTTCAGGCCCGAGGTCGTTACACGGCGCCTTGAACGCGGACTGAAGCGTTTTGGTCGTGTCGGCAAAGAAAAGCGGATGGTGATTCGGATCCATCCCGAAGTCGCGCTTTATCTCCTCGAAGAGGAGCCGGCCTTCGTTAAGAACCTCTCCGGGTTAACCGGAGTGGAATTCGAAGTTCGCGACGACCCCACGATACAACTCGACGAATATCGTCTAATCGTCCAGCCTGCCGGTCGGGACGTGACGGAGCAGTGGGCGGTAGCCTGAACAAAGTGGGGATGTCGGGAGGTTGGGATGTTCGTCCCCACCTCCCGACTTCCCCACTTACTTCTTCGTAAACTCCAGTTCCGTGAACCAAAAATCGTCGTTCGGCACGTCGATTTTGAATTCGACTACCTCCCCCGCGGCGTTGTCGATGAATTGCACGGTACCCTCTTCGAACCATGAGAAGTCATTCCGCCACCGAACGATATAGGTGTCGTAATGGTAGTGTTCGAGGTCCCCGACGAGGTCCGGGTTAGGTAGCAAGCGCAAAACAAGGGAGCCGGCTTCGACGGTTACGGTGGCGTCGCCGTAGAGGTCACCGCCGTAGGTACCGGAATACGACTCCAGGTCGTGCGATGGCGTCGTGCCAGCTACTCTCTGCCCGCCCCGCTGTTGTCGGGCGCGCTGAACGGTGGAAGTGCTTGCGCGGGATCGCTCGAGGGATTCGGCACTCCAGTCTCTTTCTTCACCTCCGAGGAACGCGTCCAGTATCCTGTAGCTCAGAGCAGTCTGGATTCCGGTCATGCCATTGGTGAGGATTACGATTCCGAGGTTTTCGTCTGGAACCAGCGCCACCCGAGAAAACATGCCGTCGTACCCGCCCCCGTGCGTCATCACGTTGCTGCCCTGGTAGTCGTAAAGGCTCCAGCCCAGTCCGTAGGCCCGGAAATGAGTGGACGGATAGCGTTCTCTGCTCGTCGAGCTAATGGGAATCGAGACGTGTGGTGTCCACATTGTGGCCGACGAACGTTCCGAAAATATCCTGGTCCCTTCGAACTGGCCCCGATTGAGTTGAAGTTGAATCCAACGCAACATGTCGTCGATGTTCGAAATGATTCCACCGGCAGCAACCATGGTATCCCAGTTGTACCACTCGAAGGACCGTAACTCATCATCGCGCACGCCGTGGGGAGTGGCGACGTTAGTTCTTCCTCGCAGGTCGTTGGTTGACAGTACGGTTTCGTCCATCCCCAGAGGATCCAGGAATGTGGCCTGGACGTACTCGCTGAATGTTTGTCCGGTGACTGCGGGGATGACTTCTCCTGCGGCCAGGAACATAAGGTTGGAGTAACCATATCCTTCCCGGAAACCGCGGGCTGGTGGCAGGTGACGGGCGCGTCGCAGGACCTCTTCGGGGGTGTAATCTGTACCGTACCACAGCAGGTCGCCGCTGTAAGTGCCCAATCCACTGCGGTGTGAAAGAAGGTCGCGAATCCGCATTTCCTGCGTGACATAAGGGTCGTAGAGCTCAAAATAGGGCAGGTGGTCCTTAACTCGATCGGTCCAACTCAACCGTCCGGCATCCACAAGAGTAGCCAGGGCGGCGGAGTTAAATGCTTTGGTGTTGGAGGCGATGGCGAAAAGGGTGTGGGCGTCGACCGCTCCTCCGGTTTCGATGTCCCGGACACCAAAACCAGAAGCAATGAAGATTTCGCCGTCCTTAATGATTCCGACAGCCATGCCGGGGACGTCCCACTCCCGTTGTGCTTCGGAAAAGTACTCCAGGAGTCCGTCGGCGCTGCGCCAGTCCTGTGCCAGCGTTTGTAGCGGAAAACCTGTAAAGAGAATCAGGAAGACCAGGACCCGGGTGGCGGTGTACAATCGGTTTTTCATGGTTTCTCTATGGTGAAGGGTTGTCATAATAATATCGGTCGGGAAGCGGGAAGCGGGAAGCGGGAAGCGGGAAACGGGAAACGGGAAACGATTTCTTCAATCGCCATTCTGTATTCTATCACCCCCTTGATCTATACCCGGTAAGCAAGTAAAATTGTAGGCTATGTCATACGCGATTTTTAAAGCAGCCGGACAGCAATTCCGGGCCGAAGTCGGAAGAACCATGCACGTTCCTCTGCTGGATGTTGAGGAGGGTACAGACGTAACTTTCGACGAGGTGCTTCTGACCAACGATGGCGACAAGATCTCAGCCGGACAGCCCACCGTAAAAGGTGCAAGTGTTGTCGCTGAAGTTGTACGCCATGGCAAAGATAAAAAAGTGATCGTCTTTAAGTTCAAAAAGCGGAAGAATTATCGTCGCAAGACCGGTCACAGACAACAATTCACTGAAATCAAGATCAAAGATCTAAAGCTGGGCTGAGGACAATATGGCTCATAAAAAAGGTGTAGGTTCCAGTCGTAACGGTCGTGATTCCAAGCCGAAGTATCTGGGTGTCAAGAGGTACGGCGGGGAACACGTAAACGCGGGAACCATTATTCTCAAGCAACGCGGAACCAAGTTCCATCCGGGCAACAACGTGCGCCGTTCTAAGGACGATTCACTCTTTGCCCTTATTGAGGGTTTCGTGAAGTTCGAACACTACGACAAGAGACGTCTGAAAGTCAGCGTTTATTCTGCGTAAGGGTTAAAACTCGAGTTAATATTTGAAAAGAAGGGCGGGCTCCACGAGCTCCGCCCTTCTCTTTTTCACAGCTGCCGAGTTTGAATTAACGTCTCCGCGCTCAACCTCGTTTAAGGCACACTGCGAATGCCGATTCTGCAATGGGCCGGGACGTGATTGAAACGAAGCTCAGTCGGTTGGTCCGCCCAAGCCGGCGGGTGCGCCGAGAACAATTTCAACCGGCTGGCCATGCCCGGCGAGTTTTATCAATTGGCCGGTATCCTTAGCAAACCAGAGACGAACCGGTCGCAGGACCCCAGTAACGTTGATTCTCCAGGTCTCATAAGTCCCCTGAGGCACGGTTAGGGTTTCGCTCCCCTCGACCGCAGCGATGGCTTCATGGACCGAACCGCTGGGGCCCTGGAACACTTTGTAGGAGAACACGGCCCCTTCAGTCCAGTCAAGCGTGCCCAATAACATATTCATGGCCCCGGAATCGATAACGTCGGCGCCCGCTACTGTATCGATTTCGGTCGTGGTCAAAACACCGCCCGGACCCTGTCCGCGAGATTGGCCGATCCCGGTTACCCTGCCGTTTCCATATTCGATATCGGTTTCTGCCCGAGTCATCGCGACCTCGACGATTTGGGAACTGGAAATCATATCCGGGCCGTCTACGTGAAATCTGACTTCTGCGTCTATGTTCTGGGTCATCCCCTGGAAAGCCAGACCAAGCTCGACTTTCCCGGTGACCACCCCTGCTGCCACCATGTGGGACGTTTTCATAGAGCCTATTGAATTGCCTTGCATCAGAAGGGTAAAGGTGTCTGTTGTATTCACGATGCGAGATGCGTCGAAATTAGCCGGTGTTTGGGCGTGAGCCTGGACTCCGGCGGTCATCGAGAGTAGAGCTACTGAAAAAAAATGAGCAAGTGGTTTCATGTTGGCCTTCTTGAGTGTGAGTGGTTGGACGCCTTCGAGCTGGTCTAGCCAAGTTGGACTAATTCTGGCGGTATTTCGCCAAGAACCGTTCGTTGGACTAGTGTGAGCTTGTGAGAAAACATCTTCTATTTTCACATGTGATTAATACATATAACGTGGCATTACGGGACCTTTTTGAAAAGGTTTCATGTCGCCGGGCGTTCGCCTTCACATTTCGTTCACAACCACCGTGTAACATCACGTAACCAACATTATTCGGAGGTTTGTAGATGCTTTCCAGGAAGTTCATGGTTTTGTTCACCTCGGCGGTTGTCGTTCCGTCAGAGTCATTTGCCCAACGGGAGATAACGCTGGACGAACCGGCGGCGGTAATAGATGATCTGAGCAGTATTAACGGCATCCGAGAGTTATCGAACGGCAGTTTTCTCCTTTCGGATGGTACCGGCCAGGCGTTGATGAAAATCTCGCTGAACCAGGGCGGCGGAGGAGGCATTGATACATTGGGTTCGGTGGGGCCGGGGCCGGATGAGTATCGAGGCCCCGATGTTCTTGCCGCCCTGCCGGGCGACTCCACGATTATGGTTGACCTGGGAAACGGTCGTTTGACCGTGATCGCTCCCAACGGCGAATTCACCAGAACCATTCCTATCGCCGGAGAGCGAGGCGGTGAGTTCACCATGCTTTTTCCCAGAGGCACTGATAGAAGTGGTAGTTTCATTTTTTCCAGAATGGTGCCCGGACCCACTGGTGCACCTGAATCGGCGCATATTGTCAAGTGGGACCCGGAGGCCGGGAGCGCAACGACGTTGGGCTCCGTGGCGTTGCCCGCCATGGCTGTGAACAGGTCGGGTGGGTCGGATGCCAGGTCCGAAGAAATAAGTCCAGTCCCTATGGCTCCGGGCGACCAGTGGGCGGTCGGCCCCGACGGCCGAGTCTTCGTGGCTAGATGGACGGACTACCATGTCGAATGGATCGACTCGAATGGAGATGTGACGATAGGGCAATCGATGAATCCGCGCCCGGTACCCATTAGATCTGGAGACAAAGAAGCTTGGATCGATGGGCTCTCCAACGCCCTGGGTGTAGAAGTGGAAGAGGGCCCTGGAGGCAGTCGAATGAGTTTCAGTCGCGGAATGCGTGGCAACAGGCCCTCGGCTTCATCCTTCGAATGGCCTGAAAACAAACCTCCCTTCTCGCGGGTGGTCGTAGATGGCGAAGGTTTTGGTTGGGTAGAACGCGCGGTGCCTTTCGGCGGGCGAAGCGTCTACGACGTGTTTGATTTCAGTGCGCGGCATGTCGCCACGGTAAGCCTGCGGCCTGGCCGCACCATCGTCGCAGTAAGCGGAAGACGCGTATATGTTGATACAGAGGACGAGGTCGGATTGAGGGTTCTTGAACTTTTCCCGCGTCCTCAGATTTGAACACCTCTTCTTTAACCTCGAACGATGCCAGAAACAGCTAAAACGCAGGATATTCTGCTGGTCGAAGACGACGCTCGTACGGCCGACACGGTGGCCCTGTATCTCCGTCACGGGGGGTACAGGGTTAGCGTGGAGCATGACGGCCAAAAGGGACTTGATAGAGCACTCGCAGGAGGCTTCGACCTTTTGATACTGGACTGGATGCTTCCCGGCGTGGATGGTCCGGAGATCTGCAAGCAGGTCAGGGCGCAGAGCGACGTTCTGATTCTCATGCTTACTGCTCGCGTCGCTGAACATGAAAGGCTGGAGGGATTTGACGTTGGTGCGGATGATTACGTAGCCAAGCCATTCAGTCCACGAGAAGTGCTCGCCCGCGTGAACGCCATGATGCGCAGATCACGTAACGACACGAAAGATTACCCACTGCTGCGGGTCGGCTCCGTCACAATCAATGAGGAACAGCATCGGGTTGATGTTCGGGGGGAGCGGGTCGAGTTAACTCCGGCGGAGTACGCGATTCTAACCAGGCTGGTCAAAGCCCGGGGCAAAGTTTTTTCCAGAGAAAGTTTGTTGTCTGACTGCGCTCCCGACGCGCTGAGTCGTACGGTGGACGTTCACATAAAAAACCTGAGGTTCAAGATAGAAGAGGACCGCGGCAACCCCCGTCTTTTACACACTGTTTTCGGCACGGGTTACAAATTCGAGGACGTTGATGAATAGCCTGCGGTTTCGTCTGATTGCCACCTACGGCGCTCTGGTTGCACTTGCGGCACTTTCAACCTGGTATGTGACGGATAGGGTGGTCACATTGGAAATGACCACCACGGCTTCGGGAGACGTCGAGCAATTCCGCCGAGCGATAAGCGAGCTGTCTGCTCACCGGTCGACTCTGGTTGCCTTGTCACGCGGAGAAGACGTATCCGACGCACAACAGTTACCGCCCCTCGTTCTTTTCGATACCGAAGGTGCGGTTATTTTCGAGAACATTGATGGTGCGGTGAGGGAGGTTGCGTTGCTGCCGGACGGAGGGGTACACGTTGAATTCGGCCTTGCCGACCTGAACGTCAACGTTCTTCGGTTGCCCGAGTCGATACTTGTGACTGAAGGGTTGGACGGTGGCTCGGTGCGTGCGGTTCCAGTTGAAATTCCCGATCAAGAGTTGCCGGTCGTTATTGACGGCAACTCGTTGAATTGGATGCGGTGGCTCGGAGTGGGACTGGCTGTGCTGGCCTTTTTTGGGTTGCTCGGAATATCGAACGCGATTTTCAAACCTGTGGGCCAATTGAAAGAAGCTGCGAGGAAAATCGCTGCCGGAGATTTCGACGTTCGGATCTCTGTAAAACGATTTGATGAAATCGGTTCACTTGGCCTGGCGTTGAACGAAATGGCGCGTCGACTTTCTGCGGCTGACAAACTCAGAAAGAATGTGGCAAGCGATATCGCCCATGAGTTGCGTACTCCTCTCACCAATATCAAAGGGCAAGTTGAGGCGCTACAGGACGGGCTACTTGATGAAAGCCAGGCCTCGCCCGCGTTAATTGAAGAATGCTATCTCCTGGAGCGACTCGTGGATGATCTCCATGTACTAACACTGGCGGATACGGGCCAACTCCGAATGGTACCAGCGTTGGTAAATGTGAAGAGCGCGATGGAGCGTGCAGCGCGTGCGGTCGATCCAGATGGCTCGGCTGGTTTGAAAGTCGAGGCTGAGCCCGGGTTGTCGGCATATGTGGATCCCGATCGGTTGCAACAAATTCTCCGGAACCTGCTGAGCAACGCCATGAGGCATTCCCCCGAAGTCTCGTCGATCGAAATGACGGCGAGCAACCTAGGGGCAGCTGTCGAGCTGTCGGTGTCCGACCGTGGGGCGGGGATACCCGAAGGGCAGAGGGAGCAAGTTTTTGAACGCTTCTACCGCGTCGATACCGCGAGGGGCCGCGAGGCTGGCGGAAGAGGGCTGGGCCTTAGTATAGTCAAACAGCTGGTGGAGTTGAGTGGGGGGACGGTAGGCGCCCGCACCAATCGGCATTCAGGAGCTACGTTCCACCTTACGCTGCCGACTTCCGGTTGATTGAGTCTGCGGAAAAACACGAAGGGCTGTTGCTCTAGTTGCCTACCGATTCCGCAAGTGCGTCGAGGAGACGCAGTAATTGTGTTTCTGAGCGCCAGCGTCCCCGCGCCATCACCCCATAGCGATCCTTTAGGTTTGCAAGGTCTGCTAAGGGGTTTGAATTAAGCAACAGAATGTCAGCCCGATTACCGACTTCTATGGTCCCGAATCGGGGCGAACCCGGACGAGTTTCGTCGATGAATTTTCCCGCGTTACTGGTCGCTATCTCTAATACCTCGAAAGGAGAAAGCCCCATCTGCCTGAATGCGGCAAGCTCTTTGTTAATCGAGAAGCCTGCAACCAGCAGCACGGTGGGCGAATCGCTCCCAATGACCATTCTTACTCCCGCATCATAGAACGACCGAACGTATCCCTCAATGAATGACACGATTGAGTCGCGCCCGCCGACGACTGCCCCCTGCGGGTTAAACAGCCGTTGTTGGTTAACCTTGATGTCCCAGCGGTTTTTCGTTGCGGGGTGAACATAACGAATGCCTTCCTGGCGAAACAAAGCATCGAATCCCGCGGTGTTCCCCCCCCAGACGCTGGCGACAATTCTTTCTACACCGATCGTCGGGTTTACCCAGGCGTTGTTGGCCTGAAGCATTGCGATTGCTGTTTGAGTGACTGTTGGGTCGAATTGCTGCTTGTAGACCCTCGTCCAGAACCCTCCGAAACCCGCATGTCCGACCATCTGGAGCCCACCGTTCAGGGCATCAATCCCCTCCATTATCGCTACCGGGAAATGTCCGATGAAACCCAGTCCCAAACGCTGAGCTTCCTGCTGCATCGTGGCGAATTCGGCGGCTCCGGTAAAGTTGTAGACCTTGATGAAATCATAGCCGAGTTGATCCGACTCCTGGACGTATAGGCGGGCCTGATCAACTCCCGACACCTCCACGTTTGGTGGACCTCCGTCCTGCGGTCCTCTGGCGTATCGGGCCAGGTATATGGTTGGACTTGGAATCAATTGATCCCGTGCCTGTCGTGCCCAATCCGGGAAGGGCGTGCCAGCGGAAAAGCCGTCAAACCCGAAGTCACCCTGGTTCAAAATTGTAGTGATTCCGTTGGCGAGAAACTGCAACAACTGTCCCTCGCCGGCGGCGATCGCGGTTTCCGTCGCAAAGTGCGTGTGCATGTCTGTCAGGCCAGGCATGAGGTACTTCCCGCCTGCATCTACCATGTGGGCTTCGGTGGGTACCGTGAGACTTCCCGCTGGCCCGATGGATTCGATTAGTCCGTTGCGAGTGATGACAGTCTGATCAGCAATTACTTGCCCTGAAGTCATGGAAATTAGATTGGCTCCGACGAATGCGACGGTGCCAGCAACGTCTTCGACCGGGATGGACTGGTCGACTCGCATTATGGCTGTTGCGGAAACCCCGGCTGTTGTCGCGGTCACTGTGGTTGTACCGTTTGAGACCGAGACCAGCACTCCAGCGCTATCGATGGTCGCGACGCCGGTGTCGGAGGATTCCCATTCAACCTGTTGAGCAAACGCCACGGTCTGGCCGGCAGAATCGAAGGCCTCGGCGGTGAAAAGGGCTCGGATTCCGATAGCCTTCAGTTCGTCGGCGGAGGCATTGATGGCTATCGAGGTTGGTTTCTGACGCACCACGACATTTGCAGTGTCGAGGAAAGCCTCAGATCGGGCAACTATCTTTGTGGCCCCGTTAGCAGTCGCAGTAGCGATTCCGGTTTGCGTTATCGAAATCACTGAGGGAACGGTGGAAGTCCACGTAACCGGCGGAGTGGGTGTTATTGTCCCTGTTGAGTCAAAAGCGATCACGGAGAACTGATGCCGAGTTGAAAGGGCCACTATCGTATCGACCGGGGCGAAGACTTCGATACGGGATATCTTGGCTGTCTCCTCCGTTGGGGGAGGTGGGGGAGGGGGTGGATCCATCGTTTCTGACCCGCATGCGTACAGGGCAACTGGTATGGCAATGACAACTACGATGGGGAGTAACCGTTTGGTCTTCAAGGTTTTGGCTTCCGATGAATGTCGAATAGAGTCGACCGAGGTTACCCGTTCGGCGGAAAGCCGGTCCGACAGGGAGCGATAGGTGTTGATTAGGTGGGATTAGGAGGAATTGGCCGGAATTATGGGTGAAAGGCAACTGGTCGGGTGGGAAAGTCTCCTACCCGACCAGACATGTTCCGCCCGAGAAAATCGAGAACTAGTCGGTGGGGCTCGCCGATTGACGGCCTCTGACGAACTCAATAGAGATTCCAGCGTTAACGCCCATCTTCACAACGCTGCCATCGGTTTTGTCTAGCCAAAGTGTGAAGGGTTGGGCGAGGCCACCGGTGGTGATTTTCCATGTGTCAAACTCGCCTTCTGGAACGGTAACTTGTTCCGATGCGACTGCTGTTGCACTCCCGGAACTTACAGTGCCGGCTGAACTCTGGAAGGCGTCGAAAGAGTAAATAGCTCCGTCGGTCCACTCCAAGGTTCCCAGGAGAATGAAGGCGGCGCCTGAATCGATGACATCGGATCCCAGCACGGTGTCTATCTCCACAGTCGCGACCTCACCTGTGGGCGTGGGAGTTTGTCCGCGTCCCGTCACATGGCCGTTATCATACTGCACCGAGGTTTCGGCGTGCATAATACTCACGTCGGTTACCTGGCTGCTTGAGATCATTCTGAGGTCATTTGCGCGAAAGGTTACATCCTGGACTATCGTTTGAGTCGCCCCTTGAAATGAAATCTCCATTTCGACGTGTCCCGTTACGGTGCCGTTGTCGACTGAGGTAGAGGTTTCCATCGTTCCGGCCGCGTTGCCCTGGATCAAAACCGAATAGGAATGCGACGACGCCTGGAGCTTAGATCCGTCGAATGGAGCCTTCATGGCTTGGCTTTGAGCGGTCAACGGCAAACCGGAGAGAAGCAGGGCGATTGTAGGTGCGGCGATAGTTATCTGATTACGGCGTTTCATTTTGCATCCATGGTTAGTGTGAAAAAAGCATGCCTGTGGCTAGATATAGAATTCCGGAAAATATATAAACGACATATGCATGACGCAATACGTGTTTTAGGCGAGGCCTTACGCTTCGAGATGCCCTTTGATGCGTTCCCGACGCAGGCGTTTGATCTGTTGCTTAAAGTGGGCTACGCGCTTGTGGAAATACCCTGCGGGAAGGAGGGAAATGGCACCAATTGTAGCTGAAACAATGGGGGCATCGACATCGTGCAGTCCGGGACCGCCGATCATCCAGACGGTGATAAAACCGGCAGCGGCAGAGACAGTCAAGAAGCTGTCTCTGAGGTTGGCCATATCGCTGCGGAGGTTTGCAAGAGCGAGTTCGTCAGTTGTAGGGACGGCTCCCTGGGCAAGGAGCACTTCTTCCCACGTGTAAACGGTACCGCAATCCGCGCAGGCCTTAAGGGGCCTCGTGAAAATACTGGCGAGGCCCTTCATCCAATACCCCGAGCCCCTCAAGCGCCGCAACGGGTGCTTGAGTAGATGCAGCTCGGTTCCGCAGATTTCGCAATTGCCTTTCATATCGCCCAATAATCTAACTATGTGTTCCCTTTACGGGTTGGCCAACCGTTTGGTTCCAACTAGAGGGCTTCGACGGTTTTTCGAAAAAGCTTCTGGAGCCTGCTGGTAACGGGGCCGGGGATTCCAGTACCGACCTGTGTACCATCGATTCGAACGATCGGGAGTATCTCCAGCGTTGTACCCGCCAAGAACAACTCGGATGCCGATGACAAATCCTGCTCTTTGACCGGCGTCTCGCGGTGGGGGATACCCTCCTCGGCGCAGAGTCTGAGCACAGTTTCTCTCGTGATACTGGGGAGAATGTGGTTCGATTTTGGAGCGGTACGGACCTGCCCGTCAATCACCGCAAAAAAACTAGACGCGGACGATTCGATAGCCAGGCCGTCCTTGATCAAGATAGATTCGAAAACACCATTTTCCTTCGCTCGCTGCTGTGTCAGGCAATTGGCAAGCAGCCCGATGGTTTTGATGTCGCATCTGCCCCAGCGCAGGTCCGGCGTGGTGATAACTGAAACGCCAACGGTTGGATCTGCCTTCTGAGAGAAAGGAAACGCCATTCCGTAAACGGTGGGTGGTGTTTGCTCGCTGGGGAAGGCGTGGGTGCGGGTAGGAGGCGCCCCGCGAGTGATTTGTAGATAGACGATTCCCTGGTCCGATAGGGAGTTCCTACTGACCAACTCGTGGCAAATGAATTCGAAATCAAACGACTCGATGCCGCTCAAGCCGATTTCATCGCACCCGTGCTTCATTCGGGTGAGATGGGCATCAATCTCCATGAACTTGCCGCCATAACATCTGACTACCTCGTAGATGCCATCTCCGAATAGAAAACCACGGTCGTCAGGGGAAATCGTCGCCATTTCCTTTGGCATGAATTCCCCGTTCAAAAAAACAATCATGTCACGACGCCTTATAGAGTGCGATGCCAAGAGCGGCCCACCCTGCGAGCAACGCAATGCCTCCAAAAGGCGTTACGGCTCCCCACCATCTTATTCCGGAGACGGCAAGGATGTAGAGTGATCCGGAAAAGATCACCACGCCAGCCACCATGAGCCAACCAGCTGCGGTTGCTGTCGACGAGGGCCAGCGATCAATAACCCACGCTACGGCAAAAAGTCCAAATGCGTGATACATGTGATAACGAACCCCGGTCTCGAACACGGCGAGCATATCGGGTGATAATTTGGCTTTGAGCCCGTGGGCGCCAAAGGCCCCGAGTGCTACGCCGACGAACGCAAACAGCGCTCCCGTAATGGCAAATGTTCTGGTCACGCTATTTGCGGTCCTTCGTCGACGGTTCCGATAACCGCCTTCGCGCGTTCCAGGTCTTCAGGGCGCACCATGATGGTCGTCCCGTGCGGGGCAGGGACCAGGCCGGCTCCCTCAAGACTCTGAATGAGATAGGCGATTTCTGCGTCGTCCAACAAACCACCCGCCGCTTCTGCTTCCCACTTAGCTCGGTAATTGGCCAATGCTACGAGGTCTTTCATAATCACCCTCTGTTTGGAATGAGCGATAAAGGATTCGTACGCGTGATCAGGTCCTTCGTTTCGTCCGGCAGGTCGAGGCTTAAGAACTGATCAAGGTTGGTCCTCAGACCTTTTACTCCCGGGCTGGGCCAGTCGGTTCCCCAAACTACTTTCGACGCCAGATCTGGCAGGCGTGGAAAATATTCTAGAATTTTCCTGGGAGGGATTCCAGATAACTCAAGGTGAATGTTAGGGTGTCTTCGAAGAACAAAAAACGCCTCGTCCATCCAAAGAGGACGTCCCCCGTGCGCCATCAAAATGGTCAGTTCCGGAAAGTCTATCGCGACATCGTCGAGTTCCATTGGGTTCCCGAATTTCGAACGAGCACCCGGGAAAATACTGGTACCGGTGTGGATCATTACCGGTAACCCGCGTTCCTCGCAGCGTTTGTAGATTCTACCGAGGGCCTCGAGGCCAGCTGTGTATGCGTTGGCCGGGAAGCCCTGGTGAGGCGGATGGATCTTCAAACAACGCGTTCCCATGTGCAGGAGCTCTTCGACCTGACCTTCGGGATCATGCGTGTGCAGCGGGTTTACCCCGCCGAAAGGTATCAGCCGCTCGGGAGCGGCTTCAGCGTACTTGACCGCAAACTCATTTGTCGAATCATCGAATCCCATGATGTCCTGGGACGGATAGTTGATCAATCCGACTCTCCAAATTTTGTCACGGTCCATGACCTCCAACAGGGCTTTGGGATCATCCATCAGGGTGATCAACCAGTCCCAATGATCTTCTTTTCCCTTCCGCATGACGTCTGCGACGTCCTTCTTAAGGTCGCGCCAGGGCTGGATGTGGATGTGCAGGTCGGTAATCCCCGGTCGGTCGGTCATTTGCCCTTGAACTCTGCTTTGCGCTTGTTGAGGAAGGCATCAATGCCTTCAACTTTGTCTTCTGAGGAGAAGGACATTCCAAAAAGTGCTGCTTCCACTCTGAGCCCCTCGTCCAGCGAGGTGCGCTTGCTGGCTTTAACGGCTTCCTTGATTAGTGCCAGCGCGACGGGGCTCTTGCTGGCGATGGTCGCCGCGATTTCTTCGACCCGTTCCATTAACGCTTCCGGAGCTGCCAATTCATCTACCAACCCGATTCTGTATGCCTCGTCCGCGTTAATCATCTCGCCGGTGTAAAGCATCTTATAGGCAGCGCCGAGTGGCACGATACGGGGTAGTCGTTGCGTTCCACCTCCCCCCGGGATAATACCGAGGTTGATTTCGGGCTGCCCCAGGCGAGCTTTTTCGGAGGCAACTCGAATATCACATGCCATAGCCAGTTCGCAGCCGCCGCCAAGGCAAAACCCGTTGATCGCGGCGAGGAGAGGCTTGGGGAATTGTTCAGCCTTATCAAAAAGACCCGATTCCTTCATAGCCCGGAATTGGTCCCAGGGGCTGCGTCCCTCGAAGTCTTTGATGTCTGCGCCGGCAATGAACGCCTTTTCGCCAGCGCCTGTAAGGATTACTACTCGAACGCCATCGTCATCTTTGAGTTCGTCCAGTGCCTGCACCAATTCGTATCGCGTAGGCTCATTGAGTGCGTTGAGTTTGTCAGGACGATTGATAGTGACGGTAGTGACAAACCCGTTCCTCTTTATCAGGAGGTTTTGGTAGCTTCCCATTCGTAAAATCCTTTTCCGGTTTTCTTGCCCAGTTCGCCAGCCGCAACTTTATCGTGGAGAATCTGGGGCGCTTTGTATTGATCGTCTTTGAGTTCTGTTTGAAGGTGTTTCGCTATCGCCAGGCGAACGTCCAGGCCTACAAGATCGGAGACCCTGAGTGGACCCATAGGATGCCCGTAACCTAACTCCATTGCCCTGTCGATGTCGGCGGCAGAAGCCACTCCCTGTTCCAGCATTCTCATCGCTTCGAGCCCCAGAATCACTCCGAGGCGGGAGGAAGCGAATCCCGGCGAATCGGTCACCGTGATGGGCTGTTTGCCCATGGCCTCGGCGACCCCCCGGACGGTCTGCAGTGTTTCTCCTGACACGGACTGGTGTACCACGATTTCCACCAGCTTCATGATGTGAACGGGATTGAAGAAATGCATCCCGATCACTCTGGTTGAATCGTCGACGGCGGCAGCGATCTGTGATACAGACAGGGAGGAAGTGTTGGTGGCAAGTACAGCTGACGCGGGCGCCATATGGGAGATGTCAGCAAAAAGGTCTTGCTTGAGGAGAAGATCCTCGATCACCGCTTCTACCACGAGGTCTGCCTCAGCAACAGCCTCTTCTACCGTAGTGGCAGGCTTAATTCGTGCGGTAGCGGCGTCAGCGTCTCCCTGGGTGATCTTTCCTCTTTTGACACCGCCCGCGAGGTTCTGTCCAATGCGCGTGATACCCGCTTCGATAGCGTCGGCGTTGGCATCAGTGAGAGTGGTTTGAAAGCCGGCTGTGGCGGCAACGTGGGCGATCCCGCTACCCATGGTTCCGGCTCCGATAACTGCTATTCGTTTTACTTCAGACAATTTTTCCCCACATCAGGTTTATTGGTACAGACTCCATCCACTCCGAGTTCATTTAGCCAGCGCATCCGTTCCGGATCGTCCACGGTCCAGGCAAAAACTTTACAACCGTGCGAATGCGCTAGTTCAACATAGTCGGGTGAGATCAATTCATGCTCTTGCCACACGTCGGTGGCGCCCGCATCACGCCAGGCAACTTCAGGAGAAACCGGGACGGCCACAGAGAGCGCCCCATAGGTAAGGTCCGGGCGCTTGTTATGAAGTCGCCTGATAAGTTTGTGCTCAAAGGAATGAACGTGGGGGACTTCCCCTCCACCCCTCATCCCCTCATCAAACACCCTGAATAACTCTGCGTCGGCCGTTTCATCCAGGGCCTTTACTTCCACATACGCAGTTCCGTCAATTACTTCGAGGGCTTCGGATAGGGTCGGGATGGGTTCTCCGTTGGCCAGTCGGTGTTCTCGTAATTCTAGAAGGGTAGTTTCTCTGATCAGCCGTCCCGCTACGTCGACGTCATGGTGGACAACGATGGCGCCGTCAGCGGTGGCGTGGACATCCAGTTCCACTCCATCGGCGCCCATAGCCGAAGCGCGCCGGAACGCGGCTAGAGTATTCTCCAGCTCGTATCCCGATGCACCTCTATGAGCAACGATGAGAGTCGGGGCACGACGTGCCGTGCCCTTACTGCTGTTGCGATCTTTGCTGCTACCGGCCGGGGCACGGCATGCCGTGCCCTTACTGCTGTTGTGATCTTTGCTGCCATCAGCCGGGGCACGGCATGCCGTGCCCTTACTGCTGTTGTGATCTTTGCTGCTATCGGCCGGGGCACGGCATGCCGTGCCCTTACTGCTGTTGTGATCTTTGCTGCCATCAGCCAGGGCCTGGCGTGCCGTGCCCTTACTGCTGTTGTGATCTTTGCTGCCATCAGCCGGGGCACGGCATGCCGTGCCCTTACTGTGGGTATCCAAGGCGTAGTCTCCTGCCCGGATCAGGCGACCTTACGGGGCTCGATCCAGATATTTTCCTTCTGGAGGTCCGCCAGAGTTTTGTACTCTTCGTCCGAAGGAAGTACGGTTTCCAGGTAGGCTGGATAACGGTCTGCGCTGATCTCTTCGCCGTCGATGGAGAAGTGTTGGTGTGCGTAGTCTCCAATGTTACGGTTGAACTTCATGTCAGGGATTTTCAGCCAGCGATCGCGGTCGTCGATATAGCGGTTGAGTCTCTCGACCAGACGCACAACTTCGTCACGATACAGCCCGCGTGATGTTTCGTTGAGGGCACCCTGGTCGGCTTCTGTGGGGTTCTCGCGCTCGTCGAATCGTCCTTTGAGGCCCCAAACGTACGCCCAGTGTGCTGACGACGACCCGTCGGTACCAAAGAGGTCGAAGGCTGTGGGCACCCATTTGTTGAAGAACTTTTGCATCAATTCGGGTTGGATGACTCCTGCCTTGATGATGCGCAGCAATCCATTGTTGCCTGTTCCCAGGTGATAGCTCTCTTCTTTGAGCATCGGTCCCATCGAACGGGCCAGGGGCTCGAAGGACGAGGTGGAAAGCATCTGGAGTTGGAACTTGCCGTCGCGATCAATGAACTGCGTGTAGGTAAAGAAATCGAGCCAGTTATTTACCGCTTCGTTGAAACTGCCGAGTAGCCGTTGCCCTTCGAGGGCGTTGCGCTCAAGGAGTTTTTGAGCTTCCCGCTTGCCTTCGTCGCCGAAATGCTCACAGAGCAAATAAGACATCTGCCAGCCGTGGCGCATCTCCTCGCACATCACGCGGAGGATAGACTGCAGGTCGTAGTCAGAGGGGGCGTTCTGCAGGAGGTTGCGCTGCTGCTCCACGGAGGCAAACTCGGTGTCTCCCTGGTAAACGATCAGGTTCAGCAGCGAGTCGCGAATACGCTGATCCGGAATATGCATGAGGGTCTTCCATTTGTTCTGACCCTTGTAATGTCCGAACTCAATTTCTTTCTCTTCAGGTTTGCCGAAGAGGATGCCGAAATCAAAGTCTTTTACCTCTTTGCGCTCCAGGCCGATGTTCTGCTGCCATACTCCAAAAAAATCGATCCAATCGTCCCAATTGTTGACTTTCCGCATGTGTGCAGGCTCCTTATTCGCCTCGGAATTCGGGTTTACGTTTATCGAGAAAAGCGTTCAGTCCTTCGCCAGCATCGGCGCTCTTGAAGCACCTCATCTGGTATTCGAATTCAATCGCGAGCATCGCTTCCAGGTCGGCGTTCTCGCTTTGATACAAAGCCTTCTTGGCCAATGCCATAGCTACGGGAGGTTTGTCAGCCAGAGTTGTCGCAAGTTCTCGGGTGGCTATTGCGAGGTCGGCCGATGGGACAACGCGATTGAAGATGCCAATCCGGTGGGCTTCCCTGGCGTCGATCATCTCGCCTGTGAAAACCAATTCCATTGCTTTGGAAACTCCAACCAGTCGTGGTAGGAAAAAGGTGCCGCCCCAATCGGGATGCAGGCCAATCTTGTTGAAAGTTTGGCCAATAGAAGCGGTGTCTGATGCGACGCGAATGTCGCAGCAGAGTGCCAGGTTGGCACCGCCTCCGGCTGCTGGTCCGTTGACGCTCGCAATGACCGGCTTATCAGTGCTTCGGACAGCGGTTACTACGTCGCGGCCGGCGTCAACCAGTAACCCGAAGGCCTCGTAGTCTTCGTTCGCCGTCAACTCTTTCATGTAGTCAATGTCGGCGCCGGCACAAAACGCTCTGCCCGCTCCGGTAATGACAAGGACTTTCACGCCGTCGTCAGCAATAAGCTCGCGGACTGCGTCGGCGACTTCCTCACGCATTCTACCGGCGAAGGCGTTCAGCTTCTCCGGCCTGTTGAGCGTGACCGTCCCGATTCCGTCGCTGACATCTGTCAGAATGTTTTTGTATGTACTCAAAGGTTCTCCACGATCATTGCGATTCCTTGCCCCACGCCAATGCACATCGTTACCAGGCCGTACTTACCGTCAGTGCGTTCGAGGCCGTGGACCAGCGTGGTCATTAACTTGGCGCCGGTGCAACCCAGAGGGTGGCCGAGCGCTATTCCGCCTCCGAAAACATTCACCTTGCTCGGGTCCATTTCGAGTTCACGAATACACGGAATAGACTGGGCAGCAAAAGCTTCATTTAGTTCGATTAGATCGATGTCGTCGATGGTGAGGTTGGCCCGTTCGAGCGCTTTCCGGGTTGCCGGGATGGGTCCGAGTCCCATGCAAGCGGGATCGACTCCCGCAACCGCGGACGAAACCACTCGTGCCCTGGGAGTAATTCCAGCCTCCACTGCGGCAGCCTCGGAGAGAACCAGTAGCGCTGCAGCGCCATCGTTTATTCCGCTGGAATTGCCGGCTGTGACGGTGCCTTCTTTTGCGAACGCCGGTCTTAGGTTCGCCAATTTTTCAAGTGCGACTCCGGGGCGTGGATGCTCATCGGTCTTGAATTCAACAATGCTCCCATCGCGTTGGGGCAGGGGAACGGGCACTATTTCGTCGTCGAAAGCCCCTGCTTCAAGGGCGGCTTTGGCTTTTTGCTGGCTCTGAAAAGCGAATTCGTCCTGTGCTTCGCGGCTGATGCCGTGTTTGTCCGCGACAACTTCAGCTGTTTGTCCCAGCGAAATGGTCCAGGCTTCTGGCATCTTTGGATTGATGAAACGCCATCCCACTGTCGTGTCCGCTACGGTCGGAGGCATGCGATTCCAGGCCTTGTCCGATTTCAACATGACGTATGGTGAACGCGTCATGCTCTCCGTACCGCCTGCGACGAACGCTTCTCCTTCATCTGATTTGATTGCCTGTGAAGCACTCACAACGGCCTGCAGACCTGATCCGCAAAGCCGGTTTACCGTTTGCCCGGGCACCTCAATAGGATACTCAGCGAGCAGCGCTGCCATCCGGGCCACGTTGCGGTTGTCCTCTCCCGCCTGATTGCAGCAACCCATCAGAACGTCGTCCAATTGGCCGGGGTCGAAGCCGATCCGATCAACCACCGCCCTCAGCACCAGCGCGCCGAGGTCGTCGGGACGAACACTGGAAAGGGATCCCCCCTGCGCTCCAACGGCCGTGCGGACCGAAGAACAGATCAGGGCTTCTCTCACAGGCTAACCCAGACTGTTTTGTGTTCTGTGTAACCCTCCAGGGCTACCCGTCCCAGGTCGCGTCCGAAGCCGCTCGCTTTGTAACCTCCGAACGGCGCGGCAGGATCGTAGAAATTGTAAGTGTTGATCCAGACAGTTCCAGCTTTAATGGCTTTGGCAATGCGGAACGCTTTCTTGATGTCCTGAGTCCAGATACCGGAAGCCAGTCCGTACTGGGTTTTGTTGGCGAGTTCGATTCCTTCTTCAACGCCGTCGAAACTGATAACACTCAGGACCGGTCCGAAAATTTCTTCGTCAACGATCTTCATTCCCGGCGTGGCCTGGTCGAAAATGGTGGCTTCAACGAAATAGCCTTTGCCGTTTACCTGTGCTGCGTTGCCTCCGGCAACCAATTCCGCTTCTTTCTTACCTGCTTCTATATAGGAAAGAACAGACTCTTGCTGTTTCTTCGATACGACAGCGCCAAGACGCGTGTCTTTAGAGAACGGATCTCCCGGTACCATCCGAGCCGCGCGTGCAGCCAGTTCTTCAACAACCTGGTCATGTACCGATCGCTCTACCAACAAACGGGACCCTGCTGCACAAACTTCTCCCTTACCGTAGAAGATGCCGTTTAACGCGCCTCGTACGGCCGACTTAATGTCGGCATCGCCGAAAATGATGTTGGGACTTTTGCCGCCCAGCTCAAGGGTGATTCGTTTGAGAGTGTCCGCAGCGTCTCTCATCAGGCCTTTACCGACTTCGGTGGAACCGGTGAAGGAGATCTTGTCCACTCCGGGGTGTTTCACCAGACCCGCGCCCACTGTGGAGCCACCACCGGTCAACACCTGAAAAGCACCGGCCGGCATTCCTGCATCTTTCATTATCTCCGCCATGGCCAGTGCCGTGAGCGGAGTTTCGGAAGCGGGTTTAATGATGATTGGACAACCCGCCGCCAGAGCAGGGGCGAACTTCCACGCTGCGAGGTTCAGGGGGAAATTCCACGGAACGATCCCACCAACAACCCCGACAGGTTCGCGTTGAGTGAAAGTCAGAAAGGGTCCGTTAACCGGAATGGTCTCTCCACCAAGTTTGTCGGCCCAGCCCCCGTAGTACCGGAGCGTCTCCGAAGCCATCGACGCATCAATGCGTGATTCGAAAAGCGGCTTGCCGTTATGCAGTGTCTCGAGTTCACACACATCATTCATGCGTTCTTTGAGAAGGTCGGCAGCTTTGACGAGCAACTTGCCACGTTGCCTGGCGTCCATGTTCTGCCACTCGTCGCTCTCGAAACATGCTCGAGCCGCAGCGACCGCTCTCTCGACGTCGTCGGGAGTCGCGGAGGCCACCTCTGTGATCACTTCCTCTGTGGCCGGATTGATCACTTCGAAACGGTCCCCGGACGATGCCGGGGACCATTCGTTGTTGATGAAAAGATCGTTTTTCACTATCAGGAACCTTTGAACTCAGCCATGCGCTTCTCGTTGTATGCGGCGATGCCTTCTTTGGCGTCGTCACTCTGGAACAACTGCTGCTGGAGTTCGCGCTCGATGGCCAATGAACTCTCGAATGGAACCTCGAGGCCGGAACAAACAGAACGCTTGATGAGACCCACGGCCTTGGACGCCTTGTGGGGCGGGCAGAATTGCGTGGCGTAGGCCATGACATCATCCCAATATGTGTCGCGCGGGAAGACCTTGTTGATGAGTCCCAACTCAAGAGCCATCTCAAACGAGAATGTCTCGCCCGTGACCATCAATTCAATGGACTTGGACTTGCCGAGGATTCGGGCGAGTCTCTGGGTACCGCCTGTACCGGGGAGTACGCCGAGGTTGACCTCTGGAAGGCCGATACGTCCACCGTCCTGTTTGGCCAGGCGAATGTCGCAGGCCATAGCGATTTCCAGTCCGCCACCAACGGTGTGACCGTTTAGCGCCGCGATCGTGAGCTTTGGCGTGTGCTCCAACCGGTTGAGCGTCTCATTCGCGTGGAGGCAGAAGAAATATTTGAAGCGAGGTGTTACTGCATTCAGCATCCCGATGTTAGCGCCGGCTGAGAAAAATTTCTCGCCTTCACCACGCAGCATGATGACGTGTGCATCGTCTTCCATGCGTGCTTCAAGGATGCACTCGTCGAGTTGGCGGTTCATCTCGTAGGTGTAGGTGTTTGCCGGAGGATCGTTCAACGTGATAATCGCGATACCGTCCTTGAGTTCGTAATCAACGAGGCGTACTTCTTTTTTGCTGGCGGCTTTTTTCTTAGCGGCCTTTTTCGGCTTGGCAGTAGTTGCCATTGGTTATCCTCCGTGCGTTACCGGTGTAGGTGTAATTCCGTAAGCGAATAGTTGAGCCAACTGATTCGCGAGTGCGTCTGGTGTTTCAGGTCCCTCTGGGTCGTACCATGTGTAAATCCAATTCATCATGCCGAACAGTGCGTAAGCTGCGACGTGTGCGTTGATACCTATGCTGCCGTCCTGCACCGTTCTGACCATGCCGAGCAACATTTCAACATACTCTCTTTTCAGATCGTCAATCTGTTCGCGCCTCGGCCCGGCCAAACTCTCGGCCTCATGGGAAAGTACCTTCATTTCCTCCATATGGCTGGCGAAAAACGTCACGTGATGTCGAATAAATAGCTCCAAACGCTCACGTGGCGTCAAAGCCAGGGAAACTGCGGACCGTGCTCCGGTAATCACTGCGCTGAAACAGCGCTCCTGGATTGTGAAGAGCAGTTCATCTTTGCCCTCGACGTAGTAGTACATGCCTGAAAGGGACATCCCCGATTCGCGCGACAGGTCCCGCATGGTCGTCGAATGGTAACCCTTTGTGGCAAATACACTTGCAGCACTTTGCAAGAGATGGTCGAGTCGGTCGTCGTATTTGAGTTTCATGGATTCGAACGGGCGTTCGAAAAAGCTAGCACAGATCGGGGAATGGTCAAGGGGGGATGGGACGGAGCAGGACGGAGCAGGACGGAGCAGAACGGAGCAGGAGCTGCGGGGATTGGGTACAGGGTGCGGGTTTTTGGTGCGAGGCATCGTGCGGTCGGGCGTAAAATATGGGCATGAGACCTTACGAGAAGATTGATGCTTGGAAAGCTTGCCACGAATTGGCCCTGGTGGTCTATTCGGTCACGGCAGAATACCCGAGCGACGAGAAGTACGGCCTTACGTCCCAGGCAAGGCGGGCCGCGTTTTCAGCTGCAGCTAATATTGCGGAGGGTTGCATGAAGAAAGGGCCACGGGAATTCCGCAGGTTCGTGGATATTTCGCTGGGGTCCCTTTCAGAATTGTCATATAACTTCATGTTGGCCAAGGATTTAGGGCTGTTGAGCCAAAGCGATTGGGAGGAGGTCGATCTAAAGTTGACAACTGCCAGTAAACGAACCTGGGGTCTCTATTCATGGATACAAAAGCGAATCAAGTGAATGCAAGGGCTAACCACGAAGCTCGGAACTATCTGATCTGATCTAGTTTTTAAGGTCCGCTCCGTCCGCTCCGTCCGCTCCGTCCGTTCCGTCCGGCTCAGACCATCCATACATTAACAAATGCCAAAAACCCCCGTCTACTGGTTGTGAGCAATCCTATGCCCCTAGAACCGGCTACCGATGCGGAACTGATCGAAGATTGGAAAAACGGTCGGGAATCTGGTGCTGCGGAATTGGTCCGTCGTCATGGTGAGGCGGTTGCGCGGTATTTGGGTGCTGCGGGGGCGGGGGATGATGTCGATGATCTGGTACAGGAGGCGTTTTTCAAGGCTTTTCAGAAAATCGATTCGTTTCGCGGGCAGTCGCAGTTCAAAACCTGGGTGATTCGGATTGCATCGAATGCCTTGACTGATCTTCGCCGCAAACAGAAAAGAGCGAAGGTGATTCCGATTGATGACCGCGAGTTTGTAGACGGGTCGGGCAGGCCAGACGAGGTTCTTGATGGTAAGGACGCCGAGAGGCGGGTGGCCGATGGGATAAAAAAATTGCCGACGCTCCAAAAGGATGTGTTTTTGATGAGGGCCCAGGAAGGGCTTGCGTATGATGAAGTCGCTCGTGCGTTGGGTACGACACCGGGAGCGGCGCGCGTTCATTATCATCACGCCGTAAAGAGGTTAAAAAAGTTACTATGAAATCTGAAACCAACACCGAGCAACGGCTCGAAGAGATAGCGCGGGATCTGGGCGATCAGGCTGCGAGCCGATTTGATCCCAACGCCGCTGCCGAAAAGGTGGTCGCGCGGCTCCGTGTCGAAGGCCGTGAGAAAAAAAACAGGTTTAAGGCAACCCGGATTTTGATGAGGGTCGCCGCTGTTGCGGTCATAGCGATCGGCCTGGGTGTGGTGGCCCAGAATGCTGGAGACGGTGTTGACCCCATCTCGGCTCCGGTTGAACTGGCCGACTTTACGGATGATGAGCTAACTGAAGTTATGGATTCCCTGTTTCTCGAAGAGCCGGTTTACGAGTTGGCTTCCGGAGACCTGTACGATTTAAACGAAGCCGAGTTGGCGGAGTTGTTGGAGTTAATGGAAGGATAAATTATGAGAAACTTTGTTGTTATACTGGGTGCCACGCTCTTGCTGTCGACTCCGGTGGCTGCGCAAAACCGACAGCGCCAGCAGCAGATGCAGGGACAGCAGTTGAGGGAGCAGGTGGCCCAACGGTTTTTGAACATGTTTGTCGAAACGGCCGGGTTGGATCAGGCTCAAAAAGAGCGATTTGCTGAAGAGATGAATTCTTCTTTCCAGTGGGGAGCCCAACACTCGGCCCAGCAGAGGCAGCGTTGGCAAGCCCTCGAGGCGCAAATGCGACCTGGAGTTGCGGCTGATGTCGATTCTATTAACGCATTGATGAGTGCGCTCACCCGGGCGAAAATAGAGGAGGGCGAGCACGATGCCGCGCAACTAGCATCTCTGTCCGAATTTTTGTCTCCTGTCCAGGTCGCACAATTCATGATCCATACGGAACGGTTCCAGAGACAGGTAGAATCAATCCGGGGCAGACGCGGCAGGATGCAGGGGAATGGTGGGGGATTCTAGACGGAGCAGGACTGAACGGACGGAACGGGACTGAACGGACGGAGCAGGACTGAACAGGACCGGAATGGGAATGGGCTGGTCTGAGATTGTAGCTTCGGATGACCGCTCCGACCGCTCCGACCGCTCCATTCCAACTTTTCCCCCGCTCCGGCAGTCAAATCTTCGTAAGACCTATTGGTTAATCGAAGCTTTTGCACTGTTTTATCGGGAGATCGCGATGCGAGCCGCACGTATATTTGCTATTGCCCTGGTAGTTTCGGGCGTTTCCGTAGTTGATTCACAAGCCCAGACTAGAGGTGTCATTGAAGGCGATTGGCGTCTTGAAGAGACCCGCTGGGATGATGAGGTCCAACTCCGGGTCCGCTACCGCTCCGGTCGTCATGGTTCGGCCGATATGGGGTTCACCATCGCTCTCGACCAACTCAATGGTATTGATGAAGACGACGTGGAGCGACGGGAACGCACCGATGTTCGTTTCGAGTTGGCCCGTGATGCGGGGACTGTTGTCTTTGAAGGCGATATGCGACGCGGGGCAGGGCGGGGCGACTTCGTCTTCACGCCCAATGAGGGATTTGTCGATGACATGTCGGACCTCGGCTTTCGTCGGTTGCGGGACGAAGAGGTTTTGCAGATGGCTCTTCACGATGTTAACACACGCACCGTATCCGAGCTAAGAGAGTTGGGCTACACTCGCATCTCCACAGATCAGTTGTTTAGCGTCGCCATCTTTGACGTCACGCCCGAGTACATCAGGGAAATGCGCGATGCGGGGCAGGATGATCTGCGGTTGGATGAATTGGTCCAATTTAGAATCTTCGATGTGGACCCGATGTTCATAGAAGAAATGTCGCAAGCTGGATTCGACAGACTTTCGGCGGACGAGTTGGTGCAGGCCAAGATCCACGGAGTTACTCCCGAATACGCCCGCGAAATGCGTGGTTCCGAAGGTCGCCGGGTCGGTTTCGATGAGTTGGTCCAGGGTCGCATCTTTTCGGTCGACCCCGAATTCATGAATGACATGGAAGACCTGGGGTTGGATCTCGACTTCGATGAAGCGGTGCAGTTCCAGATTCACGGAGTTACAAAGGCTTTCGCCCGCGGAATGATGGGGCTCGATATCGGCCGTATCGTTGCCCAAGACCTCGTCCAAATGAGGATTCATGGGGTTACCATGGACTGGGTCGAGGATATGATGGAAGAGTTCGATGACCTCGACGTTGACGATCTGGTCGACATGCGAATCCACGGCAGCAGAAACCGGGACTACGACTACCGCGACCGCAGGAGCAGGCGCGGCCGCACGCGGTAAGCTTCCACTAGGGGCTCGGCATTGCTACATTGCGTGCCCGGCCCGAGTGGTGGAATGGCAGACACGACGGACTCAAAATCCGTTGGGGGCGACCCCGTGTGAGTTCGACTCTCACCTCGGGCATCATCAATAAGGACAACAATTTAGGGTGCTTTTCGGAGCGCCCTTTTTGTTGTCAAGAAGTGCCTGGAGGGTGGGGATTGTGCCCCAACTGTGCCCCTGCAACGATTCCCGGTTGTAATCAGTGGTATGGGTTCGGCTCTGGGGGTGGGGTATCTGGGCCGGGTGCGGTGCGGAAGCAATGCCGAACTCTTCTGAACCAGAAACGTAGCGCTGGTTGCATGTAATTATCACAACTTGTAGTTAAATCGCGAGTTTGTGTCGTCCGTTGTAACCAGCCGATTCCTCGAAAAGCACCCGAAGTAAGGCCGTACTCGCACAGATACTCACCCAAACCGGCGATTCCCCGAACCTTTGGTCAAAATTTGAGTTGGAAATGTGTGAGTTTGTGAGCGAGTATCTCATTCACCAGACTCTCCTGAACAACAGTCAGATGAAACACCAACGTTGTCGAACCTCAGGAATCGGGAACCGACTCATTCTGCCGCCCTCCGTCGCACTCCGCTGAGGGGAAATCTTGCAAAGTTTTGGTTTTTGAATCCAAAGTCGTCTTGAATATGAAAAATTCTTGCAAAAAAAAGGGAACAGCCTTAAGCTAACAGGCGGTTTCTATCACCAATCTCACCCTCGTCTGGGGTTAGCGGGCGCCTGACAGGAACCGGCTGGTATTTTCACCCTTCTAACAGGGGTAGTACAAAATGATGTTGCAAAGGGTTTGGCGCCCGAGCGAGTTCGTTCGCTCTCTTTATCAGAACCATTGTTGCCCTACCCCGGTCACAACCCGTTTTCTTGCTCCCAAAACAACGTTGATTTTGCCGAATTCGGAATGCTTGCGCCAATGACCCCGAAAACGACAATTCTACTCGGATGAAACTCTAGGAGGCCGGAATATGAGCCCTACCTTCTCAGCGCTGCTTTTGCTGGCGGCCTATTTCGTTTACATGGGATGGAGCGAGCGGATGACGCATCGGAGCGGTGCCGTGCCGGACCGTCGTTACCCGTCCATGTTTGCCACAATAGCCAGCGTTTTCACAGTCGTGGGGGCAGGCGAGTATGCGCTCTCTGTAGATCTCGTATCTGCCTTTGGTTTTTGGGGGCCTTCGTTGTTTGCTGGCCTTGGTCTGGCCCTGGTATTGGTCGGGCGTTTGGCCCCCAGGGTCAGACGTCTCTTCGCGGAGCACGTAGGTACCGCAAGCACCTACGACAAGTACTTGAGCTTTACGACCCCTGACGTCTTCTTCGTCCAGTGCGGTTCTAGTTCGGCCAAGGTTTCCACCGCGATTTGCGCATTAGCCTTCCTCGGGATTTTGTGGCTCCAGCTAATTTTGGGTGGCAAACTCATTGCGAACGTCGCGGACGTGGGGTACCCAGTTGCAGTTATGTTCCTCGCCGTCGTCGTGGGTACTTACGTTGCGCTAGGCGGATTTGCTGCCATCTTCCGCACCGACGTTTTCCAAGGCGTAATCATGTGGGTGTCGCTCTACGCTGTGGTCATATACATCTTTTTTATCCGCGGGGATACCGCGATGCTGTCAGATACGCTGAACCAGATCGGAGTTGCCTCCCGAGGTGCCGCATCGGGAATGCTACAGGAGCCCACCGCGTTGACAATCATGATAATCACCGTTGTCGCTGCCGTGGGCGGACCTGACTTGTGGCAGCGAATAAACATGGTGAAATCGGACAAAGTAGCAGTTAGATCTGCGCACCTAGCTAGTGCGGCCATGTTCGTCTTCATTCTACCCCTGCTTCTTCTCGCCGTCGATGCGGTCCAGGTAGTTGGTTCGACCGTCAACGAAGAGATCTTTGTCGCCTACACCGCGGTGTTAGGCCAATCGTCCGGGCCCCTAGCGGCTTGGCCAACCCTTCTTCAAATCTTTTTCGCCGTGGGTCTCCTTGGGGCGTTCCTATCGACTGCAGATACCTCTGCCATGCTGATCGCCTCAACGGTTGGGAATGAGCGTCGGCGGCGCAAAGAGGTATCAGAGGTGCCAAACGCGGAAGTCATTTGGATCGTGTGGGTCGTCGTTGCCTTAGGTGGCATTTTAGCTGTTTTCGTGACTGACGCTGCCGCCGCCTTCACGGCGGTTCTGGGGATTCTGGCAGCGCAAGGAGTCCCTTTTGTGCTCGCGGTGCTCGGTCGCGGAAACGGAAAGGTTGTGACCGTGGCTCTCCTCGTCGGCGGTGCACTGGCCATTGCTCAGGCTTTTGTTCTACCTTCCCAGTACAACGAGGGTTACTACTTGTTGCTTCCGGCTATCCCAGGCATAGCGTGCGCGTTTTCCCGGGCTTCAGGGTCGCGCGCCCATGGTTGACGAGTTTGGCAGAGGCGGCGCGATACCTGAGGAAAGCCGAAACAAAAGAGATCGGAAAGACGCGCCGCCGCCGCCAATTGGTTTGATCGTGTCGTTTCTTTCTGGCCTGCTCATATTGCTGGTGACAGGTATACTCCGTTTCTCCGCACCTCGGATTTCTGCTGCCATGACCGAATCGCGGGCTCCAGAGGACATGCTGCTCGTTCTAGTCCTAGTGGTGCTTGTGCGACACCAACTAAGGGTGGTGTTCATTGATTCGTCCGATGCCGCGAAGTTAGGGCCCCTTTGGCAGAAGGTCGCTGTCATCAGCCTTATCCCACTGGCGATCTTGGGCGGCATTACCTGGTTGTCATTTGGTTTGCACAACCTTTTGGGGGCGGTGGTTATGTTGGCGTACAGCCTGGGCTTCGCCTGCTTTTGGATAATTGTAATGACCGGAACTCCGAAGTCGGTTCGGGCCGACGAAAAACCAAAGGGCGCGCCGCTCCTCGCTGATATCGGGCTCGTTGTATTTTGGATCTACTATATTCGGGGATTCGAGGATGGGATACCGCCAGCGGTCGAATCGTTCGTCGCGTTGGTCATAGTCGTCTTGATGCTGTTGGCCCACGAGATTTATGCTACACATCGTGAGCCTCTGAAAGAGAGGTTAACGGCAAGCGCTCGACAACTCTTCGAACGACCCTCGTCCTCCGGCGACCGGTGAAAACGGAGCTTCGACTCCCCGATCCAGAGGGTTCAGCGCCGGACCCCTTCTGCGTCGCTTCTCTGCCGCCCCAAACCGACCTATCCCAATGAATCGACACGGGTCGGACCCACGATCAGACGAGGGAGGTGTCTATGCCTCCCAGTCCCGTCGCGGCGCTACCGGCGGCAGAAACTGGCTCGACTCAACGCAGGGACAGATGCTGGTCGCGGAAAATGCGGCCACGCAAAAGCCGCTCACGCTACGGAGGAGCATTGTGGCGGTTCCAAACTTCCACGATAGGTCCTAAACCACTCGATTGTCTCTCAGCTCTCTCGGGGGGCGACCTTGATTGGGTACGGATCCTGCATTTCGATCAGGCGGGTCAAGCGACGCCAATTTGACAACGCCCTCAGCGAGATCTCGTTCCGTAGTTATGGCGTAACGCTCGTATATCGAATCGGTCTTATGCCCCGTGAGCTTTTTTGCCACCGAACGAGGTACGCCCGCTCGTTCAAGGTTCCGGACGGCTGTACGTCTGAAGTCGTGCGGAATCTTCCCTCGCAGGCCGGCCCGTTCGCAAGCACTTCTCCATGCAGTGTAGCAGTCGCGAATGGGATTCCCGTTTCGGTGGAAGACGTGCCCGACGATGCTATCGTTCTTTCGTTGACATTCGCGCGTGTATTGTCTTTGCCGCTCAAGCACTCCTTTGAGACGGGACAGGGACCCGAACGGAAAAACTCTACCTTCCCCGTTCTTCGATTTATAAATCCTGAAGACACCATTTTCCCAATCGACGTCTGCCCATTTCAGGCGCGCCAATTCCGAGCGTACCCGCCATCCAGTGAGATACGCGGCTTCCATCAAGCCGGTAAGGTGTTTCGGCAGCTCTCGGAGAATCGCGTTCAAATCGTCCTCTCATGAATTAGAGCCTCCGGCAATCCCCGGGCGGTTCACCTGGGTTGATCCAATCATTGATGGGCAATCTCGGGACACGAGCCGGTCGAGTTACAGCTGTTCGCGGAAGGCCATGATGTTTTCGGCTTCCAGCCCCGCTTGTCTGATTCCCTTGACAGCCCAGGTCCCCAGAATCATCTTAGGCTAGGGCGCCACCCGCGATGTTTTTTCGGAGTGTTGAATGATGTTGAAACACCCAGTGCGCCCAAACCTCCATAAGTTGAGTTGCGCGGTCCGAGAGGGCTACTGATGCGCAGGCCCCTTGCCTTCGGATGCCTGTGGTGTCTCCAACAATTGCGCGACTGCGTGGGAACACTCTTCAATAATTCGGCGGGAGAACGCGGCCGCGGATACCTCTACCTCATCCGGTGTTTGGTGGTGGCCCTGGCGGGAGGCGTGGCGTGCGCAGACGATGCGCCGCAGCCTGTGGGTAGCGTCCTCCTAACTCCCGCGCGTGACACCGTTGCGATTCCAGGGAACATCGTCTTGACGGCGACCGCGAGAGCAGACAACGGTGAAATACTCTTCGGCCGGCAGTTTGATTGGGAGACGAGCGCGCCCAACGTTGCCGAAGTGAGTGGGGGTACGGTAACGGGCCTCTCGTCGGGAAACGCGACGATCACAGTTAGAGTGGAGGAAAAAACGGCGACCGCGAGGGTGTTGGTATGGGAAGACGTGGACGGAGACGATATCCCTGACGAGCGGGATGCGTGTCCTCTTGAGCCAGAGATCGTCAATGGAGTTTTCGACCTTGATGGGTGTCCTGACTCACCTAGGGACCTCTACAATGCCGCTGTCCTAGACATTCAGAGTTTTTGGGTGTCAGAGTTTGCTGGCGTCGGTCTGACCTATTTTGGAGTCAGCGCGGTCGTGCCCTACACGTTTCCGATTGCCACGCCTTGCTCGCCGAGCCTCGCACCGAGCGCGTGGTATTGCACGCTCAACGCCGGTGTTTACTATCATGACGGTTTTATGGGTGATCAACTGATTCGCATAGGGGATATGGCACCGGTGTTCATACTTGCCCACGAGATTGGTCATCACGTTGAAAATCTGCTCGGTTTCTACAATCAACCGGTGACGAGCAAACAGCTTGAGCTTGGGGCCGATTGTTTAGGCGGGGCCTACGCAGCTAGCGCTCAACGGCGGGCTCTCCTGGACGTTGGTGACGTTGATGAAGTTGTGCGGGCCCTTCTGGAAATTGGAGATCCCACGTTTACTTGGTTTCAGCCGGGAGCCCACGGCACGGGCCCCGAACGCGTCGCCGCGTTCAGGTTTGGCCTCCAAAACGGCACTGGGGCTTGTGTGAACAACTTGCACCTCTTCCCACCGTCACCCCCCGCGCCGGGGTGATCTTTGTGAGCCAAAAACCTTCACATACTAGGTTGATCCCGAGTTGACGATTCGCGGCCGTGGAGGGGTCGTGGAAAGTAGGCGGCCGTCCAGAGGTTCGGCCCGAAAACCTAATGCCAGATCCAAGGAGTAGTTCGGAACAAAATGCGTCAAGTTTGTTGGTCCCGCCTGAAAAGAGAGGTGTCATTACTTCTGGTGCCCGGCGAAGAAAAAAGATCCGTTTTGGGTGCTGGTTTGTTCGTCGGTTTCCTGGTCACCCTTCGCCCCAGAGAGCCGAATCCCTCCTCGGGGTTCTTTCAATCTCGCGCCGATGGAGATGCCCGCTGGAAGGACGGGCTATCGGAGACATTTTTTAGCGGCTTCGCCGACGTTTTCGCGCAATGGAGGCCTTTCACTGCGACCAGACCTCGGTTGCGGGCTTCCCCCGCTCAGTCGCCGAACTGACTCACCACAAACGAATCCGCTTTTGGAGGGAATATGCGTGCCATCTTAATTTCGGCTTTAGTCACCCTGCCTTCAGCCCAGGCTGTTGTGGCCCAACGTTGTGACGCCATTCTACAGTATGGTGTCTGGGAGGTCTATGAGGGTTCGGCCAGTGTAGAAAGCCAACGGGCTCTTTACCACTACATGCGCAACCAACAATTGAGAACAAACACCGACTCACGATCGGTAGACGTTAACGGCCGGCTGGAAGTTTTTGGCATCCCCGTTGATCTTGGAGGGAGCGCGAGCAAACAACAAATCGATCGAATGTTCGAGTTGGTTGAACGGGAGGACTTCGAGGTGGTGAGAACAAGTGCCACGTTTAGTACATTCCGAACCAGCGTGAGTCGCCCTATCCTGGATGCCTGGCTGTCTTGCCAGAACCAAGTCGGTTTCCACGCATCTCTTTCTCAGTCCGTCGACCCGCAACATTTCTGGTTAACCCTCCGTTTCGTTCCGATTGCGGGCACTACCGGTGACGGACGCCTAACTCGAATCGAGGATGTCGATCCTCCCCTGGGAATAGAATGCGCCAACAACCTAGAAGCCGGGACGGTCGTCACGGAGGCTGAACACAGGTATCGGTGTACGCGGGGGGATGGCGCCTTTGGGGAACTGAATTTGCGCGCTACGCTCGGCTCGGACGTGTACGTTACCTTTCCGAGGCGGGTGGTGGTGCCGCCGCCAACCAGACATACCGAACTCTTTCAGATCATATCGTGTGGCGGGACCAATCACCCCGATGATGTGTACGCCGGTATGGTGAGCCGTTCAAGTGGCGCCTTAGGATGTCAGACCCGTTCGATCGGCTGGACCGTTGACCGAGATTCGAGAGGGGCGAACATCGAACTCTTTGTTGGCATACGACCGGGGAGTTCGAATTGCGAAGGGTTTGTGTGGATTGACAAAAGGGCTGGCAATAACCTCTTCGGCCAGGATGTGGGCGATTGTAGCTATTTGGAATCTGCTGGTTTCTTGCTGACGGGTGGAAACGGTCCAAGTTTATTCCACAATGGGGAGCGAGGGCCGTCGTGGTGTCCCCAAACCCGAACCGTGTCAACTGCCCAGTCTGGCCTTGCGTTTCGGAATTGCGGTCATCGTCTGATAGAGGGTACGACTTATTCCCCCCGTTAGGGCTCAAGGGTTTGTTGGGTACTGGGTCGCTCGGATGGCTGCTACTTGTCCCGGAGGTTTGGGTCAGAACGGTTTTCCAAATTCGCAAATCAGACCGTCGTTCCGATCGTGGATTGCGTTAACAATGCGCCAGGAGGGTTAAGCTGCCTGGGCGGAAGGGTACCTTCCGTCAATTGACGAAATCCTTTCGTCGGGCGCTGCGGCCGGTGGTTGGGGAGGTGGCAAGGCTTCAGGATTTGGAGGGGGAAGCCGCCCTTCAGGGCCAAGTGACGTTCCGCAGAGTTGCGAAGGGGCTGGATTGGCTCTTGCGGCTTCGGCGGCAGTGGACGCGTTGACGTTCGTGCCGCTTGTGGGTGCTGCTGTATACGGGATTAGAGCGTTGCGTGGGGCTCGTCGGGCTGGACGGATATATGATCCTACTAAGGCCATAGCGAACCACGCAGAGAGGATGCACTTTAGAAGTCGTGCCCGCACCTTACTTATCTCTTCGTATGGACTCAGAGGGGTGGCTATTGGCGCGGGAACCAGCGCCGGGGTTATCAGTCTTGGTGCAGCACCGGCACCTGCTTTTTCCCCTGCAGGACTGGGAGTAGCCGTCGCCGAAGTTTTGATACCGTTTGTCGGAACAATGAATTCGGCCCGAAGATACCTAGAATGTAAAGGGTAGGCTTGCTTGTGACACAAGAGCGATTTGAGACATTGAGGGAGTGGACGATTGTCTACTCCCTCGTGGGAGTTGGGTTTGCGGCGCTAACCTCGCTTGGCTTCTTCTCAGGGGAGTTGCAGTCTGTATTGCAAGAGGTCGGCCTCACCTTGTGGGAGGCGATTGTCGGTGAAATTATCGGTGGCGTTTTGGCTGGGGTTGTCGTAGGAGGCTTAGTTCCGATCGGGACGCCCTTATCGTTTCTTCGATCTCTTTCGATCGGTGCCTTGGCAGGCCTCCCTTATGGGCTCTTAATGGGTGGATTCTCAGCTTTGGCTGATCATGGGTTCGCGGGCATGTTGGTCGCGGGAATGATCGGCGGTTTCATGGGTTTCTCAGCCGGGATTGGGCAATGGTCGATGGAGCGCCTTGAGGGCCGAGGTGTTGAGGGTGGTTCTCCCCCAGCTTGACGAACACTTCTTAAAAAACTGTATTTCCCCGGTGTCCTGGACACCTACGGGTTCGTCAGTTTCGAACTTCCTGCCTCTTCTCGACGGACAGGCCCAGATCATGAGTTTTGGCAACCATACGACATTCGCAAGTCAGACTGTCGTTCCGATTGTGGACTACGTTAGCAATGCGCCAGGAGGGTTGAGCTTAGTACCGCTTCGCTCCACCATAGGAGCTGGCACCGAATTGCGGGAATGCAGGAAAGGGAATAGGAATTTCTTTTGATAGGAAACGGCTTGGGGAAGGTGCCCCATGCTGGGGAAATAGGCCCCTTTTTGGTCGTCGCTATAGTGGTCGTGTACATTGCGTGGCTTTCCCATCGGGCCTATGAAGGAAAGGACCTGAAAAGTCGCAATTTGCTACGCGTATTTGCCGGCGCAGGGGCAGCTTGCCTAGGCGTATTGGCGTTGCTTTTTTCTCCCGTTCCCCTTGAATTCACTCTGGTCTTTGCCGCGGTTACACTAGCCGCGTCAATTGTTGCCGGTTTTTGGATCGGCTTCAAAGGTCCCCGGTGATTGTGCTTAATGGTTGGAACGGGACTTTTCTGTGTTCGATTTGCTCTAAAATTTGGAGGCGAGGTTTGGTTTGACTCCCAAAGACAGGATTACCTTGGACTCTCGGGACAACCCTACACTGCCAAGCTGAGAGGAGTCGGATCAAGACTCGGGTCCACCGAAAGTTTAGCCAAATAGAAAGCCCCAAATGTGGGGCTTCCTTTGGCCCCTTGATCGGAGTCGGTGACTAATTGCGTTGTAAGAATGGAGGCTAATCGGTGGACCTAAGGACTTTGGATCGACTTGTCTGCGCCCGATTTGCTCTAAGAGTCGGAGCGGCGTTTTCGACCCTTTTCGTTGCCCTCTTTTTGATCGACGGACGATTCGGCGAGGTAAACGAATGGGTTTTGCTGGGGCAAATGGTCGGCGTTTACCTAGTAGGTCTGCCGATAGGAGCCTACGCGGTAGGGTTAGGGCTAGAGCGAAACTTACTAAGTTCATTCGGTGGCGCGATACTACTGGGGATTTTTGCGGCGGGCCCCGTCTATGCAACCGGTGCAGTGTTGTTTATTCTCCCAGAGTTTGGCTTTCAGGCTGCTATATCGGTCGGCGCTATCTTCACGGCGATCGTCGGTCCGATCGCTGGCGTTTTGGCGCGATCTCTCTGGCAAAAAGGGGGGTATTCCTGAACCGGTGAGTTTGGCGGCCGAAGGGTTGGCGGTCCGACTTCAGTGGCCGGGCCGAAACCGCCCGTTCGTTGTGAAGCAACAACGGAATATGATGATCGATAAACGGACCACTCGTCGCGGGTCAAGACTCGGGTCCACCGAAAGTTTAGCGAAAGAAAAAGCCCTGCAAACGCGGGGCTTTCTTGTGCTAAGGGTTCTCCTGTTGCAGGATCCTAAATCCTGGGTGTTTTTCGGTTTCCGGTCGGGCGCCAACAACAGCCCCTACCTTCCCCCAAACTTCACCTTATGATTTGATAAATGCTGGAAACCGAAGAAGGGTAGGGGGCCCTACCCAGGCAATTTGGTACTAAACGGCTGATCTTTACCGGGCGCTGATTCCGTGACTTATCAAGTTTTATCACGCTTTCGCAGTACGTTGTCGGCCTCAAAATACGTTGGGAGCGACCCCGTGTGAGTTCGACTCTCACCTCGGGCATCACCAATAAAGACAACAATTTAGGGTGCTCTTTAGGAGTGCCCTTTTTGTTGCTCACAAGCACATGATAACATCGGACAAAAAGGGGCCCCGTTGGGTCCCTTTTCGTCGTCCTGCGCCCCGTCGAATCTCAATCAGACCTCAGGACTGTCACCGGGTCTACCGCTGCTGCTCTTCGCGCTGGGATTATGGCGAGCCCGCAGGCACGGTGAGGAGGGACCTCAAGGACGATCACATCGGTACGGGAATCGCCCGTCCGGTAAACGTCTGGGCTCAGGCGTAGGCTTTCAGGAAGAAATAGACCACCACCCCCGTCACCGAAACGTAAAGCCAGATCGGCAGGGTGAAGCGGGCGATCTTTTTATGGCTTGCAAATTGGCGGCGGGCGGCGAAGGTCAGGGTGGCGAAGATCATCGGCAGCATCATCACCGACAGCACGATGTGGCTGATCAAAACGGCGAAGTAGATCGGGCGCACCCAGCCCTCACCGGGGAAAGGCGTGTCGCCGTGGAAATGGTGGTAGGTCAGATAGCTGCAAAGAAAAAGCGCCGAGAAGACGAGAGCTGCGATCATGAACCGCAGATGGACCGTCTTCCGCTTCCTTCGGATGGCCAGAAAGCCCATCGTCAGGCAGAGAGCGGCCAAGGTGTTGAAGGTGGCGTTCAACGCCGGCAGGGCCTCGATCCACGGCGCCTCGGCGGCGCCGGGGGTTTTCAGGTAGATCCACCAGACCAGGAAGGCGGTGACGGCGCTGCTCACCGCCAGAATCCACGGCATCGGGTTTCGGGAACTGCGGGGGCTCGTCATGGTGTTGGAGATCCTCGTAGGGTCGTTGGGTGGTCGAGGGGAGAGGGCGCCGCTCCCCCCTCAGGATACCTCGACCGACCCCGAATCACGACCCCCCCGCACGACCCGAATCCAACCCATCACCCCCGCTTCGTGTGGCTCGAAGCCCTCGAGGGTAACCGTATACCGATCTGCTCCATGGTTTATGGCTGGTGAATTCGGACGGACTATATTTGTTTGACCTTGTTCGGTCCAAACCCTGGGGGAGTAAATGTTAAGTAACGAAAATGGGTCGCTTTCGCTGGCTGGATGGCTGCGTGAATTCTTGCGCCTTGAGGCGGCGGGAGGCTTGTTGCTCATAATGGCAGCTGCCCTGGCGATGGTCGTGGCCAACTCGCCCCTGAAAGAGGCTTGTTTCAATCCAGGAGGTTGAGTGGCTTTGAGTTCGTTATTCTCACGGGTAAAGGTCGGGGCTCAGGTTGGTGTCGTAGCGGGGGCCCTGTTGGCTGGTTGGGTGATTTTGCTCCGGGTTCTCAATGGGCCTGCTGAAATGCATGGCTTAGGCACGTCTTTGGTCCGGCTGATTCCAGCCTACCTAGTTGGGTCTCTCATGTCCGGAATGATGGCGGGGGCGATGTCCGGTATTGTTCGCGGCGTTGTTGGCGCGGCAATCGTTGGGTTTGTTGCAGCGATCCCCATCTCCTATATCGTGTTTCTGGCTGCCGACAATCATTGGGGGTCGTCATCCGTTGAGATAACGATTGTAACTGCGATAGTGATCGGACCGATTTCGGGTGTTTGGTTGTGGCGTCACAAGGGCAGGTTCTCTGGGGTGTCTCGCTGACGAGGAAAACCGCACCTTAGGCGAGACCCAAGGAAAACAAGCACTGTAGTCCCCCATGAATGTGTAAATAGGCGTCGGTTCTCCCTCATGGCGGAAATGAGGTGTTGGACCGCGATGCCGACGGTTGACCGGGTTTAAAATCGGATCCACCGTTGTATTTGCGAGTCAGAAGGCCTGGCAAATGCCGGGCTTTCTCGTGCTCGGGATTCTACAGCGACGGCTCCTGAATCTTGCGTGTAGCCGCCTCACCTTCGGCCCCAACAGCCGCAGCAAACTTCCCCCAAACTTCCCCTTATGATTTGATAAATGCTGGAAACCGAAGAAGGGTAGGAGGTGCCCCACCCATGCAATGTGGCATTAAACGGCTGATCTTTACCGGGCGCTGATTCCGTGACTTATCAAGCTTTATCACGCTTTCGCAGTACGTTGTCGGCCTCAAAATCCGTTGGGGGCGACCCCGTGTGAGT
>JAJCZX010000024.1 GCA_029262195.1 Gemmatimonadota bacterium | reverse complement strand
CACGTACAGTGCGGTAGCGGATCGTTGACCTGGGAAAGCCGGTGAAACGAATCGTCCGACGCTCGGAGAGATTACGTGCGGCCAGAACCCTCTCGACAACCCGGCGCCGCTGGCGAGCTGTCACAATCTCTTTCCCAGGAGGTCCTTCACTACCTGAAGATTCAGCGCCTGATCGGCTACGATCCGTTTCAAACGCCGATTCTCTTCCTCCAGCTGCTTCAACCGGCGGGCGTCACTCACGCCCATCGAACCGTACTTCTTACGCCAGTTGAAAATCGTATTCTTGTTGATACCGTGCCGACGCGCCAACTCCGCTGCCGTCGCGCCCGCATCCGATTCGGCAAGAATCGAGACGATCTGCTCTTCGGTAAACCTGCTCTTTCTCATCACTCCTCCTTACAAGAGGAGCCCAATAATAACTGGATCAGGTTTCGGGGGTCAGGTCACCGCTAATAGCAAGAAAGCGACACTTGGGCCGAGGATTCCATCGACTCTGGTAAGGACCGAAACGTCAGTTGAAACAAGTACAGAACGGAGAGGTAGGATCGCCAAGCTTGCGGCAACCACCGTGGCGAGAAGAAACTCGGATGAATTTTTACTCAAATGGCTCCACAGCAAAATTGCGACTATCAAGATGCAAACGACAGCCAACAAACCGTAAACAAAAAAACGTAACGCGATTGATCTTATTAATACGAAGTCGAATTGGTGTCCTTCGATTGGGTTGGCACCGGCCTGGCTTCGTATCTCAAACCCTGCCATTCCCCTCTCCATACCGACTCGATAGACTGATGGAACCTCGTTGAATAGTGATCCATTTTTGTAAAGCACGGCAGTCGCAGGAATGGTCAAACGCGATACTGCCGCAAACGAATACCAATCGGAAGGATACTGCGAAGCCTGCCCCGTCACGGGCATTTCCACATTGTGACGTTTCCAAACCCATTGACCTCGCCCTGCCTTTTCGAAATCATTTATTGCCAGATAAAGCCTCGAGGTTATACCGTCATCGCCGTACACCACGTTACTGATGTCGAGCTGGAAGGAATCAAGCCGAGCGATGTTCGCATCTACCTCTTCTTGAAAAAACAGGGGACCGTTCAACCTTTCTCGAAGATTTCCAACGACCTCTTCCGACAACCGAACCGCGATGGTGACCCGCAACGACAGATCGCTTGGAATGAAGTCCTGAACTAACAGGTCGATTGTTGCGGGTTCAAGATCATCGGTATATGGTGCGTGGGACATTCGGTATTGGATCTCCCCTGAGAAGAACCCAATTCGCTCTGGGCGATCGCCCTTAGGGGGGAGATTCCATATCAACATCCCTGACAAGAGACCGGAGGTGGCCAAGAACGCAAGGACGGCGAAGACCCTGATGGATATTCGCGTAATTTTCACTTAGTCTCTCCGGAAGATGATCAAAAAAACGTCCTTACCACCGGTGATCATCGAAAAGGTCTCACCAGCCACAATGCGATCCAATACCCAACCGGCGGTAGCGTTTTGATTTAGGATGTCTTCGAGATCTTGGGAAGTCATACGACCTTTCATAAAGGACTTATGCTTTTGCTCCACTACTTTGTAGCTCGCCATGGTTCAATTCCTATCGTTCGAAACTACTGGTCGGGAGTCAACAATAACACTATCCTGGGATGGCCCTGTCCATGGCGAGAGGTTGATGGGCATTTCCCCCGCCGGGCCAGTGACCGACGCACTAGCATTACAGGCGCACCCCGACCCCGCACTGCATTGCTTGTCCATTGCGATGCATGAATCACCACACGCCTTACCCACAGTACACACTCTGCAGCAAGGGCCGGAAACGTCACCGCAGGCTGAGGCTACAGGACCCAGAATCAATAAGGGTAGAACGGCAATCATAGTTCGAACAAACTTTGTCATGGTTACTCCAAACTGGTCAGTGGTTTGGCCGTCCGGCCAGACTACGGATTTGTGGTAATGGTCACAGACATAGGCAGCGAAGATGTTCACTTCTCTGGTGCCGGGGACAGCACCGTTACGCCAATCAATCGCGAAGCTGCGCCTCTGAAAGGATGGGTCTCGAACTGGAAGATTGAGGAGCCTCAGCGACTCCTTGCGCATCGAGATTGCTCGATATAAGGTAATCCAATCCGCCCTCCCGTTGACGAAGGCTATTTCGAGATCCCCGTCAAGGAAAACCAATTGGGGCAGGTCCCTGCCGTCACTCCTTATGCTACCACGGCTATCAGGTTCCCCCAGAGCAGCGACGACCTCAGGAATACTCTTCGCTGCAATGGCTGGGATATCCAAGATTACATCTTGAGCGTTGCCGCGAGATGGAAAAAGGGAGAGAATAACTAGGTACGCGATGGTGCCACCAAAATCGTTCTTTGACGCCCGCACTGCAGAAGATTCCATGGACAACCTTCCCTTCCGATATCACACATCAAGTCTATGGGATGGCGCCCAGAATGAACGTGATAGTGTGTTCATATACTGTCAAGAGCGACCATTGCGCACCAGTGCTTCAGGATTACCCTACCTGCCAGAACGACTCAAATGGGACTTGTGGCTAGGTCCTTCATTGATGTGGGGAAGACCTTCGAGGCAACATGACGGTGAGTACCCCAGATCTGACGGGGTTTTGCTGAGCAAGCCCACAGTCGGCTTATGAACACTCACCCACCATTTGGCACACTTTGGTCGCCTTAGGCACACCAATTCGCACACCACGGTATTAACAGCTTCCCCAGGCTACCGCTAAACTGTTGATAGCAAAGGGTTTACAAAGTGCCCCGGACAGGATTCGTTTCATAGAGCAATCGAGTCGGCAAAGCCGAAGAGTGCAGCTCGTGAATACCGAGGATCGCCGAAGGCGACCGCAGGTAAACCTGGGACGATCAACCTCGCGGTAACGAGGAGTGTATTCCGCCAGTTCAGTGCCCCGGACAGGATTCGAACCTGTGACCTACGGATTAGAAGTCCGTTGCTCTATCCAGCTGAGCTACCGAGGCGCGAGGAAAAACATCGCTAGTAGACGGGGGGAAAACAACGGGCGGATTGGCGGCACGGGCGCACAGTGGCACCGCGGCACAGGGCGATGAACCCCGGGGCGAGAAACAATCAAAACCGCTCCCCGCCCCCGGCTCCCAGCTCTCCGTTATTTCACTTCCATGCCAGAGACATGCACATCCCGCTGCGGATAGGGGAATGAACAGCCAGCGGCTTCGATACTTTCTTTGATCGCTTTGATCAGATCCCACCGGGTTGGCCAGTACTCGGAAGCTTTGACCCAGGGGCGCACGACCAAGTTCACTGAAGAATCTCCAAGCTCCATGCAGGCAACCGTCGGGACTGGTTCATCGAGTACTCGGGGCTCGGCAGCCAGCACCTCGTTAACGGTTTTTATCGCCAGATCGATATCGTCGTCGTAGGAGACACCAACCACCAGGTCAATACGACGATTCTCGTAAGCACCGAAATTCTTGATATTGCCTCCCCAAACTGACGAATTCGGCATCAAAATTTGGACGTTGTCGCCGGTGGCCATCGTGGTGACAAAAAGGCCAATGGCCTTAACCGATCCGCCCTGGCCGCCAACTTCAACCCAATCACCGACCTTGAACGGCCTGAACACCAGGAGCATGACGCCAGCAGCAAAATTCGAGAGAGTCCCCTGAAGGGCCAGCCCGACCGCCAGGCCAGCCGCACCGAAAACGGCTACCAAAGAAGCTGCCTGAATGCCAACCATTGGGAAAACCGCAGCCAACACCATCCCCATTACACCCCAATAGGCCAGACCTGAAACGAAGGGCACAAGAGTGGCATCCATCTTTCCCTTTTCCAGCGCGGTAACTACCCCACGGGCGACCCATCTGGCGGCTACCTTCCCCAAAAAGAGCAGGACGAGTGCGCCGATTAGTTTTAGACCCCACTGAGAAACGACCTGTACCAGGATGTTCCCTAACGCCTCAAGATCGAAGCCAAAATTTTCCATTTCTTATCCACCATACCGTTCGATTTGAATCAAATTTTCGCGACTAAAGCTAATATCAGAAAAACGCCGGTGCATTGCTTCAAAAACCAGACGTTTTATCTTTCCTGGACCTATCTACACGATATCTTCAGTTAGAACTTACCAAGGAATTCCACAATATGAATATCAGAAGGAGTATAGCAGCTTCTTTCGTATTACTGGCAAGTGCGGCTCCCGCCATGGCGCAGGGCGACGCGGCTGCCGGTCGCTCCAGTTATGGCGTTTGTGCTGCCTGCCACGGAGCCAATGGCGAAGGCAACAAGGCCCTCAACGCTCCGGCGCTTGCTGGCCAGTCAGAGGCCTACCTCACACGCCAGCTCAACAACTTTCGATCGGGTCTTCGCGGTGGCGGCACGGGCGACACCTACGGCGCGCAAATGCGCCCGATGGCGATGTCGATCGCATCTGACGCGGCAGTGGCGAACGTGTCAGCCTACATCGCATCAATGCCGGTACAGAATGAAGCTCACGACGGGGGCGGTGATGCTGCCGCAGGCCGAGGAAACTACGGTGTGTGCGCAGCCTGCCACGGAGCCAATGGCGAAGGCAACGATGCCCTGGGTGGCGCCCGCCTGAACATACTTCAGGATTGGTACATCATCCGCCAGATTGCCAACTTCAAGTCCGGCGCGCGTGGATCCGCCGCGGGCGATACCTTCGGCGCCCAGATGAAGGGCATGGCCGCGACCGTCGCCAATGACGCCGCTGCCGCCAACGTAGCTGCCTACATCGCAACGCTAAGCAACTAGAAGCATTGTTGTTGGGGGTTAGGGCTGGACATTCCCAGCTCTAACCCTCCATTCTCTCCGCCATTCCAACCCGTCTTTTTCTCGTGTGTTTTCTAACTTCTAACTTCCAACTTCTTCACATACCACCAATCACACGGACAATGGCCGGTGTCCCCCATCGGTTTGTCCATCCTCTTGAAACCGGCGGCCTCATAAAGCCGACGGGCCTGAACCATGTGGTTCAACGTCTCCAGATAACACTTTTTGTAACCGATCTTCTCAGCGGCTTTGAGGCAGGTCTCCAGAAGTTCTCTTCCCATGCCAAGCCCCCTCAACTCCGGGCGCATGTACATCTTCCGGAGTTCGCAAGTATCATGGGCCCCTCCGTTTAGGGGACCGATTCCTCCCCCTGCAAGCAGTTCACCGTTTTTCTCAATCACAAAAAACGCCGAGCGTTCGTTCTTGTAGGCGTCATACATGGCGCCGACTTCGGCGTCATTGATGGAGTAGCCTTCTCCCACAGCTCCGAACTCAGTCATTACATCGCGGATAATGCTGGCCATCGCAGGATTATCCTTTTTCTTTATCCTGCGAATAGACAATTCGCTCCTGAGTCGTGCCTTCCTCAGCGCACCCACGTAGATCTCCATCCCTTTCACGGCGCACTCCCGATCTGACTCGCTCAGGAGCGCCAGGGCACCGGCCACCTTCGAGTCACTACTCAAGTTGACTCGTTTCAGTGCGCTACGACCCCTGAGGGTCAGAGTCACTGGTTTGCGCCTCCCATCTCCACTATCAGTCCCTTTCTTGAGCCATCCTTTTCGACTCAACGCGGTCACACCCCTGCTGGTGGTGGATTTGTCGAGGAGAAGGACCTCGGCCAGCTCAGCTATTTCGAGAGTTCCCGACTGCTCGAGCTCAATTAGGACGTGAGCCTGAGGACAGGTACACCCTTCGGGAAGGCAAGAATTGTCAAAGACGCCAAGTTCCCGCACCAACTCTCGCGATGCTTTCCTGACGCGGCCCACCTCTTTATGAATTTCCGTACTCATACATGCTCCATACATCTAATTAGTTGCAATGTACAACTATTAAGAAAGAATGAAACCTTTCTGGGGAGACTCCTTCTTGTTCCAGCACAGAGCCTCCCCCAGATTACTCCAGTCCATTCGGGAGAACTTGATGAAAATTTCGGACGTAGCGATACAAACAGACTCGGTTCAACCGGGATGGACAATTCGCGATGTTTTCAAAGAATGCGTCAAGAGACAGGTGCCGGTCTTGCCATACTGCGACGCCTCAGGCCGGCTCGTCGGCCGTTTAGCTTTACGCCACATCCTCCGGGTTTCCTCCATTCCAGATTACGCGATTCGCAATGCCCACCTGTTGGGAGACATCGGTGTTCACCCCGATTTCGGAGAGGACCACTTCAAGAAGGTTCTAGACCAACCCGTCGAAGATTTCATTCTGAAGGACAACGTTGTTGTAGGACCCCACTCGTCTGTTCAAAAGGTCCTCACTTTGATGGAAAAAAGCGGTCGGAACCACGCGCTTTTGATGGACGAAGGCACGTACTGCGGCGTTATCACACGTATGGCAGTCGTCGAGCTGATCCTGGAACGTTTGGGCTAGTTAAAATGGAATCGGCTATGCCACACCTTACCAGCGACATGGTCGTCGCCAGCCTGATCCTCGTAGGAGCCTACGCCGTGATTTTTACGGAGTTTATGGCACGAACCAACGCTGCGATCACCGGAGCGGTCGTGATGATTGGTGTCGGGATGTGGCGGGGCTTTTATTCCCAGGAAGAAGCAGTAGCGGCTATCGATGGGAACACGGTGTTCCTACTTGCGGCAATGATGATGATTGTCGCAATGTTGAAACCGACCGGGGTGTTCCAGCTCGTCGCCGTCAAGATTGGCAAAATGGCAGGGGGCAACCCCCGGTTGCTCCTGGTCTACCTCAGCCTGGCTGTGAGCGTGATAAGCATGATTCTGGACAACGTAACAACGGTCCTGATTTTTGCTCCGATCACGATCTTGATCACCCGGATGCTCCGGCTCAACCCGATGCCTTACCTGATCGCAGAGGCAATGCTTTCAAATATTGGCGGGATCGCTACTCTGGTTGGAGATCCACCGAACATAATGATCGGGAGCGCGGCGGGTATTGATTTTACGCGTTTCCTGGTTCACATGGCGCCGCCGGTGACAGCTATCTGGGTAGCGGCAGTGGTGACGGTCCTTTTCATGTTTCGAGAAGAGTTGAGCGTCTCCTCTGACTCTCAGATGCACATTGACGAGAAACAAGCGGTAACCGACTGGAAGGCAGCGACAAAGGCACTCACAGCTCTTGGTGTTACCGTCGTCGGTTTCTTCCTTCACCACCGGCTGCATTTCTCGCCGGCATTTGCTTCGTTCCTGGGACTGGCGGTGGCACTGGTGATCGTAAAACCCAAGCCCGACAAACTCTTCGGAGAAGTTAGTTGGTCTGTACTTTTCTTCTTTTCAGGACTTTTTGTAATTGTCGGTGGAGTTGAAGCGACCGGGCTTCTGGCCATGGTGGGAGAAATGCTCGCCAGGTTCGCAACTTCGTCTCAAACCATGCTCTTGACCGCCTTGTTGTTAATGTGGGTCGCTGCGTTGATGAGCGCAATCGTCGACAACATCCCTTTCACGGTGGCGATGTTGCCAATACTCGCTGGTCTCGAAGCCCAGGGCGTCAACGCGACACCGCTTTGGTGGGCTCTGGCCCTCGGAGTGGGTTTGGGTGGAAACGGTACGCACATCGGTGCGACCGCCAACATCATAGTTGTTGCTGAGTCGGAAAAACTCAGCGATCCCGCGCAGCGAATCACCCCGGGATTGTGGCTACGGAAAGGCTTGCCTGCCATGGTAGTCAGCCTCGCAGTAGCGTCCGCCATCTTTGCCGCCGGGTTCAGCCTATTCGAATGAAGTCCAACTTCTAACTTCTGACTTCTAATTTCTCCACCAACGGCAGAAATATATCGAAGCAGGACCCCTTGCCGGTTTCGCTGGTTGCCAGAACAAAGCCACCTGCCTTACGAGCGATGGAATGCACCATAGCCAATCCCAACCCGGTCCCTTCTCCTTCTGGCTTGGTCGTAAAATACGGTTCAAAGAGGTGTTCAATTAGGTCTGGCGAGATACCTGCCCCATCGTCCTCGAAGGCTATCCGCGCGTAAGCCCCGGGGCGTTGATCCGGGGTCAGGCGTTTGTCGCCAACCGCGATCGTTTCAGAAAACAAACCAATCGAGAGTTTGCCCTTTCCGTTGATTGCCTGCTTGGCGTTAATCGCGAGATTGGCAAAAACGGTCTCCAGCTGTCGCCTTTCCACAGCAACAAGGCCGGGCCCTTCGCCGACATTGAGTAGCAGTTCGATATCTGGACCCATTATCCCCTGCACCTGGTCCAACATCCCCATTACGAATTTCTTTACTTCTATGGGCTCCGCCGGGTCATCCGGTCCCCCGCCGATAGTTTTGAGTTGCTCAGTTAGAGCTCTCGCCCGCTCGGCGCCCGCCCCAACCTGTTGCACCAGAGGCTTGATCCTCTCAGGCAGCTGGTCGCTCACCGATATCACTTGATTGGCGGCATCCACGACCGCGAGGGCATTGCCGAGGTCGTGGGCGATGCCGGCTGCCATACGCTGGACGGTCGTCATCTGGCCACGCCAGTCGTTTTCAACCTTGAGTTTTTGCTCTGCTTCCAACCGCAGGTTTTCCCCCACAAGTTGTCGCTGGTATCGATAGGCGAGGGACGCAAACATTATGAGCGCCACAAGCGTTACCCAGTCCCGCGGCTCACGGATCGAAGGTTCAAGCCATCCGAGTCCGTAAAGCAAGAGGTGAACCGCGGGCAGTATAAACGCGAACACCATCAGCGAACCACCCCAGACCACAGAACCCATCATCACGCTCTTCTCCGGGAGAAGTGGCTCAATCTCAACCTGATCGCATACGACAGTGGGTGCTCTGAACGCAGCCATGAGGGGCAGGTAGGGAACAAACCACGCCAGGTCGACAACAGTGCCCCCATCAACTTCAGGTATCAACTCCAGATACATCATGGCTTCGGCGGTATCGGTGACGAGCCAGAGCAACGCCGTGGCGAGCAACAATCCATAGGTTGTACGCCACCTCAGAGTGTCTGCCTGACTCATCAGAACGATCAACTTGGTCGACAGATACAGATCGAGCACCGAGTACAACAAAGCCGAGGGCACCCATGTTTGATAAGCTTCAGGACTCAACGCCGAGGGGATCAGAATGAAGTAGACAACCAGAGCGAAAAAGAGGACGACAACACCGATCTCGGACATCCCAGGAGCCCTTTCGTCCCGCTCCTTCCGACGTAAGCCAGCCCTTTTTTCAAGCGCGAGGATAATGAAAAGGTAGAAAAGCATGTACAGAAGATCGGTGGCAAGATCGAAACCGCTCCCAACCCAGGAATCTGGTCCGAGCACGTAAGACACCTGCACAACCAACCACATCCAAAGCCCTAAAAGCCAACCGAGCCAGAAACGTCGCTCGTTGCGGGACTCTCCGGCCACAACTGCCCCGACAGCCAATCCGATCGCCAGAAGCAGGAGAGGTATCGCCGAAAGCAATGCATACCAACCCATCTGGTCGGCTTTTAGAATAGGAACCAAGTAGGGAGTAGCGATGAGTAGGACGCCAACAGTAGCGGCCCGAAAGGGCGAGTCACCGAGGAAACGGCCGATCAATTTTCGCCTGGTAGGAAATGTCGTTGAGCTGGGCATACGAATAGATACACCTTTTTGCCCAACTTCTCAAAGTCTCTTTTTTAGCGGGCCTGGGCGCCAATCACAGCCATTAACTTGTCCATAAGTTCGGAGGGAAGAAACGGTTTGTGGAGAAATCCGGCTGGTCCGGCCCCGTCGATCCGGCTCATGGTAGCGGTTTCGGTATATCCGCTCATCAGAAGGACAGGGACATCGGGGTTGATGTTCTGCATCGCTAAAAACGCTTCTTCTCCACCGAGAACCGGCATGGTCATGTCGAGAAGAACTGCGGCAAGCTCTGAGGACCGTTCCTTGAAGCGGTCAACCGCTTCCTGCCCATCGCGCGCTACCGTCACTTCTACGCCGCGCCTGGCAAGTGTGTTTGCCAGCAATGACCGGACATGTTCTTCATCGTCTGCGACAAGAATCAGTAGCCGGGAAGAATCTTCTTCGACACTAACACCATCGTCAACCACGGAAACGTTCGGTGTCGCCGGCAGGTACACGGTAACTGTGCTCCCCTCCCCGATTTCCGACTGGACTTCGATTACCCCTTTGTGTCTCTTCACGATTCCCAGAACCGATGCCATTCCCAGGCCACGCCCCGAGAAACGCGTGGAGAAGAACGGATCAAAAATACGGGTGCGAACCTCTCCATCCATCCCCGACCCGTTATCTCCGACTTCTATCGCCACAAACTCCCCCGACGCCACGTCAGGTCCCAGGAAAGTCTTTGACAAGAATTCGCGATCCAGTGGCCTCACTGCAACCCTCACGTTCACCCTGCCGGCCCTCTCGCCAATCGCCTCGGCCCCGTTGGTCACCAGATTCATCACTATCTGACGAACTTGCGTCACATCCCCCAGAACCCACAGATCGTCTGCTGAGAACTCATAGTCTATTCGAACCTTCTTCGAAACCACCGCATTCAGCAACCCGCGCATATCTCGAACGACCCGGCTAACATCAACCAATTTCGTTTTGAACCTGGCCCGCCCGCTGTATTCGAGCATCGAATTCGTCAGATCGGCGCCCCTCTGAGCCGCATTGGTTATCTGGTCAAGAAGAGCTCGTTGCGCCGTTCCCTTCGGCAGGTGATCTTCCAGCAATTCGGCATTACCCAGGACCGCCAGTAGCAAGTTGTTGAAATCGTGGGCAACGCCTCCGGCCAAAACCCCGATGCTTTCAAGCTTTTGCGTCTGCTGAATGATTTCTTCCGATCGATTTTGGTCGGTAATATCAACAGCCAAACCCACCACGCCTTCTATCCGCCCTGAACCCTTACTCAGAGGTTCAAGGTGAACCCGATAAAATCGATCCCGGATGCGAGTTTCGTAGTCGACACTCTTACCCTCCAGAGCATTCCTGTGCGCGAACAGGGCCTTTTCCGCGCTCCCGTCACCCGCGAAAAAGTCCTCGACTCTACAACCAATCAGTTGGTCGATTTCAAGCCCGAGCGCGTCCAGGCCAGCCCCGGTCGAAGAGGTAAACTGCAGGTCCCGGTCCGTCGACCACAGCACCGCCGGGACCATCTCGGTAAGGAGTTTTAAACTGGCGTCTTTCTTCCTCGCATCTTCCTGCGCCTCCAGTTCCTTCGTCAAATCCTGCACCATCGAAACTCGGAACAAGATTTCCCCGCTTTCATCTCTTACCGCACTCACATCAGCCCTTACAGGAAATCTCCGGCCGTCCCTGGCAATATGGTCATGGTGGAAAACCATACGACCATGTTCCTTCACACGTTCCAGGCGGTCCTGGTAAGACGTTTCCGGATTAGGGGCAATTATTTTGTCGAGAGACATGCCCAGCATTTCGTTTGTTTCGTACCCGTGCATCCGCGCGAAGGCGCGGTTTACGTTTTGAATCGTGCGTTCTTCACCGGCACACAGTACGATTCCCCACAGCGCCCTGGCGAAGATGTCCTTCCACTGGCGGAGTTCTTGCTCGGCGTTGACGCGGGCAGTGATATCAACGCAATAGGCAACTATCTGGTCCATTCCGTCCTCGGAACGCATCACATTTTCGTAAGCCCAGTAACACGGATTCCCGTCAGGCCCTTTTAATTTCATCACGCCGTTACCCCTGCCGCGGCGGCGCATGACTTCGAGATATCTGTCGAAAATATCCGCAGTTTCAGGCCACCAGAACTCCCTTAAGTTCCGTCCCAACCCTTCCTCTTTAGAAACACTGAGTACTTCAAGCGCCGCCGGGTTGGCATCAATCAGAACGCCGTCGGTATCGTGCACACAGATCAGGCTTGTAGTTCCTTCAAATAATTCACGAAAACGTTTTTCGCTGGCCTGCAATCGCTCTCGGTTTTCCCTTTCCTCGGTAATGTCCTGCGCGATTCCCATCACCTCGGTCACCTTGCCGGTGTCGTCTTTGATAGGTACGAAACAGGATGAGAAAACGATATCAGGAACGCCTTCTGCTGTCCTGAACTCGAAATCAGAACGTTCGCCGTTTTCGATGGCCAGTTTCAACAGTCCCCCGATTCGTTCTTTCTCCGAATCCTGGACGACATCTGTGTAGAGATTGCCTATGACGTCCTTCTCCGCTGGTGAACCAAGCATGCAGAGACCCGCTGCGTTCACGGACGTGAGCTTTCCGTGAATATCTATCGAGTGGATGCAGACCGGCGAGTTGGCTACCAGGGCCTCAAACGAATGCGCCACCCCGCTGCTCCCCCCCGAATCAGATCCCTCAAGTTCGCGTATACGCTGTCGGAGTTGTTCGTTTTCCGCTAACAACTTGTCAGTAGTAGGACTTTGTTCTTTCATATATCCGCGATAATATGGACTCCCAAAAAGCCGTTCGCCAGTGACTCAGTCTAGTTAGACTCAACAGCAGGCAAATTGTTAAGGAATCCGGCGGGTTACGAAAATTGCGGAGTAGGAATCGGTCGAAATTTCGACGTCGGTCCTCGGATTGGGGGTGAGAGCCAAAAGTTCAAGTTGGACGTTTCCGAGGTGGACGACCTTGGGCTCAAGAAGCGTGTTCAACGTGTCCGAGGCTTCTCCGGTAGAGGAAATGGAGGTTTTTACTACGACCGCGCCGTTACCTGCCCACACGCAATCTACGTCAGACGGACAGCGAGAATCTTCCGAAACTCCAACAAAATCGACGGATAAGGCAGTACCGGCTACTCGCACGCCCTGCCCAACCGACAGGCTAAACTCTTCGCCAACCTGCGGTTCAGTGCTGCCAATACAGGCAAGAAATGGGATAACGGCAACAAATCCAACGGTTTTTCGCAATCGGGCCTCCTAAAAGGATGACCCTTCGAGTATTCGTTTGGTAACAGGACTGTTAGACGGACCGACGGACGCTTTCTAGTCCCTGGCTTCCTACTCCCCGTCAATAGATCGGCATCGTTGGGTCTACCTCCTCACTCCAACGAATTATCCCTCCTGCAAGATTCCAGGCCCTTTCAAACCCAACCGACTTCAATTCGGCTACTGCTCGAGCGCTCCGGGCACCGCTACGGCAATAGACAACAATGTCCCTTCCCGTGTCGAAATCCCCCAGGCACGAGGTCAGAGTGTCCAATGGTACCAGCCGCGCTTCGGGAATTTTTCCGATCTCCCATTCTTCCGGTTGGCGGACATCGACGAGATCAAAATCGTCTCCACCCTCAATTCGGGTTGCTAGTCCCACTGGCGTAATCTCAGGGATCCCATCGGGAGACCCGTCGGCCTCGGGGCTCAAACCACAGAACTGTTCGTAGTCCACCAATTCGCGGATTTCCCGTGTACCGCAAGCGGGGCAGCTTGGATTCCGCTGAAGTTTCATCGTTTTGAACTGCATGGAGGCCGCATCTACCAGGAGCAACCTACCGATGAGCGGTTGCCCGGTCCCGACAATCAACTTGATGGCCTCGGTGGCCTGAATGACTCCAACCAACCCGGGCAGTACTCCCAAAACGCCACCTTCGGCACAGCTTGGCACGAGCTCTGGTGGAGGTGGCTCGGGAAACAGGCAGCGATAACACGGTCCGCCTTCGGCTGCCAGAACGGACGCTTGCCCATCGAACCGGAAGATGCTGCCATACACATTCGGTTTACCCAGCAAAACGCAAGCGTCGTTAACCAGATACCGCGTGGCGAAGTTGTCGGTACCGTCGACCACCAGATCGTAGTCTCCGATGATTTCCAGGGCGTTTTCAGACGTTAATCGAGTGTCAAACGTCTCCAGCTTCACATGCGGATTGGTCTGGGCCAGGCGATCTCGGGCCGAGTCGATTTTTTTTCTTCCAACATCGGATGTGCCGTGTAGTACCTGACGCTGCAGGTTGGTCACGTCGACCTCGTCGAAGTCAACGATCCCAATTCGCCCAACGCCCGCAGCCGCGAGGTAAAGAGCTGTCGGCGATCCAAGCCCTCCAGCACCAACCAAAAGAACACTTGCGGCCTTTAGCCTGCGTTGACCTGCAATGGTTACCTCGGGAAGAATCAGGTGGCGGGAGTAACGTAGGATCTCGTCCCTCGATAGCTCCGGTAAATCCGTATGTTTTTCAACATGAGTAGCAGTCATGATTAGCCCCCGGCCACTGCGGGCACCACCGTCAGTTCATCTCCTGCAGAGACGGCTGCTTCGAAACCACCAGCCAACCGGATGTCTTCTTCGTTGAGGTAGATGGTCACGAATTCATACGGTTCGCCGTCCGCGTTCTGCAAACGCGGCCCCAGGCCCGGGTACCGTGCCGCTAGATCAGAGACAACCTGAGCGACAGTTGAACCATCAGCGTCCAATGTATTTTGACCGTCGGTGAGTTTAGCCAACACGCCGGGTAAAGAAACTTTTATCGACATTTTTCTTCCTTTTTTTGTGGTTTGTGTTAACGAGAAGCAACCAGCTCTTCGACCTCGTCGAGTCTGGGATTCACGATCGGTGAATCCCCAACACCCTTTTCGACGGCTTCGATAGTTTTAAATCCGTTCCCGGTGATACAAAGGACCACCTCGTCCCTCGGCCCCAGTCTCCCCTGCCGCACCAGCTCTTGAGTGGCCGCCACCGTTACTCCACCCGCGGTCTCCGTAAAGACACCGGTGGTTGAAGCCAGCAGTCTGATTCCAGTCACGATTTCGCGGTCGGACACAGCCGCCCCCCACCCCCCACTCCCCTCTAGAACTCGAGCCGCTTTCACTCCGTCAGCTGGATTCCCGATAGCAATCGACCTGGCGATCGTGTTGGGAATAACAGGGGTTACGTGGGATTCGCCAGTTTCTAACAAATTCACGATTGGCGAACACCTTGCAGCCTGGGCGCCAAAGATCCTGGGTAGGTTTCCGTAAACCAAACCGGCCGAAATAAACTCACCAAAGCCATTGTGTAGTTTGGTCACCAGGGACCCACCGGCCATCGGTGCTACCACCGCATCGGGCAGGCGCCAGTTGAGTTGATCAGCGATTTCGAATGCCAGGGTTTTGGAGCCTTCGCCGTAGTATGACCGGAGGTTGACGTTCACGACGCCCCAACCGAACCGGTCGGCAACCTGGGCGCAAAGACGGTTTACGTGATCGTAGTGGCCCCGTACGCGCACCAGATTGGCCCCGCAGATTGAGGTGCCCACAACCTTACCCTTCTCAAGATCTTCGGGAATGAAGATCCACGAGGGAAGTCCAGCTCTGGCCGCCTGCGCCGCCACCGCGTTGGCGAGGTTACCTGTCGACGCGCAGCCCAACGTGTCCAGGCCGAGTGCGCGGGCTGCGTTCAATGCCACCGCTACGACTCGATCTTTAAATGACAGCGATGGGGCTGATACAGAGTCGTTCTTGATCCAAGCCCGCCCAACTCCAAGCGATTCTGCAAGACGCGGTACTTCAAACAGAGGTGTAAAGCCTACCTCATTGGAGTCGCTCGGTTCACCCTCGATCGGGAGCCACTCACCATAGCGCCAGATGGACCGTGTACGCTCCCTGAGTTCTTCACGCGACGGGAGTCGCCGGTCCTTGGCATAAAGCGGCTCGAGAGGTGCAAGGCATGAGTCGCAAATGGCCGAGGTTGTCGCATCGAACTGTTCAGCACAGTTAGTGCAAACCAGCGGCAAGGCCCTAACGTTTTTCAGGACTGCTGTAGTCATCGATCGGTCTCCTGCAATTGAGGTGTCTGTTTTCTTTTCCCGACCAGCAGCCGCTCAATCGACGATGCCTCGTCCGGTGGAATCGGGTAGCAATGTTCGGGTCCGGGAAACGAACCGTCTCGAACATCGGCGGCGTAACTCCTGAACGCCTTTTCTACCGTGCCTCCAACATCGGCATATCGTTTCACAAACCGCGGTTCGATCTCCCCAACGAACGAACCGAGGATATCATGGGAAATGACCAACTGCCCGTCGACGTGCGGGCCTGCGCCAATTCCATAAACCGGAACGGTGACCCGTTCTCTGATGAGCGCCGCCGTAACCGCCGGCACAGCCTCGACGAGTATCGCGAACGCCCCGGCCGATTCGAGGGCCAGAGCATCGTTGACGAGAACTTCGGCTGTCTGAAGAGACTTCCCCTGGACCCGATAGCCGCCAAGTTGGCCGAGGTTTTGAGGTGTGAGCCCAATGTGCCCCATTACCGGAATCCCGGCGTCGACTATGGCCGCGATTCTATTTGCGACGCGTCGCCCGCCTTCACATTTGACAGCATCACAACCTCCTCCGGCGACCAGCGCACCCGCATTTCGTATCGCCTCCTCGGCGGAAACCTGATACGAAAGGAAAGGCATGTCGCCAACAACAAAGGCAGTCTGGCAGGCGTAGCTTACCGCCTTTGAAAAGACGATCATTTCCTCCATGCCTATGCCTACGGTCGACGAATGTCCCAGGACTGTCATCGCGGCGGAGTCACCCACCAGGAGCATGTCCACGCCAGCACGCTCTGCGAAGGTCGCAGTGGGGTAATCGTAGGCAGTTAAAAACACAGCGCTCCGCCCCCGCCTTTTGTATGACTGCAACGTTGCAGTCGTAACTTTCTTGCTCATCCAACCCCCTCTTTAGAGATTCGGTTTACGAAGCGATTGATGCGCTCAAGGGCACGCTCGATGGTTTCCAGTGCAACCGAGAAGGTCAGACGGAGGTGTCCTTCCCCAGCCGACCCAAAGGATGTGCCCGGTAAAAGAGCAACGCCCTCTTCATCGAGGATTCGGGTGGCCAACTCCCTGGACGAAAGGCCTGAAGATTCCTGAAGGACTCTGACATCGGGAAAAACATAGAACGCGGCCGATGGCGTGGGACAACTAATCCCGTCTATCGAATTCAAACCTGACACCATGAGGTCACGTCGCGCTTTCAGGTCGTCGGTGAGGGATCGGAAGCACACACCGGTGTCGGATAGTGCCGCGGCGCCGGCCAGTTGCACGAACGGTGGTACGCACGACACCGTGTTTATCACGAGGCGTTTTACAGGCTCCACGAGCCAGGCAGGCAACAGCCCATATCCCAATCGCCAACCCGTCATCGCATACGCTTTGGAGAAGCTGTCGACCAGGACTGTGCGCTGAGCCATGCCCGGGAGCGATGCAATCGAAGTGTGGGAGTTATCGAACCTCAACTCGCCGTATACCTCGTCGGAAATCACGATCAAGTCATGCTTGATAACCGCAGCAGCGATTCGTTCGAGATCATCCGCAGTCGCCACTCCTCCTGTGGGATTGTGGGGTGAGTTCAGAAAGACAACCCGCGTCCTGTCGGTAATCCCCTCGATTAGCGCGTCCACATCCGGGCGATACCCGGACTCGCTCTGGAGTGGATAAGCAGAAGGTGCAGCTCCGGCTTTTCTCACCAGCGATCCATAAATCGGAAAACCAGGATCAGGGATAAGGGCCTCGGTGCCCCGCTCCACAAGACACTGCGAGACGTAGTAGAGCATCGCTTTGGCTCCTGTTGAGACCACGACTCGGTCGGAAGCTGCTTCGACGCCCCGGGCAGTCAGGGAGGCGGCGATAGTTTCACGAAGAGCAGGAATTCCGGCTGGCGGCGCATAGCCCGTCATCCCTGCCACAATGCCCCTGACCCCAGCTTCAACCACGGGGGCACGGGTCGCAAACCCGGGTTCACCGATTTCGAGATGTAGAATTTTTCGTCCCGACCGGGCAAGCCGGGAAGCGCGTTCGTGAACGACCAGAGCGTCTTCGGTGCCCAGCGCAGTGCATCGTGTCGCCAGAGCCCCATTCCCTATGAGGGCTTCGTGCTCCGCCTTCGTTTCGAATCCAATTGCAGACATCAACTCCCTCACCGATAACGTGAAAAACACGTGCTGATGCCATCGTATCGCCTACGGAGTTGTCGAAACAAAAAAAGCCCACGGGTTCGCCGCGGGCCATCTCGTTTTTTAGCTCGTTATTTATTGTGGCGGCAATACACGGCAAATCACCACAGATTCAATTTTCTTCGCCAGAAGAAATAAGAGCGTCACGAGCTTGTGTCAAGTCAAAGGATTCGGAGTGTCCATTTCGGCGAGGAAGGCAGCGGGCTCCCCGTTTCAGCTGCGCTCGTCAGCGGATTCGCACAAAAGCAACGAGTTGAAAACGAGTTGCGTTGTCTGAAGACGGTCGCCCCCTTCTCCCCAACGCAGGTCAAAAACCTAGTCGGATACGACACTTTGCAGCATTAACATGGGGTTCTGGGCATTGGTGTCGTATCTTGGAGGCGACTTGTAGCCCGGTTGTAGCCGGAAGCTCCAACAAAACCCGCAAAACGACGGTGTCCTTAGGTCGACATGGGCCAACTGGAGTGAAAAAGACGGCGCAGGATTAGGTCCAACCCTCAACCACCCCCAACAATTTTATAGACTGCAACGACTGGCGAATCAAATTCTGTTTTCGTAGTGGCTAAGACGTGTCCAAACCTGACCTGTGCTATTTCTATGCCGTGAGGTACCCGGAAATACCGCACTTGAGATTCCCACGGCGAAACCAGATACCACTTGTTTTTCTCGGTTGAGTTCTCTTGTTTCCCAAGATTGAACCAAGTCTCACCTGCGGCATCCATGAAAACTCGGTTGATACCCGACCAAAACTCTGGTACGCCGATGGTTACATCGTTCCCCGAGTTATATCGTTGAGCCACCTCGCTTTTTAAATCGCGCATGAGTTGACGCCTTTCCCGCCCTTCGATCGCCTGAGGCTCCAAATCCAGCATTCGGATACCAGCTTCGCGAACCAAACCTGCTTCGGACCTAAACCACTCGAACCGTCCCCGGTATCCGTCCACAAAAACGAATAGGCTGTCACCGGAAAAAGACCAGCCCCCTCCAGGTTCATAAAAACTCTGAACGCTCCCATAACTACCCCTACGGGAATGCCAAGATGCTTGTCCCGAGCTATACGAAAACAACGTGTCCAAACCCACAAATTGCTGGCCACCGAAATGAACGAGGTGCGCCGACGGCGGGTCCAACTGAGTCCGTCCGATTCCCCCAGCGGTTTGGGCGATGATACCAGAACCCCTAACAGACAGAGCGCGGAGCGCCCAAACCGTACGCAGTTCCGGGACTACGCGGGTTTCCAAAAAAGAGCCGTCCAACAAGAAATAACTCAACCTTTTCAACCGCCAATCCCATACCACAACGGTATCGCCGATCAGCTGCATGGAACCAGGCGCGCGAAACTCTCCTGGCCCTTCCCCTTCCCGCCCGATGGTGGCAAGGAGCGCTCCCTGCAGGTCGTACACACGCAAATTTTGAGTGCCCGCATCCAAAACCAAAAGGCGACCGTCGTGCGTGACATCAAGGCCAACGATACGGACAAACATCTCATCCTCAGATACAAAATCTCCGCCAAGTTCCATCACTAATTCCAAGTGAACACCTGCTGGCACGGCGTCCAGCACCTGGGCGGCCGGGGATCTCGGTGAGACAACCGACAATACTAACACAGCCGATGCTTTAGCCGCCGAGAAACTAGGTGGGGATTGGCGCACGGAAGCAGCCCGAACTCCATGCCCCAACCGCGTCGCCCACAGGCCGAACAGCCGCGCTAAATTATTGCAACGACACCAGTTTCGAAATATGCGACACCTCTTCTCTTCGGAGAGTCCACGAGGCCGGGCAACCGGTATAGAAAACTGCGCACGCTTTGGACCATTCAAACGACCCTTTTTCCCATCACCATCGTTTCTTCGTACCGCCAATCGTAAAAACTCGAGCGCTACGCTTGACGCAAACGAGAGACGCCTTGGCGGGGTTGTGTGACAGCGTTCGGAGGGAGCGAAACTCAAAAAACGGCAAACTTTAGTAAACGCACTGCGCCTCCTCAAAACAAATGGGTGGCGCCCAATCACATAATTGCCTCATGGAAGCGTGTCGTCAAGCAGAAGGTTCACATTGAAACAGCGGGATCGTCATGCACTTCTACAAAAGTGCCGTAAATCCGTGAAGTCAAAACCAATGCTAGCCTCGAAGGTGTGGCCAGTACGTCCAACCGATGGAGGGCACAGATCATATCAATACATTCATCAGACTTGCTCTAGTAGCAGCCGAGGGAGCCGTGAAAGCATTCAAGAGTGCCAGAATTCGTAAGAGGAAGTCGATTTCCCAAGCAATTGGTCAGAAGACGGTCTCCCCACTACGAAAAAGGCTGGCAAAAGCCAGCCCTTTTTGAGTCGGGGCGCCCAGATTCGAACCGGGAGCCCCCTTCTCCCCAACGCAGGTCAAAAACCTAGTCAGATACGACACTTTGCAGCATTAACATGGGGTTCTGGGCATTGGTCTCGTATCTTGGAGGCGACTTGTAGCCCGGTTGTAGCCGGAAGCTCCAACAAAACCCGCAAGCGACGGTGCCCTTAGGTCGACATGGGCCAACTGGAGTGAAAAAGACGGCGTAGGATTTAGGATCCTGTAACAGGGAGTTTAAGACCCCGAGAAAGCCCCGTCTTTACGGGGTTCTTTGTTTCGCTAAACTTTCGGTGGACCCGAGTTTTGACTCGCGGAAATCACCCTGTGATCTCGAAGATCCCGAATTAACAATTCGAACGGGAAGACATTCTTCCTAGGACATCGCGGCATAGATTTCCTCATTCGATGCGCGTTTCGTTGTGCACGGGCACCAGCGTTTATCGGCGCCAGAATCGGTCAGCGGTTGTTGTTTTCAAAGTGCCTGACGCATCCGTTCCAATTCCTCCGGACCGAACCAGCGACCACCAATCATCACGCCGATGGGTCTGCGTAGCGCGCTTAGGTTCTCCAACGGGTTTTCGGTGAGGAGAATTAAATCGGCCCGCTTGCCAATCGAGATGGATCCAGTCACGCCGTTGAGCCCTGATACTCCAGCTCCGTTCACCGTAGCAAGAGTCAACGCCTCCGCAGGGCTGAGACCGGCCTGAAGATACAATGCGAGTTCCTCGTGCACTGCGAATCCGGCGATTGCGGTAGGTGAATGAGAATCGGTCCCCAGAGACAAAATTACACCGCTATCGTGAAGCCGCTTCAGGAAGTCTAGAACACCATTCACATCGGTAGTGTCCGCAGGGACTCCTCGGCGAGCCTCAAAACCTCGCAACGATTCGCGCACCTCGGCGAGGTGGGTTGGGCCAAGATAATGAGTGATTTGAAACAACCGGTTTTCGTCAAGGTAGTCTTGGCCGAGGCGCACGATACGGTTCTGGTTCCACTTTCGTACTACCACAGTTGTCAGAGGTGGTGCGCTGCGACGCAGCAACTCGATACCGTCGTCCATTGAATCATCACGCGAGTTCAGTCGAACCATCTCGAAAAGCTCCTCGAGATGCTCGATCGAGGCCATGCCAGAAGCCAATGCTCGTTCGAATTCGACGGGATCCCGCTTAAAATCGCCTCGCACCGGATAGTGGCCGACCACGCCGATACCGCTTTTCGCGGCCGTCTCAAGGACGGCCTGCAACAAACGCGGTTCTAGTTCATAAATCTTTACGAAGTCGTATCCTTCACGCAAATATGCATCTATAAGGGGAGCCACCTCTTCTACCTCTGAAATGTGCCGCCAATAAATATTGGAATCGCTCGTCGTGATCGGACTGGCAACAACCATATTGGGACCTACGATGCTTCCTTCAGCAACAAGGCGCTTCCACCGCAGGTGTGCCGGAGAACCGTTCATTTCCCTAACGGTCGTCACCCCGTTCACCACGTATAGGGGCAGATTAGCTTTGCTTCGAACGTGAGTGTGGGCGTCAATCAGCCCGGGCGAGAGATACCCTCCGTTGCCGTCGACAATTATGTCATCTCGGGATGTAGAGTGTTCCCCGGGACCAACAATGCTTTCGATGAAGCCGTCCGCTACTGTTACGGTTCTGAGTTGCGGTTCTCGTTCGTTGTCCATATCAACTACGTGGACGTTGGTCAATACAACTCGTGCGGCCCCAGAAGGGCCACTTTGGGAACACGAAACCAACAGGGTCCCAAAGGCGGCAACCGCAAAAACGTTATGCACTCCTAGAAGCAATCCAACCCTCCATTCTTTGTTGATCGACAACGCGCACAGTCGAACTTCCACAGCAGCTTAGTCAAGGTCCTGCAGGAGATCCTGCAATTCGATCCGCCAAATATCGAAACCGCCGTTGCTCATCGCTGCAAAGAGCTGTTTCCCGTCCGGAGACCAACTGGGCCATGACTGCGTTCCTTCTCCACCGGTGACTGCCGTCGCGCGCCCCCCGTTGGCAGGCATGATGAAAATTGCGGGCACACCATTTTCATTAGAAACAAACGCGATCGTCGATCCGTCCGGAGACCAACGGCCCCCCTCCCCAGGCCTGTCTCCCCGCAGGACCACCGGATCCCCACCGAAGACAGAAATCTCTAAAATCCGCCCCTCCCCAGTTGGAGACCCTCTATACGCCCCTGTTTCCGATTGCGTCAAAAGGATTCGTGAACCGTCAGGCGAACAATCCGTGGGGCGGTTGTGATCTGGTAAATCGGTCATCACCACCGCGACACCTCCAGTTGACGGGACCTTCCAGAGTTGGGTCCTCCCTTGCTCGCCCTCCCGTACACTGAACACAATGCTATTCCCTTGCTCGCACCAAACGGGATCAGAAACATACCCGACGTCGGTTAGTTTTCGAGGCATGCCTCCCTCTGAAGGAGCTGTCCACAAGTTCGCCGACCGCGGGTCTCCCCCCAGGCCCTGAACAAACGCTATCGTGGCACCATCCGGCGACCAGGCGCCCGCAGTCTGGAATTCATTGACACCGGCCAGCACCCGGGGGTTACCGTCATCCAACGGCAACAACCAAATATTCTCCTCACGCTGGTAACGCGCTTCGTACAAAAGCCACCTGCCGGTCGGGGAAACCGACGGGCCAAACTCGCTGCCCGAATCACTCGTTAGCTGTTGGGGCGCATCGCCAGTCACTGAGATGGCGTAGATTGAGGTATTGGGTTGATAGGAAACGATCAAAGCATCACCATCTGGAGACCAGGAAAGGAAGTCTCTATACGAGTTGTCATTGGTGACCCTTGTCGCGGCACCACCGCCTGCAGGGACAACCCAAAGGTCTGATTGGTTTTCCCGATTCGACACGAAGGCGATCAACGACCCGTCCGGCGACCAGGTCGGACGATAATCCTCAGCGTTGTTGTTCGTTATCTGGTTCAGGTTGCTCCCGTCGGCACCAATCGTCCAGATGTCGGTCATTGCATCGCCCCAGGTAGTGTAAAACACAATATCTCTACCATCCGGGGACCAGCGGGGCCACCATTCATTGTCGGGATGGTCGGTCACGCGCACCAGATGACCTCCTTCAAGCGCGACCGTCCACACGTCATAGCTCCCAGCGGAATCGCTGATGAACGCAATTCGATCCCCAACGGGCGACCACGAGGCGTGGAAAGCTGTCATATTCGTCGGAGTTATGGCTTCAGCTGCTGCATCAGGTTCGCCTACATCTAATACCCAGATACCGCGGTAACCGCTCCGGTCGGAGTAGAAGGCAATTCGATTGCCATCTGGAGACCAGGTGGGGTTGCCTGCATTATGCAGCGACGATGTAACGCGACTGATTTGTCCGTCAGAATACCGCAGATAGATGCTTGACGATCCGTCTTTATCGGAGACAAACGCAGTGGTGAGGCCATCGGGAGAAAGCACCGCGCCTTTCTCGTTGCCGGGCTCGGAGATAATTTGCGAAAACCTGGCACCGGCGTCACCAGAGTCCTGCAAGGCGTCGTTGGCCGAAACCTGTCCCTGAATTGCTCCTACTCCGATGATCATTTGTCCTGAGAAAACAACAGCGCTTGTTTTGAGGAAATTTTTTGTTCGGTTCATTTTATTTTTCGCGCCCTCACCTTCATTTTCTTACCATATCCCCTTCGGTAATTCACAACGTTGTTGTTGCCGCAATCCGTCAGTCATTTGCGATGACACTATTGGCCAACGGAGACGGCCACTCTAAATCCATAGAAGTCGCCCCCGATATATGGATACCACCATCCTCGGGCGCTAAACCAACTTGATGGTGCCGGAGGCGATGCCCAGTTGGCACCTCGCTGGATATGACCGAAACACTGACCGTCTATCGTCCATGCGTTGGCTCCCCACCGTGTCATTGTGCGCTCTCGGGTAAGCCAAGGCGATCCGTCATCAGGAGCGCCAACGTAGTCTTCGTTCACGCAATCGGCTACCAGACTTTCTACATTGCCCAGCATGTCGTAAACACCGAACGGATTTGGTGGGAACGCGCCGGAAGGCGACGTGTGCATCCATCGGTCGAGACCACGCACGCCCGGATGGCAACACGAGTCGTCGAACGACAATGAACGCCCGAGGTTTCCGTGGGCCTCTTCGACCCACCGTGCGAGTTCCGCATCCGATTGCCCAGCCCGAGCGACGTACTCCCATTCGGCTTCACTTAGTAGTCGATAGGTCTTACCAGACTCCTCAGACAACCACCGTAGGTAACGTACGATTTCGACCCAAGACACACACACGACTGGATGGGTCTCCGTTTGTGCAAAACCAGGAGTGCGCCAGTTCGCGCCAGCCGTGTTGCGGAGGGAACCATTTTCTCGACGAGTCGAGCATGCGTTGATCTCGAACAGTTCATGCGAATCGACAAACCGTCGCCAGTCGGCCACCGTTACCATGAATGTTGAAACCGCGAAAGGCCGCGAGAACACTACAGAATGTCTGGGCGCATCGTGACCCTCAGCGCTCACCCCACCCATGGTGAAAGAGCCAGATGGGATGATGACCATCTCGGGACAAGAATCGCAATCGCGAAACTTGGTGCCCGGCCGCTCCTGGGCGCCTGCCGACGAGAGCGATAACAAGACATTGATAACGATGGCGACCGGTACAAAGCGAATTGAAAGTAGATTTTCAACCACGGTATTCCCCGATTGGGGTCGCACACGTGCCATTAACCGTTACCCACTCCCACCAGGGACCATTCGCTTGTCATCTCGACACCCTCCGAAACCGCGATCTATCCTGGACGATCCAGCTTGAACCCTGGTCCGGCGAAACTTCCCACATGTAGGAAAACGAATCGGCCGTGATCTCAGTAAACCTCTGGCGAGGACAAACATATCCTGACCGCTCGGGGTCTTTTCCGATTTTATCCTCGTGGTACATCTCGGTCTGGTAGAGTGTCGGAGTACCGTTTTCCAAACCGCCATGATAAAACAAGAAAAACGGTCGAGTGGAGGCGTCCACCCACGTTTGGCTCCACCTTCGTTCCTGGTCTACTCCAAGAAAGGAGTGGGCCCAGTACAAACTCCCACGACTCCGCCATTCCATTTCAAGAGCTTTACCGTTCAATCCGCGTCGGACGGTAACCCGAGCCACCGTGTCGCCCTCCGCCTCAATGACATCCCAAATACCCTCAATGAAATCGAAGCCGTTTAGTGGGGATGAAAGCATCCTTTGAGATGGTGTACAGATTTTGCTTTCAGGCGCCGCCGAAACCTGTCCCCGAATTGCTCCTACTCCGATGATCATTTGTGCTGAGAAAACAACAGCGATTGTTTTGAGTAAGTTTTTTGTTCGGTTCATTACTGGCTCTCCCAGCATAAAAGTCTCTCAGTTCGACTGTATATCATTTCACGATATAACGTTATACGCTACACTAAGATCAGATTTGGGTTCCGGATACCTAAAACGTTGCCTCCCCGAGGGAAATAGAAGAACGCGCATTCATTCAATTCTTTCCGAGGAGGTTTCCAACAAATCGTTAACCCAATATTCTTACTTGATGCCCGAGCAACCCAATTTTTTTTTGATCCTCGCTGGTTCTCTGTGCCAGGCCTGGGTTCGTTTATATACGGCCGCGGTTCCGGATCGAGAAAAAACTCGGCGAGTCGAAGAAGTAAAATCGGATCTCTGGGAACAAAGTCACCAACCAACGACCCGACCCACTTCGACCGCAGTCCACATCCTCCTCCGTCTAATCCGCGGAATACCGGCGGACCTGATCTGGAGCGCCACCGCCTCAGCAGGCCAACCCCGATCGGGGGTTCGCGAAGGCGGTCTTCCACGACAAGTTTTCCGTCTCCTCACGCCGGTCTACGTTGTATTTGTCATGATTGTTGTGGTGTTTAACCTCCCTGTTCATCAGACAGCAATTGAACTTCACGTTTTGAAAGGTTCAGGCGCCGCGATCATCTCGTTGACGGTGGGTTCACGGTTGATGCAAAAAAATCTCGGTGTAGGACTACTTGTAGGAGTCCCAGGTTTGCTATGGCTCCCACGAATCCTTGAGTACGTGCTGGCTACAACGTAACCGACAGACCGCCCCCTAGTTGGCGGGCGACAAACGAAACTCACCAACGATCTCGGTCTGCCCGCCATCGGCAACGTGTCTGGCTACTCCGAAAATCTCTCCATTGGAATGGGCCGCCCAAAACTCTAGTGCACCCCCTCGCAAACCTGGAACCCCCTCGAATTTGAAACGCAGCGTCCCATCCTCGATCCGAGATTCGGAAACAGCTCCCTCAATATCGAAACCGGGCCTGGGGAATCTTAGGCTCCAGTGCAGAGCTCGCCCGCCGGACCCGATAGAGAGCGTCATGGTTCCTGGAATCGGGAGCAAAGACAACGACCCGCTCCAATTCCCTTCCGCAGCCGGAGGGCGACTTTCATCTGGTGGCGGAAATGCCGGAGCCAGAGGCAAATTCGGCGCGTCCCCAACTATCGCCCCACTCCAATCCTGCGAAACGCGATAAGCCAAAGATGCGAGTCCCTGGCCAAAAATCTCACGCGGCACCAGATCAAGGCTGTCTCCGGTGAACTCTCCGGCTGTATCCACGGCGGGGCCGATGGTTACGTCCAGTGAATCCGAAGCAGGCCGTCCTGTGATGATTGAATAGATGACCATCGCCGATACGAATGAACCGGCGGGTGAGGGGTGTGAGCCGTCAGGGTCATAAAGGACGACTGATGGATGGGTGCGATGTGCAGCGGCCCATGCGGGTCCCACGGGCGCAATGGTCGCCCCAGTTTCAGCTCCCGCCACACGATAAGCGTAAACAAGTCTGTCGAGATCTTCTGGGAAACGTTCTCGGCCCCATGTAAGAAAAAGCACCGGTACGGCGCCGGATCGTCGAATCGCTGACGCCACGTTTTTCACCGAAGAAACAAAAAAGCGGGGATCCTGCATACCCGCGCGGCCATTGATGGTCCGCCTGCCCAGCGTGCTTTGTTCCTGAAGGATCACAAAGTCCCAACTCCCACCTGTGATCCTGCTGAGCAGATCGGTATCATTGGTCAAACCAAAAAGGGTAGCGCCCGGGCGTGTGATTCGCTCAGCTACAATGGCTGGTCCTCGTCCCCCACGAGCGACCAGTTCGAGGATCCCAGGTTGGTTGTTGTAGTAACTGAAACTGTTTCCAACGTACAGAACCCTCAAAGTGTCGACTGGGGCAGCACCATTCTGTTCCTGAGCAACGGCAACGACGGATAGCACCGAGAGGATCAAAAACCCGAGGACCGTTGAATTCCGGCAACGATACCCTACCAAAGACTGTTTTTTCATGGTATTCCCTTCGAGCAGGTAAGAACTATGGGATCCTCTTCTACATTATTGAGAAGATAACTTCCTATTAAAAAAAAGGAAGTTCAAACTGTGACCTACGTCTGGGAAAGCCAAACGTTCTGAAGGACCCAACAACAAAGATGTTTTCGAGTGGTCAGAAGGCGCTTACGCTGGAGCGGGTTGTTCTCCCCCGTGAAAATCGTCAATCGTGGTACCTGCGATGGCGACGCTGGATACCCCTTTGGCCGTCACCTTATAGAGTCGGCGACGGGGCCGACCTTCTTCCAGTCCTCGATCTGGGTCCTCCCACCAGCTCTCCAGATAGCCGCGGCTTTCCAAACGCCGCAGGGCCTTGTAGAGAGTCCCATGAGCCGTCAGAAGCCGGGTGGATTGGTCGGTCGCGATGGCTTGAGCAATGGCGAACCCGTAAAACCCTAAAGGATCTGCAGCGTTCAACCTGCAACCAGCTATAATGATATCCAATTCAAGTGGTAAAAGTTCGTCAAGTCTCCGCCGCATCCTGAACTTTACGCAAGTACCGAGGCTTATGCAAACCGGTGTGCCCACGATGTTCCACACACAGCTTGCTGGAGCCCACAACGACGGACTCGGACGCTCTCAAATAGTTCCTAGGCCTCTGGGGAGAAAGCCGCGGCTGGAAAGCTATTTTCAGCCCGGCCCAATACCCTGTCGGGCTGAGAATAGCACGCCGGAACAGATCACCACCCTTTTTGGAACCCCTGTCATTGCAACGGAGGGGGCACCATCCGAAATCACCGGCAAGACCCTTCACAAGCAAGGTGCTGCCGACCGACCAGTTCGTTAGCGTACGCCTCGCGAACCTGTAATGCTCCTGCTCACCAACAGCAGCTTCTGAAAAGCCATGTCCTGCGGCAGAGTCGCACTTTCGCAACGCGCGCGTGCAGGCGCGGAAAAGAGCGGGCCAGTGTAGAACGCACCCGTTTTTTCTAATTTCGTTGAGGAGATCGACAATCGCCGCATGGGTGGGCCCATGTCGAAAGGCCAATGCAGATTTTTCGACCGCGCTCGGGGAATGCGTGCCTTCCCCCGATTCAAGGCTTGATTCGCTTCAGTACGTCCGTTGCGCCGACTTTTTTCATTTTTGCATTCGACACAACGTCTGCAAGGAGGGGAAAGTGAGAACTCCGAACCGGTAAATCACTACCAATTCATAAGTCAGGGCGCCCAGATTCGACTGGGGACCCCCTGCTCCCAAAGCAGGCCAAGAACTAGGCGGATACGACAACTTGTAGCATTAACGCGATGTTCTGGGCAGCGGTGTCGTATCTCGGAACGTGCTTGGAGACCGGTTGTTGTGTGAAACTCACAACACGACTTACAACATCAACGCTGGCCGTTCAGTCGACGCGGCGCCACATGTCGTGGGAACGACGGCGCGGGATTTAGATCCTGTGACAGAAGCTCTCCGACACCCCGTAAGCCCTGTCTTACGGAGTTTTTTGCTTGGCTAAACTTTCGGTGGACCCGCATCTGTACCCGGCCCGGCCCTCCGCTTCGTGCCCCATACACGCCCTTTTCACGGGTAAAACATGGGGTACGGTAATCCCCACCACCTCACCCAGTTGGACGTTTAATTCAATATTTGAAATCGGGGCACAACTTCTGGTCTGTCATCGTCTCAATGAATGTACTACCACCCGTTCGATCCCATCATGATTTGTCTGTGTTCCAAGAACTCTATCGTGGCTCACGTCACGAACCGCCAACCCTTTAGGGATCCATGTTCGCGCAACAAGTCGCCCGTGCCGATCAAAGACGAGCGCTTGGTGCTCTTCTCCATCTAATTCCATATAGGACTCGACCCACAGCTCTCCATTTGGGCCCGCTCTCATACGCGAGAATAACGGCGCCACCGATGGGCGGAGGCGATCCGAATACATTTGGTCTACGAGGTCTGGGCCGACCGAGCCCAGCTCGGCGGTCGCAAGTTCCTTTGCCGCCTGGAGTGCAGAGTCGCTGAACAGCCGAGGTGGATCAGGATACGGTATCTCCCCAGTCATCATTCCGAGCGTATCGTACCGCCGGATCACGCCGGAACCGGAGTCGCCAATCCAGAGCTGGCCCGGAGAGGTGGCCATAATGAGAGAAGGCCCCAACGTGAAAATCCCAGCGCTTCTGGCCGCCGGCATCCCAGCTGGAAGCGCGAAGGAATAAAACGAATTGTGCGCAAACGTCCCGATCCATTCGACACCAGGGTTGGGAGCGAAACTCAGGATACCGTACGTTACCGAGTCCCGAACCACCGTTCCTTCGGGCGGGGGATCCACAGCTCGGAAGGATCCACCCTCCGTCACAACAACTGCGTTGGGCGAAAGGAATTTCCGGGGGGAAACCCTCCCCGGCGTGAAGTCGCCAGGCCGTATCGGAACGGTCGCGAGGAGGCCAGAATCGGCGTGGAACCAATGGACGCGGGCGATATTCGGGAAAGACCGTTCCGCAACCACAACCGTATCCCCATAAACACTCATTGCCGCAATGTTTTGAAATTCTCCCGGTCCAGCACCCCGCCCACCGAGGGTTTTGAGGTACCTCCCCTGGGCGTCATAGAATCTAAGCTCAGAACTTCCAGCGTCCGCAACGATGACTCCACCGTCATCCAACAGCACTCCCGCACTCACGCCGAAAAACTCGTAACGGGGATCGCCTTCCGTACCGATGACGACATCGGGTAACTGTGAAATTGACCACGTCGGAACTTCGGACTCCTCACTTTCCGGACCTCTCCGATCACACGACTGGACGAGCGGCAGAACGACAATTGCCAGGGTTTGCAACAACCAACACCCCGGGGGTGCCAAGGCTCTGAGCTGAGGCAGAAGCAATCGTTTGCTCCCCGCCCAACGAACAAAGGAGGTCAATAGAAACGCGATTGACAGGGAACTGGCCCGGCCATCTGGCAAGAGATTGGAGCTAGTTTGATATTACGACCCGGTCTCATGGTCGGGCATCACGAGGATCGGCAATAAAGCATGCACTACGTTTCCGACCTGCGGCTACAGTATCAGTGACAGTAACTTGAATGGACACCATCCCTCCACATTGGCAATTCTCCAATCTCAACGTCGACACATCTGGCGCCCTTCAATCCTCTGCCGCGTAAACCGGCACGGGAAATTGGGCCGCCGCCAAACAATTCGCAAGGGGCACACGTCAGGCATACGATCTCCTCAAGGCCGTTCTCGCAAACGAGACGGCCATCGAACGTGAGACGTTGACGATAGGTCTACTTGCCAGCCTATACAATGAGAGCCCCAGGCACCTCAGCAAGAAAGAACGCACGCGGCGAGACGACGTCCGAAAGCTTGAACGGGTGGTGGCCTTCCTCGGCGCTACTCGGGATGTAGCAAGTCTTTCGGGATCGGATGTGGAGCGGTACACGATGGCGCGGCGAAAAGGTCAGGCTTCAATAATCGGAGTGACGACTGAAAAGCCGGTGAAAAACCGCACCATCGAAGCCGATCTGCTAGCGCTGTCCCGCGCACTTCATTGGGCCATGAGAGAACGCACAAGAACTGGAGAAAGATTGCTCAAAGAAAACCCACTGTTCGGTGTCAAACTCCCAAAGGAGAAAAACCCGACCAGGCCAGTAATGAGCCATGACGAGTACCTCCAACTGTTAGTGGTAGCAGATCGTATCAATCCACTCTTAAAACTTGCTCTTGTGGTAGCCGAGGGAACGGGCCGGAGGATTTCGGCAGTGCGGAATCTCCTCTGGGAAGATGTTGATTTCCCAAACAGCAAGATTCGTTGGCGTGCGGAGAACGACAAGAAGGGGCACGAGCAGGTGGTCCCGATGAGCGATGTGATCGGTGGCGCTCTTCTCGCACAAAGAAACGTGAGGCGAGCAATCGGTAACACACCGGTCTTCCCTTCCCCAAAGGACCCGCTGAAGCCATGCAGTCGGCATTTGCTAGACGACTGGTTACGGAGGGCTTATGGAATCGCGGAATTGCATCCGCACCCGGGTGGGCTCTGGCATCCTATTCGCAGAAAGTGGGTCACCGAGCGAAAAGGTTATCCGGTGAAGGACGTGGCAGCGGCCGGTGGTTGGCGATACGAGCAGACAATGCTCCGGTCGTATCAACACACTGATGCCGAGACGATTCTTCGGGTCGTACTTCACCCGACCCAACGTCTTGCAAGGAGCTGAGGAATGAGAAACACACGACAAAACTCGCAACACGGGCGCGGGAAAGTGAAAACCCCGAACCGGTAAGTCTTTACCAATTCAGGGTTTTTATAAGTCGGGGCGCCCAGATTCGAACTGGGGACCCCCTGCTCCCAAAGCAGGTCAATAACTTAGTCAGATACGACACTTTATAGCATTAACGCGGTGCTCTGGGCATTGGTGTCGTATCTCAGAAGGGGATTGTGCCCCGTTTGTTGTGTGAAACTCACAACAAAACTCGCAACAGCGATGGTGCCCTTCAGTCGAAACAGTCCAAATGCGGTGAAAACGACGCCGCAGGATTTAGAATCCTATGACGGAAGTTCCTCGGCACCCAGAAAGCCCGTTGTTTACGGGGTTCCTTTCTTCGCTAAATCTCCGGGGACCCGCAAGTGTACCCGGACCCCGAGAATGTAGACCGACAAATAGCGCGACATGAGCGAGTTGAATGCAAACCACGCGTATTCATCGCACAACAAGCCCACCGCCGACGCCCCGACTAAATTCCTGTAGCCTTGAGAAAATGATAAAAGATGATTCCCGAACTCGCACCGACGATCAACGCCACACCTATTACAAAAAAGATGGTAGGTACTAGGCCGATCCGCGGAAACATTATCAAAATTCCAACATCGGCATACAGCGGCAGCATTCCTATGAAACCGAAGAGTCCGGCCCCTGCCGGCGTGTCACCAAGGCTATGGGCTAAACTAGCACCCACAACGAAACCTGTCATACCGCCAGCACCCAGATGAACAACCGCAATCTCAAGGGCGCGGTACCAACCGTTGATCCCCGCAAATTGCCCGTCCGCTGCCAGAAGGGCCACGACAAAGATCGTCAGAATTGCCCCAACTTTCACACCAAAAACACTGCCCGTCTTCCCGTCTGTAATATCGCTAGGTTTCATTTCGTAACTAACCCCAGTCAGTTGCCGACAGAGCAACTGTAGGCATCGGTAATTGCGAAGAAAGTGCCCGAATAAGGCAACACCCTACCAAGTCTCTCCGGAAAACCATATTGATTTCCCGTTTCATACGAAGCCCCCAAAACTGCAATGTCTACGGTCTGCCCGGCGAACGTTGCAACTTCGCCCAGTCCTCCATAAAACGCCGCAGCATATCGACCGGTTGCCGCGGTCCTCGCCGCCGCCTCAACCGAGCTCACCGCCTTCCCTGCAAAATAAGCCCGGGCGCTCCAAGCGGAAGCGCGCCCAGCCGCGCCGGCAATTCGCCAGGCGACTAGTCCCGTGAAGGTGGACGCGACGTCTAAGACCGCCCCATACCCTGCCACAGCCCATAGGTTGCCGCAAGATTCAGCTTCCTCGGACGCATAACCGTCCAGCCCCCGGCAGGTTTCCTCATTTGCGCCCCGACCAATGCATTCCCAAAAATCGTAGTTGGCGAATGGGTCCCCGTTTGCGAGGGCTTCTGTTGCGCTTCCGCACCTGTGATAATAGTCGCCGGACATATAGAGTTCACCGTCAATCCAGATTTCCGAGCGGCCCTCACTATGGACCCCTACTTCACCGGGATTACACTGCCTCAACCCGGTGGGGTCACTCAACGTAACCGGATTATTACCCGCAAAGGTATACGGATTGATCCCCCCGGCCAACCCAATAGGATCCTCACTCAAAAACCTCCCGCTCTCGGGCGCGTAGAACCGGGCTCGCATGTGGTACAAGCCGCTCACGGGGTCCCACATCGCCCCCTTGAAACGAACCACATCTTTGCCGTTGAAGTTGGCGTTGTCGACACCCCCAATGAGCTTGCCCCATTCATCATATTCGTAGGTCCGTTTGATGACATTCGACGGATCACTTAAGGCGATAACGTTTCCTGCTACATCGGTATGTGCATAGTAATTCGTGCTGCCGACGCGCATGGCATGTAGGTTGTCCATTCCGTAGTAGGAATATTCGGCGTCCTTTGTTGTGGCATTTACGTTGAACTGCGCAAGCAGATTTCCACCCAACCAGTAGTATCGTTTAGTGCCTCCCCAACCGCCTCTTCGAATCAAGCGACCTGCGGCATCGTACCAGAACCAAAAGGTGTTCCCGTTGTGGATCACCTTCCTCAGCTTGTTGTCAGCCAGGTATTCGAACGTGGTTACGTTCGTACCACACGTTCGCGAGCTAACATTGCCATCCAGGTCATTCCCATAGGTACAGCCGTCAAACTCGCGGATTCTATTTCCGAGCGCATAGTCGTCGGAGGGAGTAACAAAGCGATTCCCGACCGAATCGTAGTCGGACGTTGCAATCGTTGTCCAATTGCTACTTTCGCAAACCCAACCCAATTCGTAATCATCGTAGCATTCGCCCGGGGTTACCGTGCGAACTTCTTCCAATCGATTGAGGTCATCGTAAATGTACTTGTAGGCATCAGCACCATCATCATCCGATTGGAACACAATATTGCCAAGAGAATCGGTCGACATTCTACGCCCAGTGGTGCTGTTAAAGCCTGCGGTGGAATACTTGCGTGTGACGCCGTGCGATTGAACCACATCGGTAAGTATCGGAGCCCCAGTGGGCAACACCTTGGAATAAACCGTTCCGTCGGCTCGGTGGAACAACCTTGTCAGCGCGGTACCGAACCCTAGAGAGTCGAGAGTTCCGGTGGATGCATTATATCCGAAGCTCCTCGTCTGAAAACTCACTCCGAACGCGGAGGATGTGATGCCGACAGTGTCTAGTCGTCCCTCGGGATCGTAGCCGTATATCTGACGCAACGTCGTACCGCCTTCGCTGGGGAACGTGCGAACCGAGTCCGGCTGGCCTCGCAGGTTGAGGTAGGTCGTTTCCGTAACCATCGGACTGGCACCCGTCACCTGCCGACCGTTTGCCGAGTAGGTAAAAGTGAGGGCTTCAACACTACCCGTTTTCGTCTTGATTCTTCCCAAGTCGTCATATGAATAGTAAATGGACTGACCACGACGGTTAATCCATCGTACCTGGCGACCGTTACGGTCGAAATGTGAGGACGTGGAGTTCCCTGTGGGATCGGTGAAACCGTCACCCCAGCCGAGTGCATTATAGGAATAGCGGTAGGTCTGGTTTGCCGGATCTGTGACACTATCCAGGGTCATCGCGCTGTAGTGATAAACCGTCGGAAGGGCATTGAACCCGTCCCACGTTTTTCTCACGCGATTCAGGATATCGTATTCCGTCCGCTGCCAAGGCCGCCCCGCGAGCAACACCGAATCACGTCTTCCGTAGGCATCATATTTGTAAACGGTGCTTCCGCCCGTTGACAAAGAATCCCACGATCGGTTGTTGTTGACGCCGTTGTATACGGTTTTGCTAAGCATATGCCCGTCCGGATCAACGACATAATTGGGCCTGCCGTAATTGTCATAAGTTGTAACAGTTGAATCCCCACCGCCTATGGAACTCGACGTTACGTTTCCGTTAGCGGGGTCGATTTGATAGGACACCGCCGGTCGACCTGCACTCCAAACACTGTCTACCTGAGCAAAAGCCTGATAGGCAATGTCGGTTCTCGGATTCGCCGCCGGGGTCGACCACGTCAGCAATCCGTCAGAATTGTACCCCACCTGATCAACCCCTCCATCTGGTTTGGTAATGCGATAGGGAAGGCCGTCCGGCGTGTACAAAACAGAGGTTATCTGAGACAGCGGAGCAGTAGTCACCAGTGGTTGCCCGAATCCATTCACCGTAAACGACGTGACATTGTCGAGAGGATCGGTTACCGATCCAGTCACCGCACTGCTAAGGGTTAGGGGAAACGGTGTTGACGTGCTCCCCGTAGGCACGCCCACCCTATGCCACGAGGAGAAACTCGTAGTCGGCGACACAGTCCCCGCTCCATAAATTGGAACGGCGGTAGCGACGACATTCGAAATCTTCCCCGAGCCCCCATCGTAGTTGATAGTCGTCGTGGCGCCGTTGCGGTCTTGTACGGCCGTCAACTGATTGGACACGTATGTGAAATTGGTAGCAAGATTATCAGGATCTTTGATTTGGGTGAGGTTGCCTCCATTCACCGTCACGTCAGTAACCCTTCCTGCATCATCCGTGATGTAGTTAAGTCCATTGACGCCATAAAAAAGATCAATATGGTTTTGTAGGGGATCGTGGATTCGAAACAATTCCCCTGGGGGGGTATATAGGTAGCTAGTCGTGTTCCCCACGCGATCGACGGCATCATCAATCTGCCCGTCCGATCTGAAGTTCACCCGCGATGAGTCAGCATACCATCTGGTCCACCCCCCTCCAGCGCGTGTTTCTAACGTTGAGAAGTCTCCGGCGGGTCTGACGTAGCCGCACCCCCCACATGTTTTGTAAAAGTAGGTTGCAGATCCGTCCCCTTCGGCCAGGACGACATCGTTTCCATTCGGGTAAACACGCGGCAAGCCGAGCGTCCAGCCCCGTGCAATATCGCTGTTGTTTTCGTTTAGAATGATCAATTTCGTGTTCTTAACGGTGGCCGTTGGGCCTTGGCTGTGAAGGGCCGTAACGGTTACCTCCAAATCGTACACACCGGTGGTGTAGCTCGCAGCGTTGAACTGGCCGCCGATCCGGTATTGAGAAACGGTGGTTGGATTGGCAAAACGCAGTTTCGATTCGCCATTCAAGAAGGTGATTGTCATGCCATCAATCTTCGCCTCCAACCAATATTCTGATGGGTATCCGCCCGTTGCAACTATGGAAACATCCGCGTGGATGTAGGGCTTGGGATCGACTCGATCACCGTTGTATACAAGGGAAACGCTCCGGGGGGCGTCGAGACTGAAGTATGGGATCGTCGACTGAGCATGAGTCACGGCGAAACAATTTGCAGCACACATGGAATAGCTCTGGTTGTCGTATGTATCAACCAGCGTAACGGTTGGGGATGCCCCACCGCGAGTTACATAAAAGGTTTGTGTCGTACAATTGTTCGAATAGTCACACATATGGACCTGGATAGAATTCGTGCCGTAATTGAGTGCGACCGAAGTGGTTCTATCCTTCCCCTTGGTCTGGAAACATTCCATCGAACCGCTCGTGCCATGTTGGAAGAGGAAACTAGATGTCTTGGTAACACCATTCACCTTTATCCAACGGGTGTTTGTGTTCATCGTACCGTTGTCACAGTACCCTATTTCAATTAGCGGGTATTGGATATTCACGAAAGACCCGGGGTTCACCAATTCGATCTCAGGCGCCACTGTATCTCCGCCGCATTCGGGCTCGCAGCCACCACCTCCTGCACGCGCCGCTTCGATGCCACCTCCTCCACCATTGCCCTGTCCCTGCCCGTTATTGCCATTCCCGTTGCCCTGAGCAACAACCACCGTTGAAAAGGCAACAAACATCACTGTAACCAATAATCCCGTAACCAACCGTCCAATTCGCGACATCGCTCATCACTCCAGGTGAAGTTTCCAAAAATTTTCGCTGACCTTTGGAAAGGCATTTGTCGTGCCAATTGGCGAAAAGACGTTAAGTCATTGAATTACAAAGAGTTAGTAAAAGCGGACAATCTTATGACCGTGTTCAATGTGAACACTGTGTAAACCCCCAAAGTGTTCAGTTGAACACAGACTCAGCCTCGATCCCCGGACGCTTGATGCGGAGTTTTCGGATTCTTTTGTACAGAGTGGTACGCGAGATTCCAAGTGTCTTCGCCGCCGCTTTTATATCCCATCCATGTTGTTCAAGAATGCACTCCAGGGTCTCGACGTCGGCCCGGCCGGGCACAGACTGAGCGGAGGGGCCGTCGGTCCAGGCCTCCCGACAAACTGGATCCCCGTCAGAGGTCAGGGCCAACCGTTGAATCGCAGCCTTCAATTCCCGCACGTTGCCGGGCCAGGGATGATCCCTCATCCCATCCAGAAGGCATTCGCACAACTGGACTCCACCACAACAGTCTGTTGCGAAATGTCGTGCCAGGCGGTCAACATCGGCACCCCTCTCCCTCAGCGGAGGTATCTCAAGTTTTACCACGGCCAAACGGTACAGAAGGTCGGCTCTGATTTTTCCCTCTGACAGCATGCGACCAGGCGACATTGATGCTGCGGCAACGACCCTAAAATTGGACCGCCGTTTGGTCGAAGCACCGAGCGGTCTGTATTTCCGTTCCTCAATCACTCTGAGGAGCTTGGCCTGTAGATGAAGCGGCATCGAGCAGATCTCGTCAAGGAATAACGTCCCGCCATCAGCGGCTTCGACCAATCCGGCGCGACTCCCCACCGACCCGGTAAACGCACCCTTTTCCCAGCCGAACAACTCTCCCTCGAAGGTGCCCTCAGGGAACGCCGCGCAGTTGATGTCAACGAATTCACCATCTCTCGCATGGCTCAACTCATGGAGTGCCCGCGCCACAAGTTCCTTACCTGTGCCAGTTTCCCCCACGATCAACGCCGACACATTGGCGCTCGCGGCGCGATGCACCAGATCGTAGAGCTTCAACATACTGGGGTGCCTGCCGTCCATACCTGGAAGCGTTACAGGTGACGTCATCGTACCTCCTCTGCCGAGAGACAAAAAGAAAACAGCAACCGCGATTCCCGATAATTTTCCCGACCAATACGCTCCATCGCTCAGCACTCCCAATTGAAGTTTCCAAAGTTTTCGCTGACCTCAGAAAAGCATTTTTCATGCCATGCAACCTAGAGCAGTTAAGTCATTGGTATATAAGAGTTAACCTTTTTTTCGAATCTGGAGAAAGTGTGCCATGGCACACGGTGAGAATCCCGCTGGGACCACCTCGCCTCCGAAGGCACCGGTTGATTGAACTCGCCCACCACCGACCAGCGCCAACCGGCCCAACCGTCCGAACCGTCCGAAACGGACCAACCGGTCGAAAGGTCCGAAATGTCCCAACAGCCAACCGGCTCAACGGCTTAACCCCTTGCCATTGTTGATGTTAGTGGTCATGGTGTGGTATGAAAACAACCGCCTGCCAGGCACGGTTTATCCGCTTTTCGAAGACCACCCAACACCGGCCCTCCAGCCTGTCGGAAGATCGGGTGGAGCCTAAGTCCCGACTCTCCAAGGGCTGGGGTTGCGAGTTCAATTCCGGATTGGTTCGAGAACTGACCAACTCGTTAACAAGCGCTGACGAATCCTCTAACCGCGTGGTGACCAGTGGCTGAAACGTGGGGTGACCAGAGTGCCATTTGTGGGGTGACTAGAGTCGTTTTCAGTGCGAATAGGTGGAATTCACCTGAAAGCAGTTGCGTTTATGCCGGTTTTACACGCAATGGGACGTGACATATGACGGTCGGAAAAGCCCATCGCGGCTACCACCAGGACGTCGACGGCGTTCTTAGACACTACGGCAACGATGCGCGAATCGTGGTGCTCTGGCGACAAAATGGCGGCCCTCCGCCAAGGAGCTGGACCTACATCGCCCGCGTGGATCCAGCGGACCGCGGATGGTATAAGTACGAGTCCTTCTTCGAATTGATGCACGCCCGTTTCGGGGGTGGACAGTATAAGGCGAAGATCTACGGCGAGTGGATCACCGGAGGAAAACGAGAGGAGTACCTTGAGCAGGTGAGTTTCGGAATAGCTGGCGCTCCCACGGACCACACCGTCGCGATGGTAGAACGGGCGGGTCATCGGATCTGAATGGTATCGTCGGCGCGTGGTCTAGATCTTCCGGAAGGAATTCCTTCCTGGCTTGTCGAATTCGTACGAGAGGCGATGAGCGATACGGAGACGTTGCGTGACAATGGAGCCGATCAAGCGGCGGCCGCTACCTGTTGGCTTGATTCGGAAGTCGACGCCACCGAGGCCGCAAGAATTTTGGGCGTATGTCAGGAGACCGTCCGGCGCCGCGTGCGTCAGGGCTCACTTCCGGATCACAGATCAAATCCAGCGGGCCGCCACCGTATCCGACGAGGCGACCTCGAAAAGGTTGCTGCCACCCCGGCTCAACCGTATGATGTGAATACCGATGCCCAGGACATCGCCAGACAAAGGAGACAGTTTCCATGAACAAAAGGAAACGTACCAAGTGCTGGTCGAAGTCAGTCGGTGAACGCGGTTATCGAATACGCCTTTACGAGGCGCGACCGGGTAGCCCGATCATGCGGTCGGCTCATATCAACGGAAAGGAGGACCGAAAAAGTCTGGGGCACCGCGACAAAGAGTTGGCAACACGTCAGGCATACGATCTCCTCAAGGCCGTTCTCGCAAACGAGACGGCCATCGAGCGTGAGACATTGACGATAGGTCTACTTGCCAGCCTCTACAGTGAGAGCCTCAGGCACCTAAGCAAGAAAGAACGCACGCAGCGAGACGATGTTCGAAAGCTTCAACGGGTGGTGGCCTTCCTCGGCGCTACTCGGGATGTAGCAAGCCTTTCGGGGTCAGATGTAGAGCGGTACACGATGGCGCGGCGAAAAGGTCATGCTTCAATAATCGGAGTGACGACTGGCAAGCGGGTGAAAAACCGCACTATCGAAGCCGATCTACTGACGCCGTCCCGCGCACTTCATTGGGCCATGAGAGAACGCACGAGAACTGGAGAAAGATTGCTCAAAGAAAACCCACTGTTTGGTGTCAAACTCCCGAAGGAGAAAAATCCGACCAGGCCAGTAATGAGCCATGACGAGTACCTCCAACTGTTAGTGGTAGCAGATCGTATCAATCCACTCCTAAAACTTGCTCTTGTGGTAGCCGAGGGAACTGGCAGGAGGATTTCGGCAGTGCGGAATCTGTTATGGGAAGATGTTGATTTCCCGAACAGCGCGATTCGTTGGCGTGCGGAAAACGACAAGAATGGGTACGAGCAAGTGGTCCCGATGAGCGATGTGATTGGTGGCGCTCTGCTCGCACAAAGAAACGTGAAGCGAGCAATCGGTAATACCCCGGTCTTCCCTTCCCCGCAAGCCCCGCTGAAGCCATGCAGTCGGCATTTGCTAGATGACTGGTTACGGAGGTCATATGGAGTCGCGGAATTGCAGCCGCGACCGGGCGGGCTGTGGCATCCAATTCGCAGAAAGTGGGTCACGGAGCGAAAAGATTATCCCGTGAAGGACGTGGCAGCGGCCGGTGGTTGGCGAGACGAGCAGAACAATGCTCCGGTCGTATCAACACACTGATGCCGAGACGATTCTTCAAGTGGTGCTGCACCCGACACAACGTCTTGCAAGGGGCTGAGGAATGAGAAACACACAACAAAACACGCAACACGGGGCGGGAAAGTGAAAACCCCGAACCGGTAAGTCATTACCAATTCAGGGTTTTCATTAGTCGGGGCGAGAGGATTCGAACCTCCGACCCCCTGCTCCCAAAGCAGGTGCGCTACCGGGCTGCGCCACGCCCCGAAGATAGGAGTAAGTGGGAAGTCGGGAGGTCTGGAAGGACCAACCGCTGCAGAAACTCCGGTGACAAAGATAACATGTTCAGGCGCACTGTGGCTCGGCGGCACAGGGTGCACGGGAAAAAAAGTTGGGGCCAACGGCGCGAGGCGTATCCGCATTGCAAATGCACCTCAAATGCATTACACTCAACCATGGACAATCAAATAACTCTTAGAATCCCCGAAAAGCTCGAAAAGCAGCTTGAAAAAACTGCCAAGAAGAAAGGCATTACAAAGTCTCAGGCAGTCAGAGAGGCTGTCGCTGCGTACGTTACCGGCCTCCCCAAAAAGGACGCCGGAGCAACGTGGCAATCTCTTCTGCCTTTCGTCGGGTCCGTTGAACTCAACGCCTCGGGCGACGCCTCAGCCGAGATCGCTCGGCGCATTCGCGACAACAACTGGCGCGACTAGAACTTGATTCGCGACGTCCTGCTAGATACAGGTCCACTGGTTGCTGTATTGGACCGGTCCGACCAATGCCACTCCGAGTGCGTAGGCAAGATGGAAACAGCGATTCCACGTTTGATCACTACCGAGGCCGTGGCGACGGAAGCATCTCAACTGGTGGCCCGGGGGAACGCATCCACCGCCCTGCCATTGGATTTTTTGCTGGCTGCCCAAATCCCCGTATTGTCTCTGACCAGCGACATGCATTCTCAGGCTGTGAGCCTGATACGCCGTTACGAAAGCCTCCCGATGGACTACGCTGACGCAACACTGGTGGTGATCGCAAATGCCCTGCGTATCGGAACCGTATTCACTACCGATTGCCAAGCGTTTCGCGCCTACCGTAGAGGAGTCAGGAAAACTTTCACCATGCTTTAGTTCAATCCGACCCAGTCAATTGAGCGGTTTGAGGTATGAGGGATTGTTCGGACAAACGGCCAAACGGCCAAACGAAATTATCACCCACCCCTCAATCCCTCATCAATCCATCTCAACGTGAAAAATCTTATTCACAATCTTCCACTCGTCTCCGAATTTCAGCATCTGCATATAATCGGTGATAAACGCACCCGGGTAATCCAGCTCGATTTTCACCACCGCCGAATTACCGGTGATGTCGACGCTGGACACCCGGCGGCTGCGCTGTCCTTCGTTGTCAGCGGGACTGCCACCCATGCCGCCGAGATAGGCCTGTACCGAACGTTCTGAGTACTCACCGTTACGCAAGAACTGAAGGCGTGCAGATTCGTGGAACGCCTGGGACATAATCGTCGGGTCGCCGGTTGCGTGCCCGTCCAGGTAGAATTGCGCCGCAGCAAGCACCGCCTCCATCTCAGGGTCGCTGGAGTTGATCTTTGAAAAACCGCCCAGCACCAGCACAAGCGTAATAGATGCGAGTGAAAGCAGGCGTTTATTTGGAGAGAAAGACATGCCAGGGTTCATGGGTTGAGATCCTTGTTTTGGGTGACCCAACAGGATAATCTAACCCAATCAATTACGGGTCAATTGGAGGGATGAGAGTGGGGGAACTGACGAACTGACGGACGGACAGACGGACAAACGAAATCATCGTCCACCTCTAAACCAACTCTAACTTCCAACTTCTTTCTGCTCACTTACATCCCATACCCCTGAACAACCAGGGATCTCGTCTCCGTGTCGTACGTAATCAGCGCAATTTCTTTCTTGTTCAGTTCAAGTCGCGTTGACAGTTCGAGTGTAGCTGGCGTCAGGGCCAGGTTGTCGGTAAGCATTTCACCGCCGTCCTCCCGTTCGAACGATACCTCCACAGTGTGCGTGCCTTCAGCCACCTCGAATTCTCTGAACACGACTATAGGGCGATCCTCCCTGGCCCCGGCGCCGTGGATATCCTCGTCGACAACCACCTGCGAATCGAGGGACACTCTCAGGCGGTAGGCAAGGACGCGCCCCTCACAGATTTCCCTTTGCTGCATGTGGGTCGGTACACCGGACAGCTCTTCTGCCGTCGGGGGGCGACATTCTTGCACGCGGGCTGAGCGGGTTCGCCAGGCTAAGCGAATCGCCGCGTTCGACGTCTTGTCAGCCTCCCACTCCCATCGGGAAAGACCGCCTATCCCCGCCGTCAAGACCAGGGCCACCACACCAGCCATAAGCGACCGCATCATGCCTCAATCTCCTGAGGAATACACACGTCAGAGATATCGATGTTTCTTTCTGGCTCTTTCGCGTCAAGTTTGTCGAGATCCGCCAGATAATTCTGATATTCGCGGTACACGACCGGCAACTCCGCCGCTGAGGCATATGCCACCCTGATGCGCCGCTTATCGACCCGCGGCTGTAACTCGGCCTCACGATCGTTGTAGATCCGTTCGCTCATCCATTGCGGGCCTTCGCGACTCCAGCAATCGTGTGGCGGGCAGACGGCAACCAGAACTCCCTGAGCCCCGGCGCGAACGAGGTACTCGAGGACTGAGGTGTGAATACTTCCTGCACACTCGACACCCAGCACCGGTGCCTCAGGAAAACCGTTGGCAACAATTCCCCCGGCGCCGTTACCGCAGGCGACAATCACCACCTTTTGCTCCGCAACGTTCTCTTCGTTTATGAACTCTTTTACCCCGGCAAGTTGGACCCGACCGTTTTGCAACGGTGGCCCGACACTCATGGGAGCGCAGGACGCCGAACAGATACCGCAGGAAACACACAATTCAGGGTGGACGTGTGCGACCTGTCCCCGCTTGCTGTCCTCTCTGTCGATCATCGCTATAGCCTCATAGGGACAATCGATATAACACTGCCTGCATGCGTCGCAGAGCGCCTCGTTCACAGTAGATGGCTTAGGAATCTCAACCGCCGCAGGCCTCGTAAGCAATGGGACTAACAAGAGCAACGTGGAGAGACCGATAACCGCCAACCAGCCCAATCCGGCGGGCATAAGTTTCGTGATCGGCAGCCAGAAGGAATAGAACACATCAAAAGGGGCTTTCTCGGCAATTCTGAAAACATCTGCCTCGGGGCCCATCAATATCGGCCAAATTACTGACATCCCTACCAACAACCCGATAATCGACCATGTTAATTTTTTCGGAGGAAAGAGACGCGGCCGAGCAATTCTCGACACATGAATCCAGATTACGACAAAGATGGTCAAGGGTAAGGCGACGTGCAGAAAAAGATTCAAGAAGAAGAACGCACTCGGCAACGCCCCGGAGGTAACGAAGGTTCGGCCGATTGGCTCAGAAAAAATGGGGAGTACGTCGAGGAACCTCGCCCCCTCCACGGCCAACACCATGGCTTGAACATCCCACACCATTACATATCCGGTCCATCCGCAAACGAATGTCACAAACAACAGGGTTAAGCCAGAAATCCACGCCAGCGTGCGGGGCCCCCAGGTGCGATCTTGCACGAAAACGCGGAGCATATGGAAAGCGATCGAGACAACAGCAGCATCCGAAGCGTATCTATGGAACGACCTTATCCATCGACCAAACCAGACCTGATTGGTGATCCGGTCGACCGATTCGTATGGTGCGCTGATTCGATAGAAGAAGATCAGATAGACGCCCGTCACCATGAGCACCACCATGAGCATCTGGGTCACGGCACCGCTGTGATAAAGCGGATTAAAACGCCATGTGTAAAGGGCGTTCATGCGTGCGTCCGCCCACGCGAGCGTCTTCCTCAAACCTGATCTCAAAGTCCTGTTCCGTCCATTTGATTAAGGGCCCTTAACTTCCTTGCGAAAATCGGCCCTGACAACTATAGTCGATATTATCATGAAGTTACCATAATATAACCCTGGCACCTTCTAAAAGGGAAATACAACGCCACATGTTGTCCAACAGCGCCGAATATGCTCTAAAGGCCGTTCTTTATATCGCCGACGAAAGTCATCGACGACCTGTTCGCGCCGCGGAAGTAGCGATTGAGCTTGAGATTCCCGCCAATTATCTGTCAAAAATCTTACACGAACTCGCGCGAGCTGGCGTTTTGGAGTCCTTCAGGGGTCGGACAGGCGGTTTCGTTCTTTCAAAGAGCCCCGACGAGACGAGCCTTGGCGAAGTGGTCTCGTGCTTTGATCGGATCATCGAACCTGGTGGGTTGTGTCTATTGAGCCGCGCCGGTTGCGACCCTGACCAGCCCTGCAGCGCCCACGCACGTTGGAATTCCGTGCAGGAAACGGTTAAAGACTTTTTCGAAAACACGATGATTTCCCACCTCAGAGGTGGGCATATCGACACGCCCATACCATTGACGAGAAACTAGTCCCCATAAGGAGAAACGTTATGGCTCAAGACGATCAAACCGCGGCCCCCGGTGCCGAAGAGGAGGTGCCGTTAGGACAACGGTTATATGACAATCCGTTCCTCCTGTTGGTGGCAGGAGTAATCGTGATGCTGGTCTTCTATACCGGATGGGGAATCTGGGAAATAATGCAAGTCCCCCCGGCAACGCTTCCGTAACTAAGATTTAGAAAGGCAACCAAAATGCATAGTGGAGTAGAGTCTCCCAAAGGTGTATGGTGGAAACCAGCGGAGGCGTCCGAACGTCTTTGGGTTATCGTGGCCTTTGTGTGGTGCATGGTGCTGTTTGCCATGATGCCTCTCTGGCACTTAAAAGGTGGGCAGAACCCGTCAGGTATCAGATCGAAGGTCGATCCTGCGGATTTTGAAGCACGCACGATGCAGTTTGTTCAGGATTACCAGGTGGGTGAGGAGAACGGTTTCCCGGTTGTGGCCCCTCCACCAGGCAGTCACGTTTATCTCATCGCGAGGATGTGGCAGTGGTACCCGGTTCTCAGACTTGAAAAGGACGCCGAGTATACGCTTCACATCTCCTCCCTCGATCTGAATCACGGTTTTTCGTTGTTCCCGATTAACGTGAATTTCCAGATCGTTCCAGGATACGACTACGGCTTGACGGTCACGCCAACCGATGTCGGTGATTTCCGGATCATTTGTAATGAATTCTGCGGCGTTGGACACCACCTGATGCTTGGCAAGGTGGAAGTCGTTGAACCCGGTGCCGGGGGAGGTAACGAATGACCACGTTCAGAACCTGCCCGACCACGGGCCTCAAAGTGCAGGACCACGCCGACAATCTGATGAGGGCACATGCCGTAGTAGGCGTTGTCGCACTCCTGGTCGGCGGTATTACCGCAATTCTGGTGCTGCTAACAAGATGGCAGGCCGTTCACCTTTTGAACGCCGAATGGTTCTACCGGATCCTCACGATCCACGGTATGAACATGCTCATCTTTTTCATTCTGTTCTTCGAAATGGCGATTCTGTACTTCGCCTCCGGACCGCTGCTCAACAGTCGAATAGCAACACCCAGAGTAGGGTGGGTGGCGTTCGTTCTGATGGTAGCGGGAATGCTCCTTGTCGAGTGGACCATGTTCACCGGACAGGCTGACGTACTGTTCACATCGTACGTACCTCTGAGAGCAGCCCCGAACTATTATCTGGGCGTTATTCTGTTCGCCGTCGGGGCAATACTGGTAACCGTACAGTTCTTCGCAACGCTGGTTGTAGCGAAGCGAGAAAAGACGTACGAGGGCTCGGTGCCGCTGGTGACCTATGGTGCGGCTACAGCGGCAATCATCGCCGCGATTACTTTGCTCCACGGCGCGGCCATTTACATCCCAACCTACCTGTGGTCACTCGACCTGATGCCGATGGATGCAGAGATCTATCGTCTGGTCTGGTGGGGATTGGGACACTCTTCGCAGCAGATCAACGTTGCCGCGATGGTGTCTGTCTGGTATCTGCTGGGTGCGCTAACAGTTGGGTCCGTGGTGTTGAACGAGAAGATCAGCCGTTCGGCCTTCGTGCTGTACGTCCTCTTCATTTCAATGGCCTCGGCTCACCACCTCCTGGTTGATCCGGGCTTCGGACCGGCCTGGAAGGTCTGGAACACCAGTTACGCGATGTACCTCGCAGTACTGGCCTCGATGATCCACGGGTTCACCGTTCCTGCCGGATTAGAGATCGGACAGCGGGTTCGTGGTCTGACCAAGGGGTTATTCGAATGGCTGCGTCGCGCTCCCTGGGGTGACCCGGGATTCAGCGCGATGTTCTTCTCGCTCGTTGTCTTCGGATTCCTCGGTGGAATCACCGGCGTGACCTTCGGTACCGAGCAGATCAACATTATCGCTCACAACACGTTGAGAATTCCGGGTCACTTCCACGCTACTGTGGTAAGTGGAACGGCGATGGCTTTCATGGGACTGACGTTTTATGTCATCCCGCTAGTCTTCCGCAAACAGATCGCGTTTTACCCACTGATTAAATGGCAGCCATATCTGTTTGCCGGTGGAATGGTCATTTTCTCGGTCGGCATGACCTTCGCCGGTACCTTCGGTGTACCTCGCCGTCACTGGGACATCACGTTTTCCAATGCCCCGTTCAACCTTGAGTTTTCGCCGGCCGTGGATCTATTGATATCGATCATGGCTATCGGCGGAATAATTGCTGCAATTGCAGGCGGAATCTTTATCCTCAGCACGGTATGGTCGGTGTTCTTTGGCCGCCCGTTGGAAAAAGGTTCGACCGGTTTCCACGGAGTGCCACCTGGCATCCATAAACAACCGGTTCCAATTACGCCCGAAGCCGCTGCCGCGTTTGAAGCAGCTCCGACGGGTATGCTGGGCAAGGCACCGGGAACGCTGGTGCTGGTGTTTGTGTTCTTGTTGGCGTTTGTGACGTACTACTTCGTCAACTGGAAACTGCTCTCATTCCTCTGGCAGATCGGGTAGGGATGTCAAAAGAAAGTAGCACCCGCGGTGCAGCAGCAGCCGCGGTCGGACTACTGTTAATAACGGGTGCGTGGTGGGCCCTGGCGTTTTGGCCGGTAGATACGGCTTCGTCAGTGTGGCTCACCCGCGCCAAGTCCGTCTGCTTCGGACTTACCCCGTCGGGACTCCCCGACGCTCCAGGTTGGATTGCATTGATTTCTCAGCCGTTGGTTATGGGAGCGATGTATCTATCGATCTGGGGGAAACAGCTCGTCGAGTTGATTGAGACGACGGCAAAGACTCCGTTCGGGCGAGTACGACTTGCCGCCCCGGTGGCATTGATCGCCCTCGGGGTGGGTGCAGTGTCTTACAGAGTGGCCAGCGCTACGGAGAACGATTTCACAGCACCCCCTGGAGTCCTACCCTCGACGTACCCCAGGCTCGACCGCGAAGCTCCTGTACTGGGCCTCGTAGATCAGAACGGCAAGGCAGTCGAGTTAAGCCAGTTCAGCGGTACGCCAGTACTTGTGACGTTTGCGTTTGGCAATTGCGAAGCCATCTGCCCGATGGTGGTCCATGATGTCAAAGAGGCACAACGGCGAATCCGCGAAACGGGTGGCGATGCGTTTGTTGTCGTCGTAACACTGGACCCGTGGCGGGATACACCTTCCCGACTGCTGCCACTTTTTCAGCAATGGGAACTCGCGGACGGTTCTTACGCGCTCGGTGGAACGGTTGAAGGGGTGAACGAGGTTCTAGATGCATGGGACGTGCCGAGAACACGCGAACCTGCCAACGGCAATATCATACACCCGCGCCTGTCGTACATCATCGATCAATCGGGCCGCATCGCCTACGCCGTCAGTGCTGGCGCCGACGCGATCGCGGATTTGGTGTCGCGGTTGTAGCTAGTTCCGAGCAGCTTTTTAAGCCGCTCCCTCCTCCCCGCCCCCAACTCCCTCTTTTTCCATCCACTCAATGAATTTTTGGAACGCCCGTCCACGATGGCTGATCGCGTCCTTGGCTTCCTGGGTCGCCTGTCCAAAACTTGAATCAAGGTCTGCGGAATAGAAAATCGGGTCGTAACCGAAACCGCCCTCACCATCAGGCGAATCCATTATGCGTCCGTCACAGGTGCCTTCGAAAACAAACGGGTCACCTTCGGGTGTCGGAACATATACAACTACGCACCGATACCGAGCCGTACGCCCGGAACGGGGAACCCCAGCCAGTTCTTCAAGCATTTTTCTGTTGTTGGCCTGATCCTGATGTTCGGTCACAGCGGCGTAGCGTCGGGAAAAAACACCGGGGCGGCCATCGAGAGCGTCGACCTCGATGCCGGAATCGTCGGCTAAGGTAGGTAGTCCCGAAATCCGGGCAAAATATTTCGCCTTTGCTGCTGCGTTGCCAGCGTATGTATCGGTGTCTTCGATCAATTCTTCGACGCCACCATAGGCTATGCCGATTTCATCGGGAAAAACCACTTCGCATTTCACGCCACCCAGCAGTTTTCTTATCTCCCGAATCTTGCCCTTGCTTCGGGTAGCAACCAGCAACTTATCCAAGGGCGACCTTCTGCATTTCGAATAGTCGTCGGATGCCTGCGTCCGCTACATCCAACATTTCGTCGAGCTGCGTCCTGCTGAACGAACCGTCTTCGCCGGTCCCCTGCACTTCTATGAATTCACCTGATTCCAGCATCACAACGTTGGCATCAACTTCAGCGTTGCTGTCTTCAACGTAGGGGAGGTCTAAACGCACCTCACCGTCGACCACACCAACTGAGATAGCAGCCACAAGAGACGTCATCGGATTCACCACGTCGTATTTTTTGGCCATCCAACGGCAGGCGTCGGCAAGCGCTACCGCTCCACCAGTTATACTCGCGGTGCGTGTTCCCCCATCGGCTTGAAGAACGTCACAATCCACCGTGATGGTGTACTCTCCAAAAGAAAAATCACCAATCGAAGCGCGAAGCGACCGGCCGATCAATCTCTGGATTTCGTAAGTACGACCTCCAGCTCCGTGTCGCTCTCTACGAGTCCGTTCACTTGTTGCGCGAGGCAACATTGCGTACTCAGCGGTTACCCATCCCTCTCCCGACCCTTTTTTCCACCGCGGACCGCCAACTTCAACTGAGGCGGTGCAGGACACAACTGTTCCTCCGAATTTCACCAGGCATGATCCCTCGGCCTGGGGAATGTGTCCCCGTTCAAAAGACACCGGCCGAAGCTCATCGTTTTTCCTGCCATCATTACGCGCCACTTATTCGCCTCACAATATCTGTCGTTGAGTAACCCTCAAGAAAGTTCACAAGTACAACCTTTCCGCCCAGTTCATTTACCGTGTCCTGTCCAGGGACTTTCTTTCCCCGGTAGTCCCCACCTTTTACGAGTACATCAGGCTTAATAGCCTTGATCAATTCTTCGGGGGTATCTTCCGAAAACGACGTGACACGATCCACAGCCTCCAACGCCGCGACCACCTCCAACCGATCTTCAAGAGTGTTGAACGGTCTCCCAACTCCTTTTTCTAATCTGGCCGCCGAGGAGTCGTCGTTTAGTGCCACTACGAGCTTTTCGCCCTGGGCCCGCGCCGTTTCAAGCAAGGAAACATGGCCCTTGTGGAGAATATCAAAAACTCCATTTGTGAAGACTACGCCCCGCTGTTCGGCACGCCACCCGAGGAGTTCAGAAAGACTGAGGTATTTGCCGGAAGAAGAAATCATCTGAGGCGGTCAGTACGGTCCACTATAAACACGCTGCGGACCGCCACTCTAAATCGGGAATCGTACTTCCGGACTGAATTCTTTCTCGTAAGTATAAAACGGCACCTCCCAGATGACCGACCAATGGGTGGTGATAACAACTTCACGCGGGCGATTAGTGCGTCGGATTTGAAAATCGGATGCCGATTCGGGGAGATCCAGTCCTTCGACCACCGCTCGCAAACGTCGCTGCATCGTGTTGTTGTCGACCAACACCGCCGCTCGAGCTTCCTGCTTCATGGCGTCAAGAACACGAAAATACGTTAGTACTGTACCACCAATTTCAACCCCGTAATATGCTACCGCAGCCAGGATCATGGCTGTAAATAGACAACCGAGTCGACTCGCCCCTCTGTTACCCATCGGTCTGGTTACCATTGCGACTGTGCTCCATCAACGATGTCGTTCACCAGTTTCTCCAGTGCTTTTTCCCGCCCTTCAACTTCGTTGGGCGGCTCGTATTCTCCGTCTACCACCAGCCGCGCCCGTTCCCACAACACTCTTTCTTCAGCCTTATCATAAATCTCGACCTGGAGCGTTACCTGGACACGCCGAAGGGTTACATTAACGCGCCCCGCATCGCCCTGCCTGAACGACAGCGGAATATCAGGTTCGTAGGACAAGACTGACCCTCTAACCACTGCATCCGCGGTCTCTTCAGACGATAGCCGAAGCCCCAACCTTCCCTCCAACGCGTCCCGGATGGCTTCAGTGGATTCCTGAGTGAGCGCCGGTTCGGCAGTCAGGTTGTCGATCGGGATGATCGCTACCGTCCTAATATGGGGTGGGAGGCCTCCACCCGCAAAGCCGTAGATGCACGCCGACAGCACCAGAGGCGCTAGCGAGGCGCTAGCGATCCGAAGGTTCGTTCCAGATATCTTCAGCAAAAACAGCTCCGTCTTCGATCGACTGTATCTCGAACTTAAATCTACCGGGGTCCATAGGGAAATCTACAGTGGCTTCCGTCGGCAGCCCGGTCGCGGAATCGTACTTCAATGTGCTCAGAGCAAATGTGCGTCCGTCTCTGCGCATCTCTCCTCTGAACCGCCTCACCGGATCTCCTTCGGCGATAAACGTCAACGTGTCACCCAGGTAGCCGTAGCTCCACACCCGCTCGGTCGCCGTCACCAGGCCAGAAAACGCAACTCCCGGGGGTGGTTGGAGCGGATGACCAAGTGCAGCCCAAAAAACAGGAGCAATCCGAATGAGCGGGCCAAAATCACCTTCGGGGTGAGCCCAGAGAGCTCCGTCGCCCACAATCACAGCGGCACCGGATTTGCCGAATGGAGCGCGAAAATCGAAACGCATGGAATCCGGCGCAACCAAACGGACAACCGCTCGTCCGGACGCCCCGCCCCTATCGTTGTCGTACCTCCACGGTCGGATTCTAACGAGCCGGTTTTGCGACAAGCCCATCCCGTCAATCCACTGCTCCACTGTTTCCCGATCGAGGGGCGTCAGTCCACCAGGAGATATCGCCAGAAATTCTTTCTGGCACCCGGACAGCGCCAAAAGAACAACTGTGGTGGCAGCGAGAACACGCCTGAACCCGGGTTGTGTTGGAAGACCTTCGGTCCGCTTCATCTTTCCTGTCTGTGGCACTGCTTACATTCGTTGTTCAGAACAATCAAACATAACCACAAAACTGTACAGACAGGCTGCGGGCCCTGAATCAGTAATTCACTCCGACGAAGAAATCGACGAACTTGCGTCCCGTCCTCGGGGGAAGCCCGTAGCCGGAGATGTCTCCGAAATCAAATCGGTACCCAAAATCGAGCCTGAGAATCAGAGGGAACAATATGGGCATTCTGAAACCGGCCCCGGCACTCCCCAACAAGGCGCGGTTTTGTGACTGCGGCAACCACGCGCCCCCAACGTCGGCAAACAACGCGCCTTGAACACTCGGGAACCTCAGGTTACCGAACGGGAAACCGAGGGTCAGAAACTGAGTGAGCGGAAATCTTATTTCCTGGTTGATCAACAGAGCCCTGGATCCGGAGACACCGGTTCTCCGAGGATAGCCCCGTAACCCGAGCGACCCGCCAACAGTAACTCGGCGCGGAATCTGACCGCTGGCGAAATACCCGACCACCCGCACAGCGTACGTCGATTGGGAAGCGATTCTGAAGTAACGGCGGTTGTCGAGAGCCACGGTCCAGGAGTCGAACCGCGCATTGGAAATGTCGTTTGCCACCTGAAAGGTCAGAGTTGTACGTTGACCATCGATGGGGCCAGTCATCAACCACAGGGTATTGTCCCTGACGTATGAAACCACATTTGTGGCGATCACGCCTATTCGCCGAGGACTGAGAGCAGGTCCTCCGAAAAAATCTAGTCGGTCGGACCGCTCCAATCGGAATTGTGTTTCCAGCCTTTGGAACCTGTCGAAGGGCCAACGGGCCACCAGGAACCCACCGTAGGTCGTCTCGTCGAATACGTTTTGGTTGTCTCCCTCAAGGAACAGACCGCGGGTCCTGAAGGCACCTCCACCCCAGTTGAGACGGTTCTTCTGGTTCAAATAGCCGATTGACCCGCTGAAGTTGTCAATGAATCCGCCAATACCGTTGCCCTGGAAGGAGGAGATATTCGTCGCGAAGATGTTGTCGCTCAGAATATCTGAAAAGACCAACAGCAAGCCCTGGGAACTCCCGACACCAGGGGTGAGAGACCCGCCGGCTGCAGCAAAATCAAGGGTGTATCGTTGTTCGTACGGAGTAGGATCAGTGCGCGAGTAATCTGATTCAGTCAGTTCCGGCCATGCCCACTCTTCGTCCGGTTCCTCGCCCTGAGTGACGGCAAAAACGGTCTGAGCCGAGTCGGAGTGATCCATGAGCGGTTGGCGGTAGATGGACCAACTCAGACGTTCATCAAAGCCGGCAAACATCAATTCGCCCTGGTCCCCGACGTAATTCGGATCGAAGGCTCCAGAAAGTGTCTGGGTCTCCCTGCGACTCTCCCCTGCCTCATTGATCGAAAAGATATCGAAGACGCCTTCCATATCGGACGAATAGTAAATGCGATCATTTTCGGCCCAGCGCGGAGTCTGATCAACCCAGGTTCCGTGGGTGAGGTGTCGCAACTCTCCTGTGGCAAGGTCCATTACGAACAGGTTCTTCGCCCCTTCTGAGCCCGCTGCAGTACGGTCGGAGGCAAACACCAATTTTTCTCCATCTGGAGAGAAACTGGCGTCGAGGTCCTCGAACCGATCGAACGTAAGTTGCTGGAGACTTCCGTCTTCAAGATGAAGTCTGTAAAGGTCTGAATATCCGGAGAAAGTGAGCCCCGTAAACACGACCGATTCGCCGTCCGGTGCCCAGGTGGGGGAAAACAACGAAACAAGATTCGGGAACTGATAGCGCCCAACGATCTGGTTGTCTCTCAAATTCGCCAGGAAGAGTGCATCGCGATCGAGGTACTTGCTTGAAAACGCGGCGACCTGGTCCCGTACATCAAGTCTGGAGGCAAAGGGGTGGAAAGATTCAAACTCGGCACTCCGTTCGCCCCTCACTACTGTCTGGCGATCATGACCATCCCAGTTTTCAGAAACAATATCGACGTAACCTGACGATGGAGAGATAAACAAGAATCGCGGCGTCTCCTCGTCGTCTACCTCGTAGACCTCTGGTCTAATCGCGAGTCTCTCGACCTGAGTAGCCGTAACGGCGAGAGGGTCCCTGTTGGCAACCGTGGGAAAATATTTCTGCCGCATGAAGTGCTGGAACCGATCATTGAGTTGCTCTACCGATTCGCCGTAAGTAACTGACAACGCTTCTTCGAACGTCCTGTATTTCCAGATTGAGTGATACAGTTCCTGAATCCGCCATTCGCCGTAGTTCGCGGCGAGCCACCGGTGCAAGATTCCCCCGAGAGGATAGGCTATCGACGATCGCATGAAATTCAGCTGTTGGATCGTCGGCAAAAACCCTTCCACGGTCATTGCCCTGAGAAACATCTCGTCCAACGAACTTTCGCCCTCAGACCAAAACTCAGCTAACCCTTCGGTCCACCAGAGAGGAAACCTCGGCCGGGCGCGGCGCGGATGATGCCGATAGACTTCCACGAGAATGCTAGCGTGAAACGAGTGCAGCATCTCATGCCGCAGAGTATGTCTGAATTGAGAATATGAGCCACGAAACGGAAGAGCCACTCTACGTTTCAGGAATTCCGTAAACCCTAGAATACCCTCGGGCGGTACGAACGGGAGGAGGTTGGTCTGTTCAAAGTCAGCGTGTGACGCGTAGGTGATGAGCGGCACTCGCCGGGTCGGGGAGTGTCCTAGCTTGGACTCGAGGTAGTGAAAACTTTCCTCCGAATACGCGAGCGCCACGCGGGCCAGTTCGTCCCCTTCAGGATAAAAATAAAGGTCGACGTGCTCGCCCGGGAGGACTCTCCACTCGAAGTCCCGATAATGAATTTTGTTACGACCAAGAATTTGCGCTTCGAGGACGGGAGCCGTTGCCACCAGCAACAGAACTGCTATCGTCGATCGCGATGCCAAGGATCGAGCCACCTACTCTCTCCGGATTCGTCGGATACGGTCACCCCGCGTGATGCGGTCCATCACATTGTATCCAACCTCTACACGGCCAAACACCGGATAGGTCCCGTTTAGGTGCGGTTGCGCGCTGTGGGCAATAAAGAACTGGGACCCCCCTGTATCCGGCCCGGAGAGGGCCATACCCACAGTTCCTCGGTTGTATCGCCTTCGGTTTATTTCATCGCGGAGAACATAGTCGGGACCTCCCCAACCGTCTCCTCGCGGATCCCCATCCTGGAGTACGAAGTTCGGGACGACTCGGTGCCAGCGCCCTGCATCGAGGGATCGCAACTCGATGTACTCAAGGAAAGCCTGAACGGTCAATGGGGCATCGGCAGGGAACAGTTCGATAACGATTTCTCCACGATCGGTCTCGATCTTGACCCGCGGGTTTTGACCCCGAATTTCGGCGGGCAAAATCAGGCGCCTGACGATATCGCGATAGTCTCCCATTTCTCGGTGGGTCTCAACGGGTCTTTCGGGCCCCCAGCGCTCCGAAGCGAGAGGGAATTTCTCCGCTGCCGCTCGCCTTACCAGGTAGTCATCTGACGATGGGAAACGCCTCAGAAACAAATTGTCTGCTGCGAGCGCCTGCCTGTTTCCGCGCTGCGATATCGACCCCACCGCCCGCACGACCGCTATGCGTGCGTCCGACTGGCCATCCCGCAACGCGATCCTAAAGGACTCCGCCAATACACTCACGACCGATGGATCGTCGGAGAGCCCCAACTGATTGGCAGCAATTGCACGGACGACGAAATCCGGGTGGGTGGCATACTGACGCGACAGTTCGGTACCGTACGCCGAATCAACGTTGATTAACCCCTGCAGGGCTGCGGCAACCACGCGGCCGTCCGGGTCCTGAGTGAGGTAGTCGAGCCACGCCAGCGCGGTGTCCCCACCTGCCATACCCAGTACGTTGGCAGCGACGTTTCTTTGCAACCAATCCTCTGAACTCACCCACGGGGAAACAGCCGTAATGACTCCCGACTCGGGTAGCTGAGCCAGACTAATCAGCGCCTCCCGTTGCACGGCAAAAAGCCGAGCGTCCACTCCCTCCAGCAGGGTTTCAATCGCCTTGCTTCCACCCAGTTGCCCGAGAGCAGTAGCGGCCTGGACTCGCACGTTTGGATCCCTGTCAGAAACCCTGTCGATCACATCCGGAACATCAATCGGGTTACCGAAACTAGCCAGGGCCCGCAAGGCGTTGACCCGGACGTGAGCGACCGAATCATTGACAAGACGACGCACTCGAATTGCCAGTGCCCTCCGGTCCAGTCCGCTGGAATCGGCAAAGGCACCTGTCAGGGCTCGAACCGCAGTGTAGCGAACTGAATCTATGGGGGAATCGGTCGCCGCCAACAACAGGTCAGCTGCTTCGGAATCGCTATTTCTAGCCAGCGAATAAATCGCGGACCATTGTACATCGCCTTCGTCTGAATCCAGGTACCGACGCAGGAGATCGACAGGCATTCCGTCTCCCAGTCGCCAGGCTTCGACAAGCCCGCGCTTGACCGAGGCCGGGACGACTGTTTGCACGGTGGGTAAGAACCGGTTCAAAAACTCACGAAGGAATTCGGTAGCCTCGGTACCACCGATCAGCATGATGGCTGTTACAGCTTCCTCATGTGCACGATGTTGCCTTGAAACCACTGTATTGAGAACGAATTCCCGCAAACGGCTGAACCCCGCCAGGTCACCTATTAAACCCATCGCAAATGCAGCATCGGTCTGGACTTTGGGATCCGAGTCGAGGAGGAGTTCCGCCAGAAACACCGTAGCGGCGGGGTCTCCAATGCGACCCATCGTGAGGGCGGCGTGGCGGCGTGCGATGGCATCGGGGTGGCGCGCAGCATCCCTGAGAACACCAGCATCATAACGCCGGGTATCCTGCAGCCCCATGAGTTGTGAAAGAGTCTCAACCAGCGCCTCGTCCTGAGCCTGCAACGGACTGGTGAAGAAGAAAAGGAAGGCGCTAAACGCGCACAGGATCCTTAACGACGGCCAACTTTTCACGAACCTCCAGGGGTATAGTCGACAAAGAATTTTTCGAATCAAGGGCGATCATTGTGGTGCGGGCTGTTGCTAGACGTTTGCTATCCGAAACCCGCTCTATCAAATAACCAAACTCAATTGTCCTGCGGCTAAGTTCCCTCGGCCAACACTGGATTCGTACAAGATCGTCATAAACCGCAGATTCCTTATAACGAACATTGGCTTCGACGACGGCCAGTTTCAACCCCGTTTTCTCAAGTTCTGCGTAATTACTCCCGGCTTTCTTGAGGAAATCAGTCCGGGCAACGTCGCACCAAACCAGATAGTGTGCATGATACACTATTCCCATCTGGTCGGTTTCGGCGTATCGAACCTGGACTTCTACAGAGGTGGTTCCATCAAACATTTTAACCGCGCCAAATACCCAGTGCTTTGGCCCTGTCCCGTGCCGCAGGGGTTAGGATGTACCGACCACCGTCGGTGAGTTGCTCCCCCCTTGAGGCAAACGCTGACACATCTCGTTCAGTGACCAGATCGCGTCTGTTCCCCTTCTTCTGGGGTGTCTTGCTCGGTTTTCCGACGACGGCCACCATGTCACCCGTACTGAGACCCAGCGCATGAGCCTCGTCTGTGTCGACATGGACCTCCGTAGAATGCGTAGGGCCACATCGGACCAGAAAACCGTGGAGAGTTGCCGAACGGGCGCCTTTCCCTGCGAGGATATCAACCCGCTGTCCATCCTTCAAGCCCAGGCGTTCAGAATCCTTCGGGCTGAGGTGAAGATGACCTGCTGCAATGATGGCACCGTGTGAAAGTTCGACCGACCCGGCGGGGCCTTCCAATTTCAGCCCGGCGCTTCCCTGCACCACACCGGAATCACGGACCGGCGCCGCGATCCCCAATTTGCGACAATCGCTGGCGGCCAACTCCACCTGGGTGTGATCCCTCAGCGGGCCAACAATTCGCACTCCCTCAATAGAACCGCGCGGTCCGACGACCCGGACTTTTTGCTTCGCAGCAAATTGTCCCGGTTGTGAGATGGCACGATCCAGATCGGGAGATGCATCGACCCCAAACAGCGTCTCGAATTTTTCGCGGCAAATATGGATATGACGATTGGATATTGCGACGGGTACTTCCATCCCTCTGAGAGGCCCCGTGGTCGGTCCTCCGGTTCCCCCCGGCAACGGAGAGGGCGCTCTACCGGCTGCGGCACCTCGGCTAGCCGCTGTCACTGCGTGATATGCCGGTCGATGCCTGGTGGACGCTCCTGATGCCTTTCCAGGTGCTACATCGCCCAGATCCTGGGACGCCCCCGCCCACGCCGGTAAATCACCTGCAGACGGACGACTGGCCGGAGGACGTACGGGAGCCGGCACCCACCCTCTGTTCTCAATAATGCCCGCGATTCGTCGCGCCAGTTCCTGCAGTTCTTCATTGGTCATTAGCGCCGCCGACTCCGTTCTGCCATAAACGCATCGACCGCTTTCTGTACTTCAGAAGCAGCGGGCACCTCCGGAAACTGGCCGACTCTGCCACTGTTTGAGATGGCCGCCTGCGGGGATACATACGGTCGTACTTCGCGGGCCAGCCTCTTGATGTTGATTAAATGAAGTGGAGTCACGTTGTCGCTGGTTGACGACCCTGCCCACGTCCCCGGGCCGAGGGTCATCGCCGGGGCCAAACCAGTGGTACAGCCAACCGCTCCGAGTGACGAAGTTGTGTTTACGAGTATCCGGAAGGCAGGTTTGTCCTCGAAGAATTTCTGTATTACGTGTTCGTCGTTACTGTGGATTGCCAGTGAATGTCCCAATCCACCGTAATGGAGCAGTTCAATACTGCGCTCGCAACAGCGACGCCATCCGTCCTCTACAAAAAATGCGAGAACCGGTGACAACTTTTCACGGGAAAAAAACTCTTCCTTACCGACCGTGGCGCACTCAACGACCAACACCCTCACATTCGCCGGCACCTGTATCCCCGCCATCGTGGCGATGGATACCGCCGACTGGCCGACTACTTCGGCACTGATCCCGCCGGTGCGCGGATCTTTCATTGCGCCGAGCAACTTGTCGCGGTCGGGGCCCCGAACGAAGAATGCGTTTTGCCTTGCAAGTTCCCGTCGGACCTGAGCTTCGATGGGGCTGTCGCAAACCAGCGAATTTTCAGCCGAACATAGGACACCGTTGTCAAAGCTCTTTCCACCCACGATGTCCGCGACCGCCTTCTCAATGTTTGCCGTGCGCTCGACGATAGAAGGGACATTGCCCGGGCCGACACCGTAGGCTGGTTTGCCCGAACTGTACGCCGCACGAACCATGGGGTAGCCTCCCGTAGCCAGAATAACGGCCGTGAGCTTATGGCTCATCAATTCACGCGTGCCCTCCAGAGTCGGTACTGTCATTGAGAGAGCCAAGTCTTCCGGTGCGCCTTCCTTTTTCAAGGCAGCCCGGATCACCTCCACGGTTTGAGCGATACACCTCGTGGCCCGCGGGTGCGGCGACATCACCACAGCATTCCTGGACTTTATCGCAATAAGGGATTTGTAGATCGCCGTCGAAGTCGGATTGGTGGTCGGAATTAAGGCGGCAACAACCCCCATGGGAACAGCCAGTTCGGTAACCCCGGCTTCGGGAACTTCCCGGATCACACCGCAGGTTTTGAGGGGGAGGATATAATCGACAAGGTCTACAGAACAAAAACGGTTTTTGGCCACTTTGTCTGTTACGTTCCCCATGCCTGATTCCTCTACTGCCGCCCGGGCCAACGGTTCGGCTACCTCGGTGCAGGCAGCCCCCACCGATTTGACAATCCGATCAACGTCAGCCTGACTGGTTTTAGCAAACGCACGGGCTGCGGCATCAGCCCTTTTCAGATAGTCTCTAGCCTGCTGAACGGATTCCAGGTCGCGGTCCACTTAAGCCGTCCTCGCCTAAAGTAGGCCCAGTTCGCGAAACCCTTCGAGGATCTCCTCGCGACCAGAACGGGCGAGTTGGCGCCCTTTTATTGGGAAGTCATCAACTGCACGCGCAGCCTGTCGAAGTTCTACAACTTTCATCGCCTCAAGCCCAACCGGCTTTATGGCAGGTCGAGGCGAGGTCGCGTCACCGGCGGAATTCCCCGTACCGGAGATCACATCCAGACCCTGGTGCGGCTGTGGGATTACATGGCTGGAAACCAACTGCCCCACCTGCTCCGCAGCTGCAGCCCCGGCCGAGACAGCGGATCGCACGGCAGCCACATCACCGGAAAAAAGGGCCGTTACGAGTCCTGCATCGGCGTACTCGTGCCCGAGGAACCGGACGTTTGCCGCTTTAGCACCCGCATCAGATGCCTCAATTGCGCCCACCAGCCCCCGGGTCTCAATTAACCCGAGTGCCCGGCCCGACCACGACACTGGTTACCCTTTGGTCGTGGGCAGAATGGCTTCTATTTCCTGATGGGGACGCGGAATGACGTGGACTGAAACAAGTTCACCGACACGTTCGGCTGCAGCTGCTCCGGCATCGGTAGCGGCCTTGACCGCACCAACATCTCCCCGAACCATAACGCATACAAATCCGCCACCAACTTTTTCTTTTCCGATTAACTGAACGTGAGCAGCTTTGACCATTGCGTCAGCTGCTTCGATAGATCCGACCAACCCTTTTGTTTCGATCAAGCCAAGGGCATTTTGAGACATCTGGCCTCCCCAGAATTGTTATGGAGCACCCGTAATAGGAGCGGGAGCAAGGTTACGTGCTCCCATCGTGATTGTCAAACAAGATACAGCAAAAATACACGGTGCGGGAGGTCGGAAACTTCCAGGTAGCATCGCCCGTTGCAGGGAGTTCGTCTGACATAGTATACTGCTCCCGTGACACACCCCAATGCTATCATCGTTTCCGATGCCCACCTCGGCCAGGCGCCGGAGCGAACCACCGAGTCGTTCCACCGATTTCTAAGAGAAATACCCGATCGCACCCGACATCTCATCATCAACGGCGATCTTTTCGAATTCTGGTTTGAATACCCGGATGTCATCCCCAGGAAAGCCTTCCGGACTCTTTCCCATATCCGCCAGGTTGTGGACGCCGGAGTTCAGGTAACTGTTCTGGGCGGAAACCATGATCGGTGGGGGCGAGATTTTTGGAGCGACGAATTGGGAGCCACATTTTATCGAGATGGTGCTTCGATGGACGTTGCAGGCTGGAAGGCCTGGATTCACCATGGTGATGGCCTGATCGAATCTGACCGCGGTGCTCGGTGGCTTCATAGGTTCACCCGCATGCCGATTACCGAATCGACCTTTCGGGCAGTCCACCCCAACCTCGGGTTCAAGATCATCCGAAAGCTATCAAGCGACCTCGCCGACCAGAAGCGGACCGAAGAGGAAAAGCAGCAACTGGCAAAGGGGCAGTTGGATTTCGCGAAGGGCTTGATGGAGAAAGAATCGGATCTCGAACTCGTGATATTGGCACACACCCACCGGGCGATATTGGAGCGGTTTTCGGACAGAAAGTGCTTCCTTAACCCCGGAGCGTGGTTCGAAGATGGCGCCTACGCGGAAGTAACACCAAGCGACGTTAAACTATTGCAGTATAACAGTTTAAGTGGCACTACTTAAAGTAATAGCGGAAACCGATTTGGACATCTCCGGTCGGTTCGATCTCAGTATCCAACTCCACCGGAAAATCCCACAGAACCGCGGCAACAAACGCTTCAGCCCCGGATAGCAGGTGGTTAAACCCCCACAGTACAGCCCAATCTTCCACCTCCTGAGCCTTGGCTTCAACGTTGTTGGAGCCGGTCCGTTCGAGGTAAGATTTTTGATGCAACGCCTTAAGGGTCATAGTTATTGTGATGCCCTCCCAGAACATGAATGCAGCCCCGGTTACCCTGCGGCCGAGGGTAGCCTGCCCCCATCCGGGGATCAGCATTGATCGCCACAAGGCTCCGAGAGGTGAAATCGGAGGTTCAATTCTGAAGGCAGGTACCTGGACCGTGTCTCCACCACTTGGGACCGGGAGTTGGGGAATGGGGATCGGCACCTGCGCCTCAACAATCGTGGGGGACAGGGCAAGCGCGCCCACTACGATTATTAACCGCCGCATAAGACCGGCAGCCTCTGCTGGTGTGTCTCTATTTTCACAATCCCCGTTTCTGACGTCCTCAATTCTCCGTCCGTATGCACAACAATGGGGACGCCTTCACTTCTCAGTTCAAAGCCTGCCGACCTACCCATTATTACCTGCGGCAAATGCGTATGTTTACCCCACAGGGCCATGGGAAGATACCTAAGGAACGTAAACGTGCTGATTTTTCGGATCACACAGATATCAGCTAAACCGTCAACCGGATCTGCTCCGGGACTTACAATCATACCCCCACCCACCGTGGGCCCCATCGTTATCTCCTCCAGCATTACCGATTGTGACACATCCAACCCATCGGCTACAATGCGTATTGGCTCGGGCTCGAAACTCCAAAAAGCTCCCACCACCCCTTTCAGGTAGGGCATTATTCCCGAACCGGATTTCTTGCCAACAATATGTTGGATTACGGCGGGCCCGAATCCCACGCCCGGGGAATTCACAAAATACCTGTCGATGGCATAGCCCACATCGAAAATTTCGGGACCGATTGGTGGCTAAGACCTTCATCGCCTGCCCAACGTCGCCTGAGGGGACTCCAATTGTTTTCGCGTAGTCGTTTCCGGTGCCGACTGGAATCAAGCGAAAGTTGTGCTCTTGCCACAGGTGAGGACTCCATTGGCTACCTATGAACCGTCCCATCTCCCCCTACAGCCACCACGATCGGCCACCCCTGCCCCACCCCATCGACCGCGAGTTCCTCGGCGTGGCCCGGACGACAAGATTCCCGTATTTCGACATCGAATCCCAGCTGCCCACCTACCTCGGCAATTTCACGGCCTCGGGCTGACGCCGCACCACTGTGGGACGCTGGATTAAGAATTACCAGGAGCCTCAACCGGCCCGAAATCCATTCTTCAATTCAGTCGACACGTCCAGGACCATCTCACATTCGTCTAATCCTTCCGCGATGCCGGCAGTCTTCCGACTCACGACCACGAATCCCATTCGCTCGAAAAAGCCTTTGACGCGGTGAGAGGTTGTAAGCCGGACTGTCTTGCAATCGACCGCCCTGACCGCTAGCTCAAGACGTTTGAGCAACAACTGCCGCCCGAAACCGCGTTTTTGGTACTCCGGGGAAACCATTCCCCAGCACATACTAACGGTACTCGAGTCATCAATCGCGTAGCCTCCGCAACCGATAATTTTTGCACCCAACGTCCCCACCAGATAAGGTCCAGGAAGGTCGTCCAGAAACCCCTCAAATCCCTCACGTTCGAAGTCCCTGAAATCTTCAGGCACATTCGCGTCGAACACCGCCAGACAACCACACCTGTCACTTTCGGAGTACAAACGAATTCCGAGCGACAAATCAGGCACCACCGTACCTCAGAGCCGCCCGTTCTTTGGCCTTTGCAGCTTCAACTTCTCTGTTTTTTGACGGAGCGTGGGTTACCAAGGAGTGAAGCAACCTTCTCGCCACCTCAGTAGTCTCGTCGACGGCCTGATCGAAAGCTGGCTGGTTCGCCACGGAAGGTTTAGTGAACCCACTCAGCTTGCGAACAAACTGAAGAGCCGATGCTCGAATTTCTTCCTCAGTTGCAGGCGGTTCGAAGTTAAACAGGGTTTTTATGTTGCGACACATTGCTCTACCGGGGGTTGGAGGGTCTGTCAACAATGCCGCTGGATGGCCGACATCGTGATGCTGATTGTACAGGAAGACCTTCGGAAGAGTCAACTCGTTGCGGGGACCAGTTGGCCGGATTTTTTTCGGATCTTTTATACTTGTTTTCAGTATAGATACTCAATCTAAACTGGACGACTATATGAGAACGGCCCTTGCAGCCATCCTGGCGACTATAGCAGTTACTACCCCCCGCCTCTCGGCCCAGCTGCCGGAAGGTACCGGCCCGGTAGTGATTTCCAACACGAGCGTCATAGACGTAGGTAACGGCTCCTTTACGGCAAACCAATGGGTCACCATATCAGAAAACCGAATCACCGCGATTGGCGGACAAGAACCCTCCATGCCGGACAACGCAACTGTGATTGATGGTTCGGGACGCTTTCTTATCCCTGCCCTTTGGGACATGCATATCCATCCAGACGATCCCGAAATGATCGAGTTGAACTTCACGCCGACCGACCGCGACCTTTTTATGCCTCAATTCGTACTCTGGGGAGTAACCGGAGTGCGCGACATGGGTGGAGACTGGGATGTCATTTCGGACTGGCGGATCCGAATCGCCGCAGGCGAACTCCTCGGTCCCCGAATATTCGCAGGTGGGCCCCTGGTAGACGGGACGCCGCCGAGTTGGCCGGAATCAGTCGTGGCGAAGAACGCAACCGAGGGAGGAAACGTTGTCGACTCCCTGATTGCTGTGGGCGTGGATTTCATCAAGGTGTATTCAGGACTTACCCGGGGAGCGTTCTTCGCAATCGCCGAGCGCGCTCGTGAAACCGGAATTTCGTTTTCAGGTCACGTCCCCAGCACAGTGACGGCAATTGAGGCTGCCAACGCCGGTATGGCCAGCCAGGAACACCTCCTGAATATGTTGATCGTTTTCGCGGACCGTGACGCCATCAGGGACGCCAACCAAAGGGACCCTCAGCGTTCAAGCTTGCAGCGGACCCGCGACCGTTTCATCGCAATGGCCGACAGCTACGACAGGACCCGCGGCGATTCACTGGTCACGGCTCTGCTTGAAAACCAAACGTGGGTCACACCTACTCTCATGGTATGGCGGCGAAACGCCTGGTTCGAGGAGGCCGGACCTGAGATCCTGGAACGAACGCGTTATATGCCTGGATACGTTCAACAGTGGTGGCTTGCTGAAAATAACGTGCACCTGAGGAACAGGGCACCCGAATTGATCGATTTGTTGAAAAACCGCTACCGGGGCCTGACTTACATTGCCCGGGATCTGGCGAGCGCAAGAATTCCAATGATGACAGGCACCGACACAGGCGGAAACCCCCACCTCTTTCCCGGATACACGGTGCACGAAGAGATGGAGGAAATGGTTCGAATCGGAATCTCCAACCTCACGGCACTGCAAGCTGCTACGATTAACCCCGCGACCTTCCTCGGAGTGTCCGACTCACTCGGTAGAGTGGAGGTTGGATACGTGGCGGATCTTCTGCTGATTGGCGGAAATCCTATGGACGATATTTCTGCAACAAAGGACATCTCGGTCATCTTTGCCAACGGTCGAGTGATCGACGATGTCGAGCGACAGAGGAGGTTGGGCGAAATAGAAAACGCAGCTCAAAACTAGCTACGGATGTTTTGAACTTCAGCACCCTGGCCAGGAAACTCGCTACGCCAGGGGACCAACCTACGTTTGCGCAGGCGCCACGAACTCCCCTGCGATGTTCACCGTCCCCTCGCTCGTGGTCCCGTCCGCATGAGTGACGGTTCCGACAGCCGTAACGGTAAAATGACCACTGGAAAACTGCTCGCTTGTCGACGTAATCGTTATCGACCCAGCCACTGCAGATCCAACGAATCCTGGCAAAGTGCCGTCTCCGCTAAAACTCATAAAGACTCCAGTCTCTCCGCGCGCCAAATCTCCGATCGCGGAGGCGTCAGAAAGTATTATCGTCCCGACCTCTTGAGTGGAGTTCTTACTCACAAAATTGATCTCGGCGGTCACAGAATCCTCCTGCAGGCGCCAGCTCACAGTCCATGAATTACCTTCGGCGGAGGTAAACTTCACTCCGTCATCGGCGATATCCGCCGTGATGGCTCCCGTCACATCGATGGAAAACAGCGCGTCCGGAATCGGAGCCGGTTCAACGGGGTCATCGCCACAAGCGCTCAGCGCAATGGCCACCACCGTCGGAAAGAACCATTTTTTTTTCATGCTTCGCATTATTCATTACCATCCAGAGTTGAGCCAGGCCTTTTTCGCAAAAAACGTTCGTTTTCCCGACTTGTTATTTCTTTTGCATCAGAAACAATGCGCAGGCAAACCGTTAATTGGTATACTATTTTCCAGTACACAAGTTCCGCTATGATGACACGAGAAAGAGATCGAACTTGAATGAACGCGAAAACGACTGGCCGGGGAGGCCGGAACCCGGATCACCAGGTTTTGGGCTGGTTGTAGCCTGGCGGGAGCGTGTGGGAGTCGAACCCACCGGAGTCACCAAAGGCGCCTCCCAACGGTTTTGAAGACCGCGACGACCACCGGGCCGTATGCGCCCCCTCAAGGCGACCCATCGACCACCCGATGACAACTGCGTTGGGCGTTCGACGTGGAGATGAATGTAGCACCGAAACAGATCGGGCCAAGAACCGACGTATCCAATTTCATCACGCTTGTCGGCCCGGTGAATATATTTCAGTGACCGAACGTTAAGCGAGGAGTGACAACACCGGTTGATGATGAGCCCTGATAGACGAAACGTATTTCGGCGCACCCTGTTCCCGTTCTTACGATGGCGGGCGGACCTTTCTGCCTCTACCCTGCGAGCTGACCTTGTCGCTGGCCTCACCGGAGCCATCGTGGTGTTACCACAGGGCGTTGCCTTCGCGACTATTGCGGGCATGCCTCCGGTCTACGGGCTATACACCGCGATGGTGCCCACAATTGTGGCAGCCCTTTTTGGCTCGTCATACCATCTCGTAACCGGCCCAACTACTGCGGCTTCGATCGTCTTCTTTTCGTCACTTTCCGTCTTCGCAACACCGGGAACCCAGGAATACATAAGCCTGGCCCTGACACTCACCCTAATGGTCGGAGTAATCGAGTTGACTCTGGGCGTAGTTCGACTCGGGGCCCTGGTTAATTTTATTTCCCACTCTGTCATCGTCGGTTTTTCGGCGGGGGCCGCAATTCTTATCGGCACCAGCCAGTTGAGGAATTTCTTCGGAGTAAACGTTCCGCGTGGCGGCCACGTTCAGGACAAGGTTTATCACTTCATAACCCAAATACCGGATATCAACTGGTGGGTCGCTGCGGTAGCAGCTGCGACTCTGACAACCGGAATCCTGGTCAAGAAGCTGGCGCCGAAACTACCGCATCTGATTCTGGCAATATTGTCAGGCAGTTTGGTCGCCCTCATCGTGAACGCGGCGGTAGGCGGCCAGGCAGCTAATATCCCCAACGTGGGGGCGTTGCCGCGCACACTACCCCCCTTTTCCCAGCCCGAGATTTCCCTCTCGGCCATTAAGGCCCTGGCTCCCACAGCCTTCGCGATTACCCTTTTCGCTCTCGCCGAGGCCGCTTCTATCGGTCGGTCGCTAGCCGTCCGCTCCGGCCAGCGGGTTGACGGCAATCAAGAATTCATAGGACAGGGTCTAGCCAACATTGCCGGGAGCTTTTTCTCCTCGTTTGTCGCCACAGGTTCCTTCAATCGAAGCGGTGCCAACTATCAAGCCGGTGCAAAAACGCCCGTGGCAGCTCTGTTGGCTGGAGTACTTCTGGTGGGAATAGTGCTCCTCGTGGCGCCGTTTGCAAACTATCTGCCAAACGCCGCCATGGCGGGCATACTCTTTCTTGTAGCCTGGTCGCTGATCGACCTAAAGGCGATCAAACACATCGTCGAGAGTAGCCGCCGCGAGACCGCCGTTATGCTCGTAACGTTTTTTGGCGTCCTTTTCCTCGAACTGGAATTCGCCATATTCGCCGGGGTCATCTTTTCGTTGATACTCTACCTCGAACGTACTTCCCACCCCTATATGATCAGCCGGGTCCCCGACCCAGAATCTCCCAAGCGCAGGTTCACTGGAGACCCACGCCTGCCCCAGTGCCCGCAGGCCCGTTTTCTTAGAATTGACGGCTCCCTGTTTTTTGGGTCCAAGGATTTCGTTGAGGAATACTTCGCCCGCCTGAGAGAGGAACATCCTGGTCAAAAACACCTGGCGATTTTCGCTCAGGCTATGAACTTTGTCGATACCTCGGGAGGGGATGCCCTGGCGATGGAAACGCGAAAACGTCGCGAAAAAGGCGGGGATCTCTACATGGTGAGCGCCAAACATGGTTTGAGGGCATCGCTTCGCCGTAGCGGGTGCAGCGACTTCATCGGCCCCGACAATTTCTTCTATTCCAAGCAAGACGCGGTGAGATCGATATTCGGCAAGCTGGATCGTGACATTTGTAAGGAATGCACTGCCCGCATTTTCAGAGAATGCCATGACATTCCGGGCCCTAACGGGGCTGAAGATTAGCCCGGGGGTGCAAAGCCCCCGGGAAATCACCTAAAAAAGACCTCAGCCTTCCAGCGCAATAACGTCGATCTCGACGAGGACGTTTTTGGGAAGCCGTAGAGCAGCAATCGCTGAACGAGCGGGCCGATGATCTCCAAAATGTTTGCCGTAAACTTCGTTCATCGCAGCAAAATCGCCCATATCCTGGAGGAAAACGCCCGTCTTGACCACATTGGCCAGACTGGTACCGGCTGCTTCGAGTACCGCAGACAGGTTCTTCATCACTTGCTCGGTCTGTGCGGTCACGTCGCCGTCGACAATTTCCATCGTTCCGGGGTCGAGCGCTATTTGCCCTGCGGTAAAGACGAATCCATTGGCTTTCACGGCCTGACTGTACGGCCCGATCGCCCCGGGCGCATTTTCTGTAACTATAAATTCCATTAGAAAAGCCCCTGGATCGTGCCATCTTTACTCACGCTCATACGTTCGGCAGCCGGCACCTTGGCCAAACCGGGCATCGTCATGATATCTCCCGCCATCGCAACCACAAAACCAGCACCAGCGCTCGGCGTTACGTCACGTATCTGAATTCTGAATCCACGCGGCGCCCCGAGTAGGGACGGGTTATCGCTGAACGAATACTGAGTTTTGGCTATACAGACGGGGGTGCCGCCGAGACCGGCTTCGGTGAGCCTCTCCATTGCTCGGCGAGCGACCGGAGAGAAGTCCACTCCATCAGCCCTGTAGATCTCCTTCGCAACTGTCTCAATCTTCTGATCGATTGGAAGCGTAGCATCGTAAAGCGGCTTGAAATCAGCTTTCCCCTCATCCAGAATATCCATGACGGCCGCGGCCAGTTCCTGGCCTCCGTCACCACCCTTTTCCCAGACGTCACAGTGGGCAACACGGGCCCCCAGAGCTTCGCAGCCTTTCCACACAGCTTCGATCTCCTCATCAGAATCGGTGAGGAACCGGTTGATCGCAACAACAGCGGGCACACCGTATTTTCCGACATTTTCGATGTGTTGAGCCAGGTTGGCAAAACCTTTTTCAACCGCAGCGACATCAGGCGCCTCAAGTTCATTTTTGTTCGCGCCGCCGTGCAGTTTCAGAGCTCGGATAGTGGCAACAATGACTGCTGCCTCGGGTTTTAAGTCGGCGCTACGGCATTTGATGTTAAAGAATTTCTCAGCACCGAGATCGGCTCCAAACCCCGCTTCGGTCACAACGATGTCCGCAACCCTGAGGGCTGTTTCTGTAGCAATTACCGAGTTACATCCGTGCGCGATGTTGCCAAAGGGACCACAGTGGACAAACGCCGGGCCTCCTTCAAGGGTTTGTACGATATTGGGCATAATTGCGTCTTTCAAGAGCAAAGACATTGCGCCTTGCGCGTTCATTTCGCGCGCATAAACCGGCTTCTTGTCTCCATTCATGCCGAGCATGATGTTACCGAGGCGGGTTTCGAGGTCATCAATATCTGAAGCGAGAGACATGATGGCCATAATTTCGCTGGCGGGCGTGATAACAAAACGATCCTCTCGAGGCATTCCACCTGTAAAGCCACCCTTCCCAACCGTAATGTTACGCAGAGCACGATCGTTCATGTCCATCGTGCGCGGCCAGGTAATACGGCGCGGATCCAAACCCGTGGGGTTGCCATGATGAATATGATTGTCCAAAAGTGCCGACAACAAATTGTGGGCGCTGGAAATAGCGTGGAAATCGCCAGTGAAGTGAAGATTGATGTCGTCCATTGGAATAACCTGCGAATAGCCGCCGCCGGCAGCGCCACCTTTGATCCCAAACACAGGTCCCAGGCTCGGTTCACGAATACAGGTCGCGACGTTGTGCCCCATCTTCTTCATCGCCTGGGTTAGACCTACGGTAACCGTAGACTTCCCTTCCCCGGCTGCGGTGGGATTGATACCGGTAACCAGAACGAAACGCGCCTTACGTTCTTTGGTTTTGAGGAGGTCCAGCTTCACCTTGGCCTTGTTGTCGCCGTAGAGAATCAGATTGTCCTGAGTGAGGCCCAATTCAGCGGCCACATCCAGGATCGGTCTCTGTTTGGCTGCCTGCGCAATCTCGATATCAGTTGGGAATTTTGTCATGACTCGCTTTTGTTGGTGAGGCGATCCCCGAACAGGCGAACCGCATTGTTGGTAGTGTTTTTGCAAATCTCTTCAACCGGGACCCCACGAACCTCTGCCGCCTTCTTCGCGACCTCCACAACGAACGCAGGTTCATTTCGTTTCCCCCGATGCGGCACCGGTGCCAGATACGGAGAGTCGGTCTCGACCAGCAACCGGTCATCTGGAACCGAGCGGATGGAATCGGTGTCTTTCCAGGATTTGAACGTAATCATTCCGCTAAAAGATACGTAGTGCCCTCCCTCAAGAGCCGCCTCAAAAACAGAGGTCCCGGAACTAAACGAGTGAAGGATCATCGTGGCCCGCGAATCACGGATCATGGCGGTCATGTCGTCGTCAGCCTCCCTGGAGTGCACCACCACAGGCAGTCCCGCCTTCTCCGCGATTTCGATTTGTGTCTGGAAAACTCTGCGTTGGACGTCGCGCGGCGAAAAATCATAGTGATAGTCCAACCCTACCTCGCCCACTGCCACAACTTCCGGGCGGGAAATAAATTCTTCCACCTGATCGGTCGAGCCGTCTTCCCATTGAGAGGCCGCATGGGGATGTACTCCGGCCGTGGCCGACATCCCTGTGTCCCGGGCTATTGCAAATGAAAGGGTCGCAGACTCTAAAGAATCTGCGACCACAATCATATGCGATACACCGGCGGCTTTGGCGCGTTCAATAACCGCGTGCCGGTCGTCCTCAAACTGCTGATCGCCCAGATGGGAGTGGGTATCGATCAGCATTGATCTCAGGCCCGCGCTCGCTCCCTGGTCGCGCTCTCCTCCGGCGTCATCGTACGGGATCCGCGAACATCCTCACCGGGCCACTTGCTCTCAACTGCCAGCAACACGGGGCTGGCGATAAATATCGACGAAAACGTCCCCACAATGATTCCAAAAGTTACCACCCACGCGAAGCCTCGGATGTTCTCTCCGGCAAAAAACAAGAGTGCGAGAGTTGCCCCCAGGGTGGTTCCAGACGTCAGAATGGTACGCGGAAGTGTCTCGTTCACACTCCGATTCAGAATCTCATAGAGTTGATCCCTCTTGAACTTTTTGAGGTTCTCGCGCACCCGGTCAAAAGTGATGATGGTATCATTGAGTGAATACCCGACAATCAGAAGCATGCTGGCCACAACCACAAGCGAAACTTCCAGGTTCAGAATGGAGATGAACGCGATCGTCAGAATGATATCGTGAATAGTCGCTGCCACAGCGGCAACACCGAATCTCCACTCGAATCGGAAGGTCAGGTACACTAGCACCGCTCCGAAAGACAACAGAATTGCCATCACAGCCTTTTGCCTCAACTCGCTGCCGACTTTCGGGCTAACTGCATCTGCTGCGTTGATGACGAAGGCCCCTTCACCGAACGCAGTGGTGAGCCCCTGACTGACCGCATCGCGGGTTTCCTGCACCGCATTGTCGGAAGCCTCGCCGTTGCCCAGACGCGCGCGAATAGCAAACTCGTCGGCCGCTCCGAACGTTTGGATCTCAGCCCCATCGATGCCGACCGCCGAGAGCGCATCTCTAATTGAACCGGTGTTAACTGTTTCATCAGAAGAATGGATCTGGATAAAGGTTCCTCCGGTGAACTCGATGCTTTCGTTGAGTCCCCGAAAACCGAGGAACGCCAGACCAACGATCGCGATGGCGGAGCTAATCATGTAAGCCATCTTACGTACGGCTAGCAGATCGTAATTGGCTTTGTCAAAAAGACGATACATTAGATCGCGAGCTCCTTGGTGGCCGAACGATTGTTAAGCCATATCATGAAGAATGTTCGAGTAACAAAAACCGCGGTGACCAACGAAGCCACAATTCCGACGATCAGCGTAACGGCAAAACCTTTGACTGGTCCTGTGCCAAACTGGAAGAGAAACAGGGCCGTGATTACTGTAGTGATATTAGAATCCACGATAGCCGGCATCGCACGCTGAAATCCGGTGTCCACGGCAAGTTTGGGCGACTTGTTCAGAGCCACCTCCTCCCGTATTCGCTCGAAGATCAAAACGTTTGCGTCAACCGCGATACCGAGCGACAACACGAATCCAGCCAACCCCGGCAGAGTTAGCGTAGCATCGAAGCCAGCCAGCCCGCCAAGAGTAAACAAGACGTAAAAGCCTAGCCCGGCAATAGCCAGAAGCCCGGCCGTCCGGTAGTAGAAGGACATGATACCGACAACGAGGATTAAACCAATAACAGCAGCTGTAAGTCCTTTGTTAATCGAGTCCTGACCGAGACTAGGACCAACGGTCCGTTCCTCTACAATCACGATCGGAGCCGGGAGAGCACCTGCCCGGAGGACCAAAGCCAGATCCTGCGCCTCCTGCAGCGTTGATTGGCCGAGCTCAATTTGTCCGCGCCGACGGATCTGAGACTGGATAACTGGCGGCTGGCCCTGCACTCTGCTGTCGAGAATAATCGCCATGTAGTCGCCAATGTGCCTTGCTGTTTCTCTACCGAAGACACGTCCACCGCTGCGGGTGAGGACAAAATCCACCACTGATTGATTGAACATCTGGTCGAGTGTGGCGTTGGCGTCAGAAAGTTGGTCACCGGTAATGATCGGGCGTGATTCCACTGCGTACAGCGGTCTAAATGAACGTGCGCCCTGAGACAGTGGCTCTTTGCCCCAGCGGAGTTCTTTCCCTCGTGGAATCAACCTGCGGACTTCGGGCAGGTTAATAAGGCTATCGGCCCTCGGAAACTCCTCCTCCGGTACAAGAAACTCACCCGGCAACTGTCCGTTAAACAGCAACGAACTCAGCGCTCCCGGAGCCGTACTCAAATCAGGCACATCCGCAGAATCTGTTGAGTCGGTCGGAGGCGCCGAATCCTGCGCGGCAGCGTTCGTATCGGCGCCCAGAAGCTGTTCGATCGCGCTGGTGGTTGCGTCTCCACCACCGGCCCCTCCGGCTATGCCGAGGCGGCGCAGTGCGTCGTCAATTTGCGGCACCACGTTCAGGAATTCGTTCTGCATGTCCGTGATTCGGAATTCAAGAAACGCCGACCGTTCTACCAGTTCTCGCGCTCGAGCCGGATCATCAATGCCGGGCAGTTCGACCACGATGCGTTCGGTCCCCACCTTTTGGATCAGAGGTTCGCCGACACCGAACTCGTCAACGCGGGACCTGATCACTGTCACGGCCCGGTCAATCGCGTCTTCAACATCGGCCACAGCACCCTGAGACTGATCGATTTCAAGGCCGAGGTGCATTCCTCCCTGGAGGTCCAGACCCATCTTAAGACCCCAGCGCGTGGTCTCCACATCCTGTACGGCGGTGTCCCCGCCACCACTGCGGAACGTCACCGTTCTCGGGCGTAGCGAAAAGGCGCTGATAGCAACCAGCACCACTATGAATATTACTCGTCCACGAATCGTTGAAAACATATATTTCTTCTGGTTTTACAGAGCTTTAATGAGTAGTTGTACCAAAGGGTTCTGTCAACGCATTACGTGCGTCAATTTCATCCTGCCTCAGCTGTCCACTGAGTGCAGCGGCGGACTCGAATCTCCGGGTGTCCCGTACCCGCTGGCACCACGACAGTTTCACTTCCGCGCCATACAAATCTCCGTCAAAATCAAACAAATGGGCCTCGAGAACCCTTTCTTTGTCTCCGAATGTGGGCCGACCGCCCTGATTCATCATCCCGCCGATTCGACCGACCGGGGTTTCCACCCAGACGGCGTAGACTCCATCAGGAGGCAAAAGTTTATGACTTGAGGGCACTGCCAGATTCACCGTCCTGAACCCCAGCCCCTCTCCTCTTCCGGCCCCGCGCACGACCTTCCCTGAAATAGAGTACCGCCGCCCCAAAAGCTCTCGGGCGGTAACCAGATCTCCACCTGCGATGGACCTTCGAATCAGGGTCGAAGACACCGGTCTTTCATGTTCGGTCACCGCCGCAACGACATCAACGTCGAAACCGAGTTCCTGCCCGAGGGCCTTTAGTACAGTAGAATCGCCCGAACGCCCGCTGCCGAGGCCATGATCGTAACCGATAACCAGTTCCTTCATTGCGTAACGATCAATGAGAATCCTGACAAATTCCCGTGGGGTCAGCTTGGACAGCTCCTGTGTGAATTCGAGAAAGGTCACGTAGTCGATGTCACATTGAGCCAGATATTCCTTGCGCTCGGCGCCAACAGTCAACAATTGCGGAGCGGCAGCGGGGTTTACCACGACAAGCGGATGCGGTTCGAAAGTCACCAGCAAACTGGCCAGTCCCCTCCCCACAGCCCTCTCGTGGAGATAAGAGAGAACTTCCCTGTGGCCCAGGTGGATTCCATCGAATGTACCCACGGTGACAATCGTGCCCGTGAAGTCTTTTGGGAGCGGGGAAACGGGGTTCACGACGCTACAACCACTCGCGGTTGCAGGAGGCCGTCAACCGGCTCAGCCACAGCCACTAGCTCCCCTTCAAACGTAAGAGCAACGGAATCTTCGGCGGACGACAGGCTCCCGCCCTCTATTTTCTTGCCCATTCCGATCTCTTCCCTTTGCTGTCGATCGATCGCCATGTTTGGCAAATGCGATAGGGCCTCTGCAAGAGGTCGGGGCACACAACCTTCCAGTCCCTCAGGGGACACCGCGTCATCAACGACAAATGGACCGATCGCCGTTCGCCTGAGTTTCGTGAGGTGACCGCCCAGGCCTAATTCTTTCCCCACGTCGCGAGCGATTGACCGGATATAGGTCCCGGGCCCAACTTCGGCAAGGAACGAAACATCGGGTCCATCAACTGAAATCGCCTCAAGTCGATACACGACAACCTGAGATGCGGACAATTTCACATCCTCTCCCCGCCGGGCTCTTTTGTACGCTGCAACACCGTCGATCTTTTTTGCAGAGAAGTTCGGCGGGAGTTGGTCCAGTTCCCCGATGAATCCAGCGAAAGTTTTCTGCATGGTTTCAATCGTGGGTAACTCTGCTCCGTCAAACCTGGAAACGACCTCTCCGGTGGAATCAAGAGTGTCGGTCTCAATCCCCAGCCTGAGTGTGCCCGTGTAGACTTTGTGGAGTGGAGCCATGAATCTAACAAGTCTTGTTCCTTGCCCGAGGAACAACAATAACAGCCCGCTGGCAAAGGGATCGAGCGTCCCTGTGTGCCCAACGCGCTTTAACCCGAGGGCCCGCCTCACAGCACTCACCATATCGTGGGAAGTAGGGCCGATCGGTTTGTCGATCAACACGAAACCGCTACTCAGTGGATCACCCATCCTCGTTTTGGGCAAGGAGTTCATCGATGCGGGCAGCGTGCTCAAGACCCCTGTCAATCTTGAATCGGAGCTCCGGGGCCACCCGGAGGTCGAGTTTCTTGGCTATCATTGTGCGAAGAAAACCCCGGGCGCTAGCCATCCCTTCCAGGGCAGAGGCCTTTTCGTCCTCGCCACCCATCACGCTAAATAAAATCGTCGCTATCGACACGTCGTTGGTTACCGAGACCGACGTAACGGTAACGAATCCCACGCGGGGATCTTTCACCTTTGCCGTAAGTGCTCCGGCGACGGTCTCTTTGATGAGCGCGGCCACTCTCTCCGGCCGACGATTGGCTCGCTTCATAGGAATTCTGTTCTGGAATTGACTACACGCACCAGCGCATCGTCACACACATACTTGTCAATAGAATGGATCACGTTCTGAGCCTGCCGTCGATCTGGCGCAACAACGCAACAGGCCAACTCCGCCCGCTGCCAAAGTTCCTGATGTTCGGTCTCTGAGACTGAAACGTTGAACCTGCCCCGCAAACGATCTTTCAGGCTCTTCAAAACCCTGCGTTTGTCTTTTAGCGATTCGCAGCCGGCGACATGCAACTCCCATGTGATCAAACCGACTACCAACGTCAGGAGTCTCCCTGTGCCCCCACCGACTCAAGCGTGCGTGCGATCTGCTCAACTGTGAACGACTCAAGTACATCGCCAACCTTCAGATCGTTGAAGTTCTCAACTGACATACCGCACTCGAGCCCCTCGCGAACTTCCTTGGCATCGTCCTGGAACCGTTTGAGGCTGGCCAGTTCACCTTCATATATCTCGACCCCTTCACGCACGACACGAACCTTGGATACACGTTCGATGATACCCTGCGTGACCTTGCAACCCGCGATGGTTCCGGTCCCCGATATCTTGAAGATCTGAAGGACTTCCGCCTCTCCAAGCACGACTTCCCGTTCTTCAGGCCGCAACATGCCTTCAAGCGCAGCCCTGATATCGTCAACTGCCTCGTAGATAACTTTGTAGGTCTTGATTTCGACCTTTTCCCTCTCCGCCGCGGCCCTGGCGTTAGCATCCGGGCGAACATGGAAGGCGATGATGACGGCTCCACCGGCTTTAGCCAGAATTACATCGCTTTCTTTGACCGCGCCCACAGCTCGGTGCACGACCTCAATCCTAACTTCCGAAGTTGACAGTTTGGCGAACGCGTCTGCCAGCGCTTCAGCTGGGCCGCCTTCGTCAGCCTTGATCACCACCTTGAGGCTCTGCACCTCCCCTGCCTCAACCTGACGGGAGAAGTCTTCGAGGGAGACCCCTCTGGACGCTCTGCGGTGCGAGGCCTCTCTGTCGAGCCGTTGTCTCTTCTGAGCCAGCTCTCTGGCTTCAGGAGCGTTGGCCATGACAGTGAAGCTGTCGCCAGCCTGGGGTACACCTTCGAGCCCCAGAATCTGTACGGGCACCGACGGACCGGCCTTTTCTACCTTCTTACCCCGTTCGTCCAACATGGCACGCGCACGACCGTAAAGATTTCCAGCAAGGAAATGGTCACCGCTTCTCAGGGTCCCGGACTGAACAAGAATGGTCGCAAGCGGCCCCTTGCCCGGATCGAGGGTGCTCTCAATAACGACACCTTTGGCAGCTCTTTCCACGGGGGCTTTCAGATCAAGCAAATCGGCCTGGAGCAGGATCTTTTCATACAGGTCTTCCATGCCATCCCCGGTTTTTGCAGAAACCTGCGAGCACAACACCTCGCCACCGAATTCTTCGAGCACGACCTCATGCTGCAATAGATCCTGTTTCACCTTTTCGATATTGGCAGCTGGCAGATCGATTTTGTTGATCGCAACGATGATGGGCACTCCCGCGGTCCGAGCGTGCGAAATCGCCTCAACGGTCTGCGGCATTACCTGATCATCGGCGGCAATAACGAGCACAACCATATCTGTGCTTTGAGCACCGCGGGCGCGCATGGCGGTAAACGCCTCGTGACCCGGGGTATCGAGGAATGTGACAACGCGACCGTGCAGTTCAACGTGGTACGCACCGATATGCTGCGTGATCCCGCCAGCCTCACCCGCGATCACGTTTTCCTTGCGTGTGTAATCGAGGACTGATGTCTTACCATGGTCGACGTGACCCATGACGGTGACCACCGGAGGACGCGGCTCCAACTCCTCCTCTTTGATCTCCTCTTCAACTGTTTCTTCGGCTTCGTAAGCTTCTTCTTTTTCAGCCACGTAACCGAATTCACCCGCGACCAATTCGATTTGGTCGAAATCCAGGCGCTGGTTTACGGTTACCATCATGCCCATTTGTTTGAAGCAAAACGTGACGATGTCAGTAGGAGTGACTTTTAAGATCTCGCTCAACTCAGACACGGTGATGAACTCCGTGACCTTTACTAGAGTCTTCTCCCTTTCTTTCTCATCCTCACGGCGCTGCTCTTCCAGAGCTCTGAAAGTCGGCTCTTCGTCCCGTCGCGACCTGCCCTTCTTACCCTTCGGCGTTTTGAGCGAAGCAAGAGTCTTGTTGATGTTGGCCTTCACCGCGGCTTTGTCGACTCCGCCTCGTTTGCCGCGCTTGCCACGTGCTCCAGCCTTGCCTGCGGCTTTGCTGTCGGCGGGGCCACCAGCATTGGACGACGCCACGGGTCGTGGGGCGCTCGATGCTACCGGTCGCACGACCTTTTTCACAGGTCGGGGCACCCGGTGCGGTACAAACCCTGCCGGAGCCTCAGCGGGCGGAGTTGCCGGTACAGCCTGATCAGCTTCGGCAGGCTCGGATTCGTCGACAACCGCCTCCGTGACCGGCTCTTCAGTCTCAACCTCAGCAGCTTGCTCAAGCTCGTCGGCCTTCCTGGCTGCTTCGACCTGGGCAGCTTCGGCAGCGAGGCGCTCTTCCTCTGCGCGCTGAGCTTCTTCCGCCATCTGAGCCTCATGGGCTGCAACGAGTTCAGCCTCTTTGGCCTCTTCTTCGGCGGTAGCAGCGTTGGCAGCGGCGACGTCGGATGCCTTGCGACGGCGGCGCACCGGGCGCTTTGGTTCGGCGGCGGCTTCAGGTTCAGTCGGTGCGGCGGCAGTGGCACGTTTCCGGCGCCGTTTCTTCGTGGCGGCCTCCGGTTTACGGCGTTTGTCGCGCTCCCAACGCGCCCGGACAAGCGCGACCTGATCAGCGTCAAAAGCGGACATATGGCTTCGAACATGGATATCCATATCCGCGGCCAGTGTAATCACCTGTTCGCTCTCAACCCCGAATTCTGCCGCAAGCTCATGGACCCGCGTCTTAGACAATTGCTACCTCCTGCCTCACTATTAAAACCCGCCGACGATCCCAGCCGCCAATCTGGCGTCTTTTATACCGACGGCTTGCACGGTGCCTCTACCCAACCGAGCACCGATTTCTGCAGCCGTCGGGCCGTCTACCAACCGTACCTCTCTGGCCTCAGCAAGGCGTCGTACCTTTTCTTCAGTCCGACTACTTGCGTCGCTGGCCAGGACCACCGCAGCAAACTCATCTCGTCGTAACCCGGCACGAACTCCTGACGTGCCTACCACGATTGAACCTGCCCGTGCGCCTAAACCAATCAAACCGAGAACGTCTGACACTTACGACGTCTCGACTGTCTCTCCTCCGGAGGCCGGGAGCTGGCCTTCTTCGGCGTTTTCTTCAGTCATCTCGCCGAGGAACTCCATCAACTCGTTGGCTTCACCTTCGGTGACCCCCTCAATAGCTGCTACGTCGCCAGCCTCAAGGTCTAGAATACTCTTTAGCGTAACGAACCCGGCCGCTTCCAATTTATCGACCAGCGAAGGGTTCATTCCCGACAACTCCTTCAGGGAAACCTCGGCCATCAACTCCTCGCCAGGAGCCAGAGGCGCGAGCACCGGGCCATCACCTACTCGGTCCAGCCATTCCCTGCTTGAATACAAATCGATTTTCCACCCGGTCAACTCAGAGGCGAGTCGCACGTTCTGACCATTTCGACCAATGGCCAGGCTCAACTGATCCTCATCAACCACCGCGTGGATCGTTTGGGTGTCGGGGTCGGAGAAGACCTTGGCGACCTTGGCCGGAGCCAGGGCCAGACGCGCAAACCGCTCGGGATCTGGAGACCACGGGACGATGTCTATTCGCTCGCCACCAAGTTCGTTCACGATCGCGTGGACGCGACTACCCCTGAGGCCAACACACGCACCTACAGGGTCAACCGATTCATCACGCGTTGCGACTGAAATCTTGGTACGGCTGCCGACATCACGGGCGGCACATTTGATCTCGACTATTCCCTGAGCAATTTCCGGCACTTCGAGGTGGAATAAAGCGGTAACGAACGAAGCATCAGCGCGGGAGAGGATCAATCGCGGACCTTTAGGAGTTTCTTCCAGGCGTCGCAGTACCGCCCTGATCGGGTCGCCCTGATGGAAATGTTCCCGGCGATTCTGATCGCGAAACGGAATTAAAGCCTCTGCTTCCCTGAACCTGGGTAGCATGATCACAAGACGACCGCGTTCGATTTGTTGGACCTCCCCTGTTACCAGAGCACCAACCTTCTCTTCGAATTCCTCGCGAATCCGCGAACGTTCACCTTCGCGAACGCGCTGAACGATTTTTTGTTTGGCTGCAAGCACAGCGTTTCGGCCGAGCGATTCGAAGGGGACTTCTTCCTCAAGCACGTCGCCGACTTCGAACTCTTCATCTTCCCACTTAGCTTCTTCAACGGAAATCTGACACACGGCGTCCTCTACTTCCTCGACCACCGTTTTCAATACAGTGACCCGGAGGATTCCGTCAGCTTCATTTATTTCGATCTCGGCATCAACAGTCGGCCCCTTTTCCCTGGCGAGAGCCGCATAGATTCCGTCGCGCAGCAACTCAGTCAATTCATGCCGCTCAAGGTTCTTAAGATCCGCTAATTGGCGCAACGCATTCAACACGTCTGCAGGAGTCATCTGCTCACCTTTCTCGTTTTCGCCGTAGCGCTCATATGTTGTTCCAATCCACTGCCAACCTGGCATCCAGCGCATCGGTTACCGGGACCGTAAGATCCTCCGATTCGCCTGATTTTTTCTGCTTAACCCTCAACACCAACTGTCCATCTTCGACGGCAACAATCTCTGCCACTAACCGGCCCCGGCCGGCCAATTTCACCTTGACCTCTCGACCGACATTTTCTTCCCAATGACGCAGCCACCTTATGGGCCGTTCAATGCCCGGAGACGAAACTTCTAAAACGTAGTTTTCGCCCAGAAAACCTACCTCATCAAGCCATTCTTCTAGCATCCGGCTAACCTGTGTACAATGATCAACCGTAATCCCATCGCCGGACGCCGAATCAAGCAAGTCCACGCGAACTTCCAGTATGGTCCTCCGAGAAGACCCTTTTCTTTTCAGATCTATCAGGTCAAATCCCAGGTTTCGAACCCGCTCTTCGACCTCGTCAACAAGGCTATCGTCAGTTTTCATAGTCGCAAAAAAAAGCGCGGGCAAAAGCTTCGCCCGCACTCGCAGAGGTTAAATCTATCGAGATTTTATGGGGGGTCAAGCTGCGACCCCCCTATCAGGTCGAGCCGCCGACCCCTATGAACGCTGCCATCCTTTCCATCTTGCCCCCCGACCCGCGATGGGAAAAAAAAGAACCTCTTTGATGGGCGGTACACCTGGAACTGAGAGTCACTGATTTTAGGCCTATTTTCGCCGCCTGTGCTGCTAAAACCGAGCGGAGATCAACACAGACCTTTCCCTTATGCCGGACGCCAGTAATCTCATAAGCCACGTCAGAATCAACTTCATAGCAAGACCCACAAATACTTACACCGCAATGCATTATGACGTCGCCAGCGGTGCACCCGGAGGCATTTTGCAGTGCTTGCACCCCTTCGGCCAAAATCCCCGAAGCAGTCCCTTTCCAACCAGAATGAAGCAGGCCAACCGTTTTGGTTTGAGGATGAGCTAGATACACGGGCACACAATCAGCAACAGTAACCGTCAAGAGGACGCCAGTTCGGGATGTAACATGTCCGTCTCGGTCTGGAAAAACCGTCAGACCTGATACCGACTCAACCTCTCCAACACTCTTGCCGTGAATCTGGCGAGAGATCGCCACCCCGTCAAAACCACCAGGCCACCGTTCCATGAGCTTAGCCCATCGACCTTCGACACGGTCCACTGGTTCCCCACCCCACAGTCCAAGGCTTGTGTCCGGCCCAGCAGCCGAAACCCCAGCCACGATTCCGAGGTCTGCCCAATCTCGGAGCTCCCAGGTCGGAAAGTCCCCTGGCTCCCCTGCCCGGGTTTCATTCACTTCGTCGTTCCTGATATCAGGATACGCGTTGAATATCGGCACCCAGCGCCCTCAGCCTCTCGTCAATGCGCTCGTAGCCGCGGTCAATTTGCCTGATATTGTGAATTACGCTGGTTCCTTCGGCAGCGAGCGCCGCCAGGAGCATCGCCATCCCAGCTCTGATGTCCGGGCTCTCCACAATGCCCCCCCTCAGTACAGAACGCCCGGAAACAACTGCGCGGTGAGGATCGCATAGAACTATCTGAGCGCCCATACCGATTAATTTGTCGACGAAGAAAAGCCTCGACTCGAACATCTTCTCGAAAATCATCACCATGCCATCGCACTGAGTCGCCACCACAGTGGCAATTGAGGTCAAGTCGGCCGGGAACGCGGGCCAGGGGCCATCTTCAATTTTGGGGATATGCCCTCCGAAATCTGCTCGGACCCTACGCTCCTGCCGAGCGGAAACGAAAGCAGCACCATCCTCTAGCGTTACATCAACACCTAGCTTGGCGAAATTCAGCAGTATGCTGGACATATCGGCCGGGCGTACTCCTTCGATTCGTAACTCGGAATCGGTTACCGCAGCCAGCCCGATAAAACTTCCGATTTCGATGTGGTCAGGTCCAACCTCAATTTCCGCTCCGTGGAGTTGACTCACCCCTTCGATCGTCAGCCTGTTGGTCCCAACACCTTCAATGCACGCACCCATCTTATTGAGGGCTAGAGCCAGGTCCTGGACATGAGGCTCGGACGCCGCATTGCGCATCGTGGTGATTCCCTCAGCCGTCACGGCTGCCATCATGGCGTTTTCGGTACCGGTGACCGAAGGCTCGTCAAGAAAAAGATCAGTGCCCTTTAGCTTTTTGGCCTCGACCCGGTAACCCGCCCCAACGGACACTTCGGCGCCTAGTCCCTCTAAAGCCAGAAAATGTGTATCAACTCGCCGACGCCCGATTACATCACCGCCGGGCGGCGGTAGTGTGACCTTACCGAAACGAGCAAGCAAAGGGCCTACCAGAAGAATCGACGCCCGGATCCTTGAGCAGAGTTCGGCATCGAGCGGCCTGGCCTCGAGACCGGCAGGGTCTATTCGCACCTCATTGGTTCCTGTCCACGAGATTTCAGCACCGCTGTTTTCGGCCAGTTCAAGGAGCGCTTCGACATCTCTTATTCGCGGGACATTGCTAATTACGGAAGGGCTATCTGCCATCAGAGTGGCCGCAATTAACGGTAACGCTGCATTTTTGTTGCCTGCGGGCCTTACATTTCCTTTGAGGCTAAGCCCCCCGTTTACCACGAAATGTTCGTTCATGTCGGCGTACCATAGGGGGTTACGGGCGACCTAGTCAAGAAGTTTTTCCTTGACAGCGGGATTGTGTTCTTGATCTTTCGACTTGAAGACCCGTCACCGGAAGGTATCAGCAGGACATGGAACTGTTAGTCTGTGTATTAAATAGGGAAGAAAAACTGGAAGACTTGCTCGGACGTTTTGCTGAAATTGGCATCACGGGGGCTACGGTTTTCGAGAGTCGTGGCATGGGCAGAGTTCTGCGCGACGATTTGCCTGCCTTCGGCGCCTTGAAAGACATTACTTCACGGTCGCGGGACAAAAATGTGACTATCTTTTCGGTCGTGCAGGACCCGGCGAAACTTCTGGAAGCCAAGAAGGCTATCCTTGAGATTTGCGGCGACCTGGACGCTCCTTCGACCGGTATCGCTTTTACCGTGCCGGTTTCGAGTGTGATGGGGTTTTCCCCGAGCACCGAGACAATTCAGAATGAAAGTGAGAGGAAATAGTGGAAATGGGATGGGAAGCCACCGTAATCGCTATTTCAACCGCCACGATAGCCGTGTTTTTTATTGGAATAGGCGTCGTGACGGTCGTGTTCGTTCGAGACCTTTCCCGAGTGGTTGGCACGATCGACAAAACCATCAAAACTCTTGAAAGCCAGACTGGACCCGTCCTCAAGTCAGCCCGCGAGATCGTCGATGACACCCAGAAGGCAGTGAAGACGATGAAGAAGGAGGCGAAGGAACTCACCGCGACCTCCAGAGAGATGCGAAAAAAAGTCACCAGGGCGGCCGACACGATTGAAAACCGTTTGCTCGATCTAGACGCGTTGGTAGACGTTGCTCAGGTGGAACTGGAGGACACAGTACTGGACGTTGCCGCAGCTTTGCGCACGGGCAGAAAGAGCGCAACGATCGTCAAGGCGTTTAAGAGGGCGCTAACAGGTCGCAGAAGGCGATAGATGGGGATTCGGGCGCCACTAACTTCCGGGCTGCTCGCCGTCCTTTTCCTGGCCCTTACGCCCGAGTTCGCAAATGCATGGACGCCGGGTACCCATATTTTTCTAGCTGAATCGGTCCTGGCCAACATCTCCGCTCTTCCCCAGGCGGTTGCCGTCCTACTCCAGGCTTATCCCCACGATTTTCTGTATGGCAACATCGCCGCAGATACCTCGATGGCAAAAAAATACGCACCTGTAGGCAGACACTGTCATGCCTGGCATGTCGGTCAGGAAATACTCGACCGCGCCGAATCCGACAGGATCCGCTCCTTCGCTCTCGGCTACCTATCACACCTCGCAGCCGACACAGTGGCACACAATTTCTTCGTGCCCCATCAACTCGTTGTTACAAGCCGCACGATCGCTCTCGGACATTCCTGGTGGGAAAGCCGCTTTGAGACACACCTTGGCGACCAGTATGCGCGGACCGCGATGGACCTCATTCGACTGGACCATTCCGAAGCTAACGAACACCTGGATACGATCATTTCGCCGACGATCTTTTCAGTTAACACGAACCGCAGACTGTTTCGCGGAATGGTCGGCATAACCGAAACTCTGAGCTGGCAGAAGACCTTCAAAAAAGTGGCCGAAAAGAGCAAGTGGGACATTTCTGACAGCGTCATCGAAGCTCACATGGGAACCGCGTTCCACTACATAATGGAAAACCTGGCGGAAGCCAAAGCTACACCCAGGAGACTCGATCCTTCCGGCGAGTCGTCGCTGGCACTGGCCAAGAAGATCAGGGTTGCCGTAGTGCGAGAAAACATGCGCGGCGATCGAGACTACCTGGCCGAAGTCGCCCGAGAAAACTTTGAAATACCAGAGCAAGGAATCGGGTTCTGGGACGAGTCATCGTCACACCGGCCATGGGCCCCGGTTACGGGCGCATCCATGACCCCTGGCGAACTCCCGGAGGGCTAGAGCTTTTCCGAAATCAGTTGTCTCGCGACGTGGGGATCGGCGGTCCCACGCGACGCAGCCATAACCCGACCCATCAAGAAATCCATGAGGCGTCCTTCCCCTGCCCTCAACCGAGCGGCTTCATCAGCATACTCGGCGAGCACAGCTTCTACCCATTGTTCCATCTGCGACGCGTCTGCCTCCAAACCGACTCCCATTCTGGCAACCAGCTCAGCAACTCCCTCTGAAGTTGGCGACCGGGCCATTTCTAGCAACACTTTTTTGGCGGCCTGGCGGCTCAATGCTTTGTTGTTCACAAGTCCAATGACTTCGGCCAGGAATGAAGAAGAAAACGGAGCCTCCGCACCCGACCAGAGCGCAAGAGTTTCGTTGATAACCCAACCAGCCGCCTGGTGCGCATCGGTACCGCGCGTAGCAACTGCGACCGATTCGAAAAAATCTGCCACATCGCGGCCCGAGGTCAGCACTTCCGCCTCAGAGGGTGTGAGCGCGAATTCCGTGACGAATCGCGTTCGTCTCGCCTCCGGTAACTCTGGTAGGGAATCCGTAATCGATCGAGCCCTTTGAGGAGTGACTTCCAGGGGTAAGAGATCGGGCTCCGGGAAGTACCTGTAGTCAGCTCCCTCTTCTTTTTGGCGCATCGGAGTGACATAGCCGTCTGACGCAGCAAAGGTCCTTTGCAAAACAGGTTCGCCCGATTCCAACGTTGCGATCTGGGATTCAACGAGAACACCTAACGAAGTTTCAATCCCAGAAAGAGAATTTAAATTTTTCAGTTCCTGCTTGATCCCCAGGCCAGCCCCCGGGCGCCGAACTGAAACGTTGGCATCGACTCGAAGACTTCCGTCCTCCATGTTGCAGTCAGAGACTTCCAGGTACTGGAGCGTGCGTTTCAACCCATTTAGAAACAACCGTGCCTCTCCTGGACCACTCACCGTCGGCTCGGTCACGATTTCAGCCAACGGAACCCCAGCACGGTTCAAATCGATCAGAGTCACACCGTCTTTTCGGTTGTGGATCAACTTGCCCGCATCTTCCTCAAGGTGGACCCTTTGCAGGACGAAACGCACCTCCCGACCCCCTTCATGAACCACCAGCTCTCCCCCAACTGCAAGCGGATGCTCATACTGTGTAATTTGATATCCCTTGGGAAGGTCAGGGTAGAAATAACTTTTCCGGGCAAATTCGCTCCGCGCTTGAAGCGCCGAACCGAGCGCAGCAGCAATTGTCGCGGCCCTTTGGACAGCCAGCGAGTTGAGGGTGGGTAGGGAACCGGGGAGACCTGCACAGGTCGGGCAAATATTGGTATTGGCGGGATCTCCGAACTTCGCTGAACACGCGCAGAAAAGTTTCGACTCGGTCTTGAGCCGAACGTGCACCTCAAGCCCAATCACAATCTCCCAGTTCATCGCACTTCAGCCAGGGGATCGAGCATCGATTCCAGCAACCGGGCAACGGCGATCATTTTACTCTCTGCGAACCGCGGAGCGATCAATTGACCGCCAACAGGCAACCCGGACGCTCGTCCGAGGGGCAAGTTCATCGCCGGGATCCCGGCCAGGTTGGCAGGGCAGACCAAAGCGTCTTCGAAGTAAAGACCCAACGGGTCCCCGAAATACTTCCCCGATTCGAACGCCGTGGACCCCACCGTAGGTGTAAACAGGAGGTCAACCTCGTTCGCAAACAGAGTATCGAACTCCGACGTGATCTGGTCGCGTGCGACCCTGGCTCGCTTGTAGTATGCTTCCCGATAACCCGACGAGAGAACATAGGTGCCAATGATGATCCTGCGTTTCACTTCCGCTCCCAGGAGCGTTCCTCTTGTTTTGCGATACATCTGTGAAACGTCGGCGCAGGTCCGGTCCAATGACCGTCCGTATCGAATTCCGTCGAATCGAGCGAGATTGGCACTCGCTTCAGCTGGTGCGAGGACGTAATACGTGCCCACCGCACAATGGGTTGAGGGTAGCGAAACGTCGATCAGAATTGCTCCGACACCCTGCAACATCTTTTTCGCTTTTTCACAACCCGCTCTGACGTCCGGCGACAAATTTGCAGGGAAATACTCGACCGGAAGACCAATTTTTACTCCGACAAGACTGTCGAGCGTCTTCCCCAGTTCGAGCGGTGCAACCGCGACCGAAGTGGCATCGCGCGCGTCGTGCCCCGCGATGACACTCAGGAGGATTTCAGCCCTGGAGACATCGGATCCGAACACGCCGATTTGATCCAGCGAAGAGGCGAAGGACACCAGCCCGTGGCGACTCACTCGCCCGTAACTCGGTTTGATCCCCACCACGCCGCAGAACGCTGCCGGCTGCCTGACAGATCCACCTGTTTCAGAACCCAGCGCGTAATCCACCGTCCCATCGGCGACCACAGCCGCCGACCCACCGGAAGAACCTCCCGGGACTCGTTTTTCATCGAACGGATTAAGCGTTCTCCCAAACGCTGAGTTTTCGGTAGACGACCCCATTGCGAATTCATCAAGATTGGTTTTGCAGGCAATGATCGCACCTTCACTCTTCAGGCGCGTTATCGACGTTGCCTCAAAGGGAGAGCGATAACCGGAGAGCATGCGGGAACCGCAGGTGGTAGGATATTCGAGCGTACAGATGTTGTCCTTTACGGCAACGAATTGACCTTTTAACAATCCGTCACAACCAAACTGCCTGGCAACCACCGCACGATCAAACGCCAGAATAGAGTTTGAGTTTGAATCGGCCGTTTCGGCAACCCGGCTCAACCTATCGCTCGTCGTCACCACTCCCCAGATCCAAACGCGGCACAGCGAAAAACTTCTCACCTTCAATCCACACCCACCTAAAACTCTCGTCGCTCATTGGGGACGGATCGACCCTGTCTTCCCTGACCTCCACACTACCAACCGCGAAGCCGTGGTCACAGCTCTCGTGCGAAACAGGAAGTCGCTGACAGTGTTCAAGCACAGAGGACAATTCGAGGGATAGAGACCTTACTTCGTCGTCCGTCAATTCAATGGCCGCCAAATCGGCAAGGTGGCGCACCTGGTCCGGCTTAAGGCTCACGTACCGTCCCAGTCCCGTTCAAGTCCGGCGTATGCCGCGATCAGGGTCTTCTCGCCAATAGTCTCATCATCGAACCCGATAACGACCTTTAACTCGCGCCCCTTTCCAGAAACCCTGAGTATCCCGCCGGAGCCGAACTTGCGGTGCTTAACCCTCTCGCCTTCAACGTAGCGAGGTGCATCCTGCGACTCTTCTTCATAGGAGAAGTGAACCACAGGCGCCTTCTTTGGTGCCAGAGGAGCACTTCGCCCAGATCGCTGTTCGTTGTACGTCCTTGGATGCCGATAGGGTTGGCTCCTGCGCCGCGCTTCTCCACCGAAAAGGCCGCCGGTGCGTCGCTCTTCAACTACTGCAACGGGCACCTCGTCGAGGAACCTGGATGGCATGCCAGGCATCAACTGACCGTTGCGCCTCCTGGAACTCGCCCACGTGAGGTACAGGCGGTCACGGGCTCGAGTGATCCCCACATAAGCCAACCGACGCTCCTCTTCAGCTCCCTCCAGAGTTTCCATCGAACGGCTTAGCGGAAACAACCCGTCTTCCATTCCCGTCAAGAAGACCACCGGCCACTCAAGCCCTTTTCCCGTATGAACCGTCATCAGGGTCACACCATCTGGATCACCGTCAATGTCCTCGCTGGATGTTGTAAGAGCCGCTGAGGCAAGGTACCGTTCGACGGGAGTACCGGAATCGTCGTCCGTGTCCTCCTCAGACCATTCGGCGGCACCCGACACCAAGGCCCTCACGTTTTCAAGCCGATCTGACGCCTCGACTCCGCCCTCGGCGAGGTAGGTCTCGAAATCAATGGCTTGAATAATCGATTCCAAAATGGCTGCTGGCGAGATCTCATCAGCTGCTTGCCTTAGTTCATGCATCATCTCTGCAAACTGAACCAATGCACCGCGGGCCTTCCCCTTGATTTGCGGAATGCGCGTGCAAATAGCCGCCGTCTCAAGAAGCGACTTCTCCCACTCTGTAGCAGTTAGCTGTAACACTGAGAGACTTGTGATCCCCACCCCGCGTTTCGGAGCCTGTATGGCCCTCATAAACGCCTCGTCATCCAATGGATTTACGATCAGTCTCAGATAGGCGACGAGATCCTTAATCTCTCGCCGTTTGTAAAAACTCACTGACCCTACGACTCGATAACGGATCGCGTTACGCCGAAAAACGTCCTCGAATGCCCGGCTTTGAGAATTCGTGCGGTACAAGACGGTTATATCCGTGGGACTATACTCCGATGATACGGCCGGGCTGCGTAGTTCTCGCGCCACCCACTCGGCTTCGTCCCTCTCGTCCGATGCGCCAAGAACCACCACCTTCTCTCCACCCGGCCGACGCGTAAAAAGCGTCTTTCCAAGCCTGGCACTGTTCTCAGCTATGACACCGTTAGCCGCCTCGAGAATAGTGCCGGTCGAACGGTAATTTTCTTCGAGCCGAACAACCTTTGCGGTCGGAAAATCGTTTTCGAAGCCAAGCATGTTTCGCACATCCGCGCCACGCCACCCATAAATCGATTGGTCGTCATCACCTACCGCACATAGGTTTTTCGAAAGATCTGTAAGGTATTTAACGAATAGATACTGTGCTTTGTTCGTGTCCTGAAACTCATCGACCAGAACATGCTGGAACAGATTTTGATAGCGATGCAGCCGATCTGGATTCTTCTCAAAAAGTGTTAGAGGATGCAATAACAGATCATCAAAATCCATCGCATTGGCCTTGCGCAATTCCTTGTTGAACTCGGTAAAGATGTCTGCGGCAACGTGTTGGATTTCGTGACCAGCCTGTTCGCCATATGCCGCGGGAGACAGCATTGCGTTTTTCGCACCGGAAATCTCCCACTGGATTACGCTTGCCTTGAATTCTTTCGGGGAGTATCTGCCCTGCTTTAACAATCGGCGAATCAGCGTGAGTCGGTCAGTCTCGTCGTATATAGTGAACTGAGGACTGAAGCCAATGTGTTGCGCTTCGCGCCGCAACAGTCGAGCGGAGAGGGAGTGGAAAGTCCCGATCCAGAGGCCTGCCGGGTCGCGTTGCAATTGCGCACCGATGCGATCGCGCATTTCAGCAGCGGCTTTGTTAGTAAACGTTACCGCCATGATATTGCGAGACGGCACTCCCCTATCCATCAATCGTGCTATTCGTGTGGTGAGCACACGGGTTTTTCCCGATCCGGCTCCGGCGAGGATGAGAATCGGGCCACCTTCATGCTCGACGGCCTCCTGCTGTTTTTCGTTTAGCTCAGGCCTCATGGGCACCTGCCGGTAACTCCGCCCTGAATTTCGCTCCCGCCGCGGTTTCCACTAGTTCCAAACGTCCTCCATGAACTTCCTCCACAATCCTTCGGGTCAGGGCAAGGCCTATCCCCCACCCCCTTTTTTTTGTCGTCACTCCCGGCTCGAATATCCCGGCCCTCACTTCCGGATCAATACCAGGCCCGTCATCCTCAACGGTCACAATCGCGGTATCACCCTCACCGGTCACCGAGAGGGTGATGGCTCCACCGCGGCCGCTCAGCGCATCAATGGAATTTTTTACCAACGACTCCAGAGCCCAACCAAGCAATACCGGGTCGCCACTTATCATCGGCCCGGTTGATGGAGCCGCCACCTTTAACGCGATTAGATTCGCGCGTTTCGGTAGACGTGGTTCAAAATAATGTGCCGTCCTTTCAGCAAGCACTCCCAGAGCAACTCTGTCACGCCTGGCCGGGCGGCCAATACGCTCAAAACGCTGAGCGACCCTCTCTAAACGCTCAACGTCAGCAAGAAGGTTTTCGGTAATTTTCGTGCGATCGCCCTCGGCATCGGCAAGGCGATCAATCCATGCCCTGGCACTCATCAACGGTGTGCCCAGTTGATGTGCCGACTCCCGTGCCATCGCGACCCAGAGGCGATCTCTGTCCCGCCCAACAGCGGCCCGATATGCCCACACGCCCGCTCCAATCGCAGCCAGGAGCAACGCCAATTGCACGATCGGCAGCCAACTGAGACGCCCTGAAGCCGGAATGGGTCCGAAGAATATCCTGCCTACATCGGGTACGACTATGGGAGCCGAGTACTCCGACAACTCGGCAACAAAAGAAGGCATGGCCGGATCATCCAGCCGGTCTCCAAAAGGCAGATTGCGACCGGCCAGAACCGTGCCTGCATGGTCGGTAACGACGAGCGGAATCCCTGTCCCGGAGATCTGGGTAACGAGATCAAGCAGAGCGTCGGTCGTGCCCGATGTAGTGTCAGTCAAAGCTGCAACCACCTGTCCAAAAATTCGCGAGGTGGTTCGAGCCTCTTCTTTGAGGTGTTGGGAGGTAACCCAGGCCTGCCAGGCGGAAATGCTCCCGACGAGCACCAACAACCCGAGCGCGATGGCGGGCCCTGCCCTCTTGAAGGTCTTGCTTAAGCTACGACGAGGCACCGGTTAACCGGTCCACACCCATATACGGCACCAGAGCCTCGGGAATAACTACGCTGCCGTCTTCCTGCTGGTTGTTTTCGAGCAGCGCGATAATGGTCCTCGGCAGGGCAACCCCCGAGGCATTCAGTGTGTGGCAGAAGTGCGGCTTTCCACCACCTTCCGGACGATAACGGATGTTGGCTCGCCGACCCTGGAAATCAGTGAAAGTCGAGGCGCTGGACGCTTCAAGCCAGTTGTCGACGCCTGCCGCCCAAACTTCCAGGTCGTATGTTTTAGCACTGGCAAACCCGATGTCTCCCGCGGCAAGGGCCAGTACACGATACGGCATCCCCAGCTTTTGTAAAATCACTTCGGAATGCCCGAGTATCTTGTCAAATTCCACAGGCGATTGCTCTGCCTCGCAAACCCGAACCAATTCGACCTTGTCGAACTGATGCACACGGATGATCCCGCGGGTGTCCTTACCGTGGGCTCCAGCCTCCCTGCGGTAACACGGAGTATAGGCGACATAGGTCCGCGGTAAATCTTCAGCCTGCAGAATTTCACCGGCGTGCATATTGGTAACAGGTACTTCGGCCGTTGGAATGAGGTAAAGCCCGTCAACGGTTCGATACATGTTGCTTTCAAGATCCGGTAGTTGCCCGGTGCCCAGCGCTGTTTCCTCAGTTACAAGATGCGGAGGTGCGATTTCGGTGTACCCATGTTGGTCGACATGAATGTCCAGCATGAAGTTCCGCAAGGCACGCAGCAGACGGGCGCCTGCACCCGTGAACACAGGAAAGCCCGACCCTGCGATCTTCGCCCCTCTTGGCAGGTCAATCAACCCGAGTTCGTGACCAATATCCCAGTGTGCTTTGGGTTCGAAATCAAACTCGGGAGGATCACCCCAGGTACGCAGGATCTGATTCCCATCTTCTCCACCGTCGGGGATTTCAGGAAGTGGTAAATTGGGGATACGCAGAGCTTTTTTCCTGAGCTCCGTCTCAATTTCTTTGAGGCGTGCGTCGAGCCCTTTGATCTCACTGCTCTTTTCTTTGAGGCCCGACAGCAGGACAGTGGCGTCCCCCCCATCCTTCTTGATCCTGCTAACTTCCTCCGACGCCCGGTTCCGTTCAGCCTTGAGCCCTTCGGCCGACAGAATCACCCCGCGCCTTTGCTCTTCCAGTTCGACAATCCTATCCAAATAGCCGTCGAGATCAGACAGTCGGCGTGCGAGAGTTGCCCTCGTCGACTCCGATTCATCGCGAAGAAGTTTGATGTCTATCATTCTCAGTCAGTCGGAATGCCGGGTTGAAGATTCCGAAAAGCGCAATTGGCGTTTACCAACAACTCCAGTTGCACCTCACCGGAAGTGGCATCAATCGACAACACCTTGAATTTTCCGAATCGAGAAATCGCACCGAGAAACGAACACCCAGAACTCGTAGCCCTGGAGCGTCCGATTAGCACGTCCCCGACCTCGATAGTCACAGGTTCTTCCGTCACATAACCGGACGACGGAGGGTCAGTGATTTCGTCGAAGCTGTCATTGGTAAGTTGCAGACCCGCCGTCGATTGAAGTCCCAGAGCGGCGCGGGGCGTCAAGGCGGCACTACCGTCGGGTTGAAAATCGAACACGAAATCAAAGTCGTCCCCAAGTTCGGTGACCGCCCGCGTGCGAGCGATCATATCGTACGCAGACGCTTCACCTACTTCCGCGGTCGAAAGGGCTACAATCGTGGTTGTGTCCAACCGGTTGACAATGTTGGCGGGCCCAAGAGAAAACGGGTCACTGCAGGCGGAAGCCGTTAATAGAACGGCCCCACCCATGATCAGGCGGATCGAATGCGAGTAAGTATCTGTCAGTCTCATAATAGTGCGTGGAAGGTTAGCCGAGCCCACGGAGGGGGTCAACCCGGGCCGCCGACACGCTTGACTTGCCGTATGGCGAGACCTAATTTGCCGCCATGTCCACCATACGAGAAGTTATCCAGGCTCTCAAAGAGCGAGATGGAATTGACGGAGTTTTCGTAATCGGAAACGATGGCCTCACTATCGACGCAGCCATCTCAGGAGAGCTGGACACTGACACTATTTCTGCCCTGGTACCGGGAATGGTGCGCTCCTTCAAGGAATTTTCCGCCCCCTCTGGAATGGGGGATTTCGGGTCAACAGTTGTGGAGTTCGGATCAGGTAATCTGATAGTTTCAGAGCTTTCCGCTGAGGCGATCCTCGCGGTCGTCGCAAGTTCGGGTACCAACCTCGGACCGATACTGTACGAACTAAAGCAACACCACTCTGCCATCGTCGCGCTGCTCTAACCGACCCGGTCGTGCGCCAACTCCTCGTTGTAGACGACGAACCGCACATTGCCAGGGTCGTCCAGGTTTCGTTTGAACGAGACGGATGGGGAGTCGCTTCTGCGGGAGACCTTGCCGAGGCGAGAAAACAACTCGATAGCTGGCGCTTCGACATTATATTCCTTGACGTGAAACTCCCCGATGGATCCGGACTGGATTTCCTGGACAGTTTGAGAAAAGGTCCGAACGCCATCGACACTCCGGTAATCGTTCTATCCGGGGCCGAGTTTGCCGGTGTAAGAGAAATTGTACGCGACCTCGGCGGCACATACGTCGCCAAGCCATTTTCACCCACAAAACTAAAAACTATGGCTAACGAAATACTCGGCGGACCAGACAAAAATAAATGAGATGGGCCGCAATTTTAGCCGGCGGATCCGGCACGCGTTTCTGGCCCCTTTCAACTCCGAACAACCCTAAACAGTTCTTGCCCCTCGCTTCGGAGACACCACTCCTTCGACAGGCCGTTGAACGACTTGACCCCCTGATTCCAGCCAATCGGGTTTTGGTAATCACCGGTCAAAATCTGGCCGACAGAACGCGTGCCCTGCTACCCGAAGTGCCGACTGAGAACGTGCTTGCAGAACCCTGCGCGGCTCAGACCGCCCCTGCGCTGGCCTGGGCAACCCACGAGATCAACCGCCGCGACGATAACGCCACGGTGCTTTCCCTGCATGCCGACTGGGCTATCGGCGACGACAACCTTTTTCGCGAACATGCCGACATGGCGCTTTCGGCGGCCGAACGGCATGAAATGCTGGTAACGGTCGGTGTGGTGCCGATCAGGCCGGAGATTGGTTACGGTTATGTTCAACCGGGCCCCGATCTGGACGACACAACCAAAAGTGTCGACCGGTTCATTGAAAAACCGAATGAGACAAGAGCCCGAGAACTCATAAAAGCGGGAGCACTATGGAATAGCGGCATGTTCGCCTGGACTTCCAGGGTCTTTTTCGAGGAAACCGAAGAGCATGTACCGGAATTGGCCCCTCACCTCCCTCTTTTAGACCAAAACAACGTTGATGGCTTCTTCAAGTCGGTGACCCCGATCGTTATCGACATATCTCACTTTGAGCGCAGTAACCGCGTTGCCATAGTTCCTGGCAAATTTCCGTGGGACGATGTCGGAACCTGGCCCGCACTGGGGCGGATAAGGGGTACCGACAAATCTGGGAACTGCCTGGTCGGGAATGCCGCCGGAATCGACTCCCGCGATTGTGTTGTCTGGAGCGATGGAGAGCCAGTTGTAATTAGCGGACTGAAGGACATCGTTGTCGTCCGCGCAAATGGCGTTACCCTGGTTGCGACAAGAGAAAGGGCCTTAAACCTCAAAGAAACTCTGGACCAACTTCCAAAGGACATTCTGGAAACTCCATGACCAAATTGTTTTTGCTTGAACCGGAGGAACATGAACGCTGGTTCCCCTTTTACGACTGTAGGCCAATATCAGAACTGAGGGCAGGCGCCTGGTTGATCCGAGAGCGATGGGAATCCATCGCCGGAGATTCGGCGTCCGCTATTTTCGGACCCGATCACCTCCACAAATTTGTCGAACTCGATTGCCCGGTAGTTAAGACAAAGGAAGACGTTCAGGGTCCCGCTCTGGTCGGGCGCTCAGACTTCGCCCCAACGGGAATCAAGCCCGATTTACCAAAAACTCCGGCCAGACTGGTCAACGATGACGAGACCGTAGGTTGGTGGGTGCCCGAGGGATCAACCTGGACCGGTTCCGGCAAAGACTGGAATTCCATTGAGCTAGAAGGGGTGTTGCTTCACGGAGCCTACGATGTTCTAACGGCAACAGAACATCTTCTTTCTGCAGACGTGGCAGATTTCGTACACGGCGATCGCGACGAGATCCCCGACGGATGCCTGATAGTAGGTGACCCCGCCGAAGTAATTATTCTTGGAGCACTCATCGAGCCCGGAACGGTTTTCGATGTTCGAAACGGCGCCATCGTGATAGAGGATCACTGCTATGTGAAAAGTGGGACACGTCTTGAGGGCCCCCTCTACATCGGGGCCGGAACTCAAGTTCACGGAGGATCGATCGGGCACTCTTCGATCGGCCCGGTGTGCCGCGTCAGAGGTGAGATGACGGCAACCGTAATGCTCGGCTTTTCCAACAAAGGGCATGACGGTTTCATCGGCCATTCCGTTATTGGCAGGTGGGTTAACCTCGGTGCGGGGACGACCACTTCCAATTTGAAAAACACCTACGGCGAAGTGCGACTCGATCTGGGCAGCGAACAGGTTGACACCACCCGGACCTTTTTAGGCACCGTGTTTGGCGACCACGTCAAGACGGCTATCGGCACTATGTTCTCGACCGGTACGGTCGTCGGTGTTGGGGCCAACGTTTTCGGGGACGCCAGTCCCGCCCGGCGAATAAAGCCCTTTGCGTGGGGTGCCAACGACAAGACCACACACGTCGAAGGTTTCCTCAAAACAGCCAAGCATGTTTTTGAGCGCCGAAAAGAACCGTTCGAGCAAGAACAGAACGACATGTTGACAGCTATTCACAAGAAAGCCACCTGATGCGCGTAACCGTTATCGGATCAGGAAGTCGCGGAAACTCACTCGCCTTGCAATACCGCGGACAAACGCTCTTTGTGGATGCCGGCTTCGGAGCCCGCACCGTTGTGAAGCGTCTTGAGCATTGCGGACTTGAAACGGGAAACGTCGTGGGGGTGGCGCTTACTCATGAACACGGTGACCACGTTCGCGGGGCTGGCTCTATCGCTAGAAAATTCGACTGCCCGGTGCTGGGATCAGACGGCACTCTCGGAGCGATCAAAGACGACTTGAAGGAGATCGTGCAGACGACGTTAACGGCTTTGACCCCGACGTCGGTCGGTCCGTTTAGAATAACAAGTTGCGTAACGACCCACGATGCAGCTGAGCCAGTTTCCCTTTCAATCGAGGTTCCGAACGGATGTAAGGTGGGAGTTGCTCAGGATATCGGACGGGCAACGGCGTCGATGAAATACATGCTAAGAGGCACGTCATGCCTCGTTGTGGAATCGAACTACGACGAGATCATGCTCCGCTCGGGCCCCTACCCTCCATCAGTCCAGCAGCGTATCGCGGGATCATCCGGACACCTTTCGAACCGCGCGGCCGGTGCCCTGGCCGCCGAGTTATGTCACCCGGGGTTGGAGTATGTAGTGCTCGCCCACCTCAGTGAGAGGTGCAACTCGCCGGACGCCGCCCGGGCCACGGTTGCGACCGCACTGAAACGCAGAGGATTTTCAGGATCAATCCTTGTTGCCGGTCAGACCGAACCGACCGGGCCAATCGATCTGCACGGCGTAGATCAGCAGCTGGAGTTGGAGGCAGGCTAATTGATCAACTCGGAAGCGGTTCGTGTTCCGCCACCTGGGCAACCCGCGGCTCCCACACTTTCATCATGTGTATAAAGCCTTCGACAACTTCCTTGTCGAATTCAGTCCCTGCTTTTTCCTGCATGTAGCCCAGAACTTTTTCCATCGGCCAGGCGTCGCGATAGGGTCGGTTCGTACGCAGTGCATCATAAACATCGCATACATGCACCAGTTTCGATCCCTGATGACAATCGCGCCTGTAACGCAACGAAGGATAACCGCCCCCATCAATCATAATGTGATGTTCGTAGGCCACTACCGCAGCCAGATCCAGATCATCATGAGTGGATAGAATGATCCTGGCACCTTCCGCCGGATGGGCGTTCATGATAGCCCTTTCGTTGTCATCCAGCTTGCCCTTCTTGTTCAACACCTCCGTGGGGATTTTCACTTTCCCCAGGTCGTGCATCAAACCGGCAACCCCGAAGGCACGCACATCTTTTGCACCCAGCCCCAACCACTCAGCAAGTCCCATGGTTAGAACAGAAACGTTAAGGCAGTGAGTAGTCGTGTACTGATCGAATTCCTTAAGACTCAACAGCGGCAGCAACATCTGCTGGTCACCGTGCATGGCAACTGACAAGGCCCTGACAACACTCTCAGCTTCGATAATTGGCAGGTCGCGACCACTGCTCAATTCGTCGTGCAGCCAGCGCACTGTCTCAGCCTCTTCATGCAATGTGAAATCCAGAGTCGCGGTTAGAACTTCGCCATCTTCAACTTTTTCGCCACTCTTAAACCCGATTTCACCATATTTGATGTTACGCTCGACTTCCTGTCTTGCTGTACGCGAATCCGACGGTCGTAGCGAAAGGCGATCGAGCAACTCGTCCAGAAACCCTTCTGTTTCCTCGCGCGAAACCCTTTTATTCCACTCAAGCCTCTGGATCCCCGCATCTGACAGTTTCGCAGCCCAATCCCAACCACGCATCTCGCGGATCGGAATGCTCGAGTACACAACATCCTGCCCGATGAAAGAAAAGTTCGGGACGTCGTCTTCAGCTGCAAGATCAACCATCTTCCCGTAGACCTTGTCAATTGCACCCTCTCGGGACTTATGCCCATCGGGATAGAGCGCCAACGCCGACACTGCCTGCGCGAAAGTGTTGAGGAACTCAGTTTGCTTGGACATTTTTTACCGAGCTTCTCCTGGTTGCAGACCGTACTATGTCAGGGTCCTTCGATTTTGCCGCAGCAGCAAGTGCTTTCTTCACTCGCCCATCATCTGAGAAGCTCTGGATGGACCGGAGTGCCACAAGATACGACTGAGTTTTTGGAGGCAGGCGCGAACGGAAAAACTTCTTCTTCGGTTCAACAATTCTCAAAAGGGCGTCGACCGCGTTCTTGCCCCCTATGGTGTCCAATACCCGGATTGCAGCAACCTGTAACTCCTCATTCGAAGAATCAGCCGAGCGAGAAACCACAAGGGAAACCGCTGCCGGGGGACATCCTTTGGCAGCGGCTGACAATGCCGCATGCACTGTCCGCGGTTCGGAATCAGAAAGCGCCTTGCAGATGGCCCGTTCCCGGTGGACCCGATCTCGAAACATTATTGACAACGCTTCCCGTCGAACCCGCGGGTCTTCGTGCTGCATGAACTCCCTGCCGGCGAACTCCTCTGGTATCTCGTCGAGGCGTGCGATAATACTCAACATGTTGCGCTGAACGTACCACCTGTCGTCGCGCAGGCGAGCCACGACCTGGGCACCAACTTTTTTTCCCATACTCGCCAACAAATCGACAACAACCCGCCGAGTCGCCTTGGAATCGGCATCCACCAGTACGTCGAGCATGGTGGGTGCGGTAATTTCCTGGAACCTATCCACTATTCGAAAAAGTGAGTCGGAATCAAGGGGGTCCTGCAGAAGGATGATGGCCAGAAGATCTCCGGTCGAAAGCGACGACCAAATCTCAGATGCCAGATTCGTCTCGCCGGCCGCGTCCAGCATATCAAGCAGAATACCAACTTCCTTCTCCTCGACTAGCCTCTTCACCGCCGCGTGCACCGGATTGCCCGACACATCGACCTCCAGAGCCATCTGGAGAATCCGAATTGGTTCAGGTTGGAAAACCTCTTCAGGTGCCACCTGAAATGTCGGCGCGGTGGAGGACATCTGTGCCAGGGCCGCCGTATAGCCATCGGGATTGGGGTCGGTGAGCGCCCACCCCTTGATCAACTGGGACATCTGGTCACGGAGGCTCTTATCGGCCTGCTCTTGACGTTTTCCTCGATCGAGGTCGGCGTGCTGGGAAAGTTTTTGCAGCATTCGCAACATTGAATTCGAAACGTTCTGCTCTTCCTTCTCTCCGGCAGTTTTTACCAGATCCAACACAGCGTCTGCCGTCATCCCCTCGGCTGCGTTGAGAAGGAATTCCTTTCTCTGACTTCTGCTTCCACCCATTTCCATCAACCGATCCAAAGACCCCTTGGAGAGCGTGGAAATCAGCTGAGACATGCGTTTTTTAAGGGCGACCGCCTCGTTGCCGTGCGCGGATTTCAACTCCTCCGCGATCTTCATCATGTAACCCACGATCACTTGATCATAGGCTTCGCCAGAACCAGCCCTCGCATCAATGGCTGCGGCAACCGCGCCGGGATCTATGTCGTCGTCACTGAGAGATTCGATTTCAGATTCACCCATATCGCCTTTTGACATCGCGGCTCTCGCAAGACCAAGCCAGAGCTGCGCCGAAAGAGCGGTTTTTTCCCGAGACCCATTCTCGTCTCTTTCAAACCCTCCTTCGGCCAGTTCCAACTCGTCAAAGGTCATGGGGTAAAGACGGACGTGGGCCCAAACCGAAAGAGCACCCTCGGGACCCAAACCAAGGGGAACCTCGCGGTCGGCTTCAGTGGCAAGTTTTCCGAGGACGTCACGAATTTCGTCGGCCGTTATTCCCTGGCTGAACACAACCGCTCCGAGGTGATGTCGATGCAGACGGCCTGCAAGGTCACTCAACACGGGGTTTTTCGGATCTGTGGCGATTCCTTCGATTACCAGCTGGTCATGTGCTACACCAAGGGACAGGTGACTTTTTTCGAGCAGGAGATTGGCTGCCCGGGTTGCCACACCACGGGACGCCGGACCCAATGAGGGATGGTCCTCGGGGTACATGGCGTGCTTGTTCAGAGCAATGGATAGCTCGATCAGAAACCCCGAAAGGTCCTGCGAAAGAGTTGCGGTTTCTGACTTACGAGAAACGTCGTTGTCTGTCACAGGTTAGCTGACCACCTGAGGGGTTTCTCCAATGGCTAGAGGACAGCGCGCGCGTTGGCCGGGGGCGCCGGCGGCACTTGAACTCCATTCGGTAACGGCTCAGCGGGCCCGACCCTGCGGAACTCGATCGGATCCTCCAGATCCCCCCCGGACATAATCACTTTAGTACCGAGATAACTTAACCCGTATACAATCCATTCGTCACCAAAGGCGATCAGTATCGAGTCGGGCTCCAACCTCCAGCGAACCGTCTCTTCTCCATAACTGGCGGAGGAATCGGCACGAATAACTATGTCTTGCGGGCCATCCGGCGTATCCGCCTGCCAGGTACCCTCAAGCTCCACTGCCTGAGTTTCCTGAGCAAACGTCTGGCCAGGCAACCCCATGAACAATCCCACAAGAAACAGTTTCTTCATCATTTGCATACCTCCTAACTTACTATTGCGGCAGGGGTTGCGCCACGACCCGAGAGATCGTCATTTAAAGGAAGAATCGCATCCCGGAACCCTTTAGCCTCCGCCTGGATTGTTAAACCATGAAAATCACTCTACTGTTCCTTCTCGCGACACAGCCTTTGGCTACGCAGGAACCCGCACCATTGCGCCCGGTAGCGACCTACTCAATAGTTGCCGTTGACCGCGAAACCGGTGAAATAGGTGCCGCCGTTCAATCACATTGGTTCAGCGTTGGCAGTTCAGTAACGTGGGCCGAACCGGGTGTTGGAGCGGTGGCCACACAATCTTTCATTGATCCGGCATACGGACCCCGCGGACTTTACCTGATGCGCACGGGAACCCCCGCCCCGCAGGCCCTGGCATCACTGCTCCGGGCTGACCCTGATTCGCAGGTTCGTCAGGTCGCCATGATTGATGCCGCCGGCAACGCGGGTTCACACACCGGCTCCCTCAACATCCCCGCAGCGGGAAATTTGTTGGGCGACGGATACTCCGTGCAAGCGAATCTGATGAACCGACCCACGGTGTGGCCAGCTATGGCCCGCGCCTTCGAAACCAGCGATGGAGACCTGGCCGACCGCATGCTTGCGGCGCTCAAGGCCGCAGAGGCCGAAGGTGGCGACATCCGCGGGATGCAATCGGCGGCCCTCATTGTAGTCAGCGGAGACCGAAACGCGCCACCGTGGGCCAGGGTATTTGACATCCGCGTTGAAGACTCGCCCGACCCACTTGGGGAATTGGACCGCCTCCTGACCGTGGCCCGAGCATATCGTTCCGCCACCGCCGGCGACGATTTCATGACGGCGGGCAACGTAGATTCGGCGCTGGCGGCGTACGGCCGCGCGGCGAGCTTTTTGCCGGATTCGGCCACCAACGGTGAGCTGGTCTTCTGGCAAGGAGTAACAATGCTCGACATGGGACGAAAACAGGAGGCAATTCCTCTACTTGCCAGGGCATTTCAGCAGAGCGAAGCATGGATCGAGTTGCTACGGCGCTTGCCGGTTGTTGGCCTGCTGAGCGCCACCGACGCAACGATTGCAGAGGTGATCCGCGCGGCTATGTAGAAGAAAAAACGCCCCGCAAATTTGCGGGGCGCCTTCCCTTCCACAACTTCTGGAATGCAGCTTAGTACATACCGCCCATGCCACCACCAGGAGGCATGGCGGGCATTGCTGCCTCTTCTTCTTTGTGCTCGACCACAACGCACTCGGTGGTAAGCATCAGACCTGAAACAGATGCGGCGTTCTGCAGAGCAGTACGCGTCACCTTGGCAGGATCGATGACACCGGCGGCGATAAGATCTTCGAATATCTCAGTCTGAGCGTTGTAACCAAAGCTCTTACTCTTGTTCGTCCTAATCTTCTCGACAACGATCGAGCCCTCGACGCCTGCGTTCGCACAAATCGTGCGAAGCGGTTCTTCCAGGGCGCGCCTGATGATGTTGATACCGACCTGCTCATCTTCATCGTCCGAGGTGAGATTCTTGATCGCTGCCTGAGCGTTCAACAATGCGACACCACCACCGGCGACGATACCTTCCTCGACCGCGGCGCGGGTAGCGTGAAGCGCATCCTCGACACGGGCCTTTTTTTCTTTCATCTCGGTCTCAGTCGCAGCACCGACATGAATCACAGCAACACCACCGGCCAGTTTCGCAAGACGCTCCTGGAGCTTCTCGCGGTCATAGTCGGACGTGCTCTTGTCGATCGCAGCTTTGATCTCACTAATACGACCCTGGATTTCCTTCTGCTTGCCAGCACCGTCAACGATCGTCGTGTTGTCTTTGTCGATCACAAGCGTCTTGGCACGACCGAGGTCGTTCAGTACCGCGTTCTCAAGCTTGAAACCAACCTCTTCACTGATCACCTGACCACCGGTGAGCACAGCGATGTCAGCCAGCATCGCCTTACGACGATCACCAAAGCCAGGCGCCTTAACGGCACAGATCTTCAGCGTTCCACGCAGCTTGTTGACGACCAGCGTGGCCAGTGCTTCGCCTTCGATATCCTCGGCGATTATCAACAGGCCTTTGCCGGTTTGGGCAGTCTTCTCAAGAATGGGGAGTAAATCCTTCATCTGAGAAATTTTCTTGTCGTGGATCAACACGTAGCCGTCTTCGAGGATCGATTCCATTTTCTCTGAATCGGTTACGAAGTACGGGGAGAGATATCCGCGATCAAACTGCATTCCGTCGACTGTCTCAAGTTCCGTGGCGAGACCCTTGGCCTCTTCAACGGTGATAACTCCGTCGTTGCCGACTTTTTCCATCGCGTCAGCAATCAGATCACCAATCTCACGATCGTTGTTGGCGGAAATAGAACCAACCTGGGCAATCTCATTTTTTCCGGAGGTCGTTTTAGAAACCTTGGAGAGGTTTGCAACGATAGCCGTCACAGCGGTATCGATGCCCCGTTTAATACCCATGGGGTTCACACCGGCCGTAACGCTCTTGAGACCTTCGCGGAAGATAGCCTGCGCCAGGACCGTTGCTGTCGTGGTACCATCACCGGCGACATCGGAGGTCTTGGTCGCTACTTCTTTGACCATCTGAGCGCCAATGTTTTCGATCGGATCAATCAACTCGATCTCTTTGGCAACCGTGACACCATCCTTGGTGACAGTCGGGCTACCGAATTTTTTGTCAATTACAACATTACGACCACGGGGGCCGAGCGTAACTTTGACGGCGTCGGCGAGTTGATCGACACCCTTCTTCAACCTCGCACGCGCATCGACGTCAAAATGAAGTTCTTTTGCTGCCATTTGTTTAATGCTCCTTGAAAATTAGCCGATTATGGCCAGAACGTCAGATTCTTTGATAATCAGGACTTCCTGGTTATCAAGTTTGATCTCGGTACCGCTGTACTTACCGTACAGAACGGTCTGTCCGACTTTCAATTCCATCGGGACGCGGTCACCCTTTTCAAACCGACCGGGACCCACGGCGACAATCTTGCCCTGTTGAGGTTTCTCTTTAGCCGTGTCAGGGATGATCAGACCGCCGCGCATTGTCTCGGTCTCCTCCATCGCTTTCACGACCACACGGTCACCCAAAGGTTGGATGTTGGTCTTGGACTTGGCTGCCATCAATTCCTCCATAAGCAGTTAAGACTATGAATTACAATGCCTTACGAGCTTCTTAGCACTCACTTATATCGAGTGCTAAGAACTTTGAATGGAGAAAGTTACTGCGACGACTCAGAGAGTCAAGGTGCACTGAATCAGCGGGTTGCTTGAGTTACCAGAGCCGAGTCGATCCGACGGAGAATCGCTGTGGCAGCCGCAACGTGCACCCCCATCTCCTCTATTTCCCGTACCACGGTCTCCAACTCCCCCGCTCGCAGGGCTTCGTTGATGGATGGAAAAGGCATATTTGAGTAGCCATTGTCGACATCAGAGGCGAAAAGAAGATTCCGAAACCAACTCCGCCCTTCAAGACCCTCGTTCCTGGTGAAGGCTCGCTCGACCTCACGCAACATCGAATTAACGTTTTTCCAGTCGTGTTCAGGGTTTTCTGCCACAGCCATCTCGATTTGCGAATTGACGTGTCTCGCCACCAAACGAAATTCCTCAACGGCGTTCCGCAGATCCGCCACGTTACCACCGATGTCTACCTCCAGATCCTGCAGCATCCCATCCAATTGGACGGCAAAAGCTTCGTGGTCAAGTGGAATAATCGTCGCGTTGGCCAATCGTGCGGCGAGCGATGCAGAAAAACCAGCGGCCGCTTTGTGGGCAAGAAAATGCGGATCTCCGAACGTTTCCATCCAACGATAAGTGTCATAAGCAGAATGATAGACACCGCCCGCGGTGCCGCCGAAGCCATAGCTGGCCGAAGCAATCCCTAGATGGTTGTAAAAGCCAGCGAAATCAGAGCCGCCACCCAGATCCCCGAGGCTGGTTTCGTCATCTTCGTTGAGCCCCTGAGCAGCAGCCCATGATTGGTAAACGGTGCCCTCCCCAAAGAGGTTCTCGACCGTCCTTGCCACCTCCCGAATCACGCTCTTCAGCGGACCGGAAGCTCCGCCCCCAAAATTGGGGCCGGTGGCCGGCGAATCCTGGTTTAAATAGGCGACCACTCTCTGAGTCAGCATCTGCTCATTGTTTTCAACGTATTCTGTCGAACCGATCAAACCCCACTCTTCCGCATCCCAGGTGGCAAACACTATGGTGCGGGCGGGGCCCCTGCCTTCGGCGCGGGCATGTGAGAACGCCCGTGCGGCTTCAAGCACGCTAACTGTCCCGCTAACGTTATCGATCGCCCCCGGGCCCCAGGCGTCCCGGTGAGCTCCCAAAATCACCCACTCTTCTGGCACTGAGGCGCCGCTGACAAAAGCAAAAGTGTTGTAAATCGTGTGATATGCATCTTCGCCTCGTTCGGTATCCACCACGATTCTGGCTGTAACCGGTCCCGGGCCGACATGGTACCTGAAGGGCAGCCCTCCTTGCCAGTCGGCCTGCGGCAGCGCGTTTCCCCGTACTCCTTCAAGCAACTCGGCAGCTGCACCGTAACTGATCGGACCAACAGGAATTCGAGTAATTCCTTGCATTTCAGACTCGTTCACCCGGGGTGCTCCGTGCAACGATGGGGTGCCGGGTGTACTGGGATCGCCGGAACCGTTCTTAATCGAACCGCGTTGAACGCCCTGAGGGGGACGAAACGGACCCTCCGGGTACACGTCCCCCCGCACGTAACCGTCATCTACTGGGTCGGAATACAGTAACAAACCGGCGGCTCCGTGGCGCTCTGCTTCCCTGGCTTTGATACCACGATAGGAACGACCGTATCGAGCAATAACGATCTTGCCTTCGACGCTCACCCCGGCTCGATCCAGCACCTCGTAGTCCTCAACCAGCCCGTAATTGGCGAAGACAACTTCCGCGGTGACATCGCCCCTGCCGGTGTAAGCATTAAACTGGGGGAATACTTCCCCACGGGTCGTTTCGTCCTCAACGAGCCCGGGTTCTGCGACTTCCAGGGCTAGCGGCGATGGGGAGACCCTATGGACTTCGAGTCGGGTCGGCAGAGGCAAATAGACCAGATATGAATCGACGACGGTCTCCAACCCCAGCGAGCGCATTATTGAGTCAACCATAAAAGCCGTCTCACGCTGCCGTGGGGTCCCTGCCACATGCGGTTGGGATGAAAAAAGCTGAGATAGCTGGCGCGCCCGCGCAGTATCGATCGTCGACCGGAGCGTTGTCTCAAAATCCAGCTGCCCCGCTACAGCCCGCTGCGGATAGCCCCTCAATCTCGATTGGGCACCTTGAGCCTGCGCAGTGCCAGCATCTGTTATTGAAAGAACCAGAAGTCCAAGAGATAGCCCAACCGCTTTCCCTCCTGTCAGAGCTTTCATTCGTTTTTGCCCCAGTAATTTTCGAGTTCAACGCCCAACCCCTGGGCGATCCTGTTTACGTAGCTGTAGTACGCGGTAACCATGCAAATATCCAAAATCCCGGCGTCAGAAAAACCAACATTTCGGAGTCCGACCACATCAGACTCCTCCATGGCCTCAGGAGTCCTGGCCAGTTTCACAGAGTAACTAAGCATAGCTCGCTCTTTCTCAGTAAGTTCGGCGCTACGGTAGTCGTTCTCAATCGCGGTGACTTTCTCCTCGTCTCGTGTCCACTTACGGAGACCCGCTCCGTGGTGGGTCACTCAGTAGAAACAGTCGTTGGACCTGGACACAGCCACGGCAATCATCTCGCGATCAGCGCGGGTCAGCTGCGACTTACAGCGCATGAGATGCGCGTAAAGATCATAGTGATGGTCCAGCGACTCGGGGTTCAAAGAGTGGATTTTCAGAATATGATCCACTCCCTGAGGCCCTTTGAATTTTTCGAACAGTTCTCCGAGACGCCCTTCCGCGTCGTCTTCGTCAATCCAGCCAATCCAAGGCATTTCGCAATCTACTTTTCGTTGGGGAATTTGAGTGAAGAAAAAAAATCGGGGCACAGTCTCCGAAGGTCAACCGGCAGGAAGTTGGAGAGGGTTCAAAAACTCCGCAACCTAATTCAGAATCCGACGTGAGGCGATCCAGCGGCGAGTCCACCAGTTACTCTCACCGTCCGAGCCCACGAGGTTAGAAATTTTCACGCCTGCTGTGGCGCTGTGTATGAATTGCCCGTTACCAACGTACAGACCAACGTGGGTAACGCGATCTCCTTCGATCGAGAATCCAAGGATATCACCCGGCATCAATGCCGCCACACGAGCCTCTACAGCTCGACCGGCCCGGGCCTGGTCCCTGCTAACCCGCGGGATGATAATCCCGTTCTGTTCGTAGGCGTATTTGATTAGGCCCGAACAATCGAAACCGTTTGAGTTCGTACCACCCCACTGATACGGAGTACCCATCGCATCGAGAGCTGTCTCGACGATCGAACGCGCCAGTCCAGCGTTGTCATCCGACGCCCCACTATTTCTGGCAGAGTTGAAGATATCCTCGCCAGAGGGCGGTGTGGGCGCCGTCCTCACCGGTGCGCCCCCTCCGGACCGGGTCGGGACAGCAGAACGCCTCGTCCCTCCGCCGAGAGTCAACCCTACCTGCAGTGCGAGGCCGCTTCGATCATCTGTTTGGCGCCGCCAGAATCCAGACAGATTGCGATCTTCCAACCGATACCGTGCATCAACCCCGAGGGTCACAAACGAAAGAGGGCTCACTTCGTAGCCCGCTCCCACCGACCAAATCGCGTCAAGATTACTCTCTTCGTGGAGCCGCACGAGCGCCCCTGAACCCATAAAATGAAGGCCTGAACCAGACCTTCCCAGCGCCAGCGTGACCTCCGCTCCGGTGGAGCTGCGGGCAAAAACACCTTCTTCGTCGATTATCCGGACGACACCGAAACCCCACGACAACGGCCCGGCAATGGGCTTGTACAACTGAGCCGAAGCAACCGTAGCCCGGTCGCCCCGCCACCAGTTGCCGTAGGTTACTTCAAGTCCGCCACTCTGTGCTTGCAAAGGCCGCGCGGAAAGAAGCACCGTCAAAGCCAACGCAGATCGTAAGTTCATGTATTTCATAGACTTTCAGGCCCCAACGTAGCAAAAGTTTAGTTACGAGTCAACGTTTTTTTGCTCGTCCACACGTCGTCCCGCGAAGTGGTTTCAGCTTGAAACAGTCTTTAGAAACATGCAAGCTGTTCCAGTGTACTCTTTTTGTTACGCCAAATCTCCGGCCTAAGGGAATCCCATGAACCATCGAAATCGAGTTTTAGCGGCGGCATCAATAGTTTTGCTCACGATCTGGTCCCCCCTGGCAGCACAGGAGGAAGATGCACCAGACGTCCTGGAAGCCGGAGGCAGAGTTGCCCGTATAGCACTCACTTCAAGCCAATTGTCGGTGGCTCGGCAGGATTCTTTGACCTTCTCGGGGAGTTTCTATGATTCCGACGGGAATCGTGTGAGCGGCGTTCGCTGGGGGATTTTTTCTAATTCTGCGATCTCGGGCCTGCAGAGCATCAAGGATTCCATTCCAGACACCTACCTCTTCTGGGGCGAAGCGCCGGGCACAGATATGATGGCGATCGTAGTGCGGTCTCCCGCCCCCACCGGCGGAGGGACCTGGCGCCTTATCGACTCGATACCAGTCACCGTGCGGGATTGGCCGGTAGCATCCGTTGTTATAGAAGATCCACAGTTCGCACCAATCGTGGGTACTTCGTACAAGCTTGAAGGCACCATCCTCACCACGCGGGGCGACACCCACGCGACAGCATCCCTGACCTGGCGTTCCGGCGATCGTGCAGTAGCATCGGTTACCGCGGGCGGCGTAGTAACGTTTGTCGGTACCGGTGATGTGAGAATCACAGCGACCAGCTCCGTCGACGGCGTTGCGGGTACGCGAGATTTCAATGTTGAGGCAAACCCGGTTCGCCAGCTGACGCTTTCGCCGCAAACCATTCGCACACGCACTGGCGACGTCGAACACCTTGAAATCTCCGCGCTCGACGCGCGGGGTAGAGCGGTCGACAACCTCGCACTTTCTTTTTCTGTTTTTGGTCTCGATTCAGCGGGCGCAGAAATTTTCGACGACGGGACATTTGTCGCAGAAAACCCCGGGTCCTACAGGGTCATCGTCACCGCAGGCAACATAGCGGCCCAAGCGGTAGTCGAAGTTGAGGCGAGGGCTCCCGCCACCAACGTCCAGCTTGTGGGACGCGGCCCGCGCGCGGCCGTGGCGACCTCGGATCTCTGGATTTTTGAGGGCAATAACGGGCGTGACTACGCCTACACCGGCACACACGCTAATGGTGGTGGTCAGCGGATGTTCGTCTGGGACGTAACCGACCCCTCGGCGCCGGACCTGGTTGACTCTGTGGTGGTTGACGCCCGCGTAGTAAACGATGTTAAGGTGAATGGAGATGCCAGCTGGGCAATTATCACGCGGGAGGGAGCCAGCGGTCGCGCGAACGGCATAGTCGTTCTGAGCCTGGACGATCCAGCCCACCCCGAGGTGATAGCAGAGCTGACGAACAATTTGACCGGCGGGATTCACAACGTCTGGATCAACGGCGATGTGGTTTATACGGTCAATGACGGAACATCCGCGATGGATGTGATCGATATGTCCGACCCGTATAACCCCACCTATTACGGACGTTGGGAATTGCGTCCGGGCGATACAAACAAATCGCTCCATGACGTTTGGGCAGACGGACGCTACGCTTACGTATCTTATTGGGACGATGGGCTGGTCATTCTCGACGTCGGGGCCGGCACACATGGGGGAACCGCGCTGGAGCCCCAGTTCGTGTCCCGGGTTTCCTATGATATGGGAAACACCCACACAGCCTGGCGCGAGGGGGATTACGTTTTCGTCGGCGACGAGCTTCCGGGTCCAAGTGGTTACATCCACGTCTTTGATGTATCCGATATCGAGAACCCCGCTGAGGTGGCTAAATACGATGTGCCCGAAGCAGGTGCCCACAACATCTGGGTAGAGAACGGCACTCTTTACGTGGCTTATTACAACGGCGGGTTGAGGATTGTTGACGTTACCGGCGAACTGCGGGGAGACCTTTACAGACAGGGCCGTGAAATAGGTCGTTTTTCAACCTCCGGCGCCGAGGGTGAAGCGATTCAACCCAATTCCCCCATGGCCTGGGGACCTCAGCCATACAAGGGGAATATTTTCCTTACGGACATGAACAGCGGGCTGTGGGTCGTAAAACACGACCGTCCCGTGGAAATGTCTCCCTGAGGGTCGGAATGGAATAGAAGGCTTTCAGCCCGGTTATATTTGCAAAGGCCTAACATTGGACGCAGTTTCATGGCCCATATTGGAAGACCGACCACTTTTTTCGGTAATATAGATCCGAAAGGCTTTACAAAGCATGAGACGATTGGTTCTCACAACTTTCGCGCTGACCGTTTATGCCGGCACGGCCGGTGCGCAACTGGTTGACCTGAATCCGGGCGTTACACCTCCTACGTCGAATTACTGGGCATACGTAGCTAACGAATCCTCCGACCTGGTAAGCCTCGTGCGCTTCGGGCCAGACGGCATCGAACAGGAGCAAACCATCGCTGTCGGGGTCATGCCAGCCGACCTTGATGGTGCCCACGGAATGACGGTGAGCCCGGACGGAAACTTTTTTTATGTTTCGCTAGCCCACGGCTTCCCTTACGGGAAAGTCTGGAAATACGCGACGGGATCGAATCAACTGGTCGATACGACAACGGTTGGACTTTTTCCCGCTACCATGGCTCCCACTCCGGACGGTTCGATGTTGTTCGTTGTGAATTTCAACCTTCACGGCAACCCCATCGCGTCGTCCGTTTCGGCTATCTTCACGCCGAACCTCCAGGAGATAACACAGATCGAAACGTGCGTGAAACCGCACGGCGGCCGGGTTAATAACAGCGGTTCAAGCCACTACTCGGTTTGCGTGGCAAGCGATCAACTTGTCGACATTTCAACCAGTCGTCTCGCAGTAGCCCGACGCCTCTTTTTGACAAGGGGTTCTGAAGGCCTGCTGGAAACCGGAAACACAGGCACAGGCCTCTCCGGCAACGCCGACCGTTGCAAACCAACCTGGGTAACCGTCACCCCCGACGACGAAACGCTTTACGTGCCCTGCAACGGCCGTGGAGAAATCCTCGAAATCGACGCGGCAACCATGGAAATCCGCCGTAGTATCCCGACAGGACGCGGACCCTACAACGCGGATATTAGCGCCGACGGGAGGTACCTGGTGGTGTCACTCAAAGGAGCACAGTCGGTAGCCGTCTTCGACCTGCCAGGTGGAGCCGAAACCCGTATCTCAACTTCCCAGCCGGTAACGCACGGTGTGACGATCAGCCCCGACTCGCGCTACGCCTTCATAAGCAACGAGGCAATTGGAGCAACGCGAGGCACCGTTGACGTCATAGACCTGGAGACCAAAACGGTTGCAGCTTCGGTAGAGGTTGTTCATCAGCCCGGCGGAATTTCATTCTGGCGCATGTCCAATCCAGACGAGACCAACTAACTACTCCTAGGACTAATCGTCCACGGCGTATTCGTCACCGTAGAATTTACTGGTAGTCCTGGTGTGGAAGGCGATCGCCTTGATCGGGTCATATTTCGGGTTGGGAATCGTAGGCAAGACCTCCATCAGTTCGTTTTCATTCAGGTAAGCCGCCATTGGAATTGACACCCGCGGCTTGCCAAGATTGGTCGAATCTTTCGGTTGACTCACCCGGTGAGTGGTCGATGGTAGTATGTCGTTCGTCAGGTGCTGCATGTAATCCCCGGTGTTGAGGATTATCGACCCGCGAGGCGCTTTCAACCTGATCCACTTCATGTTCTTCCGATTCAAGGCCTGAAGCCCCTCGGTAGCAGGCGCTGGCAAGATCGTGAAAAGGTCTACGTCTTCATGTCCAAGCAAACGGCCGGCACCCGAACTGGCGTCGGTGGCCGATAGCGGAGGATAATAGTTGAGCCGAAAGCCGAAATTAGTATCCCGGAGTCGGTCGTCGTAGAGATTGGGATCGCAATCAAAGTATCGCAGGATACTCTGCATCAGCGGTGTAATGAGTTGCTCGTGTTGGGCAACGATTTTTCTAAAAAAAGGTTCGTCCCCCGTTCGGGGCCAAAAATCTTGTTCGCGAAACTCACCCTCATTCCCTGATAGATCGAAAGCCCGCCGACAAAAGACCCATCCCTCAACAAGGTCAGGATGGATATCGCTGGTCTCCTTGATGGGGAAGTAACCCTGATTTACCGAGCCGTGGCGCTCGGCCCTGTACTCCATTTTTTGTTCAAGTGTCAGGGAAGAAAACATCTCGACAACTCTTTCTTCGGCCTCTTCATAGAGTCGACCGTCTACCCCGTGGCCTACCAGAATAGCGAAACCGATTTCCTCCATGGCTGACCCAAGTTCCTGGGCAAAAAATTTCTTGTCCTTTTCGTCGCCGTGAAGGTACTGCCCGATGTCACAGGTCTTTATCTGGAAATCGTCGTCAAACTGATCCTCATTTTCATGCTCGGCGAGATTGTAGGTGTGCTCCTTGTTTACCTGGTCGTAACGTATGAAATCTTGATTGACGGCATCGACGCCAGAATCCTGTTCCTTCGACATTTGTAATCCTCAGACTATATAGGTGCTCAACTGCCGAACGACGCCAATGCGTCCTTCAAGCCAAGAACAAGTATCAGAATAATACCGGCCGGTACAACGTACCTGATCCAAAAGAACCAGACCTTGCCCACGACCGCTTTTTCACTGCCCCTGTTAACCTCTTCCAGCGTTTTGCCGAGACCGACGACCCAACCGAGACCGAGCAAAACCAGAGCGCTACCCAGGGGTTGCATTGTCGAGCCCCAGATTATGTCGCTATTGAGAATGTAGTCCAGGCTCATCATCGCCGGGACGGCAGCCACCAGTGCCAAGCCGCATACAACCACGGAGGCCTTTGTCCGCGACCATGCCAGCTTGGCAACCCCGGTGGCCACCAATACCTCGAAGGCCGCGACGGCCGACAGGAACGCCGCTACCAATAACAAACCAAAGAACAGGCTCGAAAAAACCGAAGCGGCAGGCATTGACGCGAAGATCGTCGGTGCAGTTATGAATGTCAGAGAGGGACCGCTGTTGAGTTCCAGGCCAAAAATTACCGCAGCTGGGACGATAACCAGACCGGCCAACACCGCCGCACCAGTTTCCATTAACGCCACGGACAGTGCACTCCTGGGAATGTTAGCATCGTCCGGCATGTAACTAGCGTAGGTTAGAATATAGGTCCCGCCCAGGCTCAGCGAAAAGAAGACCTGCCCCATAGCACCGACAAGCACAGCCGGAGTAACACGCGAAAAATCAGGAGTAAGATAGAAAGCCAACCCTTCACCGGCACCGGGCAACGTAACAGTTCTTACCACCAGCACGATCAGGGCCAGAAAAAGTAGCGGCATTCCAATCTTGCTTACCCGCTCAATACCATTCTTCAGACCCTTTGAAAGAACCAATGCCGCAAAGAAAAGAATGATAGCGGTCGTTACAAACTGTCCGTCAAAACCACCGAGGGTGCTCTCAAAGAACGTGTCGGGCGCCACTTCGGTCACACCGCCGGTGATCGACAGGACGAAGTATTTCAGGACCCACCCAACAATGACCGTATAATACGAAACGGCCATAAACACGCCGAGAGTTAGCAACCAACCGATCCCCCGCCCTCCCGGCATGCCAATTAGAGAAAATGTCCCAAGGGTCTCCCGTCTGGTCATTCTACCAAGAGTGAGCTCGGCCATTAGGGCAGGCAGACCAAAAGCCACCAGAATAACGATATAGGTTGCCAGAAACGCGCCGCCACCGAACGCGCTGACCATATACGGGAAACGCCAAACGTTGCCCAGCCCAACGGCCACCCCGACGAACGTCATGATGACGCCAAATGCCGAGGAAAATTTTTGGTTTTGAGGAGAATTCAAATACTTGCCTTGTTAGCCACTGATACCAACCACCCAACCTGCCCCGCAGTTCCGCCTTTAGTAAGGTTCTACGCGAATCTTCGAACCAGGAACTTCCGAGCACTGCACGAGTACTACACGTACATAGATACCACAAGCAACACCAATCAACGGATAAAAAGTGGCGAGAGAACTGGGTCAACAAACGGTAATCGTGCTAAAAGCCCTAGTTTCGGGGTCCAGATACGGGTTCGAAATCGTTTCATCCACCGGTAACCATACTGCGACCGTGTACAGGTCTTTGCGTCGCCTCGAAAAACTCGGGTTCGTCCGATCTCAATGGGAGAACGCAGAGGTATCCGAAAACTCGGGTCGACCTCGCCGTCGATACTATGAGGTGACCCGACGGGGCAAACAAGCCCTTGACGAGGCTCTGGTGGCATATCGCGAAATCGTCGATCCGCACGACTCCAAAATGGCAAACAAGAAGACGAGACCGGCTACAGCATGAAAAAGCCCCTTCTGAAAACCATCATCAAAACGGCAGCGCTCTTCGTTCCCCGCAGGGTCCGCAAAGACTGGCAGTCAGAGTGGTACGCCGAAATCGAGGCTAACGCGATTCCCAAAGACGCGACCATGGCCTGGGCAATGGGAGCTTTTACAGATTCGCTAAACATGACGTCACACTTTGGATTCGATCCCTTCCTTGCAGACATCCGTTTCGCGTTTCGATCGATCAGAAAGGCCCCCGGGTTTTCCCTCGTCATAATTGGTACGCTGGCACTCGGCATAGGCCTTAGCTCAGCAATCTTTTCAGTTGTGGACGGGGTCGTTATCCGCTCGCTACCCTATGACGACCCCCAGATGCTCGTGCGCATCTGGGGAGAAAACCTCGAAGCGGGCAACACCAGATCCCGAACTTCAGAGGCGGACTTCGTCGACTTTAAGGAGCAAACGACCGCATTCAGATCGTTTGGAGGGTACTCAATCGGGAGAGCCATTCTCACCGGGACCAGCTCCGATCCTACCAGAATCTCCCTGGGTTCAGCTTCTGAGGGGTTTTTCCGAACGCTTGGAGTTACCACGAGCAACGGAAGAGATTTCTTCGCTGAGGACTTTCTGGAGCGCAATGCTCCGGTGGCACTAATCAGCCACTCATTCTGGCAATCCCAAACCGGTGGTAATGAAGACGCGATTGGCGAGACTCTCGTTTTGGATGGGCGAACCGTTGAGATCATAGGCGTCCTTCCGCGTCAATTCGATTTCAACGGGCTGGGGGTCGATGTATGGAAACCTATTCCCGTGCAACCGGTCGATGCTGCGGCAAATCAATCGGTTGACGGATTCGGCCGGGACTGGCTCAGTATTTCCGTAATTGCGAGAATCAAGGACGGCACATCCATCGCCTCCGCTGAAGCCGATATTCGTCGGGTGGCTGCTAACCTTGAGCGTGAATATCCTAACACCAATTCTGGAAGGTCGGCGCGGCTCGAACCGTTACACGAAGCAGCAATTGGTGATATCGCAAAGCCGATGTACCTGCTACTTGGCGCAGTTGGGGTGGTGCTGTTGATCGCATGCGTCAACGTAGCGAATCTTTTGATCGGTAGAGGTTTCAACAGGGGCAGAGAAATCGCAATCCGCACTGCAGTAGGTGCCAGCGGTTTTCAGATTACGAGGCAATTTCTAACCGAGAGTGTTGTTCTGGCGCTGGCCGGTGGCGGCCTCGGGATTGTCGCAGGACACTGGATTCTGGACGGCATCCTGCTACTGAGCCCCGAAGGTATACCGCGAATGGAAGCGGTATCCCTCGATGCCCGAGTTACAGGAATCATGGCAGCGGTGTCCGTTTTCGCTGGTGTCGGATTTGGAATTATCCCCGCTATTCAAGCGGCTCGCACCAACGTCCAGGATGACCTCAAGGATGGCGGCCGCACCAGCGGCGGAGCCGGAAAGCACAGGCTGCGAAACGGCCTGGTGGTTATAGAGTTGGCCCTTTCAACCAGTCTCATGGCAGCGGGTGCCGTGTTTCTGGCGAGCCTCCTCAATGTTTTGAGAGTGGACCCGGGATTCGACCCGTCAGGTGTGGTCACAATGAGGTTGAACATGCCGATGCAGCAATACAACATTGACGATAACGATGCTTGGGCCGGCACCAACGCATTCTTCTCTGAACTTCTCGACAACGTTCGCGCTTTGCCCGATGTCGCGGCAGCGTCCCTTTCGTATACCAACCCGGTGGAGCCCGATGTAGGTTTTCCGGTGGGCATTCAAGTCGTAGGTCAACCCGACCTTCCTCGGAATGAGCGACCAAGAGCGAATCTACAGACCATTTCAAACGGTTTTTTTGAAACGTTTAGAATCGGTTTGCTCCGAGGGCGTGATTTCGATTCGCGGGATCGCAAGGCGTCACCCGGCGCTGTGATCGTAAACCAACAGTTCGTAAGAAAATTTTTGCCCAACGACGATCCCCTCGGCCAGAGGATTGACAACCCTCCCTTCTGGGCGTCAGCCGGGTATCCAACTTCGTCCGAGATCGTGGGCATCGTGCCCGATGTAAGGGGAGCCGGTTTAACCGCCGATGCCCCCGCCGCCATCTACTTTCCTGTTACGCAGGCGCCGATGGGCAATCTCAGGTTAATCGCGCGGGCCGATGGCGACCCAACCAGCATCGCCAGATCGGTTCAGAACGCTGTTTGGGACCTTGACCCTACCCTGCCGGTTGACGAACTCCAGACTATGGAGCAGGCGATCGGGAAGACGCTTGCGCCTATCCGTTTCCCGGTATTTTTGATCGGCTTTTTTGCTGTGATCGCGGTCGCCCTGTCGGCACTTGGTGTCTACGGAGTTGTCTCAAGTTCGGTGAGTGAGCGCCTGCATGAATTCGGAATACGCAGAGCGGTCGGCGCTTCGAGTAAAAGCATCGTATTCAGCGTTTTGCGGCACGGGATGGGGGCTACAGCGACCGGCATCGTCATTGGTGCCGTGGGAGCATGGGCGTTGAACACGGCACTGGCAGGAATGCTTTTCCAGGTCGATCCGGCGAGTCCACATCTCATGGCCCTCGTGGCAGTTATACTCCTCTCCGTCGGCGGACTGGCCAGTATTGTTCCAGGCATCCGCGCCGTTAGCGTCGACCCGAGTATTGTACTGCGGGACGAGTAAGGACTGCTATTGGTTTTGGAGTCCCCCGGCGCTTGGAGTTTTCCAGAACTTTGCGTTGACACTGCGGTATCACTTATCGTTGTAAGACGTGCTTGGTGAGCTTCAACCAACTAGGGGGAGTACATGAAAAGGGTTTTTCAATTCCTGACAGTCGGCCTAATCGTCGCTGCACCATCAATTGCAGCGGCCCAGAGTCCCATCCAGATCGCTCTGTTCACGCCGATTCAGATTGTACCCGAAGACCAGGCTGTTAGAGGAATTCGTTGGAATCTGATTTACGGAAGCAACACTTCGGTTGTAGGATTAGACGTGGGGCTGGTTAACCGCGCGACTGCGGGAGTTTCGAAGGGAGTCCAATGGGGATTGGTGGGTATTTCAGACGGTGGGTTCCAGGGCTGGCAAAGCAACTTCATAAACCTTACGAAGCAGGACTTCGCAGGGTTGCAGGAGGGCGCCTTCAACAGCGTCGAAAACGGAGAAGGTGTTCAACTCGGAGCTGTTAACTACGCATCAACTCGCTTTAGCGGTCTCCAGCTGAGTATTGTCAATTTCGCCGAAGACATGAACGGCCTTCAAATAGGTTTGATAAACATCATCAAGAGCAAGGACAAATTTCCGGTCCTTCCGATCGTGAATTGGAAATTCGACTGAAGCTCATCCGGCATCATCTATTCGCATGCGGGTTGATCACGGTTGGACCGTTGGCCTTCGGTGCCTGCGGTTCAACCGACCCGACCAATATCTCGATTATTTACAACATCACTTATTCGCTCGAGATAGAGGGCTTTGAAAACGAGGTTACGAGCATCTTTTGGACTGCCAGCGATGGATCGGAAACTGAAGTCCAGAAACCGGCCAGTGATTGGACCAAGGAACTACTCGGGTTCTCTGGAGACCGAATAGGACTTCGAGTCGAAGGATCGGTCAGCAGAGGGGAGATCCGAATTCGGATGGTTGCCAGTTCACCGGGCGTGCCGGGCACAAACATCAGCGACGGTTGCTCTGACGATGTCGGCATCCTGCAAACCTGCAATGTTACCCTGCCTCCTGTAACCCTCCCCTGAGCCTGAGCGCCTACTATCGCCTTTTGGAACGACCGCGCCTGGGACCCATCGTTGGACCCTTCCGCTTTGGCTTGGCGTCTTCTTCTTTCGGCTGGACCGGAGCAACAGACGGCTCAAAGCCCTCCATCACTTCCCGCTTAAAGGTGCGGCCCATCAGTTTCTCAATATCCCTCATCAACAACCATTCGCCGGGCGACATCAGAGTCAGCGCAACACCCTGAGCGCCGGCTCGGGCAGTACGCCCCACACGATGAACGTAAACCTCGGGGTCCTTGGGCACATCGTAGTTGACCACCATCACGATGTTGTCGACGTCAATGCCGCGCGCCGCAACATCGGTGGCTATAAGGAGCCGAACTTTGCCTTCCCGGAACCTGTCCAGGGCCTTGTTGCGACTCTGTTGAGTGCGCCCGCCATGGAAGGCGGCGGCGTCCATCCCTTCCTTGTGAAGGTGGTGAGCCAATTTGTCCACGCCATGTTTGGTGCGCATGAAAACCAGGGTACGCCCCTCAGGGATTTCTTCAAGCATTTTCTTCAGCGCGCCACGTTTGTCGGCTTGATCAACCGCGACCAGCATGTGTTCGATACCTTCTGCGGACTCGGCTCGATTCCCGATTTCTACCGCCGCGTGGTTTTGAAGGGCGTGGCGAGCCAACCGATCGACGTCACTTGAGATAGTAGCAGAGAAGAACATCGTTTGACGTTCGGTCGGGAGCGAATCGAGAATACGGTTAACGTCAGGAGCGAATCCCATATCCAGCATCCGATCAGCTTCGTCCAACACCAGGACCTCAAGCTTAGAGCTGTCGACATTGCCGCGGCCCATATGATCCAGGAAGCGTCCCGGAGTGGCCACAACAATGTCAACGCCACCCTTCAGCGCCTTAGTCTGGGGCTGCATAGCCATCCCGCCGTACACCGCAACCGCTTTGACACCTGTATATTTACCGTAGTTGCGGGCACTCACAAGCACCTGCTCGGCAAGCTCCCTTGTGGGGACCAACACCAGAGCCCTAAGTGTTCCGTTCTTGCCGTCCTTGAGCCGTTGCAAGATAGGTAATAGAAACGCAGCGGTCTTACCCGTTCCCGTTTGCGCCGACCCCACTACATCACGTCTTTCGAGCCCCACCGGTATGGCCTGTTCCTGAATAGGAGTGGGTGTGTCATACCCCTGCTCCTTCACCGCCCGCAATATCTCGGGGGCGAGTCCCATCTCGTCGAATAACATTTTTAACGAAAACTCCCGTCGCTTGGCGCAAAAAAGTGTCCCGGAACGACGTAAGCCGCCCGGGGCACGCACAATGCGCAATAATTGTTGTTGGAACCTGAAGATCGAAGCGACGTCGAGATGCGTCGGTCACCATCTTAAGCCGGGGACCGTCCACGAGATTGCGAAGATTACCAGCTTGCGGTTCATACTACAGCCGTTAAATCTAGCCCGATGGGGCACCAAACACCAGTCAAACCGTGGGAATGGAGCTAGTTGAGGTCAACAGGCCGGCGGCTGAGAGCCGCCGACCTGCCGTATCAAAAGCGATAATTAGACCGAGCAGGCCATGTCCTGGCCGCAGCACATCGGGGACTTAACTTTGCCGTGTCCCTCGGGGCAGGTGGAAATATGAACCGACGAACCGTCTTCCTTGGTGAGCGTATCGTGGACCAGCTCTTTGTTGCACTGACCGCACGTCATGGTCCCGATGCTCATGCCGCATTTGTCGCAGGTATATCCAGCCATGTTTCCCTCGAAAGAAAGTGTGTGATCCTACAGTAGAGAAGCTAACCGCCCCGCTTCGGGACGGTAGCCCTCCCAAACTACTTTCCAGTACCCGTCGGGAGCGGCTTGCAGGTGGGTTCGTTGGCTTGGATCCCAGGCCAACGTTGGAGAAAAGTTTGCTCGCCAACACCAACGTACATAGCGCAGTGGCTTGATGACTCGGCGTTGGCAACCTCAGCCCCCCACCTACTGGGCGAAACAAATAGCACGGTTAGCGAAAACCCGTTAGCTGGGGGGGGATTCAAAATCGCGCGCACATTGGCGGTGTATCCGCCATTGGCCTGCAACGCGCCTTCCTGTGCGGTCGCCAGCCGGAGGAGCTCACGTTCCATCGCCTCCTGCAACTCTACTTCTTTGTCGATGCCGTCACTGCACCCTATTGCAGCAGCAAAAAGGCCGGAAACGGCAAATATTTTCAATTTTCTCATAACGCCAATCATTCCTGTGGTTTTATTCCACCGATAGCCGGCTTTGAGCTCAATCCTTCAACATTCGCTTCGGCCGGTCATCCAAATCGTCGAATTGCCCTTTTCGGACCGCTACGACAAAAAGCACAGCCAATGTTCCGCCGATTACTTTCCAGTGCCCGTCGGCAGGGGTTTGCAGGTGGGTTCGTTCTGCTGAATGCCCGACCACCGTTGGATAAAAGACTGCTCGCCAACACCAACGTACATAGCGCAGTGGTTTGATGACTCAGCGTTAGCCGCTTCAGCTCCCCAGGTGCTGGCCGATACGAACTGAACGCTTAGCGTTACCCCGGGAGTGGGCTCCAAAATCGAGCGCACATCGGTCGTGTAAGACCCGGTCGCCTCCAGCGCCCCTTCTTGAGCAGTGGCTAAACGGAGAAGGTCACTCTGCATCGTCTCCTGCAGTTCTGTCTCTTTGTCAATGCCGTCGCTGCATCCTATCGCCGCTACCAGAAGGCCCGAAACAGCAAATATTTTCAATTTTCTCATAATGCCAATCATTCCTGTGGTTTTTATTTCACCGATACTCGGCTTTGAACTCAATCCTTCAACATGCGCTTCGGTGGATCATCCAGATCGTCGAATTGCCCTTTTCGGACCGCAACGACAAAAAGCACAGCAAATGTTCCGCCAAGAAGCAGTGCGATTGGAAGAAGGAAAAAGATCGCGTTCATATTGTTTTACAACCGGAAAGGCTGGATGGTTTCCATCCAAGTTGGGAAATCAATGGATTCACCCTCCGTTCGGGCCCGAAGTGAGCTCATCCCTGGCACGAGATTGGGCCAGAAGTCGCTCAGTGAAGTCCAACCGTTCTTGAACTTCGTTCAGCTCGTTGGCGAATTCCGCCATCTCAGACCTGAGTTCTTCAACCTCCAGAGATCCTTCCCCTCCCCCGTTAACCCGCAGTCGGGTCTCCTCCAGTTGGATCTCGGCGATCTTCTTCTTGCCCTGCATGACCACAGCAACGATGGGAATACAAACGCCAAGAATCGGTATCAAAAGGGCCAGGTTTTCCATAAACACCACTCGGGGTTACGTTTTTCGAGGGGAACGCCCCTGCATACTCATAAGAGTAATTTGAAACCGGCTACGACTCAACGGACCCGCATTCCCTCTCCGACTATTTTCCCCGGGCAACCATCGGCTCGACGCGGGATGATCCCCAGACCACCACGGCGCTCGAAAGGGGCATCAAGACAGCCGCGATTAGCGGATTGATCAGTCCGAATACCGCCGCGGTGACGGCTGCCACGTTATAGGCAACTGACCTGATCTGGTTTGACCTAACAACCTGCTTACATGCACGGGCAGCCCGAAACGACGCTTCTATCGGCGCAAGGGCGTCGGAAGAAACGACCCCATCAGCAATAAGAATTGAACTGGCCGCTCCCGCGCCCATCGCGATACCAACGTCGGCTGCCGCAAGCGCGGGTCCGTCGTTAAGCCCGTCACCGGCGAACAGAACGGTTTTATACTGACCCTGGGCCTCCCGAATCCACCGTGCCTTCGACAGAGGCTCGACTCGTCCCCTGACATTGGTGATTCCCACAACCCGAGCTACCTGGCGCGCAACCGTAACGTGGTCCCCGCTGAGTAGTGCGACGTGGATTCCCTTTTCCTGGAGGGACCGGACGAATTTTTTGGCGTCGTCGCGGATACGATCGCCGAGCCTGATCGCAGATTGGACACCAGCTGCATTTTGCAGAATTACCTCACCCGGTCCCCCGCTGCGTAAAACGTAGTAACTGTCGTCAACCCACCCCGACATCCCCACTCCAGTTTCTTCTTTCACGTCCACACCCCGAGGCAGGGCTATCCCTCGTGAAGACGCTTCCGCCACAATGGCTCGGGCGATCGGGTGACCGGAGAAACGCTCCAGCCCCGCGGCGATCCTCAGTGTTTCATCGTCGGTGTCCCATACGGAGAGATCCCCGGAGGTAACGGTGCCGGTTTTGTCGAGAACAACTGTATCTACGTCGGCAAGGTCAAAGAGGGCTTCCGAGGACCGGAACAGAAGTCCTCTCCTTGCGGCAGCGCCGAGGCCCGCAGCGGCAGCAAGGGGATGGGAAAGTGCAAGGGCACACGGACAGGCGACAACAAGGACCGCCACAGCATTGGCGATCGCAATATCCAACCCGACCGCATCGAACCAGTAGGCGAAGGTACCAACGGCGACGACCAGAGTAATCGCTGTAAAGTACGGAGCGATCCGATCGGTGGACGTGGGCCGGACGCCGCGATCCGCTGCTTTGCGCAACTCAGTAGCCATCAGTTGAATAATCGAGTCGTCGCCCACAGCCGTTACCTCAACAGTAACTGCTCCTTCCAGCAATACAGCTCCGGCCACGACTCTGTCACCCCGGGTCACCGGAATTGGCTCGGCTTCACCGGTTATCAACGCCATCCGTACCTGCCCCGTGCCGGTGGCAACCACCCCATCGGCAGCAACTTCCCCTCCGGGTGCGATCTCAATCCTGTCGCCCACAACCAGCTCGTCACTTGGCACCAACTGAACTGCCGCACCGACAACCTTCCGCGCTTCCCCGGGAACTGTCGCGGCCAGTGACGCGGCGGCTTCAGCCGCCCTTCTACGTCCGCGTGATTCCAGTATCCTGCCACCGAGCAGCAGGGTCACCAGCATCACCATCGAATCCAGATAGGCATGTTCTCCCCCGATTGTCGCGGCGACGCCGTGGCCATACAGCACGGCCACCCCGATGGCAATCGGCAGATCCATATGTAACACACGGTTTCGCAGTCCGTTGACGGCTCCAGCAAAAAACGGTGAAGCGCAGTAGAATGCTACGGGCGTCGCCAGAGCCAGAGATAACCACTGAAACAGGGCGACAAAACGTTCGTCGATATCACCACCCCACCAGCCAAGATAAAGGGACGTGTACATCAACATGATATTCATCGTGGCAAAGACAGCCACGCCGAGGCGGGTCAGGAGATCGCGATCAGGGCGGCTCTCTTCCCCCGGCAAACGGGGGGAATAACCCAGCGCTGCTATTCTGGTTGCAATCGTTTCCAGGTCGGTTTCATCCGGGTCCCATCTGATTGTCGCACGACCGGTGCCATAACTAACCGTCGCATCGACCACACCATGGCTCCGGCCCAACACAGACTCAGCTACCCAGACGCAGGAGGCACACCTCAACCCGTCGACCATCAGCCGCACCTCAGCGTTCCCATCATCGCAGACTTGAACGGGAACGTTCGACCAGTTGCCCCTCAGGTTTTCAGGGCGCGGCGCAAATTCGGTGCGCTCGTCATAATAGTCCTGCAGGCCCGCACCGTGAATAATGTCCCAGGCCATTTCACATCCGTGGCAGCAAAAGGCGTCTTCGGGATCCTCCACAGCGATACCGCAATGTGGGCACCGCGAAGTCCGGGCTCTGTCGAGTTCCGCGTCTGGTGCGCTAGCGCTTTTCGACATGGTACGAAGGGACTACTTCGTCGGCTCCCGAAACGGCAACATAAATGAAGACCATGTTCACAACGATCATCAGCCCCAACCCGATGGCGATGCCGATGGGCCACCGCAGGCCCTTGTCTTCACTCTCCAATGCTCGCTCCGGTTTTGAATGTAGTTTCCAGTACCAATTCACCGGCTTCAGATGTCACGTGTACGACGATCGGTAGAGTCCGGCGATCTTCTCCAGCTATGGGAAGACGGATAATCAAGGGAGTCGTAGAACTTTCACTCGGACCAAGCCCAACATCCTGGACAATCACTTCGGCCCCTTCAATCGCGTCTACTGTAACCGTAAACCTGTGTCCGCCTGGAGCTACGTCGTTGTTTATGATCTTGAGTAAATATGTGTTTCGCACAAACCCGTCGTCGTCCACAGTAAACAGCGTCCCGGGAGCGCGGTTGACGGTTGCTTCAAACGGGATCCGCACGAAGAGGCGGGTACCCGCCGCGACGATCAGCATTGCAAGCAACGCCGCGTAGACCAGCGTGCGAGGCCGCGTCCACTTGATTTTCCCGCCCTTCGATTGGGTTACCGAACTGTAGGAGACGAGAGTTTCGTGGCCAAGTTTGCCCATTACGCCGGCACAGGCATCAACACACCGTGCACACGCGATACACTCGAGTTGAAACCCGTTCCTGATGTCTATTCCCTGCGGACACACCGCAACGCATTTGTCGCAGTCGATGCAACGCCCGTCGTGTTTCGCCTCTTTACCTCCTCGTGGCTCACCCCGTTCGTCCTCGTACATAATGAGAAGGCTGTCATCATCGGTGAGTGCGCTTTGGAAACGCGCGTACGGACACAGATAGTTGCAAAACTGCTCGCGAAACCAGACGAAATCCAGAAGCCACACACCCCCGAGTATCGCCACCAGTGTGTACTCAACAGACCCGGCCATCCCGGTCCACAATTCTCTGGCTCCGGCGAAGTAGCTCATCATCGACATCGCCAGAACAAAAGCGACGGCGGTAAAGGCGGTCCATTTCACCAGTTTCCGCCACGCAAGGTCAAACGAAAGCCCCTTCTGATCGCGCCGTTGCCGGGTAACCCGCCCCCCTTCAATAAACTGCTCAAGAGGCCTTATCCACGATTCCAAGAACACTGTCTGAGGGCACGCATATCCGCACCAGATTCGCCCAAACAGAGCTGTGAAGAAAAAGAGGGCAAACGCAGCAAACAACAAAATGATGAGCAGGAGAACCGTCTCGGAGGCGGTCAGCACCGTTCCCGCCAGAAAGGTCTGCCTACCAGCAAAATCAACGCGCACCAGGGGATTCCCCTTGACCGAAATCCACGGCACCACAAAAAGAACGGCATGGAGCCCCACGAACGCCCATTTCCGGATCGTTTGGAAATGCCCCTTAACAGCAAGCGGATATATCCAGGCGCGCTTTTTTCCGAGACTCAGAAATTTTTCGAGCACTACTATCACTCAACCCGGGAGTCCCGGGACCTCAAAAGCTTAATTTTCGGTCGCGCTCTTGCTCAAGACGTAGGCGGTAACCTGGTTAATGGCCTCTGCACCCAGAATGGGGCCCCAGGCTAACATACCCTTGTCCAGCACACCGTTCGTTATGGTAGCGATGACCTCTTCGGGACTCGAACCATGAATCCACTCTTCATCGACCAGATTCGGCCCGATGCCGCCTTCAAGGTTGGGACCGTGGCAACTTGCGCAGTTCTGAGAGAACACGACTTCGCCCTGGGCTACGGCGGCATCGGTCGTTACGAACTCTGCTTGCGCTGCTGCGGCGGCAGGCCAACGGTCGTCAGCCGCCACCATCTCTGCCGCCAACCGGCCAGTTTGTGACCGATCTGCAATAAAATGATAGTGAATACCGTATCCAACGCCCCACAGGATCGTCAGGTAAAAAAGACCCAGCCACCAGCCCGGCATTGGGTTATCGTACTCATCGATTCCATCGGCTTCTTCTGAGTGACCAAGGATTTGATCGCGTGTTTGTTTCTTACTCACCCGTTTCGTCCTCCGAGAAGGGGATTTTGCCGGCTTCTTCCATTTTGTTTTTGCGACTCGGGGCGTATGCCCACCAGACCCAATATGCAAAACAGATCATGAACAGCACCGTCATGGCTCCCATCACCCAGACGTGCTGAGCTGACTCTGCTGCAACCTGGTAAACTTGATTGTTCACGGGGTCGAACCCCGATCTGCCAGAGCCCGCCTACCTTCCACCCCAAGGCGTTGCAGATAGGCTGTCAGAGCCACGATCTCTCTATCCCAATCGATATTGATACCAGACCCGGCAAGGCTCTGAACGATCCCCCGGGCTTGCGCCTGCATTGAAGCACCAACTCCCGCGATGTCGCTCTCGCTGTAGGGGACCCCTGCTCTGCTCAAAGCCCTTACGGATTTTGTGATGTCCTCCGCATCAACCTTCCACTCAAGCAACCAGGGATAAGCTGGCATCACGCTTCCCGGCGAAGTCGAGCGAGGGTCTCTCATATGTTCGTAGTGCCAGGCATCGGGGTATTTTCCCCCTATCCGCTGTAGATCCGGCCCGATCCTGCGCGACCCGAGCAGAAACGGGTGATCATATGCGTACTCGGCTGCTCTGGTCCATTCCCCGTATCGGAGCACCTCGGCTCGCATCGGACGTATCATCTGCGAGTGGCAGTGATAGCAACCCTCGCGAATGTAGATGTCCCTCCCGGCCACTTCCAGAGGAGTGTAGGGAGAAACCCAGTCAGCACGTTCAGGACCGAGTTTGGCCGTGAACATCGGCAAGATTTCGACCAACCCGCCGATAAGGACGCTAACCGTCATCGCGATCGCAAAAATTGCGGCTTTCCCTTCGAAGAATCTTCTATGAAAACTATTTTCAGACATTTTCGATCCTCCGGTTAGGCTGCTTGCGGTGTACTAGCGGTTTCAGCTGCGGAATCGGGCCCACCGATCGTCTTAAAGAAATTGATCATCATCATTATTGCTCCGGCCAGGAACATCGTCCCACCGACAAGTCTCATCCAATAGAATGGACGCAACATCCGAACTACGTCGAGGAAGACAGGATACTTGAGTTGGCCAACCTCGTTGAGAGCTCTCCATTGGACGCCTTCAGTGAGGCCGGCAGCCCACATCGCAACCGTGTAAAGAACGATCCCGATGGTACCCAGCCAGAAATGGCTGGTAACCCAACCCGGTCTCCAGATAGGCTTATTCCAGAGGCGCGGGAGCAACCAGTACAGCATCGCAAAGCCGATCATTCCGTTCCAACCCAACGCCCCACTGTGGACATGCCCGATCACCCAGTTGGTGTAGTGTGCCAATCCGTTGACGGCTCTTATGGACATCATCGGGCCTTCGAAAGTGCTCATGCCGTAAAAACTCACGGCCACCACCATGAATTTTATAACAGGATCCGAACGGAGCTTGTGCCATGCGCCCTTCAGGGTCAGCAAACCGTTTAGCATGCCCCCCCACGATGGAGCCAGCAGGATCACGCTGAAGACCATTCCGAGCGTCTGAGCCCACTCCGGTAACGCCGAAAACAAGAGGTGGTGGGGTCCCGCCCAGATGTAAAGAAATATCAGCGCCCAGAAATGAACGATTGACAACCTGTAGCTGTAGATCGGCCTGTCGGCCGCTTTCGGCAGAAAGTAGTACATCAAGCCAAGGAAAGGAGTAGTGAGGAAAAACCCGACCGCATTGTGCCCGTACCACCATTGAACGAGTCCGTCTACCAGACCGGCGTATATGGGGTACGACCTGAACCATGTCGCCGGTACCGCCAGTGAATTCACAATGTGAAGCACGGCGATCGTTAGCACAAACGACATATAGAACCAGATCGCCACGTAAAGGTGCTGAACTTTCCTGATTGCAATGGTGCCAAAGAAATTAACCGCAAACACAACCCACACGACCGTGATCGCGATGTCGATCGGCCAGATCAACTCGGCGTACTCTTTGCTCTGGGTCATTCCCAGGGGGAAAGTGATTGCTGCCGACACAATAATGAGCTGCCAGCCCCAGAAGTGAAAACGCGATAATCCGTCATTGAACATTCGCGTCTTCAAAAGACGTTGCATGGAGTAATAGATGCCTGTGAAAATCAGATTTCCGCCGAAAGCAAAGATTACTGCATTGGTGTGCAGAGGCCGTAGTCTGCCAAACGTCAGATAGGGGATTTGAAGGTTGGCGGGAAACCACGCAAGCTGCAAAGCCAGGATCACACCGACCAACATACCTACCACCCCCCATACAACCGTGGCAGTGAAGAACTGTTTTACGATCAGGTCATCGTATTTAGTTTCGTTCATTCTCCGATTCCAACTATCTTTTTTGGAGTTAGTATGACGGGAGTTTCTTGTCCGAGCCAAGGCCAGTTCAACAGGTTGACGGCCTAAAGTTAACGACGAAGTCAGGATACCATAACATTCGGATATTTTCATAAGTTTATAATGAAAAATTCTTTAACAATCCATTCGTACGGCTGGCCAGAAGATTGATCAACGCACCTGATCTCGGCCTGCTGTTCGCGTCGACACTTGCAGGCCTTTTCGGCAGCCTTCATTGCGTGGGGATGTGCGGCGGGTTCGCTACAACGTGCGGATCAAGGATATCCCACGCAGGCGCCTGGCACGCCGGACGACTGTGCACCTACTCGGCTCTCGGAGCCCTCGCCGGCGCATTCGGTGGGCTGGTCCCCGGGCCCGGTTGGATCCTGTCGGTAGTGTCGGCGGTTCTCCTGACGTGGTTCGCCGCAGCGCTTGCTGGCCTGGTCAAAGAGCCAAGCTTCAGCTTACCCTTCGTGAGACGTAAAGGAGTTCAACTTGCGGACCGACAAAGCGCCGGAGCGAGGTTCGCCTTCGGAATGACAACCGGGCTACTCCCCTGCGGACTCGTTTACGCTGCGTTGAGTGTTCCCGTCGCATCCGGGAACCCACTCTGGGGAGCCTTGACTATGGTGGCGTTCGGCCTCGGGACGGTGCCGGCTCTACTCGCATTTACGCTCGGTTTACGTACGTTAGTGGCCAGAAGTCTCGCGGCACGCAGGGCGTTGGCCGCAGCCGTACTGGTAGCTGGACTCTGGTCCATAGTAATGCGACAAACAATGATGATATAGCAATCTGAGGTCGAGGCTCAGCGACCAGCCTCGAACGACATGATCGGCAATTCTCTAGTGTGACCGCAAACCTCCGTAACATGAAGGTCCACCCGCCTCGCACCCATCTTCAGGTAGAACCGTTCGGCATTGGGGTCGGATAATATCTGGATTCTCGTCACGCCCATCTCACGCACCCGATCCACAGCATCCAGGAAGAGCCTTCTGCCGAGTCCCTTTCCTATTGCTTCGGGATGAATCCAAAAGTGAGCCAGCTCCACCTGGTCCTCCTGCCTTTCCAACGCATAGCAACCGACAGCGGCTCCATCGCTTAAGGCGACAACAACGTTGTTCGCAGCGATGTAATCGGGACTCAGCGTGAGTTCATCACGCCAGGCGGCTATCCACTCGGGGGGATAACCCCAATGGTTTTTCGACGTATGCGCCAGGGAGGAGAGTTCCTCCGAGTCATGCGGCTCTCCGGGGCGTAACTCCATCATCTAAACCTGACATCCACCCGAGTTTGCAAAGCCTCCCTGTTATTCGACAAATCTCGCACGCGGAAAATTACCCGGTAGACACCGGGTCGTAGTCTCCCGGGCTGAACCACCAACCTGTCGGGAACGACCCCCTCGAGCGGAGTAGTTTTTTCAAAGGAAAATGTCACAGGACTGCTATTGTCCTCCGGCATAAAAACGTAATCGATCGAGTAGTGACCGTTTCCATCATTATCCGCGGTCAAATTGTAGATTTCAACGTAGAGGGTAAACGTGCTGTCCTTCGAAAAAACAAGCCGCGCCGGCATCATCCTCGCCAGAGTACTGCGATCCAAGCGAGCGCCGTCTACCTGACTCATCAGAAGACTGGAAAGCGCCAGACGACCCGACGAATATCGTGGAACGTTGATCTCCCGCCGGATACGGGCAAGGCGGTCGCCGTCACGAAAATCGATTCCAACCGTGTGTCGTCCGGCCTCGGCTGCGAGTACAAGCGGGCCGGAGCCAGTGGCCGCTGAAACCGCTCGCCATCCCGCATCCCAGACGCGAACCGACGAGTTGTCGGGATGCGATCGAACATAGACGCGCGATCCCAGCCCGTCGTCCGCTTGAAAGAAGGCAACCCAGGCATCCATTCCGATGTCGGCGTGTATCGCGCTCTCATCGCGTTCCAGCATGACCTCGCTATTGTGCCGTTCGGTGGCTGAGGTGGGCATAAAGACCATGTCACCCCCGAATGTGTTGTAACTGCTGGCGCGGCTGAAAACGAGTACCCGGTCCGAACCGTCTAGCTCATAGGTCCAGGACTCTACGTCACCGGCGGCCTGACTCCCTCCGGAGATCAACCGTTCATCCGGCTCTCCGTAACGGACTAAGACCAGACCGCGCCCATCGAGGCCGTAACGACGAAACCTCGACAACGAATCTGGCTCCCGCACTCCAACGTCCCAATCCGGTTCCGCAATTCCCGACTCAGTGCGGGCGTTCAAAGCCACACCATCCGGGCGCAAAAATTGCCCGGTAACCGCCCTCACGCGCCCCACATTTGCCCCGGCAATTGATCTCCATCGGGCGGAGCTGTGGTAGCGCGACTGGGGGTGCCGTATTCTGTAAAGGCGACGGGCCTCCTTGAGTCTTTCGAAATGCTCTGCAATCCTTTCGTTGACCAGAGTCGTCAAATCCGGCTCCCGCTTTTCCCAGAACGCCCGATAGAATGCCCCGAGAGCTCTATCAGTTTCCACGCCGGCGTGAGTGGCTAACTCTCTGGGAGACGCGATGACCTCGATCTGACTCCATAGCACTCCGTCCGTCTCGATCCCAACCCGGTCGAGGGCCAATCCATAAGCATCCACACCGGCGTCGGTTTCGCCTTGCAGGAACGCCGACTCAGCTTTTAACGCCCACAAAATTGCATCATTGCGCCCCGCGTTTTGCATTGAGGCCAGCACCTCATCAGCCCGTGAAAAATCCTCGGCGTTCAGGTACATGCGGACCAGCCGTTCATTCAGGCCCGGGGTCTCCGAGTGGCGTCCCAACACTTCGGCAGCTTCCAGAATTTGAGAAGGCCCCTGGTACACTCCGCTCCACAGCCGCCAGGAATCAGGATAGTCGGGGTCCAGCGCCCATATTTTCAGAAGCGCTTCCCTGATCATCCGCTCTCCGTCAGCACCTCCCAACCTCTCACCAACAAGCGCCTGGCCGTAAAACGGATCGGGATTCCCGGGGCTTACTTCGGCCGCAAGCTTGAAAGTTCTCCAGGCATCGAAACGACCGGTAACAGGCCACTCCAGATGGACGCTCCCGAGTAACATGAGAGCGTTGTAATCCCTCGGCGTGCGACGGAGGTAGCTGTTGAGAACAGAACGAGATTCTTCCAGTTCTCCCGACGCGAGAAGAGCCTCAGCGCGTAATAACGCGCCAGACGTGTCCTGAGGCACGGAAGCGAACGCAAACGTCAAGAGAAGGGAAAAAACCATCTGTTCTAGACCTCTGGGAAGTACTTTAACCTAAACACCTCGACAACTTCGGGTGTTCCGCTTGGTACGCCCAACCGACCTATTCACTTGACCGGATACAAGGGACGGTATATTAACAACCATGCCAAAGCTTTCTGTGACAAGAAGAGTCCACTTCAACGCCGCCCACCGGCTCCACGCCGACGGGCTGTCTGAGCAAGCCAACCGTGAACAATTCGGACCGTGCAACAACCCCAATTACCACGGCCACAATTACGAGTTGGAGGTTTCAGTAACGGGAGAACCCGACCCAACGATCGGCTACGTAGCGGACCTCAGCGAGATAAAAAAAATCGTTACCAGTGAAGTTCTGGATCGGTTCGACCACAAGAACCTCAACATCGACGTACCGGAATTCCGGAACCTGAATCCGACGGTTGAAAACATTGCGCTGGTTATATGGCAGATCCTCGAGGACAAGCTCCCGGGCACCCTGAGCAAAGTCGTCCTCTGGGAGACGCCCAGGAACCACGCCGTACTGGAGATCTAGGTCCGAAGACTGTATTGAACTCCTCGACACATTTGTTGTAGGGACCCCAACACATCGTCGGGTACTTCCGTCCAAATTTCACCGGGCACCGGTCCTAAAACACCGGTCGGCCACCCTCCTCGTGGTTCCCGCTGCACGTTCGAAACACTTGCATGGGTCAGTTGAAAGATCGCGATGTACCTCCCGCTGCGCCGCGAATTCCGTAACCACACGACACATTTCCCCTCCAACGAGAGAATTCCCTGAGTCCAACCCTGCCCCAGGCCGGGCGATTTCACCTTGACTCGAGCGCCATGCGCCAACGGATGGATAAGCGTTTGCGTAGACACGATAACAGGCTGCGGCGTCGCCACCTCAATGGCGGAATGAGTACATGCCACCCCCGTAGCCAAGAACAGACCCAAAACCGGCACGCTTGATTTCAAAGATTCAGAATCCCCAGGTAATTACTCCACGGCCCCACATCTGATCTGAGCCGCTTCGCCATTATTCGAGTAATCTGAGCTATGTGTCCAAGATCGTGGACAACCCAGGTGGACAACAGCTGTCCGAGCGTGACTTCACCAAATTCGGGGTGAACTCCCGTCTTCCCCAGGTCCCCAACTGTTAGTCCGATATTCTTAATGCCTTCAAGGTTAACCACTCGCATTGTGGCAAACTCCTCCAACTGAGACGCTATGTCGGAGGCGGGCCAGTCCAGCATGGCGAACCTATCAAAAGGTTCAAAGGCCTTTTGCTCGCCCGAAAGGATCGCCTTGACTCGAACCGGCCAATCGACTTTTTCGCCGTGGAGAAGGTGGCCAACAACGTCTATGACCCTCCAGTCCTCGCCCGCTACACTTTCGGTAACCATGTCTTCGGGCATCCCGCTAAGCATGCGCGTCAGAACCCCAGGTGTTCGCTCAAGTACTGCCAGATCATTATCCAGAGAAAAAACCATGATTCATTCCATCTTCGTTATTTCTCGCATCTCGGGGCCAAACCCAGAGCGTGTATTAAAGCCCTCCCGGCGACACGCCCAGGGCGATCGTCAGGGTAGCCGTGTCGGATCCGCCGCGACCATCGCTTACGGTCAGGTTTACGCCGTACGGTGCGTTCCCTGGAAAGGTCACCTTTGCGGTGGGGCTCGAAGCTGAAGTGCCCTCGACGAAAGTACCGCTTTGCACTACCCATGAGAACGTTAACGAATCTCCATCTGCATCCGAAGACCCGGTCCCGTCCAAAGTCACAACCGTCTGGTTTGCATCGCCAGCAGGAACCGACAACGGATTGGCAGCGATGCTGGCCACCGGCGCAGAATTAAGCGTGACAAGAAAATTGGTCGTGTCAGCACCGCCACGGCCATCGCTGACGATCAACCGAACATCGTAAGGGGCCGTACCGGGGAAGGTTACTTTCGCGACTTGGCTGGTGGCAGAGGTGTTTTCTACGAACGTACCACTCGGCGCGGTCCAGGAAAAAGTAAGGGCGTCTCCGTCAGGGTCCGTGGATGCCGATCCATCCAACGTAACCACTGTCTGGTTCATATCATTCGCAGCTACGAACTCCGGCGAGGCTGTAAACAACGCGGTTGGAGCCTGATTGCTCGCAGAAAGCGTAATCGTGAAGCTGGTCGAGTTGGTGCTACCGTTCCCATCGTCAACCTCAAGAACCACGGTGTATGGAGCCGCACCGGGGAAGGTCACTCGGGCGATATTGCTTGTTGACGTTGTGTTTTCCACAAACTGACCGCTGGGAACCGTCCAGGAAAACGTCAGTTGATCGCCGTCAGGGTCGCTCGAGGCCGATCCGTCCAGCGTCACCACAGTTTGATTTCCATCTCCCGCCGGTACCGACTCAGGATTGGCAGTAAAAGACGCAACCGGCGCTCTGTTAGCATCAGGTCCAGAAGTTCCATCCCCACCACATGCTCCGATTGCCAGCGCCACAGTAGAGGGTACCAGCAGGCGACTAAGGGTTTCCATGTGTTTCATTCTCACTCCAAATGTGTAGGTGTTTGCCGAGCACGGGTTTTTCCAGGCAGTTTATCCGTGGCCTTTCGGAACGACACAACATCGCGCTGAGCGTGGACGCTCCTATCTTAACGTTTGAACGGGATGAATGGTTCGATTTTTATCTAAACGGCCTGCCCGATTGGAGTGAACAACATTGGCCGTTTGAGGTAGTAACTGCCGGTAGAGCGACGCAACTTCGTTTCACGTTGGAACGCTTCAAAACAAAAGTGCATTCGGTGCAACTAAACGACTCGTTTGATCGTCTAACCGTTAATGTGCTTGACGCTCATCGGAGAAACCACGTTCTTTAATGTGTTTGCGCTTTCAAAAGCGCCTTGTTTCCTGGAGTCACTTTCACCCCACACCTTTTACAGAGGTAACAAATGAGAAGGCTTTCAGCTCAATTTTTAGGCACTGCCATTCTCCTGACGCTGGCGACCCCCTTGGTCGCCCAGACGTTCAGGAGTGATGATGCCCGACCCGGATACCAGACCGGGTTTGGCCTCGCAGTAGCCACGGGAGGCGGCGATGTGTTCGTTGGTGAAGCACAGAACACCTATGCCTCCGGGTTCGTTTATGTATACCGCAAGAGTGGCGGTGAATGGACCGAAGCGACGCGCCTAACTGCACCTGATTCCGAGTTCGGGGATCAATTTGGTCGATACATCGATGTTGATGGAAACCGCATGGTTGTGACCGGCTCGCCCGCTGGATCCAACGGTGTCGCCTACATTTTCGAAAAAAACAGTTCTGGGACCTGGGAGCCGACGGCTACAGTAAGTGCCAGTGATTCCGAGAGCGGAGATGCTTTCGGCGCCTATGCCCGCATTGATGGCGATTACCTCATGGTCGGCGCCACGCAAAACGAGACCACCGGCGCCGTTTACGTTTTCCACCGCTCCTCCAACGGTCAATGGACCGAGCAGGCGAAACTCAAAGGCAACGACCTCGAAGCCGGCGACCTCTTCGGTTGGACCTTCGACCTCGATAACGGCCGGGCTCTGATTACCGCCATGGCTCACAACGGCAACCGTGGGGCCGTGTACGCATTCGAGTTGAACGGTGGAGCCTGGCAGCAACAGGCCAAAATCGCACCGGAAACACTCCAGGAAGGCGATCGCTTCGCATTCCATATCGTTATCGAAGGCGACTACGCACTTCTCGGGTCGCTCTACGAGCGCAACCAGACGGGAACCGTCATCCCGATGGTTTATGACACGGAGGCGGGCGAATGGGGTACCGGCCCATCTGTGGTTGCTTTTGATGGGCACGAACAGATGAACTTCGGACGCAACGTCGCGATCGCCGGCAACAGTGTGCTCGTTGGCGCACCCAGCGTTAACGGTCTCTATAGCTTTGAATTTGATATCGAGCAGGGTTGGCTGAACTCACGCAAGGTCACCTCCCCGGGAATCGATTATTCGACATCGGGAACAGGCGGAGATTACTTCGGCGCCTACCTCGCCGCTGAGGGAGACGTGGCGGTTGTCGGCATGCGCGGTGCCGGTGGTGCCACGATCATCGAGCGCGGATCGGACGGCCTCTGGGCCGCTACGGCGGTGTTGGAATCGGACACCCGCGATGGACTTGAGATGATTGCTGGTGAAACCGTTACCTGTGCCGAGGGCGTCGCTGCACACTTTGATTGCGGCGATGTAAACCTCATGTCCTTCGTACCGGTTTCAGAATTGGGCGGAGAAGATGGTATCGCTGTAAACGACGTTTGGGGATGGGAATACCGGGGCCGCGAATATGCCCTCGTTGGTCGTACCGATGCCACTGCGTTCGTTGACATCACTGACCCATCCAATCCCGTGTACCTCGGCCAGTTGTTCCGAACCGAAGGCTCGCCGGTTAGCGTATGGCGCGACATCAAAGTATATCGGGATCACGCATTCATCGTTGCAGAAAATTCCGGGCAGCATGGCGTACAGGTTTTCGACCTTACCCAGCTGGCCGATGTCCGCAACGCTCCGGTGACTTTTGAAGAGACCGCGCGTTACGACGGCCTGGGCAGCGCCCACAATATCGTTATCAATGAGGAGACCGGCTTCGCCTATGCCGTTGGAGTTAGCGCTAGCGGTGATACCTGCGGTGGTGGACTTCACATGATCAACATCCAGGACCCGACGAATCCGAGCTTCGCCGGTTGTTTCTCTGATCCGTCCACCGGACGTTCAAACACGGGATACAGCCACGATGCCCAGTGTATTGTGTACCAGGGTCCCGACGCGGATCATTCGGGTAAGGAGATCTGCTTTGGTTCGAACGAAACGGCCATCAGCATCGCCGACGTCTCGGACAAAGAAAACCCGGTTGCACTTTCCAACGCTTCTTATCCCAACGTTGGCTACGCCCACCAGGGATGGATAACGGAAGACCATCGTTACTTCTTCATGAATGACGAGCTGGATGAGTTGGGTAGCCCGGAGGAAGTTGATCACACCAGAACCCTGATCTGGGATATCTCAGACCTCGACGATCCGATCCTGCTCAAAGAGCACTTTGGTACTCAGGAGTCCAGTGATCACAATCTTTACATCAAAGGCAACATGATGTACCAGGCGAACTACCAATCAGGTCTTCGTGTACTGGACATTACAGACGTTGAGAATCCTGTTGAAGTCGGATATTTCGACACAGTGCCCCTGGGTGACAACTCTGCTGGAATGGGTGGTGCGTGGAGTAACTATCCGTATTTCTCCAGCGGCAACGTAATCGTGACCAGCGGGCAAGAGGGTCTATTTGTCCTCAGAGAGAAGCAAGAACTCGTACCCTAAGGTGGTGGCTGCAACACATTAGCTAACACCGTATATTTGAGGGAGAGGGTGAGTGTTGAAAATCACTCTCCCTTTCCCTCTTTTTTCCGGAGCCAACGTTGTGAAAACGCATAGATTCTTTCTGTTGCTGCCCGCCATCCTTTGGATCACCATGGGAATCCAGTCGGCGACCGATCGCGACCACTTCCTTTACGTGGCCAACCAGAACTCTGCTACCGTTTCGGTGATCGATATCAACACCGATGAGGTAGTGCATACTGTCGATCTCCAGGCACTCGGGTTTCCTCCGATGGCCAAACCGCACCATATAGCGGTAGAGCCGGACGGATCACACTGGTACGTTTCCCTCATCGCGGCCAACACGGTTCTGAAGTTTGAGCGGGACAACCAGCTGGTCGGCAGATTAGAGTTTGAGCGGCCCGGACTACTGGCGCTTGATCCAGACAGTGACATGCTCTACGTCGGACGTTCCATGGCGGCTGTTAACCCGCCACAACGAATCGGAATCGTCGACCGCACCGACATGACGATTGAGGAGGTCGACGTCTTTTTTCCGCGACCACACGCTCTGGCAGTTGCCCCGGGCGGTGAGACAGTGTTTTCGGCCAGCCTGGCGGTCAACCAGCTGGCTACGGTGAACGTCTCTGAGGAATCGACCGAACTTACAACGTTGGAAGGCAGCGATCCGCACGTGTTCGTGAACTTTGCCATTTCCCCCGACGGGCACACGATGGTCGGAAGCGCCCAGTTAACCTCTAAGGTTTTTTTCTTTGACATCAATAACGCACCCGACCTCACGCCTTTCGACACCCTTGATGTGAATGCCGCCCCATGGCACCCCACCTTCACACCGGACGGTAGATGGTTATACCTGGGCAACATGGAGGCGAGCACCATTACTATTATTGACATGCGAGATCGTACCGTCGCTGCGGTTATAGAAGGAAACGGAGTGGCTCAGCCGCACGGGAGCGCCGTGTCCCCTGATGGATCAAAGATATACGTGTCCAACAGAAACCTTCGCGGCGAATACACTCCGATGACCGACCTGGAAGGCGATGCTGTCGCTGGGACAGTCGTCGTAATCGATGTCGGCACTAAGGCCATTGTCAAAATTATTGAAGTCGGCGCCTATCCGGCTGGCATCGGAACCAACACGGAGCATTAATGACAACGCGTTTTTTACGAATCACTTTTTCGGCGGCGCTGCTTGCAGCTTGCGGCACGGCGAATACACCGAATGCTTCATCCCCTTCTGCGGCGGGACCCACACCTGCGCAGATGACGGGTAGGACCCCTTCGTTCCCTCCGCAACTGACCCGCGAAGTGAGCCCCTTCCCGGTTCTCGATGAGGCCGGGATGCCTTACGACCATCCATTCCTTGGAGGTTTTAATATTCCAAGGCCCCAGATGGTCGATATTGACGACGACGGAGATCTCGATCTGTTCGTTCAGGAAGCGCCTTCGGCGGTAATGTGGTTTGAAAACATCGGCGACACTCAAAACGCTGATTTTGTGTGGCGCACTGACCAGTATGGCGGCATCGATATTGGAGAGTGGTATCGTTTTGTCGACATGGACGCAGACGGTGATTCCGATTTGCTCACGGAACGGCCCTTTAGTTACGTCACCTATTACCGCAACGAAGGTTCATCCACCCGACCGGGCTTTCGAGTGCTGGCCGATACCCTGAGGGACTCCGACGGCGTCCCTATTTTTTCCGATAGACAAAACATTCCCAACGTTTCGGAAATCGATTGCGACGCAAACCGAGACCTCCTGATCGGCCGCCTGGTCGGTTCCATCACCCGTTACGAAGAAGATGGGGTAGGCCCCGACGGCGCTCCCCGTTTCAGGCACGTGGTGGATGATTTTGAGGGCATCTCTATTGTGGCTCAAATCGGGAGCAAACATGGAGCGAACACTCTGGCACTGGCCGACATTGATTCCGACGGGGACCAGGATTTGTTCTGGGGCGATTTCTTCGAGCAGGGTCTGTTGATGATCGAGAATACCGGCAGTTGCTCTCAGCCGGTTTACCAGGGGCAACCGACCCAGTTCCCCGTTGGCGACCCACTGCTAACCAGCGGTTACAACGCTCCGAGTTTTGGGGACCTCGATGCCGACGGAGACCTCGATGTTTTGGTCGGTGTCCTGGGCGGTGCCTACAATCCCAACGCGACAACCGCGACTAACCTTTTCTACCTGGAAAACCTGGGCGAAGGTGAGTTCGCAGAACGATCGCGGGCCTTCGTGCGACAGATTGATGTGGGTAGCGAGAGCGTTCCCACCTTTGTGGATCTGGATGACGATGGGGATCTGGACATGTTGGTCCCCAACAAAATTGACCAGGACAATCTCCAAACGTCCCTAGTCTACAGGTTCGAGAACCAGGGGAATGCCCACGAGCCCATGTTCCGCCTAACGGGTACGCTGGAGTTGGAAGGCCTTTTCCATTACGCTCCGTCATTCGGCGACCTGGACGCTGACGGAGATCTCGACATGGTGCTGGGATCATGGAAAGATGAGATTGCCTACTATGAGAACGTGGGCACCCGCACACAACCGGATTTCGTGCTGGCTGATTCGGCGTTGATCGAGATCACGAGGGGTAGCAACACCACCCCCGAGTTAGTTGACATTGATGCCGACGGAGACCTTGACATGTTCATTGGTGAGTCCTCAGGTGCTCTCAACTTCTACCGCAACGTTGGCACGCCGGCGACGCCGTCCTTTGAACTGGTTTCAGACAAATTCCAGGGCATTGATGTCGGTCGTCGAAGCTTCCCCGTCGCTGTGGACCTGAACTACGATGGGACCCTTGACCTGGTTATCGGCTCTGAAGCCGGCGACGTGAAGTTTTACGCCAATCGCGGTACGGCTACCGAACCGCTGCTGGAACTGGACCCGACCTTCACGATGGCGCTACGCCCCTACTCCACCCCTCGATTCGTCGACATCGATTCTGACGGCGATCTGGACGTGTTCTCCGGTGGGACCGGGGGTGGCGTGGTCTTTTATGAAAACCGAGAATTCTAACCGCACCTGTTTCTTTCAAAGACCACTTTAGAGAAAGCGCTTAGTACGGCCCCCGCAGGGGAGGAGGAAATCCGAGATCTTATTTCATCCGGGTCCTCCCCCCGTCCGCGGATCTCTGCAGCCTGGATCGTGACGTATTCTCGCACCATCTGTGTCGTGAATTCCGGATGGAATTGGACACCCCAACTCGTGTTTCCCACTCTGAAAGCCTGATTGATGTCCATCTGGTTGGACGCTAATCGCACTGCTCCGGGCGGCATTTGAAAGACCGATTGCCAGTGCGATTCCTGGACGGGGAATTCCTCGCCGAGCGCAGCAAACAGAACGTCGGTCCGACCCTCTTCCGTGCACCGGATCATCGCAGTTCCCTGCTCTTTGCCCGCCGGGTTATAACCGACCACCCCCCCCAGGGCCTGCGCCAAAAGTTGGTGGCCAAAACAAATTCCTAGAATCGGGACACCGTTTGAATGCAGCGATCGGATCCATTCGCGGGCTGGCTCCAGCCAGGGGGCGTTGTCGGTGACCATTTCGTTAGCGCCGGTTATGATCAAACCGACGATATCTATCCTGGCAAACCCTCCGAGAATTTTGTCACAATCCACGATTGCGACCGGACGGTCTACTTCCCCCAGCGCCGTCTTTATCCAGTCCTCAAAATCTCCGAAACGAGCAACGATTTCCGGTTCGGCAACTCCGGATTTGAGAATTACAAGCGGTTCGCGCTTCCCCGCGGAATTAGCAGTCACTCTGACCGGCGCAGCAATGCGTATTGAAAATTTTGTTCGCGTCCCTCCGGAGTCAGGTGTACCTCTCGTCTGGAGTCAACCAACTCATACGCCGAACCGAAAGTCTTCCTTAGTTTTTCGGAGTCGTAACGTTCAACATCGAGCCCGCTGCACTTTTCGGGGCCGTCCAGCGCAAAAGTGGCTATAACCACATGCCCTCCTGGCTTCAGCGCAAGATCAAGTGACTTCATGTACGCCTTCTGATCCTCCGGGGCGGTCAAGAAATGGAATACGGCACGGTCGTGCCATACATCCCAACGCTGAGTGTCCCGAAACTCCCGGACATCGACATAAAACCATTCGACGGACTTGTAGGCGTCAGCCAACCGTTCCTTGCTTTTCCGCAAACCCACGACCGACACGTCAAGGACGCCCAGGGATTGAAAGCCTGAGTCGAGAAGAGAATCGACCAGCGTCGACGCCCCCCCTCCCACATCCAGAATGCGGGACTCGTGTCCTGCAATCGAGTCAATGATTTTGAGAGAAAGAGCGGGAATGTCCTGGTACCAGCTAACTCTGTTCGTCGGCTTGGCTCCGTAAACGCGATTCCAGTGATCTGAATTCTCCACAAAACACCACCTCTCAAATAGTCGCGACCTCGTCAAACCCAACATCCACCACTTCGCCCTTAACATGGTAGCCCAGGCGTTGGTAAATCGCGTTAGATGTCGGGTTTGCCTGGTCCGTGTACAAAAAGCAAAACCTTCTGCCTGCGGCCAGCTGCCTTCTGGTCAACTCGGCGACGGACGTGGATGCATACCCTTTACCCCTCTCCTCGGGCGGCGTATACACATATGAAATTCGGATCCCATTAGGCGTTTTGCCCCGAGCCCCCACCATCGAGCGCGGATGATCGTCCTCCCAGAGGAATATAGATCCATCCTCAACCATGGAGGGGGCCATTCGCGTCATTTCGCCAGGGAGGTGGGTGTCTTCGCCGAAGCCCACCGCCCAACGGGACACCAGTGGCAAATCGTCCCTGGTAGCAGGGCGTAGTGAACCCGCGGACGGACGTTCCGGCGCGATCAAATGCTCCAACGCAAAAATCCGCATTCGGAGGCGACAGAAGTGCCCGGTGTTTTTGAGAACATCCCATCGTTTGGCAAACTCAACAACACAACGCTCGGAGCCCAGCACGGCGGGGATCCCGGGGTAGACCGACGCGACGTCCTCAGCGACCAGCGCGGCGGCACCAGCGGGCATTTCGGTGAGACCCAACTTGAACGGAGGCGTTCTGAAAGCACACCCCACGATTCCATCGAGGTTTTCAATTGTGGCAAAGTATAGAGGATGATCAAACGGGTGGCTCTCGCCGATGACCTGACTTTCGAGCCCTAGCACGATGTTGTTCAGAGCCTCTTCTTCAAGAAGCCATTCCCGCGCCATATTAAAGAAGGTCCGCGGATCCAGGTGGCGAACAACCCTCAACATTTTTGCTCCCTTTTTACCCTGGAGGGTCCTGACCACGCCTGGGGTTTTTCTTGTTCCACTCATAAGCTGCCCGGTTTTCGACTAACGACGCACGCAATTTGTCTCGAAGCCTGGTGGCGGCGATTTCGTCGGAGAACCAACCCAGAAGAACTCGTTCACCTTCTGTTTCCCCATACACGGCAAATGTATGAACCGGTCGATCTCCGAGGCGCACCTCTCCCCCCTCAACTACAAAGCCCGTCATATCCGAGAACGGAAAAGCTCGGACTCCCCCTGTCGGGTTAGTAATCGTAACCTGATCAGCCGATGGGTCTAGCAGCCACCGCGGTTTGCCTTTGTGCCTGAAGAACCTTGGTAAATTGACCATCCAAACGGTGAGAATACCCCAAAACACGAAAAGTCCTACTGCCAGTGGCGCTCGAACCGCAAAACCAAGATTCCCAAGCAACTCCCGAACTAATCCATCAATAAGAACAAGTCCCAGCACACCCACAAGGACACCGATTGTTGCCCCGATGGGGCGGTAACGCATCGGCCATTGGTTGATCTTGTAATCGAACCAGTGGTTACCAAACGGTTTCGGTCTGACGTAGATGTGTCCGCCGGAGAAGTCTACCGCAAACGGCTGCAGTTCGAGGGGCAGTGGCGTAGCGGGGGCTGGTGCATCGCTGTGTTGATCCAAGTGGTGTTCAGGCTCCCGATAGTGCTCCGATGGCCAAGTCCCTGTTCAGCATGGCGATCAAATCAATACTGATTTCTTTCGGACATGCCGTCTGACATGCACCGTGGTTAGTACAGTAACCGAACCCCTGTTGATCCATAGTCGCTACCATCGAAACCGCACGGCTAAACCTCTCCGGTTGCCCCTGTGGAAGAAGTCCTAGGTGAGCGACCTTTGCCGATGTAAACAACATCGCCGATGCGTTCGGACAGGCGGCTACGCAGGCCCCGCATCCGATGCAGGCGGCCGCATCAAAGGCGCGGTCAGCGTTGGATTTCGGAACGGCAATGGCGTTGGCGTCAGGCGCACTCCCGGTTCTGACACTGATGAAACCACCGGATTCTACGATCCGGTCCAGACTGGATCGATCAACCACAAGGTCTTTGACGACGGGGAAAGCCTTCGCTCGCCACGGTTCCAGCCAAATTTCTTCTCCATCCGAAAAACTGCGCATGTGTAACTGACAGGTGGTGATGGCCTTCTTCGGACCATGAGGCGAGCCGCTGATAACCATTCCGCAGGCTCCGCAAATTCCCTCTCTGCAATCGCTTTCAAAGGCCACCGGTTCCTTGCCCTCGTTGATCAAACTTTCGTTTAGGACATCGAGCATTTCAAGGAACGACATCTCCTCGTTGACGCCACCCTGATGGTAGGTCTCGAAGCGCCCTTCATCGTTCGCGTTCGCCTGGCGCCACACTTGAAGAGTGATCTTCATTATTTATAGCTCCGTACTGCGAGGTGAACGTTTTCAAACTCAAGGTTTTCTTTATGAAGTTCGGGTTTTTCCCCCACTCCTTTGAATTCCCAGGCCGCAACGTATGCGAAATCTTCGTCGTTCCGCTTCGCTTCACCGTCCACCTGGTGTTCTTCTCTGAAGTGTCCTCCGCAGGACTCGTCACGCTGCAGGGCGTCTTCACACATCAATTCAGCAAACTCCAGGAAGTCGGCAACGCGTCCTGCATGTTCCAGCGTTTGATTAAAGTCCTTGCCACTTCCCGGAACTCTCACATCCTTCCAGAATTCGCCGCGCAGGTTTCGAATTTCCTCAAGAGCCTGGTTGAGTCCGGCCTCGTTGCGAGCCATACCACATTTGTCCCACACGATCTTGCCCAGTTCGCGGTGGAACCACTCTGCCGTGCGCTTACCATCCACGTTGAGAAGTTTCTGCGTTTTTTCATTGACCTCCCGCTCCACTTCTTTGAACTCGCTGGAGTCGGCCGATGGAGCCCCATCTTTCTGCGTGGCAAGGTAGTTGCCAATCGTGTAAGGCAAAACGAAATACCCGTCCGCCAGACCCTGCATCAGCGCACTGGCACCCAACCTGTTGGCCCCATGATCTGAAAAATTCGCCTCGCCGACAACGAATAATCCTGGAATGGTACTCTCGAGGTTGTAATCAACCCACAGACCGCCCATTGTGTAGTGGGGTGCCGGGTAGATACGCATGGGTACCTGGTACGGATTTTCCCCCGTGATCTGCTGGTACATGTCAAAGAGGTTGCCGTACCGCTCAGCAATCGTGTCCTGTCCCAAACGGCCGATCGCGTCTTTGAAATCGAGGTACACACCGTTTGCCTGCGGCCCTACTCCCTTGCCCATATCGACAGCTTCTTTCGCTCGACGAGACGAAACATCTCTGGGGGCGAGGTTACCGAAGCTGGGATAGATCCGTTCGAGGTAGTAATCGCGTTCGGTCTCGGGAATGGAACCAGCAACGCGAGAATCACCGGGCTCCTGTGGGACCCAGATGCGTCCATCGTTTCGCAACGACTCGCTCATCAACGTGAGTTTGGACTGATAGTCTCCGCTCTGGGGGATGCAGGTTGGGTGAATCTGCGTGTAGCACGGGTTCGCCATCAGGGCACCCCTGCGATGGGCGCGCCAGGCGGCAGTAACGTTGCAGCCTTTGGCATTGGTGGACAAGTAAAAAACGTTACTGTACCCACCGGTGGCCAGGACCACAGCGTCAGCAGAGTGTGAGGTCACATCACCAGTAACCAGATTTCGCACCACAACCCCTTTGGCCTGTCCGTCCACCAGCACGAGATCCAGCATCTCGGTTCGCGTGAACATCTCGACTTTACCTTCCCCAATTTGCTTCGCCAGCGCCTGATAGGCTCCGAGAAGCAATTGTTGACCGGTTTGGCCGCGTGCGTAAAAAGTACGGGATACCTGAGCACCACCGAACGACCGGTTGCCAAGTTGCCCGCCATACTCCCGGGCAAACGGTACCCCCTGAGCGGCGCACTGGTCGATTATCTCGACGCTAACCTGGGCTAACCGATACACGTTGGCTTCGCGGGACCTGAAGTCACCGCCTTTGACAGTATCGTAGAACAGGCGGTAAATGCTGTCACCATCGTTCTGGTAATTCTTGGCAGCGTTGATTCCGCCCTGAGCCGCTATCGAGTGGGCTCTCCGGGGACTATCCTGGAAGCAGAAACACTTCACTTCGTAACCAAGTTCACCCATGGTGGCAGCCGCCGATGCACCGGCCAGCCCTGAGCCAACCACAATCACCGTGTGTTTCCTCTTATTAGCCGGATTCACCAACTTCATGTCGAAGCGGTGTTTGTCCCACTTATCCTGTATCGGTCCTTCGGGAATCTTCGAATCGAGTTGCATTCCGGTAACTCTTTACTGGATGATCCCGGTCGCGATGGCAACCGGAATGGTTAAGAATCCAACAACCACCGCAATGGTGAACGCGAGAGCAAAAACCCGCCGCAGGTGGTTGTATTTGAGGTGGTTCATACCTAGAGACTGGAACATGCTCCAGATCCCGTGGTGCAGGTGAAAGCCCAGCGCAATCACAGCGATAGAGTAGACCACCGCCACCGGCACCGACTGGAAGCCGACGACCAGGTTGTTGTACGCGTCACCCACAATGAAATTCGGATGGACGTTACCGATGGTCATGTGCATCAGGTGATAGGCCACAAACGAAACAATGACGATTCCGCCCAACCGCATAGTCCGGGAGGAAACACCGTCTTCAAGATGGACAGCCTGTTTGTACCCCTTCGGACGTGCCCCGCCCGCCATGGCCCACAACTGCACCATAGTTACCACGTGCACGATGAGAGCACCAATAAGGCCGATCCGAAAAGCCCAGAGGAAGTACCCATGGGGTATCAACGGCGCGCCGAAAGACCGCAATCCCTCGGCGTATGCGTTGAATTCTTCGGCGCCCAGAAATGCCTTCAAATTCCCCAACATGTGGGTGAACACGAAGCCGAAAAGCACCAGCCCCGTCAGCGCCATCAAGATTTTCTTTCCGATGGACGATCTGTAAAAAACGAATACTCGGCTCATTTATCTCTATTTTGCGTTGGGGTGGTCACCCTTTTTCTATAACGAAACCGATGCTATAGTGGAGCGCACTTCGTCTGCCGATTTGTTGAGAGCTATTTGTTCTTTGCTGCTCAATTCGACTTCAACTATTTGCTCAAGGCCATTCTCGCCAAGTTTGCATGGAACTCCAAGATACAAATCGTCGAGACCGTACTCGCCCTGAAGCCACGCAGCGCAAGGTAGGATTCTCTTTTTGTTTTTGACAATCGCTTCAGCCATTTGCACGGCAGCGGCTGAAGGAGCGTAGTACGCGGAGCCTGTTTTCAAGAGACCAACGATTTCAGCTCCACCGGATCGCGTGCGCGCCACGATGTCGTCGATCGCCTTCCTCTCAAGCATCTGTGTTACAGGTATTCCTGAAACCGTCGTGTAGGAAACAAGCGGCACCATCGAATCCCCGTGCCCTCCAAGCACCATCGCCTGGATGTCCTCAACCGAAACGTCCATTGCGGCGGCGAGGAAAGCGCGGTACCTGGCGGTGTCCAGTACTCCGGCCATACCGATCACTCGTTCGCGGGGAAAACCGGTGACTTCCTTGGCTACGTAGCACATCACGTCGAGGGGATTGGAGACGACGATGACAATGGCATCAGGAGATGAATTCCGTATCTGCTCGCTCACCGATTTGACGATCCCTGCGTTGGTACTCACAAGGTCGTCACGACTCATACCGGGTTTGCGGGCGATACCAGCGGTGACAATGAAAATCCCGCTGCCTGCGGTCGGGCCGTAGTCGTTAGTTCCGATTATCCTCGAATCAAAGCCTTCAATGGGGGCGGATTGGAATTGATCGAGCCCCTTACCCTGCGGAGTGCCTTCTATGATATCCAGGAGCACGACCTCCTGGGCCAACTCTTTTTCAGCGACTCGCTGCGCGGTGGTGGCGCCAACATGTCCTGCTCCGACGACGGTAATTTTTTTCACTTTAGCTCCAGACTGGCATTAATCATCATTTTAAAGTGGCAATCGCGTCGGCAGCACCCATCTCGCATCCGTCAAGTCGGATTCCCAATTGTCTGATTGCTTCGTATGTAACAATGCCAACAGAGGTAGCGAGATTGATGTTCCGAACGGTTTCCACCATTGGAATTCGGTAAATCCGTTCGCCTTTTTCGAGAACACTTTTTGGTATTCCCCTGGTTTCACTTCCAAAGACAAGAACCGAGTTAGACGAATACGGCGCATCGAAATACGAAGTTGCGCCATGGGCAGAGAAATATAAGCAACGTTGCTCAGAAATGGCTTCCCAGAACGCTCCCACACTTGGGTGCGTCCAGACATCCACTTGATCCCAGTAGCCCAGGCCTGCTCTTTTGGCCCTGGGTGAGTCAAGGTCGAACCCCATCGGCTCGACAAGGTGCAGAGAAAGACCGGTCGCGGCAGAAAGGCGCACGACATTGCCAGTGTTTGGAGGTATCTGAGGCTCAATCAGAGCTATCGACAGGCCCATTCTCTCTCCACCCCTCTGAACCATCTTCAAAGATTTCCTTTTTCCAGACTGGCAGCCGAGCTTTTACCTCTTCGATAACAAATCGGCAGGCATCAAAACTCTCTGCCCGGTGCGGGGTTGACGCCGCGATGACGATACTCGCCTCGCCGAGTTCGACCCGACCCAGACGATGACACACAGCGAATTTGCCGTCTGGCCACCGCCTCGAAGTTTCGGCGAGGATTTTCTCAAACTCCAACCGCGCCATATCCTCGTATGCGGAGTATTCGATTGCAACGATCGGGCCGTCAGCTTCCGATCTCCTCACCGTACCGGAAAAGATGGTGGAAGCTCCCATCGCGGCACCTCCCACCTCGGCCGCAAAAGCAGCAATGTCGATCGGGCCGTGAACGATGGAATCAACCATCAACCGCCCGCCAGCGGGGGTAGCAGAGCCAATTCGTCGCCCTCTTCAAGTATCCGGGTTGGCAACGCATGTACCTGATTGATTGCCACCATCGTCGAAGCAGGGATCCTCGATCCGTTGGGCAACGTATCCCTCAGTTCTTGGATCGCGTCAACCAACGAGGCGCCTTCGGGCAATTCGAACTCTGTTTTGTCCGTTCCAACAACCTCGGCGTATTTGCCGAAAATTAGACAGGTGATTTTCATAAATCTTTTTCGGAGCGTCTTTTCGGAATCAGTAAACAATATATAAAGAGTATGGCTTCGGCGCGGTGTCTTAATCAGTACAAAAAAGGGCAGGCCACTATGACCTGCCCACTTTTCTCGCCTGACGCCAAGGTTCGCCGGACAAGATTAGTTCAGCCGTTTTATTAGAAGCCTGTTTGCTCCGCCGCAGCTGTTGATCGCGGGTCGGCACTGAGGGTTTCACCCTCGGCAACGAGATTGCGCAATTCCTTCGACGGCTTGAATACCGGAACCGGACGGGCTGCCACTTCCACTGGCTCTCCCGTGCGTGGATTTCTAGCCATTCGAGTCTTCCGATTGCGGATCTTGAAAGTACCGAAACCTCGAATTTCAATATTATGTTGAGCAGCCAGAGCGTCGCGGACAGAATCAAGAAACGCATCCACGACCCGCGCACAGTCTTTTTTCGAAATCATCGGACCAGCGGTCCGAGCTATTGTGGCCGTCACTTTTTCGACTAAATCGGCCTTAGTCATATATCCCCCTGCATACTCCGGGACATGTTGATAAGTATACCCCCTCACCCTGGGTGGTTTGGGCGGGTCAACATATGAGCTTAAGTGTTGCCTGTCAAGAGGTTGTGGGCTTTCAGCAAACGGAAAAACACCCCTCTCCGGGTCCTCCGAAACCGACTTTTCCACGAAATTTTGCTAGAAACTCCCGAAACACAACCTGACTTACAACCTCATTAATTGCAATACTTTAAGTCCTCACACGTCAACTTTGTTAACAGGTGGAGCCCGTTAGTCCTTAAATCGTATGCGATTATAGCGTTCTGAGGTTTTCCACATTACAAACATGTTGTTGTGGAAATCCTACCCAATGACGCAAGTGCATGGGTTCAGACGCCGACAAAAAAGCCCCGCACTCTATTGAATACGGGGCTTTCAACAAACATCCTGACTGATCTTACCCGCCCGACTGATCCTCTGGCGTAGCCGCGCCGTCGTCGGTTGCAGGCGCTGGGGGGGGCTGGCTCACATCCAGTGGCAGCGGAGCCACCGGCAGTGGCGCAGAAATCCCGTCTTCCAACACCGAACGCGGTGCCGATGAACCGGAACTCAGGCCCGCAAGGACGAGCGAAATGCCCAAAAACGCGCCTCCACAAACCCACGAAGCCTTGGTCAAGATGGTAACCGCCTGCCTGCCTCCGAAAAAGGAATCCGTCGAGGATCCCCCACCCAGAGAGGCCAAACCACCGCCCTGGCCCGCCTGAAGCAGGACCACAGCAAGTAGTACAATCGAATCAATTATCAATATCGTTAGCAAAAACCCGTACATTTCTCACCTAAAACTGGGAGGCGAATCATAAAGAGCTACCTCCAGATAGTCAATCTGGTCGAACAGCTACCAGTTCTGCCCAACCGACCGGATCCAGCGACGCTCCACCCACGAGCACTCCATCGATACTGGGTTGGGAAATCAATTCCGCGACGTTCGATGTCTTCACACTACCGCCGTACAGGACTTTTAGATCCACCACTCCTCTCTGACCGAACCATTCTTTTACGGCGGAGTGAACCTCCTCCGCGTCCCCTGGAGTCGCCACCGCGCCCGTTCCAATCGCCCAGACCGGCTCGTATGCAACCACTACTCTCGCCAATTCCGCACTGTCAAGACCTTCCAGAGCAGATAATTGCTCCCTGACAACAGTCGGCGTGTTCCCGGCCTCGCGTTCATCTAGCTTTTCGCCCACGCAGAAGACAGGGGTAAGAGCGGCCGCCAAAAGCGCCCGAGTTTTCTTCCCTGTCTCCTCCACCGTCTCGCCAAAGACGTGGCGCCTCTCTGAGTGTCCCACCAGTGCAGCAGATCCACCAGCTTCTGTTACCATGCCGGTGCTGGTCTGGCCTGTGTAGGCACCCTTTTCTTCCCAGTATACATCCTGAGCGCCCACCCTGACCTCAGCTCGGTCGGTGACCATGGCAGCCACGGCTTCGAGCGACACTGTCGGCGGAAACAGCCAGACCTCCGCGTCAGCTTTCTTCTCATATCGTTGGAGAAAAGCTTTGACAAATTCGCGCGCCCCGGAGGGTCCGAGGTGCATTTTCCAATTACCTGCGAAGATCAATGATCTCATACGTCGTCCAGCGCCGAGACCCCGGGAAGGTCTTTGCCCTCCAGGAACTCCAAAGACGCTCCTCCTCCTGTGGATACGTGGCTAACGCGGTCGCCCAGACCGAGCCGGGCGATGGCGGCGGCGGAGTCTCCTCCGCCAACGATGGTAGTGGCCCCCAACTCGGTGGCTTCAACCAGCGCTAGGGCGATCTTTTCTGTGCCTCTGTCGAACGGCGGCATCTCGAACACGCCCATAGGTCCATTCCAAAGGACGGTTCCAGCTGATTTTACCCTACTGGCAAAATCGGTCGCAGAGACTTCATCGATGTCGAAAACAGCCAGGTTATCAGGAATTGAATCGGCTGCCACCTGGGAGGTGGCCACTCCTTCTTCAATCGCGGCAGCAACAGTAGCGCCGGTCGGCAGGACAAGCTTGTCCCCCGCCCGCTGCATCAAATCGCGAGCCATATCGATCCTGTCGGGCTCGACAAGTGATTTCCCAATCTTGTGTCCCATAGCGGCAAAGAAAGTACACGCCATCGCACCACCAATCAGAATTTCGTCAACCCTGGGGAGCAGCGCCTCGACGACATCAATCTTCCCCGAGATTTTCGCCCCACCAAGGACTGTTACAAACGGGCGTCGGGGATCTGTTAGGGCGTCACCTAGGTATTTTAGCTCCTTCGCCAGCAAAAACCCTGAGACCGCGGGAGTCAAAAGCCTGGCTACGCCTTCGGTTGAAGAGTGAGCCCTGTGCGCAGTCCCAAAGGCGTCATTGACGAAAAAATCGCCCATCTCCGCCAAAGCCTCAGCTACCGCCGGAGAATTAGCCTCCTCGCCTTCAAAAAATCTGGTGTTCTCAACCAGAGCCACCTCTCCTCGCTTCATCGTACGCGTTCTCCGCACTGCATCTTCGGTCCCGATGTCTTCGATGAAAAGAACCGGCAGGCCCAGCAGGTCTTCCAGTTCCGGCACTATCTGACGAAGGGACATACTCGAAACAGACTTCCCCCCGGGTCGCCCCAGGTGAGACAGGAGGACCACGCGACAGCCAGCCTCCCGAAGCCACTGAATGGTCGGAAGGGCGGCTTTAATGCGTGTCGCATCGGCAACAACACCGGCGGCCAGGGGCACATTGAAATCGACCCTGGTCAGGGCGCGGAGTCCTTCGAGCTGGTTTTTGTCGAGCGAGTTTAATGCTCGTTTCACAACCTTTCGCCCACGAACCCAAGGGCATCAACGCAACGCGCAGAGTACCCGGCTTCGTTGTCGTACCAGGACGAAACGTGGACGAAGGTACCGTCGATAACGTTGGTGCTCATGAGATCAACGATGCTCGAACGCGCGTCGCCAATGTAGTCGGACGAAACTAACGGCTCATCGGAAGCTCCCAGGATTCCCTTCAATGGTCCTTCGGACGCCGCTGCCCGGAAGGCCTCGTTGACCGCCTCGACGCTGGTCGCCTTTTCTACTTCGACAACGAGGTCCACTATCGACACATCTGCGGTCGGGACTCTAAGGGCAACACCATCGATCTTGCCCTGAACTTCCGGAATCACGAGCCCGGTTGCGCGGGCCGCACCGGTGCTGGTGGGAATGATGTTCTGGGCCGCCGCACGAGCACGTCGGAGGTCACTATGGGGGAGATCCAGGATTCTCTGATCGTTGGTATACGAATGGACCGTAGTCATGAAGGCTCTGACAAAGCCGAAGTTGTCTCGCACAGTCTTGACAACCGGAACGAGGCAGTTGGTTGTGCACGAGGCGTTAGAGATCACATCGTGGGTTGCGGGATCGTATTTGTCGTTATTCACGCCCAGTACCATGGTGAAGAGGTCACCTTTGGCTGGAGCGCTGATGATTACTTTTTTGGCACCGGCTTCAATGTGCTTAGAGGCAGCCTCTTTAGTCGCGAAGAACCCGGTCGACTCAAGCACCACGTCCGCGCCGAGTTCTTTCCAGGGCAGATTGGCCGGATCCCTCTCGGCAGTAATCCTGATGCTATTCCCGTTGACAACAAGCCCGTCATCGGTGATTTCCACGGTACCGTCAAACTGACCGTGAACTGAATCGTATTTAAGCAGATGGGCCAGCGTGGCCTTATCCGCTATATCATTGATACCAGCGACTTCGAGATCATTGTCAGAACCCATAATTGACCGGAGGACGATCCTACCGATCCGGCCGAACCCATTAATGCCAACTTTAATAGCCATCATTACCTCAGAATTTGTAATTCAATCGACCGCCAACACCGTGTCCGCGAACGTCCGAGCCCTAGCAAAAGTTATGCCGCTAACCGACTGCCAGCCCGATTCCAAAAGACATTTGGCTGCCGCAACTAATGTGGCGCCGGTTGTGAAAACATCATCTACCAAGACGGCTTCGACGATACCTGCCGCGGTCGGCTCCAAAGTACCGTTTTTGTCGTCGTCAACGCGAAATGCGCCGGAAACATTGATCATCCGTTCATCGGGTGTCAACTCGGTTTGAGATCGAGTCTCCCTCCGCCTTGCCAGGATGTCCTCAATTACTGGAATTCCGAAGGCGTTTCCAAGCGCTCGTGCAATATAAGCAGATTGATTGTACCCGCGTTGTTTAAGCCGCTTTTGCCCCAGCGGGATGGGGATTAGCACGGCCGAACGAGGCGAGAAGGCTCCCCGGATCTCCGCGGCCGCAACTGCTCCTAACCGAGTGAAACCACCGTACTTCAAGCCGTGGACTACCGCCCGGGCTTCGCGATCAAGCCACACGGCACTTCGGACGTTGTCGAAGCCATCCGGCCAATCGGAGCAGAGCCGACAGGGCCCGACCGGCGGGAGCGGTTGAGCACACCGGCAACATCCGCCTGTCACCCTTCTCATTCTGGAGCAGCAAACGGAGCAAACCAGGTTATCCGGATTGGATTGCTCCACCATCCGTTGGCAAACGATACATGAGTTGGGGAGAAGAAACCGGGCCAGAGAAACCAATGAGGCTCCGGCAGCAGCTTTTAGGGTCGCCGCAGTGAATCCTCTATCCTTTTCCAACAGTCGCTCCTCGTGGTCAGTCTCCCAATGAGCGCGCCACCGCGGCAAGCATTATTTCTCGCGGCGCTTTAACCGCAGGAAAGAAACGTTCGAAAGAACGTGCGCCCTGAGCCACTAACATGACACGCCCGTCCTGGGCCCGCATACCCATATTGCCGCAGCGTTGTGACCATTCCGTGCCACCCTTCCGGTAAACGAGGTCAAGCGCAGCCTTGCAGCCCAGTATCCGACTTTCCGGAAAAGGCATCTTGTCCGATGCTTCAAGGCCAAGTGAAGTAGCGTTGATGGCCAGCGCAACAGTAGATCCGTCATCGGGCTCGGCATCCACTCCGAGGTCCTGGGCCCATCGGGAAAAATCGGAAGCTCTCATGTCGTCACGTGACCGGACGAGTAGTTTGACACCCACCTCGCGCGCCGCTCCGGCGACTGCCCGTGCTGCACCACCGGTTCCAGCGACCAACCAGGGACCAACCACACCCAGTTGAGCAATAGCGTCCACCAGTCCACCGACGTCAGTGTTGTCGCCAGTTAGCCTCCCCTCTTCCTCCCAGAACGTATTCACGCATCCCAGCTCTTTAGCAATGGAGGTGAGCCGGATGAGCAAATTTGCGGCGGCAATTTTGTGCGGAACTGTGATGTTCCCCGAGACGCCAGTCGCCTCGAACGCTCCCATAACTTGAGGCAACGAGGCCGGTTTACACCGTTGAGCAACATACACAGCATCGAGTCCCATCGCCGTAATGGCGGCGTTGTGCATCAACGGGGACAGCGAGTGCTCGACCGGATCGCCCAGAATCGCAAGCACCCTGGTCCCGGCACCAGGGGTTTTCATAGTTGGGCAATCATGCGATCAACAACGGGCGACATCATTCTCTCCAGTTCGTCATAAGTTTCCCGATACACCACGATGTCACCTCCGTATGGGTCGGCTACTTCGGCCTCGTCTCCCTGGAGTCCGGCATATTCACCGAGCAGATAGGTTTTCCCGACACCCCCTAACTCCTGGACGCGAAGGCGATGGTGTCGTGCCATCGTGAAAATGAGGTCCGCCCGCTCCACAAGTTCACGTGTAAGCAGTGAGGCACGGTGATTGGAAGCGTCAAGAGAGTTTTCCATTGCAACCAGATAGGCGCCATCAGATGCAGTTTTTCCTTCCCAGGCTCCAGTTCCGGCCGACGACACTTCGATCTCTACCGAGGGCTTCCTTTTTTTTAGCTCGCGTTTCATCATCAGTTCGGCCAGCGGGCTCCTGCAAATATTACCTGTGCACACGATCAGAACTGACTTCATGGCGCCAGACTCCCGACCCGGCGTTGCAATTCGTTACGCGGAATAGCGCCTTCACGTATCATTAATGGCTCGTCAGTCGTGCAGTCAACAATCGTCGACGGAGGAACGTTACCCAGTACGCCCCCATCCAAAACCAGGAGCCGCCCATCTGCCACGGCATCGCCAAAGTCATGTTGAATGGCGTCTACTCCCGGTGCGGTCGGTCCGCCAGGCCGGTTAGCAGAGGTAGAGGTAATGGGAAACTCCAACAAACCAATAAGGTCAGAAGTTCGTTTGTTGGAAGTCCACCGAACGGCCACACCACCCTCGCCACCCCTCAGAGTATTGGGCAATATCCCTTCTCCACCTCGCAAAACGACGGTGAGTGGGCCCGGCCAAAACTCCTCGGTCATCGCCTTCGCTGCTCTGGAAAACACCAATCCGCACCGCTCGGCCATTAACCGCCCGTTGACCAGAAGCAAGAACGGTTTTCTGGGAGGTCTTCCCTTCAACAACGCCAGTGCAGCAACATCATCCAGAATCGCGCGTGATCCCAGACCGTATACCGTCTCGGTCGGATACGCCAGGAGTCCTCCCCCCATCAAATGATCTCTGATGACAGGAAAGCCCTGTCTTACATGTTCTTCTGTGCTGAACGGAACCGGGTTCATCGCAGCAGTCTCTCAGCCATTTCAAAGTCGCCGGGAAGTGTGAGTTTGAAGTTACTAATTTCATCCGGCACCAGTTCAACCGGTAGCCCGAATTTTTCAAAAAGGGAAGACTCATCTGTGTAGGATGACAGCTCATCTCCCGCTCGCTCGAACACTTCATCCAGAGCTGCCCGTGGGAACCCCTGAGGAGTCTGGGCTCTCCAGAGACTTGAGCGGTCGACGGTCTCAACGACAACGTTGTTTCCATCACCACGTTTTACCGTGTCACTCACTGGAACGGCGGCTATGCAGTTTTTTCCTTCTCGAGCGCCCTCAATTAGCCTGTCCACCACGTGTCGAGAAACAAAAGGCCGGGCCGCGTCATGAACCAGGACCACACAACAAGCCGGATCCAGATGAGAAAGAGCGTTCTTCACCGAGTGAGCCCTGGTTTCGCCTCCCACCACGGTCTTGAGCCTATTACTCCGCAATTCTGCGATCCAATCAGGAGGAGCAGCAGCATCGTCCGGCGGCATGGCAACCACTACCTGGACAACTTCTGGATGCGAAGAGAAGGGTCTAATCGTTCGGAGCAGGAGTGGCACACCAGCGACCGTTTGGTACTGTTTCGGTTGGCCAAGTCCCGCACGAACGCCGAGACCAGCCGCTGGTATGATTACGCCGACATCAGGCGGCGACGGCATCAGCCAACTCCGAGACGTGAGCAATTGCAACGGTATCAAACCCTTCGGCTATCTTCCCCCTGGCAGGCACATAAGCGCGACTGAACCCCAGCCGCGCGGCTTCGGCAATGCGGCGCTCCGTTGATCCGACCGGCCGGATCTCGCCCCCCAGACCCACCTCTCCAAGGAACATCGAATTGGACGGAACAGGTCTATTGCTGACGCTGGACCACAGCGCGGCGATCACCGCCAGATCAGATGCCGTCTCGATCAGTCTTACGCCACCTGTCACGTTGACAAACACATCGAGATCGGCAAAAGGAATGCCTGCCCGCCGTTCGAGGACGGCAAGCAACACTGCCAGTCGTTTTTGTTCCAACCCGGTGGCCACGCGCTGCGGCGTGCCGAACCCCGACTTGGAAGCCAGAGCCTGGATCTCAACCAGGACGGGACGAGAGCCCTCCATCAGGGCAGTAATCGCCGTACCCGTAGCGTTGGCATCGCGACTGGAAATGAAGGCAGCGGACGGATTTTTGACCCCGATCAGCCCCGATGCAGTCATTTCAAAAATCCCAACTTCGTCAATTGATCCAAAACGGTTTTTTACCGCGCGTAGAATTCTGAAACCAGAACTGAGTTCTCCTTCAAAGTAAACGACGGTATCGACGATGTGCTCCAGGGTCTTGGGACCTGCGATGCCGCCCCCTTTGGTAACGTGGCCTACCAGCACGACCGCGCAGCCCGTTTCTTTGGCGAACCGCATCAACTTCGCAGCACATTCGCGAACTTGCCCCACGTTGCCCGGCGCTCCTTCGAGGTCGTCAGTAAAAACCGTTTGAATCGAATCGACCACCAGTACACGCGCGCCCACGTTGGTTGCGTGAGCGACCACCGACTCTAACCTCACTTCGGGAAGCACCCTCACAGCCCCCGCATTTTCATCGAGACGATCAGCGCGGAGCTTTATCTGTGACGCCGATTCTTCCCCGGAAGCGTAGAGTGTCACCACCCCGCTCTGTTCGAGTTGTGATGCACATTGAAGCAGTAGCGTTGATTTACCCACCCCGGGTTCACCACCAACGAGAGTCAACGACCCAGGAACGATTCCACCACCCAGTACAAAATCCAGTTCCGCAATATCTGTTCGGAGCCGTGGTGTCTCCGAGGCATCAAGGTCTTTGAGTCGCACAGGAATGGGCCCGTTTGCAGAAGGCCTCCCAACCGTAACCTGGCGTTTCGAAAGGACTTCTTCGGCCAGCGTGTTCCATGCGCCACAGGAATCACATTTCCCGCCCCACTTCGGGTGTTCGGCACCACAGTCGGTGCACCGGTACACCGACTTGCTCTTAATAACCGGGCCCCTCGGATGGAGGCGGTGAGTGTCCGCCCTGGAAATTCGGCGCAGACGGTCGGCGTGAAAGGTTGTCGAACCTCGTGTATTGCTTGACGAAGGCCAATTTCACCATTCCTGTCGGGCCATTGCGGTGTTTTGCCAGGATCAACTCTGCCGTACCCTCGTCATCTTCGGCGTCCGTATCGTCAGCGGTCCTGTACATCTCAGAACGGTAGATAAACAACACCAGATCCGCGTCCTGCTCGATCGCCCCCGAATCCCTCAGGTCAGAAAGCATCGGCCGCTTGTCACCACCCCGTTGCTCCGCGGCGCGAGACAACTGGGAGAGGCAAATCACCGGAACTTTGAGTTCCCGCGCCAGAGCCTTGAGGGCCCGAGAAATGTTGCTGATTTCTTCGTTACGGCTCCTGTTGCTTGCTGTCCCATCGTGAAGCAATTGAAGGTAATCGATTACTACCAGGCCGATTCCGTGCTCTGCCTTAAGCCTCCGAGCCTTGGACCGGAGTTCGAATATGGACAGTGCCGGTGTATCGTCAATCCAAATTTCAGCGGTGCCAAGAACGCCTGCGGCCTGTGACAGTTTCGGGTAATCCTCGTCGCGGAGCTTTCCGGACCGGAGTCGATGAAGATCGACGAAAGCCTCGGATGCAATAAGGCGCTCAATGAGCTGGTCCCTGGACATCTCAAGGGAGAAAATGGCGGTCGGGACCTTGCCGTCCGTCGCGGCGGTGGCCGCGATGTTCAAACAGAGTGACGTTTTACCCATCGAAGGCCGCGCAGCCACAATAATCAAATCGCTCTCGTTGAAGCCATTAGTTTTTTCGTCCAGCTCTTTGAACCCGGAGGGGACTCCCCCCACATCTCCTCCCCGACTCCTGGCCTCGATTCGCTCCATGGTCTCCCACATCAATTCTTTGATGCGGACCGTTTCCTGTGTCACACGTTGTTCGGAGACCTCGAAGATTTTGGCCTCAGCATCATCCAGGAGATCATCAACCTCCTGGGCACCCTCAGTGGCCGATCGCACGATGTGCTCACCGGTGGCGATGAGTTGCCGCATCAGGGCTTTGTCTTTGAGGATCTTGCAGTGGTATTCAACATGGGCCGCCGTCGGCACCACATCCTGTAAGATATTGAGGTAGTCTTTGCCGCCAATTTCTTCCAGTTGGCCCCGGCGAATCAGTTCGTTGCTCAGAACAACTGGATCGGTAATGTCGACTTTCTGTGCGAGATCCCGGATGGCCAGAAACAACTTCCGGTGCGACTCCCGCCAGAAAACCGTTTCATCAACGATTCCCAGCGCGCGCACCGAAGCGTCGGCATCGAGCATCATAGCCCCCAGTACCGCCTGCTCAGCTTCAGGACTCCAGGGAGTCCGGCTGGCCGGTAGCTCGTCAGCTATCTCGATCGAGGATTCGCCTGGCGATACGGACGTCATCCCAAGTGGGCCTTTTCCAGTTTGGATTGCGAAGTAGTGCGGCGGGATGATAGGTGACTACCAGGGGAATCCCCAAAAAATCGTGGACACAATTCCGCATCTGCCCCAGTGATTTTTTCGTACCCAACAACGATCCTGCCGCTACCGCACCGACGGTTAGAATCACCTTCGGTTCGATCAGTTGAATCTGCCTGTACAAATACGGAATGCAAGCATCGACTTCTTCAGGTTTGGGATTGCGATTTTGAGGCGGCCGACACTTTACCATATTGGCGATATACACCTCCGGGCGTTGTAACCCGATTGCTCCAATAATATCGTCGAGAAGCTTCCCTGCCCTCCCGACGAACGGCACCCCCTGTTCATCTTCATTTTGTCCCGGCCCTTCGCCAATTATCATGAAATCAGCATTGGGATTGCCTACTCCCGGTACCGTGTTCGTCCTGGTTTTGCATAGTTCACACGCTTCACACGTGGACACACGGGTTACGAGGGCGGCAAGATCCAGATCCGCGTACGCGTTGTCCGCCCAACCGGCTACATCAGATGTAGCGACAGAAAGTCCGGGTCCGGGTATTTCGGGAGCACCATGGAGCCAGGAAGACTGCGCTTCCTTTACTTCGTTCGCAGCCGGGGCGGATTTTTTTTCTTCGAGCAAATGCGCCGACTCCGAGGTCAGTAACACTTTGGACGAGTCTAGATCGGAATAGGCGGTGCCCTCACCCATCTCTATGCGTTGTTCCAGATAGGCCCGGGCTAGTGCGGCGAAATCGGTCACGCGTCGATCAACGCTGTCTGCAAGATTTCTTCGGCGACTTCGCGCTTCGACATCACCGGAAGATCCTTTTCAGAACTGCCGGTCAACAAAACGACTTTGTTGTTTCGACCTTCCATTCCCCCATCTTCCTGATCGGCCCGGTTGTAGACGATCATATCGAGGTTCTTTTTGTGCATCTTCTCGCGAGCCCGGTCCAACCCATCCCCCGTTTCCAGCGCAAAACCAATGCAATAACAACCGACCTTGCGACGTCCGCTGGTGGATTGCAAGACGTCAGGAGTCGACTTCATGACAAGCGAAATAGTGCCCTCGCCACGGGGTTTCTTCTCAGTGGACACATCTACGGCGGCATAATCGGCCGGGGCCGCCGCCATAATGAGCATGTCAGCTTCCTGAACCTCTTCTGCCACCGCCCTGGCCAACTCGTCCGTTGTTTCAACGCGAATCAGTATGGGTCCGATCGGCGGCGAAGCTACCGTTGGGCCCGCAACCACTCTAACTTCGGCTCCCATCGCATAGGCCGCTCGGGCAAGCTCAAATCCCATCAGCCCGCTGGACCTGTTAGAAATTATTCGGACCGGATCAAGCGGCTCGCGGGTCGGACCGGCAGTTACCACAACCCTTTTTCCCTCCAGCGGACCACCGGATCTCAGAAGCCGTTCGGCCTCGACAAGGATTTCCTCGGGTTCGCTCATTCTACCCGGCTGGTCACTTTCCCCCTCAGCCAGATCGCCCACTGCGGGGCCGACGGTCTTCCATCCACGAGCGGCGAGAATGTCCAGGTTTTTGGTTGTCGCCGGGTTGGCGAACATCTTATCATTCATGGCCGGGGCCAGGAGAATTTTTCCTGGAGAGGCCAGCAGAATAGCGGAAAGGACATCGTCAGCGATTCCCTGTGCCACCCGGGCAATAAGATTAGCCGTGGCCGGAGCGACTACCATGAGATCCGCATCCTGGGCAAGCCTGATATGATCGAGAGCTCGCCCGCGGTCCCAGAGAGATGTGAGAACCGGCCTGCCGGTCAGCGCTTCAAACGTAACCGGACGAACGAATTCGGCGCCCGATGTTGTGAGTACCACGTCGACACTCGCACCGGCCTGGGTGAGGCGGCGGGCGACGGTACATGCTTTGTAGCTAGCAATCCCGCCCGACACGCCCAGAACAACGCGTCGGCCGGAGAATGTCACGTCTCTTGCCTGCGGCGCCTAACGAGCTTGTAGCTCAATTCTCCGTTTGACAGCTCCTCAAGGGAGACGGTGGTCAGTTTTTTTTCTTCGGCTGACCGGTCACGGGGGAAATCGTTTACAAAACGGGCGAATTTGGCTGCAACCAAAACGCCGAGATACTTGTTGCTGGCCTGGTCCGCCAGTTGTTGTGGTGTAAAAATCTGCATCCTAACTGATCACTCCGCAGACAGTCGGGCGGCTTCTTCTTCCAGCCCGCTGCTCAGCTCCTCCAAATGTTGCTCTAAATTTCCGATGCGGTCCGTTCGTCTCGCCTCGGAATCGATAATCGATGCCACCTCAGCCACCGCCTGGACGATATCGACATTCGTAACGACGAAGTCGTATGCGGTGGCCTCCTTCAGCTCCTCAATTGCCGCACGAAGGCGTCTGCCAAGTTCGCTTGGCCCTTCGGTTTTTCGCCCGCCCAACCGATCTGCCAGATCTCGTGCGGTCGGGGGGAGGATAAAGATACTCACAACATCGCTCCGGCGCTGCCTCACGATTGCAGCTCCCTGAACCTCTATATCCAGGATCGCATGACGTCCTGAGGCCAGGATTTCGTCTACCGCGGCCTCCAGCGTCCCGTAACAGTGCTCCCCGTAGACCGCATGCTCCAAAAAATCGCCGTCTTCGACCCTGCGATCGAACTCGGCCTGGGACAGAAAGTAATAGTCTATCCCTTCCTTTTCGCCTTCTCGCATGGGCCTCGTAGTAGCAGAAACGCTAAAGGCGATATCGTTTCTCGCCGCAGCCAGGGCGTTAGCTATAGTGGTTTTACCGCCGCCAGAAGGGGCTGAAAGGATAATGAGGTTGGGTTTCACTCGACGTTTTCCACCTGTTCGCGGAATTTTTCGAGGTTTCCCTTCATGTCAATCACTGCCGTTGCGATCTCAGCGTCGTTGGCCTTGGAGCCAATAGTGTTGATCTCTCGGAGCATTTCTTGACCTAAAAAAGAAAGCTTGCGACCGACCGGACCACCTCCGTCCATCGCGGCAATGCACGCAGAGATATGGGTCCCTAGCCGCACTATTTCCTCGGTAACATCCAGTTTGTCGGCGATGAAAGCCAATTCCTGAGCCAATCGCGCTTCGTCGATTTCTGCGCCGTCAAGCAGCTCACCCACCGACTTTCGAAGTCTCTCTCGCTCATTTATCAGCCGCACTGGCGCCCTGGTCTTTACCGATTCAAGTAGCTCGGTGATTGAACCAAGAATCCGTTTTAACTCGGCTTCCATCGATGCACCTTCTGCTTCCCTCATCTTCAGAAGGTTGTCCAATGCCTCCCCCAACACCGCTTCCACGTTGGAGAATTCGACAACGACCTCGTCACCCAGATCCTGTCGGAGCACATCTGGTTGTCTGATCAAAAACGCAAGATCCGGTTCACCGACAACATCGACCTGTTCTTTTAGCGACTTAATGGCGTCGAGAATTTCCCTGGCTTTTTCCGGATCGACCTTCAGACCCTGGTCTCGCTCGGGTTCGTCCTGCCAGCGAGCCGAAACGGAAACGTGGCCGCGCTCTATTCGGGCGCGCAAAGCTTCCTTGAGTTCCCCTTCGAGCGGCTGCAACTCTCGGCACGTTTTTATCTGGACATTGAAATGCCGATGATTAACGGTCCGAATTTCTATCCTTAACGTACCGGCGGCGATGGGCCCATCGGCCACGCCAAAGCCGGTCATTGATCTGACCATATCGCTCCACTAAAAGGGTGAGATAACAAAATACCACTACTGGACCCGATGGCGCACGGAACATCCAGGCGTCCTACGCTAGTTGGCAAACTCCCATTTCACGCCAAATGTTTGGGCGTTGGTAGGGTATCGCAGTCCGGGAAAATAGTCTTCCTGGGCATTGTATGCGTTTCGCAGGTTCCAGAAAGCATTGAACCCCACGATTCGGAACTGTAAATGGGTCTCCCAGAACGAAATCCCACGAAGTTCGATCGGTTCACCGACAGCGTCCAGACCCGCTGTTCCCCTGCTCCAGGAATTCAAAGAAACCCGTAACATCAAATCAAACGCCCCGGACCGGAATCGTTTCCAATACCGTGACTTAAAAGTGAAATCCACCCTTCCGTGGTTGGGTGGTTGAAACGCGATTAGAGCTTTGGGATGCGAATACCAACCGCTGACGGTGAAAAAGCTCGCCAGCCGTAGCGTTGCCCGTGCTTCAACAAAATCCGTCGACACAGTAGAATCAAATGCGAAGAGAATTGGCACCAGCGGAAAAGCGCTCGGTTGGAATCCATCCCGCTTGAGAAACCTGACGGACCCGGACAACAAACCTGAGTTGAAGCCGATCGAGAGGCTGGCGTCATCAACGCTCACGGCAGTATCGGAGAGTAGCGTAGGCGCCTCGATGATGTCAGACCTGTTGACCGCGCCTACCACACTAAACGGCCCCTTGTACAGGCTGAGTGAATACTCCAGGCGCGTAGCGACACGGTCACCGGGGTACTCCTGGCGCCTGCCGAAACCCGATATCATCACGCCCTGCACAGGCACCCATGCCAGGCGCGTTTCTAGCTCGGAGTCCAGCCAACGATCAGCAACCCGTCCGCGAACACTGGCACTCATGGTTCTTGAGTTGAATCCGAGACCTGCGAACGCCGATCTCTGGAACTGTTCGGTGTTCAACGAATCAACCACGGTCGAATCGTCATCCCAGGCGCTCGAGAAAAGGCCCAGATCAATGCGCACGCCATTTCCATCGCGCCTGCTGGTTTTGAAAAACTCGAAGCGAAAATCGGTGCGGTTGCCAATCCGGCTCCTGACACCCACGGATTGGTCAATTCCGTCAACCGCATCGTTCTCGAGGTGCTGGCGTCTGATCTGATACGAAACACCAGTGCTCGGATCGAGAATCCACTCGCCCTTCAACCACAGGTCAACTCGCTGATCAGACCTGGAAGGCCCGCTGGCCCCATCAGTCGACACAAAATCAGCAGCCGCTGTGACACCCAATCCCGAGGGCCAACGTCGTTGGAAAATTCCACTGTAGGAACCGATTGAAAAATCACCTGAAACAATGTGGATCTCTGAGCGCGACTCCACCTGATCGTGGCGCTCCGACACCAGATACACGCGAAGTACTGCGGGCGCGATCTCCACATCAATTCTTTTAAACAGAGTTATTGGAATCGTGCCGGGGTCAACGTAGACAGAATCCTGTCCGACGGGGTCATACCGAGCCCCGTCCCAGTAGATTTCGATGCCTGCCGCTCCGCGGCCCCCGTATACCACATATTCAGGAAGCCCATTGAATCCGGTTCGAGCGACATAGACTCCGGGAACACTCTCCAGGACGTCTGCAAGAGTGTAGGCCCCCGACCATGTGGACGAATCCCGCGTAAACGATAACCGCGTTCCCGGAGGCAGCAGCGCAGGCACCTGCGGCGGAAACATTGCGACAACAGACGAATCCGCACGGCCGGGCTCCGGGGGTTCGCTTTCTAATTGTTGAGCAGCAATTGCCGGGTTAAGGCCGAGAAGCAATGAGAACGTGCAAAGGCAAACGCCGGAGTAGTTCAGTTATCCCTTCCCAGAATGAATTGAGTGAACAACCTGACCCCGACACCGGTGGGACCAGCGGCCAGATGGGGCTTCTCGGAACCGTATGCCGTCCCGGCAATATCAAGATGGGCCCAGGAATAACCGTCCACAAACTCTCTGAGGAACCATCCTGCAGCTATCGAGCTTGCCGCGCGATCGCCAAGGTTCTTGATGTCAGCGTAATCGGATTCCAGTGTTTTGCGATATTCGTCCCACATGGGCAGTGGCCAACATCGCTCATCAGCCCGTTCTCCAGCAGCCTGAACCTCGGCCAGGAGTTGTTCGTCGTTGCCCATCAGGCCTGTCGCATCGTGACCCAGGGCGATAACCACAGCGCCAGTCAATGTCGCAGCGTCCAACACACAACTGGGTTTGAACTTCTTCATGAAGGAGAGGGCGTCGCAGAGAATGAGCCGCCCTTCAGCATCAGTGTTGATCACTTCAATAGTCTTGCCGCTGTGGCTTTTGACTATATCACCCGGTTTAACAGATGACCCGGAAGGCATGTTTTCCACCGACGGGACAATCCCAACAACGTTGCAGGCGGGACGGATCCTCCCAAGAGCTTCAAACGCACCAAAAACTGCCGCAGCCCCCGACATGTCAAATTTCATTTCCTCCATTTTTTGTGGAGGCTTCAGCGAAATACCACCTGTATCAAAAGTGACACCTTTTCCAACCAGGCCGATCGGTGGGCCTTTACCACCTTTGTATTCCAACACGATGAACCGCGGCGGTTCGACGGATCCGCTGGACACCGAAAGCAGCGCTCCCATTCGCATTCGCTTTATCGCAGCTTCGTCGTATACCGTGACTTTGATACCGTGTTCACGGCCAAGGGTCTTAGCAGTGTCTCCCAAAAAACTCGGCGTGCAGATATTGCCAGGGAGCGCCTGCAACCGCCGGGCAAAGCACTGCCCTTCACCGATTGCGTGACCGGCCGCACAACCAGCTTCCAACCTTTTCTTCTGCGCAGAATCAGCTGCAATAAGCGTTGCAGCCTCAATATTTGAGCCCTGGTTTTCTTGCAATTCATCGAAAACCCAACCACCTTCGCACACCCCTTCCGCAGCGGATTGCCCAACTACTTCCGGAGTCAAATCACCCGAGGCTTCGGCAGGAACTGAAAGGGAAAGTTTGGTGATGTCAGCATCAAGCGCTTTCCTGGCGCCAACAGCAGCAGCTCTACGAATCGAACGCGGCGAGATATCGGTCGACTTGCCCACACCGACCAGGAGAATCTGTTTGGGTCCGGTTGCCGGAAACCCCATTACCGATTGACCTGCAGAGCCCTCAAATCCTCCCGCTCGCACCATCCTTCCGATCACGCCTTGATGCGCCTTATCCAACTTTTTCAGGGAATCGGGTAAACGACCCTTGGTTTCCGGGGTAGCAACGACTAGTAAGGCCCCTTTGACCTTTTCGAGGGAACTGCTTTTTACATTGATTTTCACAAAAAATACCCGCCCGGCGATTGTCTGATGGTTGTAGGCTCTCGGCTTAGTTTTACTTTAGTGGGGTAAACATACTGCTGCAAGTTGGTTCCCGTTCGCTGAACGCAAGGTCACCTGTCCGACAAAGGAAGGTTTTTCGTGCCAAAGACTCTACCAAACCCGCTGTGCCTCATAGCGATCGCGGCTTCGTTGGCCATTCCCGTGCAAGGGCACGCTCAGAGCGGGACCGACCGCCAATACGTGCGCGCATATCAGGAATATTGGAGTGAGATCGAGAACGAGTTGAACCTCGGAGGAAACGATTGCACGAGAGTGAGCAACCGACTGACCGATTGGGCAACACGCAATGGTGAAGCCATAGACTCGTTGAACGCGAACTCGGCGGGGCTCATGGACAGGCTCACGGAAGCCCAGATAACGGCCCTGATACCGCAACAGGAACCGTTGCTTTTCTTGCTAGCCACAGTCAACGGGCGCTGTCGGACCGAGGATGGGTTCCGTGAGGCAATGGCCACCGTCAATAAGGTGATAGGCCTGGGATCTTAGACCCTGGACCTAGATCTCGACCTGACTACCAGCAAGGGCACAGCATGCTGTGCCTCAACGACCGATAGGTCTGGGATCCTAGACCCCCTGGACCTAGATCTCGACCAGACTGCCAGCAAGGGCACAGCATGCTGTGCCCCGACTACGGAGCCCGAACTGGCAACGAGACGTGCAGGTGGTCCGCGTTGCCCACGTGCCTCAACGTGGAAAACCCCATTGTTTCGAAGTACCACTTAGTTAGCCCGTTGCGGCGCTCACCCCGGCCAATCGTACGCAGATCCATGGCGTGAACGAACCCATCGTCCTGTTCGTAGTGGAGTGACGCCTCGCGGGGGGGAAGGCCCATCCTCGTATAGTCTTCAGGTGTTCTCCCCAGGCCAGTGATCATGACTTCTTCGTCCACCAGTATGATCGTGCTGGCTGCGATTCTCAGAAGCGGATGCACCGTCCCATAGTAGTCGCGCACCTCTTCAGTCTTGGCATTGGCGCTGGAGAGATAGATCAATGAGTACACACAAAAAGCTCCGACCACCGGCGCCACGATTCGTATCCCCACGACCTTCACTTTAACCTTCCCGGTCAATTTCTTCACAGCTAACGCTCCATAGAGTGTGAGGAGGACCGAAGTCGTGAAGAGCCCGAACCCCAGAGCGAGCCAGCCATTCAACTCCCAATTGTGGTAGGCAAACACGGACCCGCGGATCAAAGTCCAGAAAGGAAGAACCGCCAGAAAAACAATCTTCAGCGGCAGAAGAGCGAACCAGAGCAACCAGTTGCGACGAGGTGCCGGCTTGGTCTTGCCGAGAAACTCAAGGATCTCGCGATCGAGGGCCTCGTCGGCCGGGCTGCCTACCGAGGAGAAGTGTGAGTTATCCATCACTGCTAACTACGCCGTATCAAACATCATTGTTTCGCTGTGGGGAGCCCGCTCCGCTGTGCATCCGACCTACTCGTCGGGCAACTCCGGGGTAAAGTCCTCGCCGGGGTTAATGAACCGGTTTCTCTCCAGCTTGTATTGGCGGTCGTAGAGTTCGCGGTAGCGACCGTCGAGGTCGAACAACTCCTGATGAGTACCTTGCTCCACGATTTGTCCTTCCTCCAACACAAGGATTTGATCGGCGCTTTGGATGGTTGACAGGCGGTGAGCAATCACAAAGGTCGTTCGTCCTTCACGTAACGAGGCCAGACCGTCCTGGATCTGGGCTTCGCTTTCGCTATCCAGACTGGAAGTAGCTTCGTCGAGGATCAACACTCTCGGGTTGGCGAGAACCGCGCGAGCAATGGCCAACCTTTGTCTCTGTCCGCCCGACAGTTTTACTCCACGTTCCCCGACGATAGTGTCGTATCCATCGTCGAACCTTGAGATAAATTCATCACAGTGGGCGAGAGTCGCAGCGGCCCGGATTTCTTCGAACGTCGCGTGCGGGGCTCCGAAACGAATGTTGTCTGACACCGTGCCGTCAAACAGAAAGTTGTCCTGAAACACCACGCCAAGGTGTGATCGATAATTGCGCAACCTGATCTCGCGCAGCGGGATGTCATCTACGAGGATGTCTCCCTCTTTGGGGAAATTGAACGCTGCTACCAGACTGATAAGCGTGCTTTTGCCAGACCCACTTGAGCCAACCAATGCCGTTGTCGTACCGGCCTTGGCCTTGAATGATACGCCTCGTAACACCGGAACGCCTTCATCGTATTCAAACGTTACGTTTTTGAACTCGAAATTGCCGTCAACGTCCTTGATCGTTCGTTTGTTCCGGTCCTCTTCGTCTTCCGTGGCCATTGACCTTATTTCTCGAATTCGATCAAGGCCGGCGAACGCTTCGCTGATTTGTGTCCCAATATTTGCGATCTGTACCAATGGGGACGCGACAAGCCCGGTGAAGAACAAGTACATCACAAAGTCACCTACGGTCATGCTACCCGCTGCCACTTCTTGCCCACCGAAAACGATCATGAGCACTGCTATACTGCCAACCACCAGCGTCGAGAAAGAAGAAATCGCAGAAACACCCGTGACCGCGCCGGCGACATTCCGGAGTAACCGGTGAGCTCCTTTGGCAAAGACGTATTGCTCGCGCCGCTCGGCGGTATAAGCCTTGACCACCCTGACCCCGCCGAGCGTTTCGCCCAGGCGTCCCGTCACATCAGCATTTATTTTGCCCCGTTCACGAAACAGAGGCCGGAGGCGCTTGAAAGCGAATGCCATAGCACCGCCGAAGGTGGCGAGAACCAGGATGGTGATTATCGTGAGTTGCCAGTTGATCCAGAATAAAACTCCAAGTGCGATCGCTGCAGTGAAGAGCCCGCCGAGCAACTGCACCAACCCGGTCCCCACCAGGTTTCGGATCCCGTCGGCGTCGGTCATTACGCGAGAGATCAATACACCTGTCTTGGTAGAGTCGAAATAGCCTATAGGAAGTCGACCGACATGTTGTTGAACCACCTTCCTCATATCCGTGATGGCCCGTTGAGCTGCGACACCGAGCACCTGTGACAGAGAGAAGGAGGTCGCAGACTGGACCACGGTAGCCACGCCAACAGCTAGCGCAAAAGTCGCCAGAAGTTCGGTTCGCCCGTTCACCATCACATCGTCAATGAGGGATTTTGACATTGACGGCAACACCAGCCCCGCCAACCGATTGATCACCATGAGGGTCAGACCAAGTGAAAGTCGACGTCGGTGATCCCAGATAAGGGCCTTCGCTTCCGCCCATGAGCCGGCGGTGAACGCTTTCTTCTTTGGCTTTTTTGTCTTGTCTTCAGTCATTCGTCACAACGATCTGGCACAGGAGGCAAGATTCAACCTATCAGCCTAAAGTATGAATCCAAAAATCAAGAATAGCACAAGGGCCCCTGAAGCAGCGGTCAAGGAATAGGGAAGCTGCGTTCGGACATGATCAATATGGTCAGTCGCCGACGCCATGGACGCCACGATCGTAGAATCTGATATCGGAGAACAGTGGTCCCCGAAAATTCCTCCGCCCAATGCGGCGGCGACCATAAGGCCGGGGTGCAATCCCAATAGCTCCGTCATCGGAACCACTATAGGGATCATGATCGCGAAGGTTCCCCAGGACGTACCCGTGGAAAAAGCAATGAAACATGCAAGCAAAAAAACAACGGCTGGCACGACCATCGTTGGCAAAGCTGCTTCCGCAGCCTGGGCTACCCAAACACCCGTACCAAGTGCTCGGGTTGTACTGGCAATCGTGAAAGCAAGAAGTAGGACCATCACCAACGGCAAAAGGCCTTTAACTCCTTTCACAATCCCCATTGCAGATTCACCCAGCGTCATCACGCCCTGGGCTTTGTACATGGTTATGGAGAGAGCCAGCCCCGCGAGGACTCCCCAAAGCACGGACCATGATCCGGACCCGGCCATCATGTCCCCGTTACCCGTCACGTAAAGCGCGACCGGTACCGTCACCACCATCGTCCCTATCGGAAGCACCATATTAACTGCTCGGTGAGGAATACCGTCCATGGGTTCGGCGGAGGCGACATCGGTGGTAACCATTGGTTGAGCGCCATCGCGAAGGAGCTTCCCCTCCTCTGTAACCCTGCGTTCGGCCTCCTTCATCGGGCCAATATTCGTGTCGGTGGCAATAACGAAGAACACGAGCAACAGGGCCAGAATGGCATAAAAGTTGAACATGAGCCCCGACAGCATTAGCCCGACCGGGTTTTCCACGTTCTGGGCAGCTAGCAGACTCACGACATAAGCTCCCCAGGCATTGATCGGAATCAAAATGCATTTTGGGGCACAGGTCGCGTCAAGCACATAGCTGAGCTTTTCCCTCGAAATTTTACATCGATCAAACAAGGGGCGAGCCACTGAACCGGTAACCAGCAAACCGAAGTTCGATTCGAGGAACACGAACATGCTTACGGCAGCCGCAAAAAATCCAACAGATTTCTTGCTCGCTGCGATTCGGCTTTCCGAGGCCCACTTCACAAATCCTGCCATCCCGCCCGATTGCTGGGTCAAAACAATCATGGCGCCAATCAGAGAACTGAAGATGAGAACTCTCGCATTGTCAGGATTGTGGGCGACTGCGGCGTACATGGTTTTCAGAGATGTCCAGAGTCCGACGACCGGGTTCCAACCACTCATAATCGTCCAACCGAGCAAGATGAAGAGGCCCAGGGACACGTAGACCTTCTTGGACCAAATCGCCAGGCCAATCGCGATAACCGGTGGGAGGATTGATACCCAGCCAAATGTTTCCATTAAACACTCCGAAGAAGGTGGGGTTTGTGGCGAAACGACGAGATTGATGGTAACGCAGTACCGCAACAGACGGTACCCAAAAACTCGAGTGAAACAAACCAATTGGTCCGCGCGTACTATTTCTGTACATTGTACACATCAATCTGCAAAGTACAGTCAAACAGTGGAATTAGAACCGAAAACCAGAATCAAACGACCTCTTGCCGACCGAGTCTACTATCGGCTTTTCAGATGGGCCGGATGCACGGCCCCCGACACGATTCTTGACGAGATCAATGAGGCGGTCGCTGCGCGGCGTACCCCGGGCAGGAGCCACTGGAGCCTGCCAGTTTGGAAATTTTATCAATCATCGTCTGTGGTTCTCTATCAGGTTCGGGACAACAGCCCTGCGTTGTCGCTAAAAGGCTGGCATCCGTTTTTTGCGTTGCAATTGGCAATGCGTTCATTCCGCCATGAAATTTCCTCCGCCGTCACAGCAGCCGGCACCCTGGCGATAGGATTCGGCGCAGCAGCCGCGATCTTCAGTGTCCTCACCGGTTTTACAGGCCCCCTCCCCGTGCCCCATGGAGATAAGGTAGTACGGATTACGGCACGTACCGACGAGAGCTCAAATGTCCCGTTAATCGCCGAAACCATGCTGCAGATCTCCGGGCGCCAGACCACCCTGTCCGACATGGGGTTCTTCCAGGTGCAGAGAGCAGTCGTGCTTGCTGAGGGACTCGCACCAGTCAGGGTTCCGTTGGCCGCAATGTCACACGAGGTTTTCCGGCTACTAAATGTGCCCCCTCTGATTGGTCGACTCCCTGAGGAATTTTCGGACCGAGAAGACCAGGACGTGGTGGTAATCAGCCAGCGGCTGGCCAGTATGATTGCCAACGATTTGACACAGATAATCGGCAAGGAACTCAATGTCGCCGGGCGACCACGCAGGCTTATCGCAGTAATGCCCGATGGGTTCGGTTTCCCTTTCGGTGAAGACGCGTGGATCCCGTTTGACGTCGCGCGATCCGACGGGTCATTCGAGGTTGTGGCCCGACTGGCTGAAGGCGCGACAGAAGAATCCGCGTCGCTCGAACTCTCAACCCTCGCGGGCTCGTCACAAGCAGAAGCCGATGGCACCAGGCTTTCATTCACTGTCGAAGGTTTTACCGAGTCCCGTGGCGAGAGTGGCGAAGACGTAGCACTCATTGCCCTTCTAATTATCGTCGTTGCCCTGCTAGCCGTATCCGCCGCAAACGTATCCAACCTCCTCCTGGTTCGGGCTCTTGAACGATCTCGAACCATGGCCGTGCACTCTGCGCTCGGCGCTGGCCCGGCACAGGTTGTAACCCAACTATTCGCGGAAGCATTGGCTATCGCGGTTGGCGGCGCGGTGCTGGGAATGGGAATCGCCCTGGCAACCGTTTCGGTCATTGAAGGGAATCTGTCGGGGCACTGGGGATACTACTGGATGAAAGTGCAGGTAGACCTCCCGGTTGTCCTGTTCACTCTGGCGCTGTCTGTGTTGGTTGCACTGATAGCCGGTACCACCCCTGCCATTCGAGCACTTCGGTCAGATCTGGCACAACCACTTCGACAGGACACATCGGGTTCCGGAGGGGCCAAACCCGGTTGGTTTGCATGGTCTCTGGTGTCGGGTCAGATAGCATTTTCAGTAGTCGCCCTCATCACATCGTCCATGATGGCCGCTGGCCTCTTGCGTTCGAGTTCGGTGAACCCCGCATTCCCCGCAAACTCGGTGTGGGTGTCTTCTGTAACTCTTCACGCCCCATCGTACGATACGCCCGAACAGCGGTTGGATTTCCAGCGATCCCTTCTCTCATCGGCGGCACCGCTCTCGTCGGTCGAACACATTGCCCTTAGCACAGGTCTTCCCGGCCTCAATTCACCGGCGGGCGTTCTGGAGATTGACGGTCGGGCACCAGATCCCGACGCCCGGCCGACCACAGTCCTGACTTTTGGGGTAACCGAAGATTATTTCACCGTTTTCAATATCGCGAAAAGACAGGGCAGACTTTTTCAGGAAGGTGACCAGACCGCGCCGGAGACGGTCGTCGTAGTGAGTTCAGATTTTGCGACTCGACATTTCCCTGATGAAGATCCCGTCGGGCGCCATATCAAAATCAATGGCGTAACTCCAGGTGACGATTGGGCGAACATCGTAGGAGTTGTCGAAGACGTTTCAATCTATGAATCACAGGGCCAGGCCAGGCGTGATTGGGTTTATCTACCCAGCAGCAAAGCCGCAGCGCGCACCCTCTATGTCTTGTATCGACCTGTCCCCGGACAGACAAATGCCACCGCAGATCTCCAGGCGGTTGTGTCCGAGATTGACCCCTTTCTCCCACTTGATGGGACAATGGGATCCGACCGCGCGACTCCCGTGGCTGCGGTTCTCCGCTTCGTCCGTATCTTGCTACAAATCGTGGGAAGTCTCTCGATTCTGGCGGGCGTCGGAGCGACACTGGTTGCAGGTTTCGGGCTTTACGGCGTACTGGCTTTCGAAGTCCGCCGAAAGACCCCGGAAATTGGGATCCGAATGGCACTCGGCGCTGGGCAAGGAAAAACGCTATTTACGATAGTACGCTCCGGAGTTTTCAGAATTTTGCCCGGACTGGGGATCGGGTTGGTTCTTTCCTATTTTCTGACCCCAGCCTTCGGCGTTTTTCTCGGCACAGTAGACCCTCACAACCCCGGCACCTTCATAACCATCGCGTTGAGTTTCGTCGCGATTGCCCTCGTGGCATCATTCGTACCAGCTCAGAGGGCAGCTCGGCTGGATCCGGCCCGCGTTCTGAGGAGTGAGTAATCATGGGCAACGAATATCTTGGTGAATTCGAGCAACTGGTCCTACTTGCGGTGCTCCGGCTAGGAGACGAGGCCTACGGAGTTACCATCCGAGAAACCATTGAGGAGCGGGCCGAACGGCGTGTCTCTTTCGGTGCAGTCTACTCCACTTTGCGTCGGTTGGAGGCCAAGGGCTGTTTGGAATCGGGTCAAGGTAACGACCCTGGAGCCCCTCCCGTTCCAGGTAGACCAAAAAAAACGTTCACCCTCACCACCGAGGGTATGAAAGTACTGCACGCCGCCCAGCGTCGTATCCAACGAATGGCTGACGGAATTGGAGCGCTAAACGAATTCGGTTGAATCGCAGCACATACCCGTTGCGAGATTTCGGTCCCTTACTACCTTGAGGGATAACCTCTCATCAAGCTAGGCGAATGAACAAAGCATCAACCTGGATCGGATTCATAGTAGTATTGGCCTTTATCGGATACGTCGTCTACTCAAGCATGGCAAATGTTGACATCAGCTGTGAAGTTTGCATCGAGTACAACGGACAGAGTGACTGTCGGACTGCCGCGGCGCCAACTCGTGAAGCTGCCATCGAGGCGGCACAAAATACCGCGTGCGGAATAGTTGGACGCGGTAGTATGAACGACGCGATTGCCTGCGGGCGAGTTGTGCCAACCTCCGCGATGTGTGTTCAGCAATAAGTCCGACCGCCATGCCGTGCGGTCTCGTGATTTGAACAAACAAAGGTTATGAGCCAGGAGCCATGACACCCAGGTTTAAATCCCCTGATACCACCCTTTTGATTTTTTCCATGATCGTGATCGCCGCGATCATGACCTGGATCGTGCCCAGCGGTGCATTCGAAAAAGACACCATCGAGGTCGAAGGCGTGGGTACGCGGGAGGTCGTTGTACCGGGTTCATTCCATTATCTCGATGAGCAACAGCCTCAGGGAATTGGTGCGGTATTAACCGCCCCGGTGCATGGTTTTTTGGATGCCGCGGACATAGTTATTTTCGTTCTCATCGTAGGGGGCGCGTTCAGTGTGTTCGCCGCCACCGGAGCAATCGATGCGGTGATGAAAAGGGTGGTCCTGGGGGCTGCCACCAATACTGCATTCGAATTGGTCCTCATCCCGGTGTTGATGATCTTCTTCTCACTCGGCGGGGCAACATTCGGAATGGCTGAGGAAGTAATTCCGATGATTCTGATTTTCGTGCCCCTGTCTATCGCCCTGGGGTATGATTCTATCGTCGGGGTGGCGATCCCGATGGTCGGTTCAGGTGCAGGTTTCGCGGGTGCCCCCCTCAACCCATTCACCGTTGGCATCGCACAGGGGATTGCCGAGATCCCCCTGTTCTCAGGACTCGATTTCAGGTGGATTGTTTGGTTTTTCACGACGACAGTAGCTGTAGTTTTCGTAATGCTCTACGCCCGAAGGATCAAGCAGGATCCAACCCGAAGTTCCGTTCATGAAATCGACCGTGCTCGAGAAAAGCCAGATGGACGAGAGCAGACCCACGCCGCCCTTACCACCCGACACAAATTGGTGCTTACGTTTTTTCTGGCCGGAATTGGCATGCTTGTGTTTGGAGTGCTGCGATGGCAGTGGTACATAAACGAAATTGCCGGGCTCTTTTTGGCTATAGGAATCATAGTTGGAATTGCTGGCGGGTTACGCGCTACCGACATCTCGCAAGGGTTCATTGCGGGGGCTAAGGATTTGTTGGGTACCGCATTAATTATCGGGTTGGCCCGCGGCATCCTCGTTGTAATGCGCGATGGACAGATTATTGACACCGTCCTCAACGCTCTCGCTACGTCGATAGAAGGTGCTGGCCCAATCCTGACCGCGCAGTTGATGTTTTTCGTTCAAACCACTATCAACTTTTTCATCCCCTCGGGAAGCGGCCAGGCGGCCCTCACAATGCCGGTAATGGCCCCATTAGCCGACCTTGTCGGTGTCACGCGCCAGACCGCTGTGTTGGCATATCAGATGGGAGACGGCTTTACCAACCTGATCATTCCAACCAATCCAGTATTAATGGGAGCCCTGGCCCTGGCCAACATCCCGTGGCAAAAATGGGCCCGGTGGGTAATCGCGCTTCAGGTCCTATTCTTCGCCATGGGCCTAGTTGTGTTGGGCGTAGCGGTCTCAATCGGGTGGAGCTGATAAAGAGATAGAAGATGGAGGTAGGAAGTTAGAAGCTGGAGGTTTGCCGGTCGCCCTAAGTCAAAAATCCTTTGGTCAACGTCGCTTTTGCGCGGGCCTGGCGTTTGGCACCGACCCGATTTGATCGCCCATCATCAAGATTCTTTTTTCCTGTCCCGCCCGACTATGATGGTGATGTTGTCCGTTCCGCCGCCGTCGAGAGCCTCCTGGAGCAGGACTTCGCAAACCTGCTGAGCCGAGGTCATGTTGCGCAACACCTCCGCAATCCTCTCGTCGGAGACGTGCTTGGTAAGACCGTCGCTACAAAGCAATCCAACGTTGTTCCAGTTCTGATCCATGGTCGTCACCACGGGCATCGACTGAGGCCCACCAATTGAACTTGAGAGAACGTGCTCCAGTCGCGAGCCACGCGCGTCGGTCACAGTAAAAATCCCCTGGTCAATGAAATCTTGAGCCATCGTCTGATCACGCGAGAGCTGGGTAAGCCTATCATCGCGAAAGACATAGCAACGGCTATCCCCTATCTGGAGGAGGTAGGCTTTCGGCCAGATCCCAATCCACAGCGTGAGCGTCGTGGCCATTCCCATGAGATCGCGGTTCTCGAGGGCCTGCGATTCGATCACCTGGTGGCAATTGATCGCAGCATCGGCTAGCGCTCGCGAAAAGGACTCTGGATCAACAGAATCGGTCGTGTAGTAGGTTTGCAGGGCCTCTGACACATATCGTGTAATCGTCGACACAGCCAATCTGCTGGCCTCTTCAGCCTTATCTCCGCTCCCCACTCCATCTGCAACCATCGCAAGGAAAGCCAGCCGGTTGGAGTCAACACTCAATCCACCTTTGTCCGGTAGACTTGTCCCATGAACCTCAAGGTGTTTTCGAACCGAACAGATTAGAAAGTGGTCGCGGTTGGCCGTCCGAACCTTGCCGGGGTGAGTAAGACCGTAGAAATCAACTTCTTCATCGCTGGGCATGGCCCCCGGGTCGGTCGCCATTGAAGCGGTTGTTGCGATGTCCATTGTTACACCTCCCGAGGGCCTAAAAATCGTTGCGTTTTTTAACATACGATTCGGAAACATCAATTTCAAACAGCCGGACGATTTTCCTCGGTAAGGCCCAATCGTCTACAACTTTTTGGAGACCGGGGAAGAGTTAGAGACCCGTCAGGTCAAGTAATTCGATATCAAACACCAGCGTCGAATTTGGAGGAATTCCGGGAAGTGAAGCTCCGCCAAACCCCAACGACGGTGGGATCACCAACTTCCGTTGGCCTCCTATCCTCATCCCCACGACGCCCTCGTCCCAACCAGCAATGACCTCTCCGGCGCCCAGCGAGAAGTCGAAGGGAGCACCACCCCGACTGCTATCAAACTCGTCTCCGTTGATAAGCCATCCTGTGAAGTGGGCTCGAACGCGCATACCATCCGTAGCTTCGGCCCCGGTGCCAACGACCAGGTCCTGTTGATACAACCCCGACAGGCTCAGCGTCATGGCCGATAGATCGACGTTTAGCTCAGGCGCGAAATCGGCGTTGGTGAGTGGCCCGGTCGGGGCGACGAAGTCGGAGCCGCCGCATGCGGACGCTGCCAACATCAAAAGAGCAATGGGCGACGAACGGTTCTTTCGTTTATGACTTCTCATATTAGGGGAATCGGCCTGCTGTTGGTTGAATGAGATCGGTCTGAGGAGCCGTATACCCTTGGCCTACGGCTTCAGGTCCCTCCGGTGGACCGAAGATCTTTTGCAACATCCAGTCAAAATTAACAAAGAGAACTAGGAGCCAGGTTTCACCGACGTGGATCCCCATGGTTACTGCGATGGAGGTGGCGAACAAAAAAGCCAGAGGTATCAAGATCCGCCTGGCGACTTTTGAAAAGAGAACGGCGATAAACGTCCATTCCAGAATCAGTGTACCAACCCCTATAAGTGGCAACAACCAGGCTTGTTCTGCGAGCCAGAGGGAAAACTGGGTTAAGGCCAGATTTTCCTTCTCGAAAAACCCGTACCGCAAGAAAAGCGATCGTATGTTGTCCCCCGTCCCCCAAAAAAGACCGGCCCTCACCAGTTTCGCGTAAGCCGCGAACAAGTAAATCTCTGCAACAAGCAACCAGATTAGACGCCGAGGCCAACCGTAATCGCCCGACGGGCCAGGTTTGGGATTGGAGCAGCGTGGCCACAAACAAAGGGCGTCGGACGATTTTGACACTGCCAGGATCAGCAGCGATGCTGGCGCTATCGAGAGACCCATAGCATAAGGCGTGGACCCTGAGTGAATCATCTCAAGCGGAGCAAGGTGATAGATCAACAGCCCCGCGATCATGCAACAGATTCTTGGAAACACGCCAATGCAAGCCCCCAACAGAGCTCCAATCGCGATCCACCTCAGTACGCCTTCAAGGGCCGCGTGGCCCGGAAAGAGGAGATATCTCCACTGAGATGTTTGCGGGACCTGGGTCCAGAACTCCGTGACAGCCGAAATACCTGTGTGGTCCCTCGAGAGTAAGATCCACAACGCATGAAGGGAAACCATGATACGGATCAACGCGAGGCTCCGCCGAGTATCGGGCTCAAACCAGAAGCGGTCCCAGTATTTCCCTATCGTATCGAGGGTCCCGTTCATGGAGTCGACGGGTGTTCGAAGAACGCGTCCAACCTAAAATCGGTCGAGTCTCTCAACCGATCCAACATATTGAAGCCCTCTTGATAAAACCTAACTTTCACAAAAGGCTCCTCCGGTACATCTGAGCGGCTGTGCCAGCGGGTCCGATGGATTAAATGCGAAGGGGCAGCCAAGGAGCCGAGGGAACCCGTCCAACTATTGGGAGAAACACCGGCGATGATTTCTCTCCGGGCTACGTTGATCTTTTCCAGAAGGAATGCCCCGATCGCCTGTTGAGTGTCATGGTTTGCAGCAGGAAACCGGTCTCTCATGAAACCTTGGATCGTCAAATGCGTCCACGGAGCCCAAACTCGATGATCAATCGCATGTTCAACGCCATCGGGCGTAACCCCAACGATTCGGGTGTTGAGGGATTCCCAAGACACACCGCGGGGCATGAGCGTCCAATTTGAAAAAGGCCAAAGATCCCGCCGCCCAATAACTCCGCCGAAACTGACTGCAATCACATAGCCGATTAATACGTTGGTCCAATACCGCCCTCGTCGTACGTCGGCTCCGTCCCTCGTGCGTAGCCAGACCCACGTTGTAAGAAAGGCGAAACAGACAAAAACCAGGGCGGCGGCGATGTTAGTTATTCTAAAGTCCCCCTACTTGCTTAGTCAGTTTAGACAACATGCACGCACCCGTCACGGCACCATATCTTTTGGCCACCGGAAGTGGCTTCGACTGCTCCGAGTGGCCCCCCAACAGAACCCCGTTCGAACCCCATGACCCCCTTGTAATCCACCGGTTCGCCGACGGCGTTCCTCAAAGTTTCTCGAAATCTAGGATACATTCCTGCAAGGAAATGCCAAACACGCTCAACATCCCAGTCTTCAAAGTTCACCATCGCCCCCGCCGCTGCGACCCGAGGGGCCAGTGTGGCCACTTTGGAGTCCTGTTCGACCGGCAGGTAGTCGCTCCCCATCAATAAGATCGCCTGGGCCAACAGTTTACCGCTCCTTTGTGCTACATCAAGATATAAATCCTCCACCGGTCTTCCGCGTTCAAGAGGAAAGTTTTCCTGCGAAATAATCGGGCCGGTGTCGGCACCTTCGTCAACGATGTGAGCTGTCAGGCCCGCCTCGGCATCGTTTCGGTAGTATGTCCAAAAAAATGGGTTGGGTCCTCTATGCCTGGGCAGGACGGACGGGTGGAGATTAACCGTTCCACAATCTGGAATGGAGAACAAATCTGCCGACAGAAGCCAAGGAAAGCCTACCACACACAACACGTCGGGGCGCAACGTTTTTATCCTCTCCACCAACCGGATATCTACGGCGGACCTGGCCCGCAAGCTGGCTACCCGATTATCTCGAGCCCACTTCGAAACCAGATCTGCGCTCCCTCTGCGGCGGACATCGATCACCTTTCTCAGGAAAGAATTGCCACGTTCAGGTCGCACTACCGCCAATATTTCGTTGTCAACCGCCAGTTGCTCAACCGAGCGGAGACCCAGTGGACCTCCGGCAGTAAAAAACACTATTTTCATTCTAGTCCATCCAGACAATCGAGCGGATCGCTCTTGGTCCTTGACGCGCCGCGCCTCCGCAGAGTAAGGTATTCGCGCAAAGCATCTTCTAATTCTTGGTAATGGACCTTACCTCCTCGGACGATCCAAATTTGTCGGAAAAGTACCGAGCACCAATCAATGCGGGAAAGATCGCCGCTACTGCCTCGCTTCTCAAGAAATCCGGAGCGCGCATAGAATCTCGCGTCGTGGGAACGAGTATGGGCGAGTCTATCCCTGAGGGTTCGACCATCGCGATCTCCTGCCGGGTGGTTACGGAGCCGGAAGTAGGAGCAATCATTGCTGCCATACCAACGGGAGCCCCCTTCCTTACTCACCGGATAGTATCCGTCGGGAGGGGCCGCGGCAAACGCCACAATCTAACGAGGGGAGATGCATCGTGGCTTTGCGATGCCCCGATTGCCACTGAAGACATACTTGGCGTTGTTACCCACGTAGAACGCGAGGGCACCTGGGCGCCGGTTTCTCCGCAACCCTGCATGGCTCCAAGTTTCCTGGCCCGGTTGGCTCAATCCTCTTTACAACTGACGCTCGCCGTCGACGTACGTCTGGCGTGCGTTCTGGCCCGCGCTTGGTCCGTCAGTGCTAGTCTCGCCGGAGGAGTCCGACGCATCTTCATCGACAAAACGCCCTGACCTGCGCCTTTCATCGGCTAGTTCAACAGCGACACGAACCTCCTCTTCACTAAACCCCGCCCGAAGCCGCTCCGATTCGGCAACCCCGTAACGTTGGGCTCTCCCACCTCCGAAGGCTATTTTGAAAGCACGAGCCGAGCGATCTAAGGCTCTAGCCATTGCCAGAATATTTTTGGGGTCCTCTTTTACTTTTTTCCTGACATATCCATTCGCAAAACCAACATGTAGGAGTTCGTCTGCAGCCTGAGCGTCCATCAGCGCGGCAAGCTCCGAATCTCCGTCCGCCTTCGCTTCCTCAACTCCATGGACAGCAGCATCAAGTCCATCTGCTTCAAACGTCCTATTCTCAACAGCAAGTCTGCCTATGAGTGAATCAATCTTGTGCAGCACCCTGAACTGGAAATTGATGACCGGATATTCCCCGACCTCCACCCCCTGTTGTTTCATTCTCCTGAGATACACCTGGGCGTGACGCGCCTCGTCGCAGCACTGTCTTGCCAACCATTTGCGGATTTCCCACTCGACGTCTGGAAAATCTACCAGGCTCTGCGCTGCCTGCTCCATGACATTGACTTCTTCGTTCATCTGCCGGTGCAAGAATTCCCGCCTCCCTTCCGGGGACAACGGTTCTTCATTGACCAGGTCCGCCCACCGGTCGACCACCTGGAATCGGTCGTCCCGCGCCTGCCCTTCACCGAATAATGTCGGGTCGAGCGGTTCCTTGTCCGGTGAACCCAAATCGCTGCTCCTATCCAAGCTCATGGGGAATTATTGATCTGAAACCCGCGAGTCTGAGAACCTCTTTGACTTCTTCTTCAGTGAAATCAGCTTCCAAGCGCCCCTGTACGTAGACCGCCGGAGCCATTCGCTTGCCGATTGTCACCCCAACTGCATTCTCCTCTCCAGCCTCCGATGCGAGGGCTTGAATAGCGGTGGCCAGTTTCCTGATGGCCTTAGCAACTTTTAGCAAAACTGTCGGGTCTTTTTCGGTCATCTCGCGTATCCACCGGTTACCGAAACGCACGTGATTAATTTCGTCCGCAAGCATCGCGTCCAAAACATCAGCGGTAGTTGAATCTCCGGCCTCTCTCCACACGTCTCGCAACGATCCAAGAATGTCAATCAGGCCAGCTTCAAACGTTCTGTTTTCGATCGCCAACCTACCAGGCAGATCGTCAACCATCATCGTTATTGCCCATTCGAAATTATTAACCGGAAATTCACCTTTATAGCCGTAGAGTTGATCAATTCTACGGCGCAAAACGGCTGCGTGTCGTGCTTCATCGGCCGCCTGCCGAGCGAGATTCAACCTCAGCCCCCAGGGTGCCTCAGGGAAATCGACGAGGCATTGTGACGCTATCTCAAGGGCGCCACATTCATTGTTCATATGTCGGTGGAGGCGCTCCCGTCGCGCAATTTCCGACATTTCGGGCCAATCGTGCATCTCAGCATCAGCATCGACGCACTCAAAGCAATCCTCGCGAGCCGGTCCATCGCGCAGGGTGACCCCTTCCACTTCCCTGGTACCGAAAGGCACGCTCATTGTTTGAAGTCCTCCTGGTCGGACCTGAAATCAACGAACCCACTAAGAGATTCGGCCATAGCCTTTAGTTCACACGAAGCCCCATTTCCGGTTGACAGTTGCGGGAATTCCGCAACTAGATCTCGGCAATCAGCCTGCAACCTCTCAAAGTCCCATAGAGCTCGTTTTACTATCCGTATGGTTGGTTCTTCTAGCAGCTCGTCCGCTTCCTCTAAGTCGTGTATGTATAAATTTTCCAAGATCGAGAGAAATCCGTTGTAGAAGCCATCGATACGCGAGTCGGTTTCATCAAAAGCCGCCAACCTGTCGAGGATCGCGACAAACGGCGCTGACGCCCGCCGAGAGATGTGCCGTGCCAATCGCAATTCACCGGCCCTGTTTCCGAACAAATCCGTATGCTGAGCAAAATCCCACAAATGCCTCCCGAAAAGTATCTTGGCCTCAAGTTCGGCAGTGGTAGGCACCCACGCGGCCAGGGTTTCCATAAGTCGAACATTGATATATCGAAAAGTGGCAACCGTATCAGCTCGCTGGCGAACGGTACTAATCATTCAGGCCTCCATAAGCGTCTCGATAGCGTCAGCCGCACTGTCCGGCGACGCCGAGTCCAAAAAGTAGCAATCTATCTGGCTGAGAAAATTTAACACCCTCATCGCTCGAACCGCTGGCGAACCGAGCATCATGCTGCAAAAAAGTGGATTCAAATACCCAAGTGTATCTAACCCAGGGCGGAAGCTCACGAATTCGGTCTTTGCTGCAAACTTCCTCAGGCATATCACAACATCCGCCTTAACATCCGCCACTACTGCACGAGGAAAAAGTTCGCCGACTGGCGCGCACTGACGAGGTTCTCTGGATTGCCTGGGACCGCCGAGGGCCGCGTCGACCCGGTTCGAGGCAGGGCCAGGTCGAACGAGGGGAGCTCTTCTGAACGGAATCATGTCCCTGGTGGCGAGCTGAACACCAACGGCTTCGTCACTTAGGAAATTGTGACCTCTCGCTGCGAGGGCAAGCGACAAGGTGGTCTTCCCCATCCCGGTAGCACCGATGATCGCCACACCTTTGCCGCCAATTCCAATCGACGCACCGTGAAAGAATATAGATTGCGGTTGACTGCCCAGGACCCTGCTGATAGCCAAGTTCGCAACTATCCACTGCCAGCGGTCTGCCCGCTCCACCACCAAAACGTCGGAACGCACCCCGAGGAGTTGGCCTGTCGGCGACCGAAATAGCCCCCACTCAAGCAGATCACAGTCGAGCTGTTTATACCCCGCGTCGCCGACAAGTTTACTAGCTATAGCTTGGGCGTGAGTCAATTCTGGGCCAGCAAAAAGAACTTCGATCAACCCTTCACCGCGAGGAACAATCGAACAGGAGTGGGCATTATCCAGCGAACGACCAGATAGCTCGATAGCACATTCCTCGTAAATATCGTGGAACCGATCAGTGAACTCCTCCTCGGTACCAACTAGACTAAGTTCAGCGTCTCCGAATTTGTAACGGCGGATCCGCTCGCCTGCTTCGGTCCCGGAAGTTGCCTGCGAATCGACAAGTGCCGCGACGAAGACCTCAGGCTCCATCGCGACACTCAGCTTTTTTTCTAACGTTCTTGGGTTTAGACTGGACTAGACCCACCAACCAGATATTGCACTGGTGACCTGGAATGCGGCAAGCATCTCCGATTCATCGAGTACTTTAACGGCAGGTTTTTGGTAGGTTGGTTTCGTCTCGACTTCTTTCATCGGGTTTCCTCCACTGGTGCGTTAGGTCTCTTGCCCTTATGACGGGGTGCTCTCTTTTTCTCGTGTCACAATCTCCAACTCCAACATACGAGCAATGGTATCCCGCACGTCCGCTTTTGCTTCGGAAATTTCGACTCGATCGTACTTGTCGCAAATACGCCTTGCAATTTGGGTCTCAGAAAGGGCTTCGTCAAGTGAGTCCCAAATGAAACCCGCGGTTCCATTGAGAACACAGAATGAGGCAGTTGCCTGACTATATATAACTATTTCCTGCTCCATCGGAGCAGCCTCAATTCCTGGTTTGCGTTTATACCGCAACAAACGGAACCTCCGTCAACAATAAATCGTAATTAACGGCTAAAAAAGCACGTGGGACCAACCCTAGTCAAGAGAGGCTTTCACTCGGGATTCCTGTTCAAGCACCGCAGGTGAGTCCGCATTCCTCTTGAAAACATCACGAAAAGGCTGTAGCAACTGCACTGGAATCGATTCCACCATTTGCGGTCCTTCAATTCCGAAACGGTCCGGTCGCTCTCTCCTGGGCGATGCCGTGCCAAAAACGTGATCCCAGATGCTAAAATGAGCTGCATAATTGGAATTGTACTCGGCAGGATCAATGGAGTGATGTATAGAGTGGAACACCGGACTCACCCAAAATTTATACAAGGGCCCGAAGCGCCACGGAACATTCGAATGCTGCAACGCCGCCCCGAAAACAATTACCGTGTAAAGTGGAACCCAACCGGTAGTGGGTACACCCAATACGAAGGCAAGGGGAAAATACCAGCCAAAGTCTATCAAAATATTGTCGACCGGATGCCGCCGGAAATACGTTAGAGCCGATAGCTCTCGCGGAGAATGATGCACTGCGTGAAAAGCCCACAACCATTGCCACCGATGTTGCGCGCGGTGTACCCAGTAAAGCAAAAAATCACCGCCGAGCCAGAAGACTATCAGCCCCGGTACCATAGGGAGCCCGCTCAATACGTCGAGCTTCAGAAAATGGAGCCGCTCTTCGTACGCCGAGAACACGATTGCTTGGATAAACACCACCCAAATCCCAGACTTGTAAAAAACAGTGTAGAGCAGATCATTGAGAAACCAACGCGACAAATAGCGTGAAGGTTTGGCACCATACCAGAGTTCGAGTGCTATGGCCAGCAGGCTGCATCCGAGCGCAATCACCCCACCCAGACCCACGGCGCCCCGGAGGTGTGTCCCAAGGATCAGGATCACTTCCGACAGATTCTCGAGAGCTTGTATTTTTCGACTCCTATTTCAACCTGCTAAAAAGTCACGCGCTCCAGTGGGAGGTTTTGACGCCGTTGCCCCACCGGCAATATCAGTAATATCGGTCCGAACTCACGAAACACAACGCCCCGCGCCGTTTCATCCAGAAATGCGGCGTGAGCCAGCGCAACCGACGTCAAAACTTTAGGTTCCCTGCGAGTCCATCGGCCCACATTTCGAACTGGACGATTCGAACGATCTTGAGAGAAAGGGCCCAATTCCCCGTATTGCCGACTCGACCGGGCAATACCCGATTGGCTTTGGCCCTTTCCAGAGATTGAAGAACCTCAGGAACCGAATAAATCCCTCGCTCCCGGGTCTTTTGGCTCGACAACAGGTCGCAAATAGGTTCATAGAGGACTCCCACGACCCAGTCGTCTTGCGAAACCGGAAAACCCATCTTGTCCACTCTTGTCCGAACCGATTCTGGTATCCTGCGTTTCATCGCCTGGCGTAGAATATTTTTATTCCATTTTCCAGAGACCTTGTGTGTACCGGCCAACGAGAAAGCGTAGGCTACCAATCGATGGTCCAGAAAGGGAAGCCTGGTCTCAATCGAATGAGCCATAGCATTCCGATCTTCCGTCCTCAAATAGAGCGGCAACGGGTAATGTTCAACTGCACCCTTCAAAGTTTCGTTCAGGTTGATGTTTTTCTCATGTGGAAGAGCGTGTTCTTGAGAGGCGAACCCGGGATCGAACCAGTCAGGCGACTTCGGTTCCCCCTTACGGAATTTCCTAAAAGCCCCATGCCCCGGGACTTGGGACAAGACATGAGATGCCAGCTGTCGAATCAGCTTGCTCCAAAGGTCTTTTTGTCGGAAATGGTGTGCCCTCGAGAACTCCCTCACATCTTTGAAAAGGCTGGAGAGTTTGAGACGTCTCAACAGAGAGAACCATTGGGGGTGAAAATAGTTTTGGTAGCCGCCTAAAACCTCGTCCGCCCCCTGGCCGTTTAACAAAACAGGAGTCCCGTGGTCATGGGCTAATTTCATCAACTCAAAACTCACCACGGCCGTTAGAGAATGAAAAGGTTCATCATGGAATTTCAAAACCCTAGGGATGAGGTCCCAAAGGTTTTCCGGATCGAAATGCAGGGGCACCTGTCTCGCGCCTGTCTGTTCAAAAGTACCGTCCAAGTACCTGGATTCATCGAATCTCGCGGGGTTGTGTGAAAACGCGACCAGAGGGTTTTCTGGGTCCATCCCGCGCCTCTCTATAAAGCGGGCCATCGAACACACGATTGAAGTAGAATCCATTCCACCGGAGAGACAAACTCCGACCGGTACGTCGCTTCGCATCCTTAAACGGACCGATTCTTCAAACAACTCAGCGAATTTTTCGGGGGCGTCGGGATCGGTGGTATCCCCGTCGGGGGCCAGTTCCCAGTATCTCCACTCGCGTTTTTCACCCGCCGCGTTTATCTCGAAGGCGGTCCCGGGGGAAAGATTCACTATGCCGTCGAAAAAAGTTCGTTCGCCTTCGTCGGCCCGCCCGCGGACCAAGTACCGCGCGGCCACCCCCCAATCAACGTTGTCACCTTCATAAACGCCCGATCCACGGATCGCCTTTATTTCCGATGCGAACAAGAGAACATCCTGCGATCGGTATAAAAACAGAGGTTTGATACCAAAACGGTCACGGGCGCAAAAAACAGTTCCTGTACGCTGGTCATGGATCGCGAAAGCAAACATCCCGTTCAGGCGCGGCAGCACTTTAGTGCCCCATTTGTGGTAAGCTTTGAGGAGTACTTCTGTATCACTTCCGGAAGAAAATATGTAGCCCAGTCGCGTAAGGTCTTCCCGAAGTTCAACGAAATTGTAGATTTCTCCATTGAAGACAATGGTGACTGAAGGCTCGCCGGTCTTCATAGGTTGGTGCCCTGCTTGAGACAAATCTTGTATGGCAAGCCGACGAAATCCGAATCCTACCCATTCGGCGAAGTGCGTACCTGAGTCGTCTGGTCCACGATGAATCAACGCCTTGGACATTGCCTCAACCGCACGGGTATCTACTGCTCGGCCTTGAAGGCCGAGGAAACCAACTATTCCGCACATCGGATTTGCCTTTTCCCGACTCTGTCGTCTTGCAACTAACGTATCTCAACAAAAATTCCCCTTCAAGCAACCACCCAGTCCCTAGTTGTGGAAAAGTATAACCCGAGGTAACGAACCGCACCTTGCCTTGCGCAGAAGGGACTGATTCGGCCACATTGTCGTCCATGACCGAGCGGAAAGCTATGCCATCGACTTCAAACGCGGCCGACTGGATAGAAGCGTTAACTGACGAACAATGCATGGAAATCTTCTGGCTCTACGTAGACCCACCAGAAGATTTTCTAGCTTCCCATCCACCCGAACTTTTGGGCCAGGCCATGCGCTACGCCCTCAGAGCCGTCGCAGGAGCGAAACCTCAAGAACAAGTGGACGAGTAAGACAACGAACACACGAGGTCTTCCCGCCAAAGCGCGTCTATGATAATCTTTCTGGATCAACTGGAGCCAAAATGGGAATTAGAAGAACATTCTGCATAGCCACCATCTGTTTGATCGCTCAGGCAAATCCGCTTGAAGCCCAAAAACTAAGATCTAGAATCGCCGACCTTTTCAGTTTCGGCGAATGCGGTCTGCCTCTGTGTTTGGACGGGTCCATCAACGCGGGTACGGGCCATGGAGACCATTTTTTGGGATCCGTTCTCGCCGGAAACTCAGCGATCATCAACTTCCTCGGCTCGGCGGTCGGCCAGAGCGTTGCCAGCGCTCCGGTTAGTGCGGCGAGTTCCGGCGCCACATTCGTTTTGGTTGGAGGAGTCCCGGTAAAGACCTCCAGTTCTGCTGGCCCCATACTGGCCGAACGGTCCCAGACCCTCGGACGCGGTCGGGTTTACGTTGGAGTCGACGTGACTGCGATGAGCTTCAATAGCATCAACGGAGCCCCCACAGACAATTTGCTATTCGTCTTCGGACACGAAGACGCCGGTGTGCCTGTACTCGGCGATCCTACTTTCGAAAACGACATTATTGAAGTCCGGATGGACATGGGGATCCGAATTCTGGTTACGTCAATGTTTTTCACGGTGGGCCTGACCGATTTTATTGATGTTGGCGTTTCGGTGCCGTTCGTGCGAACCAGCATTGACGCAGCCTCCGAAGCACAAATCCAACCGTTTGGGACCCCCGCCTTCCATTTCTTCGGCGGCACACTCACCGACCCCATCCTTCGGGCTGCAACCGCCACGAGAGGCTCGGCCTCGGGAATTGGGGACGTGGCCGGGCGCCTGAAAATCAACCTAGCTCAATCCAACACTTTGGGAATAGCCCTGATGGGTGAGGTTCGTTTCGCCACCGGCGACGAAGCAGACCTTCTCGGTTCTGGTTCAACCGCCGTGAGAACTCTCGCCGCCATCGCCGCGAGTTTCGATCGGTTTTCCCCGCATATCAATTTTGGTTATTTCGCCAGAACCGGGGAATTCCAAAGCGATGGAATTCTTTTGACCGCGGGATTCGATCAGGCGGTTACTGATTGGGCGACGGTAGCGTTTGATCTCGTTTCTGAATTCCAGGTCGGTGACAACAAGATCGTCCTCCCGGAACCCATCCAATTTAGTACCCCATTCGCACGCGAGGTCCAGACCTCGTCTTTCCCCTCCCGGCGAGCTGACGTCCTCAACGCTTCGCTTGGAATGAAATTCGCCATGAGAGGCGGGACTAATGTCGTTGTCAACGGTATCGCCCCTCTGCGTAAGAACGGACTTCAGGGTGATTTCATTCTAACGGCGGGGCTTGAAATCGTATTTTAGGAAGGTCCAAACAGGCCTTCAAGGCGTAATGAACCTCGCGGCATGCGACGACTAGTTGTCGAACGCTCCGTGCCGAATCCAGGCCCTTACTATTTCTCTCTGGGCAACCGTCAGGACTCCGCCCGGGGGCATCGGGCCCGTCGAACACGCCCCGATGGCCCCGGCGTCGAGACGCACCATCAGAACGCTAGTCGCCGGACTACCAGGCACCACGCGGCTTGCGGTTGGTTCGCAGGTGGCGCTGACAGAGACAAGAGTCGCGAACGTTTGGGCCGACGAACTAATATCGAATGTTCCTGGGAAACCGGTGTGACAAGCCTGACAACCTGGTGATCCAGACCAAACACCCTGAACGTCTGTTGACAGAGTGTAGTACGCCCTCGCCGTGACATTGTCTGTCCCGGGAGTCGCCGTGGCTGAAATGGTATTCGCGAACGTACCATCACCGGACATCCCACCGGAGACCGTATCGACGGTCCAGGAGCCCAGAGTAGCAATCCCCGCTGCGCTCGTAATCTGGTTAGTCCCGGAAACGACCCCACCACCGTTGGTTACAGCGAACGAAACAGCTTCGTTAGACACGGGGTTACCGAATTGGTCTGCTACCAGAACCGAGGGAGGTGACACTATTGCTGTTCCTACCCTCGCGGAGTCGGCGGCAAACGGTTGAGCGGTAATCGACGCAGCCGCAGCTGCGGACACCGTGACGGTCGCGTCGTCTGTGATAGCCACACCACCTGCGGTTCCTGTAACTGTTTTGGATTCCGCGGTCGTCGAGCTAAAGCCTGTAGAATAGGCCCCGGTCGCTCCGGTAACACCATTCGCGGCACCAAACGCATTGTTGCTACCATCTGACGATATAGCCACAGCAAGCCCGGCAAGCCTGTTGCCTGCCGCGTCGATGGCCGTAACCGTAACCGTGGACTGGCTCGATCCGTTGCTTGCGGTGATCGGCGAGGTCGAAACTACGACCGTCGATTGGGAATTGCTCGCCGTGCCCAGTACGACGTTAACCGAGGCATCGTCTGTGACCCCCGTAGCCCCGTTCACGATGGCAGTAACAACTTTGTTTCCAACTGTACTCGAGCTGATTGTGCCACTTGTCTGTCCGTTTCCATCGGTTGTGGATGCGGGCTGGGTTATAGTATTACCCGAGCCGGTGGAGGCGATGGCGACGCTGGCACCGGCCACGGGGTTACCGAATTGATCGAGAACTGTGGTGGTGATCGTAGCAGTTTCAGATCCAGCGCTAATTGAGGCAGCGGATGTCGTAACCGCAGAGGTCGACGCACTTGGCGTGTCGGCCATCCCGGTGGCGGTGATCACAACCGGACTACCGGCCAAACCGGTAGCGGTTGCAGAAATCGCATTGGTTCCAGCAACGGTGCCGAGCATCCAACTTCCTACCCGCGCCACCCCTGCCCCGTCTGTCGCGACATTCCCGCCGGTCAGTGCACCGCCACCCTGGGTTACGGCAAACGTGACCTGGACTCCAAGAATCGTGTTGCCACTCACATCCGTGATGAGGACGGACGGCGCAGTAGCAACGTTTGCTGCCACTGTAGCAGTTTGATTGTTGCCATCGTTGAGCGCAATGGTCGTGGCAGCCCCGGGGCCCAGGGCAATGGGGTTCGAGACAGCCCCGGAGATATTCGGGCCGGTGAAACCCAGGCTGTAATTTCCGGTGGCTCCGGTAATCACGAGATCGGTAAAAGTCGCCAGGCCTATCCCATCCGTGTTCACCGTCAATGTACCGGATAGGATGCCTCCGGCTCCCGAGGCGATGGCGACTGTAACAGGGATCCCGGCCTGAGCGGTGGGATTACCATTTTGATCTTCCAATTGGACCGATGGCGCCGGTACGAGAACCACCGCATTTTGGGCATTGGTTGGCGGTTGGGTAGAAATAGAGAATTGTCCGGCGCTCCCGGCCTGGCCCGTAGCGGTGAAGGTGACGGGGTTTCCCGTAATCGACGGTGCGGCCGCGGTCGCAACCAACGTATTGGCACCGGCAATAACTCCCAGAGTCCACGAATTCACCCTTGCGACACCATTGTTTCCGGTCACGACAGAGGTGGAAGGATCGACCGTCCCTGCCCCGACACCGATTGCATAAGTCACATTGACACCAGCGACCGGGTTCCCGAATTGATCAACCACCAGAACCTCCGGGGCAATCGAAACCGTTGCCCCCGCAGTCGCCGATTGCCCGTCACCCGCAGACGCTGCGATGGAGGCCGGTACATCTGCCGTGCCAGTGGCGCTGAACATCGCGGAGGAAGCGCCTGGCACACTGACCGCAAGGGTATTCGTTCCCGCCGTCAGATCAAGGATCCAGGAACCAAGACTGGCGACTCCAGCTCCGTCAGTCGTCACCGCATTAGAGGGTGTTACCGAACCGCTATTGACCCCGGGAGTAAACGTCACGCTCGCGCCCGGTACAGGATTGTTGTTCGCGTCGGTCACCAACACAGATGGAGGCAGCGCGACCGGCGTACCAACTGTGGCGATCTGGGCATCACCCGAGGCTACCAGCACGATGGCCGGTGCTCCGGGGATCCCCGTGGCCGTTATGGTTAACGACAGGGCACCAGCGGTGACATCGATAGTATTGGCTCCGACACTTGGCCCCAGGGTCCACGAAGCAAGGGTGGCAACCCCCGCTTCGTCGGTGACCGGGGCGACTCCGGCCACGGACCCACCCCCAGCCGACACTACAAACGAAACAGGCACGCCTTCAACTGGATTGCCAAAGGCATCTGCGACTCGCACTGCGACCATTGCAGGAACCTGCGTTCCGGCTGCAGCAGTCTGTGCGTCGCCGCCTTGGACAACCATGGTGTCGGGGGCACCAGCGTTCATTTCCAGGTTAACCGTTACAACCTGTGGTCCGTTGGAAGCCTGATCGGAGTTGATGGTGACGCTGGCCGTGTGTGTGCCCGCAGTAGTGACTGCCCCGGGCACCAATTCGAGCGAAAGGGTTGCCGGGGCAGAAGAACCATTGATCGTGGCTATTAGCCAGTCACTCGCAGTGGCGCCAAAGGCCACATCTCCCAGGGACAAATCGGAGATGCTCAATCCCCCGGAATTCGTAATTGCAACTGTAGTGGGGGCTGGTGGAGCCTGGCCTGCGACAGCCGAGATCGTTGCTGCTGCCGGCGATAGAGAAATGGTGGGTGGTAGAATGACCCGAACAACTCCCGCTCCGGTTACGCCGCCATTGGTGGCCCTTACTTCGGTAGTACCCACCGCGATCGCACGCACTAATCCGGCATCGTCGACTTCTGCGATTGACGGGTCGGCTGAACTCCAGGTTGTCTGCGTTCCCTGAATAAGCGCCAGCGACTCATCAAGAACTGCGGCTACAAGCGCGGTTTGTTCTCCGATAGGCACTTCGATGGAGTCGGGTACCACCCGTACTGATGCAACGCCACCGGGCCCAAAGGGGATATCCTCAGCACAGGACAGCGAAAAGACCAGGAGCCCAAGGAGGCCCAAAGCGCGCCATACGCTTGTACCGGCGTTTACCTTGTTGATGTTATCACCCAAGCGTCGCCGCGAAGTTCAAGGGCAAGTTGGATATTGACATCCAACTCTTGATCTCGGCCGTCCTGGCGGAAGGAATATGTACCGGAAACAGTGGCATTGGCGTTTTCCCCGTTGACCTGGATCGCATCAGCGTTAAGAGTGACTTCGAAATCGCTCCAACTGTCCCAGCCCGTTCTCCAGTTGTCTTCCTCAGTTGAGCTAATCCGTGGATAAACCAACCTTACCTGACTAATGTCTTCGGTCTCCAACGCGGTCGCGTACCGCTGTATCGCATCCTCGATAAGTTGTCGGTGGTCTAAGACCACAACAGGGGCATTTACTGTTACGGTAGTGGACCCACTCTGGCCCTCGCTACTGGCCGAAATCGCAGCTGTGCCACCAGAAACCCCGACAATCAATCCGTCGGCTGTGACCGTCGCGACTCCGGCATCGCTCGTACTCCAACGCACTGCCCGATCCGCCAGCGATCTACCATCAGATCCGAGAAGATCTGCGGTGGCCTGAGTGCTCTCACCCACATCCAGGGTTGTAGATCCAAGGGCGACGAGAACTCGCGCAACCGGCAGGGCAGAAACATTTATCGTCGCGTCGGCAGTTCGTCCTTCAATGGTCGCTGTGATCGTTGCGCTGCCTGGAGCCTTTGCGGTCACCAGTCCGTCTGACACTTCGGCCACCGACGGGTTATTGGATCTCCATTGAGGAATCCGATTAGAAAGCCCATTGCCGCCGGCGTCGAGAGCGGAAGCACTAATTCGAACGGTCCCACCGACAACAAGGTCGCCAGAAGAGGGCGACAACCTGACCGACGCCACGGCAGCTCGCCCCGGCCGCAGCGGCGGAGTTGGAGCCGGATCATCAATGGTCACATTCGTCGTGGTCACAGTCCCGACAAACTCGGCGGCAATTACCACCGTGCCAGCCGAAAGCCCCGTAACCATACCAGCTTGACTCACCGTCGCCACCGATGAGTCTGTCGACGACCACACTACGTCGCCACTTGAGACAGGAGCACCGTCAGCAGTCGTACCTGACAGAGCAACCACCACAGTTTGTCCGGTTTCGATAGAGTACTGGGTCGCCGCAAAGGAGATCGTGGGCGACTGCTCGCCCGCGTCGACGCCGGGATCAACCGTCCCTGCTGCAGCGCCCTGATCGACCGTCGTGGCAGGAGTAACTGCCTGAGGAGCAGTCTCATCGGCCGAACTACCGGATATGATCACGCTCGCCGCCACCGCCCCAACGACTACCACAGTAGCAACGCCACCGAGGACCATCCTCTTTCGCCTGGTATCACGTTGCTGGAGAACTTCGCCGGTGGGAATGGTGACGTCGGACGGGCGGGCGTCCGTTTGTTTTCTTGACCGTTGTCCGCTGTTGACCGGAATCGGACTTCGGGGCGTACGCAGAGTCTCCAGCAACTTGGCACTCATCCCCTGTGTGGCAAGAGTGATCATCTCCTGGCGAACCGGGTCATCGGGGGAGAGTTGTCCGGCACCAAGAGCCGCAACAAGTGCGTCCATCGATTCGAAGCGATTCTCAGGCATCTTTTCCAACATCCGCATGATCGTCGCATGAAGCTCGGGTGTTACATCGGGGAATTCTTCTTGAAACGGAGGCGGTGGTTCGTGAACGTGCCCGTACATTATCGACATGACAGAATCGCCTTCGAACGGTTTTCGGCCGGTCATCATTTCGTAGGCCATCACACCGAGGGAGTATTGATCAGACGCGCCCGTCACATCACCAGCAACAAGTTGCTCCGGACTCATGTAGCTTGGCGTACCGATAGCGGCTCCAGTTTGAGTAAGGCTCGAAGCCTCCTCAACCTTGGCTATGCCGAAATCGGTTACAATGGCCCACCCGTCCTCGTCGATCATTACATTGCCGGGCTTCACATCTCTGTGAACGATTCCCTTCTTGTGTCCATAGCCGAGTCCGGCCGCAACCTGGGTCAGAATGGTTTGAGCCATCGTGCAGTTCATCGGCCCAACTTCTTCCATCAGCGAATCCAGAGGCCGCCCGCTGATGAACTTCATTACGAAGTAACTAATGTCAGGGGTCTGCTTTACCGCATAGACCTGGATGATATTCGGGTGGCTCAAGGATGCCGACGTCTGAGCTTCCCGGATGAATCGTTCAGCCATGTCGGGATCGACACCGAGCGCGGGGGACATGACTTTGATCGCTACTTTGCGGTTCAGGGAGATGTCATGGGCCAGATAAACCATCGCCATGCCACCCCTGCCCAATTCATGCAATATCTCAAATTGTCCCAGAGTTTCATGGACGAGAAGATCCAATACCTGGGCTTCGACGTCCGCAACCGAAAGCATTGCGGTTTTCGCCTCCCCCTGAATATCGGTTACATCCGATCCACAATTTGGGCAATAGCGACTACCGGGATCAACCGGGTCGCCACACTTTGGACATGCAGCAACAGTTGGCACGTGCGACGATTCTCCGAACTAGCAAAAAACCAGGAATACTCTAATATACAATCTTTCTCCCACTAACCATGCCCACAAGCCCCAAACCCCGCCAATCTAGCTGGATTGAACCGACTCCGAGGGAGGTACTGCTACTTCGCTCCGGAATTCTGCAGGGAGAAGGCGCGTTGGAGGCGTGGTATACCTGGAAGGCGCAAGAAAGCTCCAAAGGGCTCAACTCCAGAGAGGTAAAGCTCGCGCCTTTAGTTTTTTGCAACCTATCAGAATCCCTGCCCCAGGACGCCGATCTTGAAGTGTTCGGTGTGGAAGCGAGGAAAGTTTGGGCGTGGAATCAATTGGTCCTGCGAACTCTAAACGAGGTTTCGACTTCGCTTACCGCAGGCGGGGTTGATCCCATCTTACTCAAGGGCTCCGCTCTACTTCCTCTCTTTTATAAAAGTACATCTTCCCGAAGAGTCGCAGACGTTGACCTTCTAATAGAGCCGCAAGATTTCGCAAAAGCGGCAGCCATCCTACGAAGAACCGGTTGGGCGGCGGACGAAGATGGATTCTTCGACCACCGATTTTTTCACGCTCTTACGTTCTACGACGAAAACCGGCGGTCGATTGACCTACATTACCACGCATTGACGACCTGTTGCTGGCCGGGAGCAGACAAGGACTTCATCGAAGGGTCATTGGACGTAGAGATCGGAGGAAGAAAGGTCAGAACACTATCTCCGTCAGATCACCTACTGCACGTGTGCATACACGGGCAATTGTGGGCAGAGTTGCCTCCATTGAGATGGTACGCAGACAGTGCAGCCATCATTCGCAATTCAGATATCGATTGGGACCGACTCGTTCTTCATTCGAAAAATTTAGATTTGAACAACGTATTGGCGAGAGCCCTTGAAGCCCTGGAAAACGTTTCGCCGAGGACCATACCGCCTGACATAGTTGCGAAGCTCCGCGCCGATGGGCCCAGTACAATTGAGAAGGCCTGGCTCCAGACCATCTCTTTTGAGAGAAGAGGGCATTTTTGGTTGAGCGTGGTTTACCAGAGTGCCAAATTCTTTAGCTCGGTAAGGTCCGAACCCGTTCTTCGAAAAATACAACTGGTACCAGAGGCCATCCGGTATCACTCTCGCCAAAGGAATTGGAGATCGGTTGCAGGCGGGATTCTAAGACGACTTCGGACAGTTGTCCTTTTTAGGTTCCATAGCAAAACGCAAAGGCAACGGATAACCAAACCTAGGATCTGAATTAGGTTGCGCTTCGTCCGGAGGAGGCAAAAGGAACTTTTTCTCATTTTGAGAATAACATCGACAGAGCTTCAATTTTTCCAGTGAGCAATAGTCGATGAAAATGGCAACATTCAAACTCCTTGCGGCGCTTTCCAACGGTTCATATTCGGCAGCCGAGATACGCGAACGAATCAGCGATTTAGCGGGAGGTGGACGCCAACCGTCTCTGGCCTCTTTCTACAGGATCCTAAATTCCGCGGTCTCCGAAGGTTGGATCGAAGTCGCTGATTCTAAACAGGCTTCGGAATCCGGAAGACCAGCCCATTCGTATGAAGTGACCGCCGCCGGAGTGACCGAGATGCGCCGTGAGGCCAACTTGCTCAGGGAATTGACAAACACCGCCCTTGGAGAACTTTCACCGACCAGCACAGATGAGTAAGGAATTGGGCAATTTCTCCGTCCGCACGTACTCGCTCCTAACAAAATTGTATCCTCGGGAGTTCAACTCGACACTGCGAGCAGATAGTGTCGCAACTTTCGCTGAAGAGCACGCTCGACTCCGTTCCCAAGGTCGATATGCGTCGTTCGCGTACAGTTCTCGCAACATCGTTGCCCTGATCGGTGAAATAATTCGGATGAGGTTGATCACCCCTCCCGGGGGAAGGCGACGGAATACGAATGGTACTCACCAACCGTACGAGTCCATTTTGCGCGAATTGCGAATGGCTCTTAGATCCCTCCTGCGGACGCCTGGTTTTAGCGCGACAGCTATAGCAACAATGGCCACTGTTATCGGCGCAACGACAGCTGTTTTCAGTGTGGTCAACGGGATCCTGCTGCAGCCTCTTCCCTACGCTGACTCCGAACAACTGGTAAGGGTGTACCAACAGAATAGCCCCACCAACCGATTCGGTGTGTCCACGGTCGATTTTCAGGGAATTCAACAGTACACGAATTCGTTGAGCTCGGTTGCTGGTTTCGCGGGAGGCGAAATGACCCTGGCAGGACCGGATCGTTCAGAACGGGTTCCCGTGGGACGAGTAACTCCAGATTGGTTCAACGTGCTCGGCGTTACTCTGACTCATGGGAGGGCATTTCAATCAGCCGATGGCAACCCGGGCAACGAGCCCGTGGTTATTGTCACTGACGCGTTTGCCAGTCGTCGTTTTGAGAGCGCATCCCAGGCTATCGGTGAAACTTTGACCCTGAACGGAATGCCGCACACCCTGGTGGGCGTCCTCCCCACGGGCATGGAAGCCATGGCTGGCTTCAAAGCCGACGTGTGGCCGGTCCTCCAATTGAACGAGCCGCAAAGAAGGGGGCCGTTCTTTATTAGAGCCATCGGGCGGATGCGAAACGAAGTTTCGCTGGAAGATCTCACCAACGATCTCCGGTCCGTGAGCCAGTTAATCTTTCCTCAGTGGTCAGATACGTTCAGCGACGAAAATGCCACTCTGGTTCCATTTGCATTACGTGACAATATGGTTGGGAGCGTAAAGGGGGCTATGGGAATGCTTCTGGGGGCTGTTGGATTCCTGATGTTGATTGCAATCGCTAACGTTGGGAACCTGTTCATGGCCCGTTCCACCGTACGCCAGCGGGAAACCGCCATTAGAGCATCTCTTGGAGCATCGCGCACCCAACTCCTCTACCAGTTCTTTGTCGAGAGTTTGCTCTTGACCGCCATAGCAGGTGGAATCGGAATTGTGCTGGCCTCTATTGGATTGGATGCTCTGGTTGCAATCGGGCCCGCAATACCGAGACTGGATGAGGTTGGCCTAGATCTGACTGCCCTTGCATTTGCCGCGGGTATTGCCGGTGCCAGTGGGTTGTTTTTCGGAGTGACGCCATTCGTCACTGGACGGACCGAAAGCCCATCCCAAACCCTCCGAACGGCCGGACGAACTAATTCCGACACAGGTGCCGCGAAAGCAATGAGGAGCGCCCTAGTGTCCATCGAGTTCGCCCTGGCCCTTCCATTGCTTGCCACCGCTGCACTTCTCTTCGGGAGCCTGGCCCGTTTGCACAAAATACCTCTGGGTTTCGACGATGACAACACCGTTGTAGCAACCCTTTCCCTCCCAGCCGTCGACTACCCGGACTCCGATGCCAGGATCGCTTTTTGGGAGACGGCTCTGGAAGCTTTGCAAACAGTACCCAATTTTTCGAACGCCACGTTCGCGACCGGACTTCCACCCGACGGAGGTAGCATGTCCAACAATTTCGATCTTCTTGAGGCACCCGTTGCGGTTGGCCAGAGTGAACATGTTGCTCCGTGGATAACGGTAGGTCCGTCGTTTTTCGAAACCATGGAGATCCCTTTGCTTCAAGGCAGATTACCGGATCAAGCTGACGCGAACGGACCGCCGGTAGCAATGGTCAGCCGCGCCTGGGCCAACCGTTACTTTCCCGACCGCGAAGTTCTGGGAGCACAGTTCTATGAAGGAGGATGCCGTAGCTGCGACCCCACAACCGTCATCGGCGTCGTCGGCAATGTAAGTTTTATGGGTATCGGAAGCGATGACCTCACTGCGGTCTACAGACCGCACAGCCAGTTCGCCCCCAGCAGAGCCTACGTGATCGTGCGTGCGCATGCGGGGCTTCCATCAGCGGCTGTTGTAAGGGAAAAGATATTCGAATTGGATAGGGGACTGGCCTTGTCCCGTTTTGATACTTTTGAAAAAAGGTTGTCAGATTCGGTTGCCCGCCCGCGATACTGGGCTACACTCGTGGCGGTTTTCGCAGTAGTGGGTGTTGTTTTAGCTGGAATCGGCGTTTTCGGAGTTCTATCCTACTTCGTCACCCGGCAGATGAAGGAGATTGGAGTGAGAGTCGCACTAGGAGCAGATCCTCGGTCGGTTCGCAATCTCGTGGTGCGCCGAGGAATGGTGCAGGCTTTGCGCGGCCTGGCCGTCGGGGTCGCCGTAGCCCTGGGCCTGGGGAAAAGTATCGACAGTCTCCTCTACGAGGTAACTGCGAACGACCCTGCGACACTCGGAGTCGTGTCAATCACTTTGGCTTTGATTGCTCTTGCGGCCTGTTACGTCCCGGCCCATCGCGCTACCCAGGTAGACCCCACAGCAGTGCTTTCACAGGAGTGAAGAGATCTCTTTCCCGCACTCTCCTTCCTGCAGTGTTCATTCTGACATTCTACCGTTCTTCTCTACCAACCGGATAGAGGTTGAGCCTGTCGTCCCAAAACGGGCTGCGTTGATAGAACCAATCCAATCTCGCCACGGGACTTGCGGAGAAAACGGAATCCTGGAGCGCCGTCGCAAATTCAGCGAGTTCCGAGTCACCGTCCAACATCATCTCTGCCAGGGGTCCCCGGCGTACGCCTCTATGTACTCGGTACGTTGCAAAACTTCGAGGAAGAAGCCCCACTGAAAAAATGAATCCGGCGAATCGGGTTCCAGAAGCAAAACAACCAACTCGCCCAGCGCTTGATCGGTCGAGACCCGCACATGCCCTCGACAAGAACAGAGCCTTGATTTATCACCGCATCAAGTGCCCCGTCGATTGTGCCTTTCAAAACTTCGGCGATCCCAACTTCGAATGGAGTGTGATCAACGTCGGGTTTTGGTCCGAAAAGATGGCGGGAGACACCGTGATCGTGACAATATCGGAGCCAAACGCCGCTTTCACTCACAGGGAAACCCAGGCCCTTGCCGGCGTTCCCGCCAGAACTGATCGGTTACGGCTGAGCGGCGGTTCGCTACGCATAGTCTGGTTTTGTGGATCAGGAATTCCGGAGGACCGGCGATGCCTTCGACCCCCTTTGACAGTTCAGCCGAGAGCTCTCTCCTATCGCACCCGAATTGCCCGCACTACCATCGGGGCCAGGACGTTACCGGGCGCAGTCGCACCGGCAACTTCATTGACGTAGATTGTCCTCCCGTCGGGGCTAATACCGAGATCGTTGGGAAACGAGAATGTCGCCAGCATGGGATCGCCGTCCTGGCGACCTCGCTGCCCGGACCCTGCCAGCACCTCAAACTCACCGGCCAGTGACATCGTATAGATTCGATGCCCACCCCTGTCGATGACATACAGGTACCCGTCGTGATAAATCAGATGGCCGTTATTGCCGCCCGGCAGCGTAGCCAATCGGCTCGCTATCGCGTCAGGAGTGACTTTGACTACATCCCCGTTGCCGAAATTGGCGGTGTAAAGATTTCCGGCATCGTCAAAAACGATTCCATTCGGACAATTCAACAAAGGACTGGAGACGAAGGTCGTGGAGACGCCACTGGGGGTGACTTTTTGAATGGAACCGTTCCCACAGTTCGCAACAAAAAGGTTGTCGTCTGCGTCACTAACGATTCCCACCGGCGTCGAGATACCTTCCGAAACGAACGGGGAAATGACTCCCTGGGGAGAAACCTTGCTGATCGTGCTGATCGAAATATTGGACTGAAACAGATTCCCGTGCGAATCGAATTCGTTTCCGGAAGCTCCTTGGAAACCATCAGCAAAGATGTGGGCCTCACCTGCGGGAGTAACCAGGAACACCTTCGAACCCACCGTACCGCCCCCCGAAAGACTGGATCCGAAGTCGGCAACGTAAACGTTGCCCTCCCCGTCCACCGAGATTCCACCAGTTCCTCCGTCCAGTTCGCCGGTCAGGGTTTCAACCGAAACCGCATTTAGAGGCCTCTGAAATGCGGACAACTGGTCGGATTGAGTGACGAACACACCCACAAGGGTTACAAGAACGGCGGTTTTGGACATCTAACTACTCCTTGAGGCGATATAGTTGAATCAGGCGTTTGTAGCTACCCCGCTGGGGTGAAAAAGGTCTCATTGGCAACGCTAACCCCATTGGTAGGTTGAGGGCTCAGATCCCTGCAACTACATGCACCTGGCCGGGCGTCAAATTAGAAATGCCACCGGAAATCAGAAAATCGGGTTTGCCGTCTCCAGTAATATCGCCCAGACCAATCGCGTCAAACCCGAGATTGTCAGAGGCCACGGTGCTTACGAAATTCCGAACTACCTTACCGGTGGCTCCGGAGTAAACGTAGGCCTTCCCTGAAAGTGACGCTCCTTCGCTGCTTAACCAACCCGCCAGGAACAGATCCGATATGCCATCGCCGTCAACGTCTGGGATTCCGCGTCCAATACCGAATTGATCTCCGGGGTTCTCTCCGGTCATCGTGTGGATTTTACTGCCATCGGCTCCGGAAAAAACGTAGGCTCGGCCCGTTTGGGCCCCGTTGGCGTTGTTCAAGATATCAGAGGCGTAGAAGTCAGGGATACCGTCTCCGTTGACATCCCCCATTTCGTTGAGCCAGAATTGTCCCAGCGCACTTCCAGTTGCATCTCCGGGAATAGAGAAGAAAACGGTGTCAGCAGTTACTCCATTGAGGACATATATCCGGCCTGACCCCGTTGCTCCAGGGGCGCCAACACCAAAATCAGGCACACCATCTCCGGTGAGGTCCCCCACGCCGCCAACTGAAGATCCGAACTGTCCTCCCACCAGGCTGTTTTTGGTCGCAAGAGTGCTCCCGTCGACACCGGAGATCACGTACACCCTCCCGGAATTACTCACACCAGAGTCGTGCCCTGGGGCGGTAACCAGGAAATCGTCAAACCCATCCCCATTGGTATCGCCGAGCCTGCCAACGGCGGTGCCGAAGCCATCTCCAGCGTTTTCACCAGGCAAATCCCAGATGACCGTCCCGTCCGCCCCGGAGTAAACCACGGCGCGTCCCGAACCGGCGCTGGGGCCGCCGACAACGATATCTCCAACACCATCTCCGTTGACGTCCCCGGCAGCATCAAGCGCCGTCCCAAATCGTTGGCCCGGAGCACCAGTGAATGTGTAAACGAGCTGTCCGGTAGCACCAGAGTAGACATACGCACGACCGGCATTGGTGCCGCCGGCTCCGTTGGTAGGCGCGCCCACCACGTAGTCGTTCGCTCCATCCCCATCAATATCGCCAACATTGTCCATCAACCAGCCGAATTGGTCCCCGGCGGATTCACCCGTTATCGTCATCACCGGGGTAAAGCCCACACTCAGGCTAACCTGCCCCGAAGCCCCGCCTGCGTTATTCCCTGGTGCAGGATCACCTGTGGTTGACGCAGCATTGGCCACAGCCAAAACCGGACCAATTGCCGGCACCACGAAGTCCACAGTGAAAGCCCGCGACCCTCCAGAAACTAAGGAGTCAATTGTGGGCCATTGAATCGTGTTGTTTGTGGCAATCCCACCGTCTGAGATAGAGGTGAGGGTTAACCCGGCCGGTAGAATATCGGTGGCGACGACTCCGCGTGCCGTTGATGGCCCCGCGTTTCTCACGGTCAGCGTGATCCGCGCGGTGTCACCCGTGTTGGCCGTACCGCTGGACACGTGAATGACCTGCACATCCGCTGAAGCCACAGAGGCAATCACAAGTACCCCATCCCCTGTACCGTTGTTGTTACCTTCTTGAGGATCCATGGTTACAGAAGTCCCGAACGCGACATTGCGCAGCTCACCTTCTAGCGCCACTGTAACCGTTACTCGCATGGTACGTGTGGTGCCGGGCGCCAGAGAGGCAATAGCTGGCCAGGTGACCACGCCGTTAGCCTCGCTCCCACCGTCAGTGATCGAAGCGACCACAACTCCTTTAGGGAGGCTGTCAGTAACTACTACCTCCAGCGCGGGGTCGCCACCGGCTGCATTGGCAACTGTGATCGCATAGGTGATGTCCGCCCCCGGAGCTGCTGTCGCCGGACCGGACACATTTACCGACACGTCTGCCGTTTTCTGCGTTGGATCCGGCTCCGGGGTTGGCTCGGGACCTATCTGGTCACCTCCACCGCACCCGACCGCCAGGGCCAGGGAAAAGAACAGGAATCCACGTCCACACTTCCGTCCAAGTATTTTGCATAGCATCGAAAACCACGTGCCTCATTCTGGTATGATAAATAAGCACCGTTGGCATCAGCGTAATCCCAGCGGAGCGACATGGGAAATACACGGGGAACACCAACGAGTGGCGCTCCGGGGATGGAGCGATCAGAGATGGGACAGGACGAGCTATTCCGTGACGGTCGGGCCTTCAACCACCACGTTTCAGAAGACCATCGCGATAAACCCGGCTTACGCGATGCTCAGAACCGTCACGGAGAATCGCGACATAGTCGCCACCGAACCATGGTTTGATCTCGCGAATTCGGTTGACGTTCAATGCGGTGGAACGATGAACCCGGACGAACCCTTCGGATTCCAACTGACCGACAAGGGATGCCATCGTCGTTCGAAGAACGTGGCTTTCTTCCCCGCAATGGAGGCGGACGTAATTGCCTGAGACATCAAACCAATCGATATCGGTCGGCGGAATCAACCGGTACGAGTCCCCCACACGGACGCTGACATGGTTATGCGCTGTTTTTTCGCGCAATTCTCCCCGAGTACCAAGCCCGGTTTCGGAAAGGAAGAGGCTCAGGCGTCGCCTCAGATCGGCATCTTGCTCGGCCCGCACAATCCCGGCGGCCCTGGCCGCAGCGTCAAGCAATCGCTGATCATCAAAGGGTTTCAAAACGTAGTCAATGGCGTGCAGCTCGAACGCTTGAATGGCGTGTGCGTCATAGGCCGTCACGAAAACCAGAGCCGGTACCGAATCGATTCCCAGCTTTTCAACCACCTCCAGCCCCGTCATCCCCGGCATCTGGATATCGAGAAAGACCAGATCCGGTTGTTCTCGATTGATGGTGCGCACCGCGTCTTTGCCCTCGGCGCATTGAGCCACGACTTCGAAGTTGTTGCCTTTTTCCAGAGCCTTAACAACGCACTCACGAGCTAACGGTTCGTCGTCAACGACCACAGTCCGGATTGTTTGGAGAGATGTGGTCACGATGCCTGTTCTCCCGAGACCGGCCGAATGGGAACGGTAAGCACCGCGTCGGACCCGTGCGGTCGACGGTTTAGTTCAACTGTCCCGGCCGCCCCATAAAGTTGCTCCAATCGGGAACGTGTATTCGAAAGCCCGATCCCATCTCCGGCCGGTTCGTCAATCCGCAACACCTCGCCGGTACCCTTGCCGGAATCTCTAACTCTCACCGTAAGTATGCCGTCAGCAGCCCCAACAACTATTTCCACCAAACTCGGTCCGGCCCGCTTCGCAGCGCCGTGCTTGATAGCGTTCTCGACAAGGGGTTGCATAACAAGCGTCGGCACCATTTTGTCTAGCAAAGAATCGGGACACTGAATCGTTACCTCGAGCCGGTCCCCGAATCTGATCTTTTCTATTTCCAGATACGACCGAACCAGATCGATCTCCTCGCTCAGACTTACCTCCGGACGACTACTTGAATCCAGGGTCAATCTCAACAAATGTCCGAGTTTGGCAATCATCCCCACCGCTGAGTCATTCTCACCCCGTCTAACCAACCCGGAAATCGAATTGAGGGAATTAAAGAGGAAATGGGGGTTGAGCTCCATTCTCAGAGCGTCTAGCCGCGCCTTCGCAAAACTCGCCTGCAGCTCCGCTGCTTTGGCCTCGAGGCGCACCGAAGCCAAAAGGCGGTCCCGGTACTGCTGTTGAAATCGGAACGCATAACTCCCCACTACAAGCGCCCAGTAGGTAAGCATGTCCGCCAGTCCGAAACCGAAAAGCATGTTTCGGAAGTTTATCATGAGGCCGGAGACTTCGAGGTCACCGTTTCTTATCCCGAAAAGAATCGTGGCCAGCGCCACATGAAATCCCGTCACGAAAAACGATATAGGAAGATGTACTGCCGCGCTGGGCAACCAACCCAGCGAATCAGGATCTGTCCTGCGGGCTACCCACAAAATAGGGGGAGTCAAAAGAAACCAGGCCAGCCACCACGGAGTCGGATCCATAAGGAGGACGCTGATATCTGCGTTTTCGCCGCCGATTACCTGGGCCACAATGTCTTTCGCGACGTCTACCGCCCACACCACGGTCCAGAACACGGCAACGAATTTCAACGTTCCAATCCCACCGGGCAACTTGCTGTCCTTAATGCGACCCTCTCTTTTCATTTTCTCATCCGTTTCAGATCAGATTCCGCGTAGCCCATCAATACCCTTGCTCACACGTCAGGTGCCACGCGGTCAACAACGCCTCAGATATTCTACCGTTCAATTTGGAAATAAGGCGATGATCCATTTTCTTTCTTTCTTGCGCCTTCCCCGCCAACAGACCAAACCCGCGGTCGCCGGAACCCTTTCCGTCGACACAGCAACAAACGAACGCTGGAGAGCTTGAAACAATGATCTACGATAACATCCTCGGAACCATAGGAAACACTCCGATCGTCCGCATCAACCACCTTGGTCCCGACCACACCGAGATGTACGTCAAAGTCGAAGCATTCAACCCCATGGCGTCGGTCAAAGACCGACTAGCGTTGGCCATCATTGATGACGCCGAGTCCAGAGGGATTCTGAAGCCCGGCCAGACCGTTATCGAGGCAACCTCCGGAAACACAGGAATCGCGCTTGCTATGGTTTGTGCCGCCAAGGGCTATCCCTTCGTTGCAATAATGGCCGACAGTTTTTCCGTCGAGCGCCGTCGATTGATGCGAATGATGGGTGCGAAAGTGATCCTGACCCCTGCCGCCGAACGGGGCTCGGGCATGGTCAAACTCGCCCGGGAGCTGGCGGACAAGAACGGTTGGTTCCTCGCGCAGCAGTTCGAAAACCCGGCCAACCCGCGTTATCACCGCAACACGACAGGTCCCGAGATACTGCGCGACTTCGCCAACCAGAGACTGGATTACTTCGTTTCGGGTTGGGGAACCGGAGGAACGATTACCGGCGCCGGACAAATGCTCAAACACGCTCGCCCCGAATTAAAAGTCATCGCTACCGAACCAGAGGTAGCCGCTATGATGAGTGGCAACGAGTGGCAATCCCATAAGATTCAGGGCTGGGTACCGGATTTTCTGCCCGAGGTTTTGGATACATCCGTTGCAGATGAAATCGTTCTTGTTAGCGACGACGAGGCGATCAACACCGCCCAGGCACTTGCGAGTCGAGAAGGAATCTTTTGTGGGATTTCGGCGGGCGGTACATTCGCCGCCGCACTCAAGGTAGCGGAGAAAGCAGACAAGGGCTCAGCTATCCTGGCGATGCTTCCGGATACGGGTGAGCGTTATTTGACCACTCCGCTTTTCGACTCGATACCGGAGGGTTCAGACGACGTTACCACGCTGGCGAGTTAAATCAGCAAAAGGGCTGGCGTCCCGAACGAACGGCGGCCCTTTTTGACTCAATGTGAACAAGACTCCGGAGGCAGGTTACGTTCTTCGAAGCCCGGAATTTGTTTAAAAACCTCCACCACACCTAGCACGAGATCCGGCGGACGTTCGTCGGAAGAACCCATGTTAAAATTTCTGAAAAAGGTCACCAGAGCAGGTCGGTTTTCACCGCCGTTCAATATGGCTCGCGTCTCGTTGACAAAGCTGACATCGGTTCCCGCGCAGGAGAACTCCAGCGTCTTGCCAGCGAACGAACCTGCCTCTTCAGCGAACGTTGGTCCATCGACCCCGATAACAAAAAGGCCCAGGTCATTCACCCACAGAAAAAGGAAATTGAATTCATCTGCGCCCAGTTCAGTGACGGTTGTCTGCGCTAAATTGCTAATCGTCAAGATCGCGTTTTCGATTTTCAATCCCGAAGTGGGTGCCGCTTCAGGCTCCCTCGCAGAACCATCAGGTATTGCCATCGGATTCGGTGAATCACAACCGGACAACGTCAATCCGGCCAGAACGGCGACAAGGGTGAGCTTAGGCATTTTTGACTTCCTCCGTAGGGCGAAGAATAGGGATCACTCAGGATCCCACCTTTACAATAGGGAAATGGCGTGAGATCCGTTAGATAACATGAGCCTAACGGCTAATATCCGGGTCGTGAGCGTTTGTTGACCGCGGATCTCGCGTTATCAACCTTGCACCGCGCGAGTGGACGACGTAGGTCCAGGCCCACGAGAGCATCACTACAATCTTGTTTTTGAACCCAATCAAAAAGAAGACGTGGAGGAAACACCAGAAAAGCCAGGCCGGCAAGCCCGCCAGAAACAATCGACCCATATCCACCACCGCCCTGGCCTTACCTATGGTGGCCATACTCCCTTTGTCACGATAGTGGAAGGTCCCGCGCGACTCCACACCCTTCAGTTCGTCGGCAATCGTGCGTCCAACAAAGGCCCCCATCTGCATCGCCCCTTGAGCCATCCCGGGTACCTGCAGCCCGGTTTGGGGATCTGCAAGACAGGCCATGTCTCCAATTGCAAAAACGTGGGGGCGGCCTGGCAGGGAGCAATCCGGTAGCGCTTTCACTCGCCCGACGTGATCCAATTCGGCCCCCAGTTGAGCCCCTAACCCGGAGGCTTTGACACCTGCTGCCCAGATTACATTCGACGCTGGTAGCAACTTTCCTTCAAACACGACTCCGGAGTCGGTCACCTCTGTCACGAGGGTGTTTAGTTTCACCTCGACTCCCATCGCCGTTAGATCTTTCAGCGCCCGACCGGAGGCGCAGGCAGACATCGTCGGTAACAATCGATCCTGGCCTTCAACCACCACGATTCTGGCAGTTTTCGTATCGACCCTTCGGAAATCTGCCGGGATTGACTCCACAGCGATCTCCCGTAGCGCTCCGGCCAGTTCCACACCAGTGGGACCACCACCTACAACGACGAAGGTAAGTTTGGCGCGACGTTCCTGCTCTTGTTCTTCAAGCTCCGCGGCTTCAAAAGCCGCGAGGACCTGACGCCTTATTTCGAGCGCATCATCAACTGTTTTCAAGCCAGGTGCCCACCGCGCCCAACCGTCGTTGCCAAAATAGGAATGAGTGGCTCCGGCTGCGAGCACCAGGTAGTCGAACGATTCGAGCAGTTGGCCTCCACCAGGAATCTGGAGCGTGACGGTTTTCCCAACGACGTCAACTGTGGTCACCTCCGCAAGCCGCACTTCTACGTTTTCTTGAGACCGCAATATCCGACGTATCGGTGCCGCTATCTCTGCTGGAGAGAGAGCGGCGGTGGCAACCTGATACAGGAGGGGTTGGAAAAGATGGTAGTTGTGCCGATCGACCAGAACAATTTCAACCGGTTCCCGGGCCATTGCCCTGGCGACGGCAAGCCCGCCGAAACCTCCGCCAACGATTAGTAGTTTTGGATGTTTCGCCATAGCCACTCAAATATTGGGCACTTTGCAGGATAATAGAAGGTCAGCCATTGCTGCCGTCGGTCCTTCTCAACAACTCCTGGAGTTCTTCGGCTTCACTTTCGATGGACTCCCACTCAGCCATTAGTTCAGCCGTTTCTTCGCGGAGCACTCGGAGTTCTTCTTCCAAAAGACGCACCTCGTCGGGTAGCGTACTGGTGAAGTAATCCGGCTGACAGAAAATTTCATCTATCTCTTGCCGTCGAACTTCGGCCGCTTCGATCTTCTTAGTGACAGCCGGTAACCGCCCACCGAGTTTGTCTAATTCCCTCTTCATAGTCGACGGAGACGGCCGCTTGAGAACCGGAGTCTCGGACTTCGATTTTTCCTTCTTCTTTGCCGCCCTGGCCTTTAAAACGACTCTATCGGCATCGAGGTGGTCATCGCCGCACGCATGGACGTACTCGTCGTAGGTTCCCAGATAATCAGTTATCCCATCCGCTCGAATTTCAATCACTCTCGTCGCCAGCTGACTAACGAACCAGCGATCATGGGAGACGAGTATCAAAGTACCGTCATAGTTCTGGAGTCCCTGGACCAACGCTTCGATGGATTCAAGGTCGAGGTGATTGGTAGGCTCATCGAGGACCAAAACATTGGGGCGTTCAATACTTAGTTTCGAAAAAACCAGCCGGGCCGCCTCCCCTCCCGAAAGAGTACTGAGCCGCTTCTTCCCGTCATCCCCTGAGAAGAGAACCATCCCCATCGCACCCCGCACATACCCGTAATCCCGGTCGGGACAGGACTTCCACACCCATTCCTCTGCCGTGCCCTTCCCTGAATCAAAATCCTCCTTGTGGTCCTGTGCGAAATATGACGGGTGTGTTTCATATCCCCATTTCACATTCCCCGCATCAGGGTCGAGCTTGCCCATCACAATCTTCAATAGCGTCGACTTGCCAATCCCGTTTGGACCCATTATTGCCACACGCTCACCGCGTCCCACTGAAAGTTCAACATCGTTCAGAACCTCGTTGTCTCCAAAGGCTTTACTCACCCCTTTGACGGTGAGGACATCACGTCCGCTGTCGCGTTGCTGCTCAAACCGGAAACGCGGATACCGCCGAGAACTCTGCGGCAATTCTTCTAGATCCTCGGACTTTTTTTCGATCATCCGTGCTTTGCTTTGCGCCTGGCGGGCCTTGCTGGCTTTAGCTTTGAAACGATCCACGAATTTTTGGTGGTGGGCTATCTCCCGCTCGCGCGTCGCAAGGTCCTTGGTACGGCGTTCTCGTTCAGCGACTTTGGCGCGAAGGAAATCGCTATAATTTCCGGTGTATGACGTGACCGTGTCGTAGTCGACATCCAGTATGGTTGTCGCAACGTTGTCGAGGAACCGGTGATCATGAGATATGACAAGAACCGTTCCCTCATATTCCCGAAGAAATTTCTCCAACCATCGTATCGACAGGATGTCGAGGTGATTTGTCGGCTCATCCAGCAACACGACGTCAGGATTGCTCGCCAACACCTGAGCCAGTAGCACGCGCAAACGAAAACCGCCCGATAGAGTGGAAATAGCGTTGCGATGAACGTCCGCCGGGATGCCCAGGCCCTCCAGAATCGTCGCTGCCCGTGCCTCGGCGGTATAGCCATCCAGACGTTGGACTGTTTCCTCCAGTTCAGCAAAGCGGTCAGGGTCGAAATCGTCGCCAGCATGGGCTAACAACTGTTCCTTGGCGTGCATCGCCTCCCAGAGTTCCGGCTGTCCCTGCAGTGCCACACCAATAACCTCTTGATCCTCAAACGCAAACTGGTCCTGGAGCAAAACCCCCAGCCTGACTCTTTTGGGAAGCGAAACAGAGCCTTCGTCCGGGGGCAGGTCACCACTCAGGACGCGAAGCAATGTCGTCTTGCCAGAGCCGTTGGCGCCCACCAGGCCGTAACGCTCGCCGGGATTGAGTTGGAAGGACACCCCACCAAACAGGGTCCGGTCTCCGAAGGTTTTCTCAAGATTTGATACAGAAATCATGGGAGACAATCTAAACTGACGGAGTTCGACCTGCATTCCGGTTATCCACCCAAACAGCAGGCCTTCCAGTACATTGGACTTTGGAATATGATGATGGGAAGGTGGGCGAATTGACGGGGTGGTTTAGAAGGCGCGGTGGACCGAGCGGTTTGTTGCCTACGATGATGACAAAATAACGCAAACGGAGTGAGCAGAATGAAGGTTCTGGTGGCTATCGATTTCTCTGATGTTTCGGAGCCTACGTTGGAAGGCGTCAAACAACTCCTGGCCGGAGACAAACACGAAGTCACGTTGTTGCACGTAGTGGCACCGGACCCGGCCATCGCGGGTCGTCCGATCGTACTGGACCCCAAAAGGGAAAAGTGGCACAAGGAACTCAAGTCGCTCCAAAAGATGGGGAACTTCCTTGAACGCGCTTCAGTAAACATCACCCCGCTGTTACTCCGGGGTCCGATAATACAGACCGTACTGGCGCACGCCGACGAAATGAAGCCAGACATTGTGGTCGTAGGGTCGCACGGGCACGGAGCAACATATGACCTTTTAGTTGGTAGCGTTTCGGCCGCCATCATCCGTCAAGCCAAACATCCGGTCCTCGTGATTCCAATGCCCAAATCGAGGTAGCGTCGTCAGTAGATCGCCAATCTAATCACCGGCGCTGAGCTGCTATTACTCGATAACAACTGCGGTCACGTCGGAGCGAACTGCGAAATTCGACGAGTTATTTCCGCCGTGAGCGCTGTCCCGGAGGAAGTCGTTCACCCATAAACAAGGTCTTAAGCTAGAATTGCAACGCGCAACGCAAACAAGCCTGGGTCACCGATCCACGAAATCGTTCGCAAGTTTTAGTAGAGCACCGGCGACCCGGAAGTGTGAATTGCGCTGCGTTCGGGGAGACTGGTTGATGGCTGTTACCACCGTTACGCCGGTCGCCTGGTCTCGGATCAAGAGAGACGTCGCCGTGCCCAACACGCCACTATGCCCCCAGACTTCGACACCAGCCACTGAGTAACGCCTTAGACCCAGCCCGACGCCGGTACCGAGGGCAACGTTCCTTCCAGCAGGAGGAGCTACGGCTGTTAACATTTGCTCGGTCATGTTTTTGCTCAACAATTGGCCGCTCATTAGAGCCTCTCCCCAGACCGCCATATCAGTGGGAGTTGCTTTCAACCCGAAAGCGCCCCAGCCTACTGCCCGGCCAAAAGGTGAATCGAGTGGCCCGACGCTGGACAACTCCTCGATCGTTGGGCCAACCCAGGAAGAGGCAAGATTTCCCCTGGGTTCTTCATCACTCATCAGGAATACATCCTCTAAGCCCAGTCGATTCCAGAAGCGACGCCGAAACTCGACGGCCAACGTCGAACCGGTCGCGGAGTCGGCAATCATGCCGAGGAGAAGCATGTTTGAATTCGAGTAGAAAGTGGCTTCACCAACTCCGAACCGTGGTTCCGGTATAAAGGACCGGGCGATTTCCAATTGAGTCCACGTTTTGGAACGGTCCGCAGAAATCGCTGGACCGAGTTCGGGATGAGCACCGAAGTTACCTATTCCGCTTGTGTGATTTAGCAGCTGCCTGATTGATGCGTTTCCAGGGACATTTTGTAGTTCCGGCAACCAGTTCCCAATAGAGTCGTCGAGATTGAGGACGCCCTGGTCGGCTAGCTGGAGAATTAGTGCGCCGGTAACGGTCTTGGTCAAACTCGCGACCGAAATTAGCATATCTGAGCTGAGCGATGTTTCAGGATCTGACATCCCGAAGACACCCGTCCACATACCCTGCCCCGGCACGATCACGGCAGCGGAAACGCCTCTCAAAGAATAGACCTCAGCGGTGTCGGTTACCGCGGCCAGGAGTTCTAGTGCCAAGTCGGATCGGATTTGGGCTTCCGAAGAAGATGCCGGCAGGGAGGCAACCAAAAACACTCCGACAGCAACTGATAGGTTCTTTTTCATTTCATCAACATTTCGTCAGCAATTGCCGGGCAACGTAGCGGAGTCGAGCTAATGAATGAACCGCGACAAGCCCAGCCTGACAGTTTCAGGTCGTTTTCTTGACGGCATTCTCACCTAACTGAAGCACCCCGGGGCCACGTGCGGAAGATCTGAGCCACAGGGACCGGCACCACACCTCTCCTTCAAGCGATGATATTGGGCTGCCCTTCCATCCTCACTGTTTTTCGTGTCTCCCTCCAGTGCCCTATGTTGTATTGCACCATCGCCAGGGAGGGGACGATAAGCATGAGTACGCCGGTGGCAGCGATGATTCCAAACCCGAGAGATGCCGCCATAGGAATCAAGAATTGCGCCTGGAGACTTCTTTCGAAGACCAATGGTGCCACACCCAGAAACGTCGTCAACGAGGTGAGCATTATGGGCCGGAACCGGGCCTTCGCTCCCTGGATTATTGCATTCCTCGGAGTTTCACCTTTGCGCTTCAACTCGTTGATGAAATCGATCATCACCAGGGAATCATTTACGACGACGCCGCTCAGGCCAATAATTCCAAACATGGACATTATTCCGACGCTCAACCCCAGCAGGAGGTGGCCAAGTACCGCGCCAATTATTCCGAACGGAATGGCTGCCATAACGATGAGAGGTTGTACATAGGACCCGAACGGAATGGCCAACAAAGCGAAAACAACCACCAACGCCAGCATGAACCCTTTCGCCAGTGCTCCGAAGGACTCCTGCTGCTCCTGTTGCTCTCCTCCAAAGGCATACGTCAACCCGAAGTACTCGCCGGCAAGCTCGGGAAGGACCACTTCCTGCAGCTGCCGGTTGACCTCCTGACCCGTAACTACTTCGGTATTTACATCTGCCGTAACGGTAATAACCCGTTGACCATCGGTGCGTCGTATCGTTGTAGGGGAGCTACCGTAGCCCACCGAAGCGACTCTCCCGAGCGGCACCTCAGCTCCGGTAGGAGTGCGAACCAGATAGCCCTCCACGTCGGCAATCGCATTCCTTTCGGTATCAGGCAGACGCACATAGACCCGAATATCCTCCCGGCCCCGCTGCACCCGAAGTGCCTCAACACCGAAGAACGCAGACCTAACCTGTCTCGCAAGCTGATCGAGCGTTAGGCCAAGAGTGGTGGCCTCCGCTTTTAGCTCGATTTGCAACTCTCTGAGCCCGGCGTCCTGATCCGTTTGGATGTCGAAAACACCCTGGAACTGGTTTAATCGGGCGGCCACAGCATCTCCGATTTCAATCAACAACTCGGGATCGGGATGTGAGAGTTCCACATCCACGGGCTGTCCGAACCCTACCAGATTGGCAGTAAACGTTAACGCCCGGGCCTCGGGCAACTGTCCAACCTCTTCACGCCATGCTTGCTGGAACGCCGTTGCAGAAACCTCTCGTTCCTCAGCTCCAATAAGTTTGAACTCGACCGCTCCGATATTGCCTCTAAGTTGACCTGATCCACCCAATCCGAGTGGGTTTGTGGTCGTGGCCCCCTCGCCTACGGTGATGTTGGTGGCCTGGAGGAGCGGAGGAGCCCCGTCGGGCCGACCAGTTTCCAGGGCATCCAAGGCGCGATAACCAGCTGCTTCCAATCTTTCCGTTACCTCTGCCGTTCGGCTGGCCGGAGTACCCTCGGGCATTTCAAGATTCGCGATAACAAGATCGCCTTCAATTTCCGGGAAGAAAGCGACCTTTACTATTCCCGCCGGAACCATCGCAATTGATAAGATCATCAACGCGATGCCTCCCGCAATGATCACCGACGGCTGCTCGGTAGCAAACTTTAACCCTGTATCCAGCGGCCCGTTGGTGAACCGTTTCAGTGCTGCGTCCACCCTCCGATGCGTCTTTGACAAAAATCTGGTGAGCGTATTTTTTGGATCAGCGTGAGACTCGGAAAGGTGGGACAGGTGATGGGGCAAGATGTACAGGGACTCAATCAGTGAAATCAACAGGACCGTTATTACGATCGCCGGTATTGCCGACATCATCTTGCCCATCGTCCCCGGTACAAAAAACAATGGTCCGAAAGCCGTCACCGTTGTTAACACCGCAAAGATCACAGGGCCCTGGATCCGATTGGTCCCGCGAATAGCCGCAGTCAAGCCATCCGCTCCGCGTTCCCGCTCGGCGTATATGTTCTCACCCACCACGATGGCATCATCCACGACGATTCCTACGGCCAGAATAAAGGCGAAAAGGGAGAGCATGTTCAGCGAAACCCCTATTATCTGCATCACCGCAAACGTGCCGATAAACGACACCCCAATCCCAACTGCAACCCAGAGGGCAAGCCGCACCTCCAGAAACAGGGTTAATGCAATCATAACCAGCGCCAGACCCAGGACTGCGTTCTTCTGTAACAAGAACATACGGTCCTTGAATATCTCGGCGTCGTTGTTCCAAATTTCCATGCCCACACCCTCGGGGAGGCCCGGCACGATTACCTCAGCGAGATGGATTTCCACTGCATCCGCAATATCCAACACCCGTTCGTCCGAAGTGCGATAAACCTCGACGAACGCGGCTCGTTGTCCGTTGTAAAGCGTGACTAGATCTGCGTCCTCAAAACCATCATCGACGCTGGCTATATCACCCAGACGAACAACCGTCCCGTTCGGACGAGCGAGCACCACAATTTCCTCGAAATCCTGCTGGGTGTAGTTCTGACCTAGTGTGCGGATTCGAACTTCTTCATCACTCGTGTCGATGCTGCCTGCGGACAGTTCGAGCGACCCTGTCCTCACTGAGTTAGCTATATCTTCTAGAGTTAGTCCGAGGGCGCGGAGTCGAGCAATAGGCACTTCAATCGAAATTTCGTAATCACGAATCCCGGACGTTTCGACGTAGGACACAACCGAGAGAGCCGACAATTCGTCTTCGGTCCTGTAGGCCAACTCTTTGATGGTGCGCTCGGAGACGTCTCCGTAAAGGGCCAACCGAATCACACTCTGCCTGTTGGTCATCTCTCTGACTTCGGGACGTTCGGCACCTACGGGAAAGGTCTGAATTCGGTCGACCTCAGCCTTGATGTCGTCAAGAGCACGAGAAACATCCGCGCCAAGCTTCAACTCAATAACGACGACTCCCTGACCCTCCGCGGCAGTAGAGGTGATCTCTTTGACGTCATCGACTCCTTCAACCTGCTCCTCAATTTTCCGTACGATCGATTCTTCAACTTCATCGGGAGACGCCCCCGGATAGGGCACGGTGATCTGAATTCGGTCCAGGGAAAACTCTGGAAACACCTCTTGAACCAGAGAGCCCATCGCCACAACACCGGCAGCGAGGATAAACACCATGAGAAGATTGGCGGCAACTTTGTTGCGCACCATAAAGGCTACGGACCCCCGGATGTTGTCCGTCATTGTACGCCAGATCGTGTCGGCGCGGCAGCGGCAGGCGAACGCCTCCTGACCGTCATTCCTTCTGTCGCCACGCTGAGACCGCTTACTACAACGTCATTGATCGACCGCAACGCCCCGGTGACAAAGACTGCCTCTTCGGAACGTTGCAGCACCGTTACGGGCACTATCGTGACAAGCGTGTCCGCTCTAATCGCCCAGAATATATTGCCCGTCTGCAGAGCACGACGAGGCGCAATGAAAAAGTCGTTTGATACTGCACCGTCCACCACCACATCAACGAACTGTCCGACCAGCAACGGTGGGGCCGTCGTCACTCCAACCGAATTTGCATCAATCGGTTCGCGAGACAAAACGGGTCGCCCGCTGCCAAACGGATCGTCCACTCGTATCACGATATCAATGGTACGAGTTTGTTCGTCAAGCGCGGCATCGGCGCGATCCACATAACCCTCCCACTCGAAACGATTTCCAGAAAACTCCCCAATCACTCGCCCACGCACACCTCTGTTGGCATCCCCGGCACGCAAGTCCCAGAGTCCGGGAATCAACGCCGCGGCTTCGTCGGCTAGCGGAACCACGACCTCTACCACGTCTGCCGCGTAGAAACGTCCAACTCCTTGCCCCGCCGCCACGAATTGACCCAGCGCAACCAACTCGGAGCGAACTACCCCACTAAAGGGTGCTCGAATCGTCGTGCGAGACAACGCTAACTCCGCATCTGCCAATGAGGCGCTGTCGCGAGCCAACGCGGCGCGAGCTGCAGCAAGCTGCGGCTCCCTGAGGGTCAATGGACTGGCTCCTTCGACCATGCCGGACCGGCGAGATTCTCTGGCGTTGAAACGTTCAAACTCGGAACGGGCTATGCGCGCCTCCTCCTGCGCCTGAAGCAGAGCAACCTGTTGGGCTGCAACCATGGCGCGCGCCTGTTGGACGCGGTTTCGGAAATCCGCGTCGTCTATCCGGAACAACACTCCACCCACCCGTATCCGGCCACCACTCTGGAAAGCGGGATTCACCCAGGAGATCAAACCGCTTACCTGTGCTGCCACATCGATTTCGGCCATCGGGCGGACGGTACCAGCCCCGTGAATAGGTATGGGGCCGGAGCCCGGCACGATGGGCAGAGTGGTGACGAACGGCGTAGCTGACTGGACCGCCCGCTGTGGCGGGTCCGGGCGCAGGCGCACCATGATGATCGCGATCACAAGAGCTCCAACGATCAAGCCCAGGGAGATGAAGAGACTTCTGGTTTTCATTCAGTTGTCCGAATCATTTTAGTTTTGTCCTCCGTCAAGCGCTCCCGAGGCCGCCGGCCGAGAATCCGCTTCCAACATCTCGACCTCGGCCGTCTCCATGAGGCGGTTAGTTTCAGTCCAACTCCTGCCCAAGGCCCGGTGCACCGCCAACCGCGCGAGAGCCAGGTCTCGCCGGGCTCCGGTTAGACTGGATCTAACATTTAGAGCGGTACGAAGAGCGTCGAGGTAATCTGTGTATCCAGCCACGCCACGGGAGTAACGGCGCGACTGTAAATCCACAGCTGCGTCAGCTTCGTCGCTCTGGGAGGCAATGAGAGCATGGCGTCGTGACTCATTAGACAATCGCTCCAGCGATGTCTCCACTTCGTGCACTGCGGTTACTACCGTTCTTCCGTATGTTGCGGCCAATTCGTTGAACCGCGCTCGTGCCGCACTAACGCTCGCTCGACGCCGCCCACCCTGAAAGATCGGTGCAACAAGATTGGCGGCGAGATTGCGGAACCACTGATCAGCGTCAAACAGCCCGCTGGCGTCAGCACTTTGCAAGCCGACCGTTCCGGACAATGCAAGCGATGGCAGTAGTTCAGCTCTACGAGCCCCTATCCTGTATCGGGCAGCCTCCATTCGTCTGTATGCGGCCAAAACATCCGGGCGTTGGGTTAGAAGTTGAACGGGTAGGCCAGTGGGTATGGGGGTAGGTGGTTGGTGGATAGGGCTCGAATCGGAAAGCAACCTCGCTACATCGGCGTGGTAGCGTCCCGAAAGAATGGCAAGCCTTCCCAACGCGTCGGTGAGCTGGGTCTCAAGCTGGGGCAGAGTGGCTTCTGTGTTCCGAAGGTCCTGGCGGATTTGATACAACTGGAAAGACGAGATCAATCCGCCATCGTAACTATCCTCAGCCAGTTCATCACGCTCCGTCAACACCCCGATCGTTTCTTCAGTGAGCTTTATTCTGTCTCTGATTTCAACGACCTGATAGTACGCGGTGATCGTTTCGGAAATAACCCCTATCGTTGCCGTCAGAAAGTCGGCTTCGGATGCCAGATAATCCTGACCGGCAGCTGCGGCATCATTTCGAACCCGCCCCCAGAAATCCAATTCGTAGGAAAAATCCAGGCCGAGGCTGTAGGTAGTCACACCGATTCGGTTTGAAACAGGACCAGCCGTAGAGTCTCCCCCACCACCCAGCGCCTGAAACTGAGCACCAAACCCCGCGTTGCTGGGAGTATTTTGACTGGCGACCGAACCGCTGGCTTGAACCGATGGCAAGAATGCAGCTTTGGCAATCCGGGCCTGGGCCTGCGCCTGTTGGACCCTGGCCACTCCCACGGAGATATCGAAGTTGGAGCCCAGTACTGTGTCAATTAGACGATTAAGCACCGAATCCTGGAAAGACTCTTTCCACCATTCGTCAGGGCGATGCGCATCCGTCGACTCGGGCTCACTGTAGGTATCAGGCAAATCGGCCACCGGTACGGGAACCGAGGGCTCAGGAGTCAGAGAGCAGGCCGGTGCCAGAGCGATCAAACACGCTAGCCGGGCAGCACTCAAAAACCGATTTCGGCGGCTACCCCTTGGGTGCGCCAAGTATGGGTTCAGTAGATACAACTGACATCAATTCCGTAGCAGGCAGCTCAAGCTTTCGTACACATTATGGTCTAAGAATAACGACACAATAAGCTTGAGACGAGGTGCCGTGATCAGCGGCCGCGTAAAATTGGCTATTCGCTCTGCCGAGCGTACCTTTATTTTATGCCCAGTTTCTTTCAGATCTGTTAATGGTGGGACTGCGCTAAGCTCCGGGGGAGCCCAACCCTCCTCCCAGAAAAAGATGAGTTACCCGTCTCCTCGTGTCGTCAGACTGGGATTCGTGCGCACTGCATCAAGAAGCGGCCTCCCCGCGGCAATCAGACAAACCAGAGCGAGTATCGCAACTGAATTCAAGAGAGTGCCTATCTCGTTGGTCCCCAAAGTTATGCCCATGGCACCACCGAGCCCGGATAACAGACTGGACCCACCAAGCCCCAGCAGAGCACCTACCGCAAAGAGAAATGCGACGCGTGTCATGATGAGCCTCGCCACGCCCCAATGCGTCGAGCCCAATGCGATTCTGATACCAATCTCCCGACGTCGCGTTGTTACAGCGAGAGCAAGCATGCCGTAGATCCCAACACTCGCCAGGACCAGAGCCAGGACGGACATCCCACCCATGATTCGAACTGCAACCGATTGGGGTTTGATCCACCTGATCAACATTTCTTCCAGGCTCGACACCTCCAACAGGGTCAGATCCGCCTGGACGCTTGAGATCATTTCCAACACTTCGGTGCGAGTCCCAGGGGACCCACGGAAAAGCAAAGTGGGACGGGCACCCGGAGATTGGGAAAACAGCGTATAGATCCGCGGGTGCCCCGAGCGACTCGCCTGAAGCGGCGAAACAACAATGTCTCCCACGATCCCCACCACAGTGAGCACACCCGCATCATTCTCGTCGGCGATACGCATCGTCTTGCCCAACGCGTTCTCGCCAGGCCAAAGCACCGAAGCGGCTTTTTCGTTCACCACCACCACACCGACACCCCGACGCTCATCCTGGATATCAAACACCCTTCCCCGTATCACCGGGATCTCCAGGAGTTCGAAATAACCCGGACTGACGGAAACACCGTGCCGGGGGACTATCGAGTTTGACACGGGAGACTCTGACCCCTCCACGGAAACCGGGGACGCCGAATCGAACGGACCGAACGTGCCCAGGAACCTTTCCTGCTCGACTACAACCTGTCGACCCGCGGCAAGGGGCTCCAGGCTCTCGGAAGCGGACCCCACCACGCTGTTGCGGTTGGAAACGCCCATGCTATCATCGTCCAGGCTTAGCCCGACACTCCGTACTCCGTAAGGGTTATACCCGAGGTCGTCGAATCTACTTATTTGGATGTAACTTCTGACCGACAGCGTGGCCGCGCCGACCAACACCAATCCCATCGCTATTTGGAGCGTCACAAGTAGAGCCTGCCACTTCACGGTCCGCGCTCCAGAAGATGTGGAATAGCCGGCGCGCCTCAATGCCCCCATCACATCCACGCGTGATACTCTCAAAGCTGGTACCAATCCAGCTACCAACACGGTGAGTCCCGCAACAAAGGCAGAAAAAGCGAGCAACCGCACGTCGACACCGATCTGGAGCCACGGAGGGAAGAACCCGCCAAGTTTTGTTTCCAGTACCCCGCTGAACCCGTAGGCGATGGCGATACCGGCGACTCCGCCTATTGACGCCAACACGATCGATTCGGTCAACGTCTCCCTGAACAACCGTCCTCGTCCCGCACCAAGAGCTGCTCTGACGCTCATTTCGCGCATCCGTTCCAGACTTCGTGCTCCGGAGACCGAAGCTATATTAGCGCAGGCTATGAGCAACACGGCAAGCGCGACCGCCATCAAAAAGATCGCTGCGGCTGGCGGTCCTAGCTCGTGAAGGAAGGCTTCTCGTAGCGGTTGCGTTCGAGTTTCCCACTCGGCGTGGTTCGTCGGGTCAACGCTGGCCAGGCTCTCATCGATCGACGCCAGCCGTGCGGCCACCTCATCCGAAGAAACCCCGTGAGATGTCAGCGCCACCACCCACAGGTTGCGCGCGTGCTGATCAAGATCCCGTAACTCGAGCGGAGCCCAAATATCCACGCCCGCTAAATACCTGAACCCGGGGTCCATGACGCCAACAACGTTGCGAGGCCGACTGTCAACAAGGATCGTTTTCCCAACGATCTCTGGATCCGCGCCGTAAATCGTGCGCCAGATCTGTTCACTTACCACCACGGCGCCTTCCCGGATGTCGTCGATTAAGGTGACGTCGCTGAACAACCGCCCGCGATTCACGTTAGCTCCGAGTAATTCCAGAAGCGCCGGAGTAGCATTGCCCAGTTGCACCCTGCGTCTCCCCAGGCCCTCGCCCAACGTTACCTGGTCATCAGTGCTGGCTCCAATTTTTTCGAAAACCCCCACCGTCCCCTGCCAGGCCTGAAACGTCGCGGGGGAAGCCGAAAGCCCGCAACCTTCGCAAACTTCCGCCGGATTGAACTCGCCCATATCGATCAACCGTTCTTGATCGGGATAGGGCAGCGGCCTAATCAAAACGCCGTTCACTACGCTGAAGATTGCGGTGTTCACTCCTATGCCCAGAATCAACGAGCCTGCGGTCACCCCCAGATAAGACGGGCTTCGCAAAAGGCTACGCATTGAGAATCTCAGGTCGCTACGCAATTGTACAAGCGGTCGAGCAATTAAGCGCTCTGCGAGATAAGGCAACCCAATCGCCACGGCCTGCCAGAGAAACCAGAGATCGGCCCTTGTACCGAATCCCCGAGACCTCAGCTCGTGGTACTCTTCGTTGAGGTCTCCAACCACCGCGGACCCCTGCAGCGTGTCACCCAAACACCAGGACAGGAAGCGTGAAAACAGAAACGGAGGCCTCTTCATTTGCCGGTCTCCAGGATTGACCCGAGGCCGTCCCAAAGATTTTCCAGAGCTTCTCGCGACGCCCGCAACGTCTTTATTCCCGCTTTTTCCACTACATAAACTCGGCGGGCGTGACCACCCCGTTCTTCGGTCGGCTCCACTGTCCGCCAGTCCACAAAACTTTTCGCCTCCATGCGGTCCAGAGTCCGATAAAGCGCCCCCCGCGAAACGGCGCGACCCGCAGTCTGCTGCAATTCTCCTCTAATCTTGATCGCCGTGGCGTCATTTCCCAACCGCAGTATGGAGAGAAGCACCATCTGCTCAAACTCTCCCGGAAAATCGTTCTTGTTCGTCAACTTTCTCCTCAGTTGTGTCAATCGCCGACAACTGCATACAATGTATACTTATGTGAATACATTGTATACCTTAAGTTAACAAGCGAGTTCCACGCAGGGATTGAGTGGGATTTTCGTGGTGCAAAGACACGGAGCTAATCCGACCCTGCGGACTTACTCCTTATCTGGGAAAGGCACAATCAGAATGCCATTGGGATCTGACGCGCCGTCAGACTTTCGATCGACTGCCATTGGAAGTTCCTGCGAGTCAACTCAGCGATCGTTGTCGAAGGCATCCCAATCCAAATTCCGATTCATTGGTCTCGCAAAACCGCCTGAGGATCGATCCTCGCGGCGCGGCGTGCGGGGAAATAACAAGAGGCCAGTGCAGCCAACGCAAACGCGAGACTCACCGCCGACAATGTCATAGGATCGTTGGGAGCAATCCCGTAGAGCACCGAAGACAATGCCCGGCCGCCAAAAAGGGCGATCGACAATCCTACGAAGATGCCTATTCCGACAACGGCCATGCCACGAAACATGACGTTGGACAGCAATTGATTTGAAGTCGCCCCCAGAGCATTGCGGATCGCCAGTTCGCGCAAGCGTTGAGCAACAGAAAAATTCAGCACCCCATAAATTCCGATAAGAGACAGAAGCAGTGCGATCGCTGAAAACGATGCAACGATCCAGGCCCTGAATCGTGGCTCTGCTACCGTTAACCCTAGCCGCTCGTTCAAAGTCTTTACGTCGGCGATGATGATCCGGGGGGCTACCTCCCTTAGCGCCGCCGTAACAGACGCCGTAAGGGCGACCGGGTCTCCCTCAACCTTCAATACAAGGTGACCCACCCGCCCGGATACGAACCCGTGACGTCGGCGGAACTGGGCCCGATCGAAATAGACAATCCCCGTGGGATCATACTCAAGGTTGGATTTTTTTACATCGTTTACAACTCCGATGACGGTCAGGTTGTTTTCCAACCTCAACTCGCTATCGATGCTGAGCGTTTGGCCAATGGCGTTGCCTCGTCCCCAGTGACGGTCGGCGAGGGTCTGGCTTACCAACACTTTCATCGGATCATCGGGCAGGTCAGTCTCGTCAAACTGTCGGCCAGTCTGCACCCTGATTCCTAACGCAGTGAAATACTCTCCATCGACCACTTCCAGGTCCGCGGAGTATTCTTGCGTTAACCCCAGCGCAAGATCGTAGTAGGTCGCCGAAAGAGAGTTAGGGCCTTGCGGTACAACATTGGTAAACGCCGCATGAACAATTCCAGGGACCGCCTTAAGTCGCTCGTACATTGCCGTATGAAACTGGTCGATCTGTTCGGGTTCGCGATAGGAATCGCCTTCAACACGCATACGCATAGTCAACGTGTTTTCGGCGACAAAACCAGGCTCTACCGACGCCAATCGCAGGAAGCTATTCAACAGGAGACCCGCCGCTGAAGTCAGAACGATAGCAAGGACTACCTGAAGCGCGGCAAGGCCGTTTAACAGTTTCATTCGATCCTTGTTCGAACCGGTGCCGCTACTTTCGCGCAGGTAATCTGCCGATGGAGCCCGTGCGTTGCGCATTGCGGGCACCAGGCCAAAAGCAATTCCGCTGAAGACCGTCAGTCCCACCGTGAATAGCACCACTCGCCAGTCCATCGTGATCTCCTCTCGGCGCGGCAAATCGCTCAAGCCGGTGCTCACGAGTATCTCCGTGATGCCATAGCCGATTCCCAGAGCCAGCGCGCCACCAAGCGTCGCCAGGACAAGGCTTTCAACCAGAGCCTGGGAAAACAGACGCCCGTAACCTGCGCCGAGGGCTTTGCGTAACGCAAACTCCCGCATACGAGAGGAACTTTTTGTAATAGAAAGGTTGGCGATGTTGGCGCAGGCAATGGCAAGTACAAAACCAACCGCTCCGGCCAGCAATCCAAGAAGCGTGCTCGACTCACCAACGTATGCGTCCAGCCGGGAGCGCACAATCAACTCCGAGTCCTCGGTGTCCTGCCCAGTTTCAACATCTAGGGCGGCGACGATTCGGTCCAATTCAACTTCGGCCGCTTCGATCGTAACTCCGGCCGCCAGACGACCCACCGTTTCCAGAAACCACGCCGACCTGTTTTCGAGATAACTGCCGGAGATCGGAGCCCAGAATTCAGGCTCCGGCGTTGGAAAGTAAAAATTCTCCGGCATTACCCCCGAGACCATAAGAGATCTGTCTTGAAAATCGACCACCGATCCCAGGACGGATGAGTCGGCACCAAACTCCCTGGTCCAAAACGAATGTGACAGGACTACGGCATGTCCGGTACCGGTCGCGCCTTCCACTTCATCCGGCAAAGTCCCGAGCATTGGTGTGACACCCAGAGCTTGCCAGGCCCCGGAAGTCATCTCTGCACCCTGAACCTCCTCAGCGCCGCGGGACGTGAGATGTGTCTCTCGACTCGTGCGATAAGCACCCCACTGCGCAAAGCTTTCCGATCGCGCCGACAGATCGACAAAATCCAGAAGCGACAGGTTGGAGACGTCTCCGTTTCCTGTCCCCGGGCTGAAGCGATTAACCATCACCAGTTCTTCCGGCGCGGGGTATGGAAGCGGTCGCAAAAACAATGCGTTGACAGCGTTAAAGACCGCGGTGTTAGCTCCAATGGCGATTCCAAGGGTAGCGATCACGGCGATTGAGTGAGCGGGTGACTTTCTGATTGATCGTCCTGCCATCCGGATATCGCGAGCCAGGTTCGCCAACCGCTGCCCCTTTGCCGGGCCGATGCCGCGCCCCCACCTATCTCCGGCAAGCCAGTCGCGAAAAGAATGCAGAATGATCTTGACGGTCTGGCGCCGGTACCATTGGCTGGCTTGCGTCAGGCCTTGCTGGTCGCGTTTGACCGCGTACTCAAGGTTTAATTCTTCGACCAGCAAGCCGCTGGATTTTTCTTTCGGCAGCACCCACAACAACAGGCGACCCCAGAACGGGGTTGGAGGAATGGAGTTCATCGTGCCACCCAGACTTCTTCGAGCCCATCCCAGAGTTCTAGCAACGCAGCCCGATAGTTACGTAGGACTCCCTTCCCTTCTTCGGTTACCTCGAATCTACGTTTCGGATGCCCTCGGTCCCCAGCGGCAGTGGCTTTCACCGCCCAGGTCAAGAATTCCTTTTTTTCGAGCCGGTCAAGAGCAGAATACAGCGCCCCCCGGGACACCTCGCGCTGCGCCGACTCTTCCAGGCATTGCGCGATGGAAGGCGCATTTGCGTCGTCTTTTAATTGAAGGATAGCCAGGAGAACCAGTTGCTCGAACTCGCCGAGGCCAGCATTTTTGCCCATCTTGCACCTTTTGTCTGCTTTGTAGACTAAGTCTACAAACGATAACGCTAATTGTTCCAGTACACAAATGGACGGTTTTGGGGAACGCGAGCCCGACATACCACATCGAGGGAAACCAGTCCCAAGATTTGCCCAAGAAAAAAGGCGCCCAGGCTAAACACCCGAGCGCCAATTAAAGATTAGAGAAGTCTCCCTAATCCTGGGACGCTACTGCCAGCACCTCTGAGGTCGGATAGTAAACGTTCCAGGCAAACCAGAACACAGTATAGGAGTCTTCCATCTGGCTCAGGCTTTCTCCGGCCAGCGGCCCCGAAATCGCCCGCCCTGCTCGATCCCAGGTCGACCCCGTCTTTGTGTCGGTCATGTGCCCGGGACCGGACCCCACGGATTCAAAGGTCAACGACTGGCCACCAATGTTGCGGTTAAAGGCTCGAGCTGAGTTGTGTTCTGCTGAATACACAACGACAAACGATTTACTTCCCAACCGTTCGTTAATGGCCACACGATCTCCAGCCTCTTCAAGTTCGCCAAGCGGGTATGCCAGTGACTGAGATCCATTGAACACTCCCAGCACCAATTCCTTTGGCGGTCTCTCTCCCGAAAAAGAGGACGACGGGTAGATCGTGGTGGCGTTGTTTAACTCTGCGTAATCACCATAGGGATAAGGCCCGAAAGCGGTACGATTGGGAGTCCCTGCCGTGGCCACTCGGGTCTGGGGATACATTGTTTTCCAGTCACCCCAGGTAGTTTCCATTACCGGAATGCGGGTGAGACCTTTGCCACGATCCGGACCGCATTGGGAACCCAGCATCATTTGCGTCCACAACGATTTGTTTTCGTGGTCATACATAACAAGGTTGTTCTCGAACAGCATTCCTGATGCACCGAACATACGTTCCTTACCGTCGAAACGCCGGTCAAACACCACCCCGGAGCCCGTCAGTGGGCAATAACTGACCAGGAGCGGACGCCCGGCTAACGTATCGTTGGCGATCTCGTGGTTCCACATCATTATCAGTGGATAGGCTCGAGCAACCCCATCCACCACCACGCCAAGTACTCGATCGGTCGACTCAAGCGGCGCCTCAGCGGCATCAACGGCCGACGGGTATTCAAGTGCGGGGATGAGATGTGGATCGAATTCCGATGCAAGCTCCGCTTTAAACGAGGGGTCGGTACAAACCAACGTGGACTTGAAGCTTGGAATCGGATCTATCGTGCCACCAACCACCGGATCGCCGGCGGTTGTGGGCGGCTCTCCTGCCACCGGGGATTCTGTTTGGGTTACGCCGGTGGGATTCGTGGCCTGCTCCGCACAAGCCATCGTGCCAGCTACACTGATCAATGAGACGAGGGAAAAGAACCTTGACGACCGTTTCATGGCGATCACTCCGATAGGCTAGGCAAAATGGGCTGTCGACGGTAAATAAACGGGGGGCCTAAAAGGTTCCAGGACGCAACATTGCCGACTTTGGAGGTGCTTGATTAGAGCCGACCGTCTTCATAGAACTGGCTACTGTTTTTTACAGTTAACCGCCATCGTTCGCTAAAATCCAGGCATACCCCTGAGAGTCGGTCGGCGCTCCCGATGGAATTGGTCCGAACTTTTTTCGGTTTTGTGCGTTATTAGATATCAGCACAATTATTTTTCTAAGGCCTATCACCGGTTCTATTATTGAAATAGGCGCTGACAAACGAATTGGGAGAAAATCGATGCGGCAACTTTCATTAAGTAGACGCGTCGTCCCCTTCGCGCTACTCTTTTTTCCGCCAGTCCTCCAGGCACAGGATCCCATTGACGACCGCGCCCGGGAGTGGGCCGAATCGGTCACCATCATCCGCGACGTTTTTGGCGTGCCACACGTTTATGGCGCCACCGACGCGGCCGTGGTTTTCGGCTACGCATATGCGCAGGCCGAAGACGCGTTGGAACAGGTGGAAGACAATATTCTCAGAAGCCTGGGACGTGCGTCGGAGGTTTACGGTGAAGCCCAATACGAATTTGATCTGGCGACGCGAGCACTCAGAATTCCACAGCTTGCCAAAGCGGAATACTTAGGGAGTGATCCGCGGATGAAAGAGATTTATGAGGCCTTCGCTTCGGGCCTCAACTACTACGTTCGTAGCAAACAGGCCCACCTGGCCTTGCTCGAACGATTCGAACCGTGGCATTCGATTGCATTCCTTCGGTTCAACTATTACGTCCGGGAATTTTTGGGCTACGCGGGTGTGGACCTCAGCCAACTTGATGTATCGCGAACTCCGCGGGTTGAACTGGGTTCAACAGGACAAGTCCGCGCCGATTCGTTCCCCGAACCCATAACGGGATCGAACATGTGGGCTGTCGCACCTTCAAAAACCGTTGAGGGCAATGCGATGCTTTTCATAAACCCGCATGTGAGTTTTTTCGGTACCGGCCTCTACTATGAAGGACATCTTGTCAGCGAAGAGGGGTGGAACCTCTCCGGCGTCGGGCGCTACGGTTTCCCGTTTCCCTACATCGGACATAACGAGCACCTTGGCTGGAGTCATACCGACAATTATCACGATCACGGTGACCTGTACGAGATCACGTTCGACGACCCCAACGACCCTCTGGCGTACCGATACGACGGAGGCTACCGCCGGGCCGAAGAATGGACGGAGATCATAGGGGTGCTTACCGATGGACAGGTGGTTGAGACAAATGTGACGCTAACCGCTACCCATCACGGCCCGATAGTGGCGTCTCGAAAGGGAATCCCACTTGCCGTGAGATTAGCCAAGATTGAAGAAGGCGGATGGTACGATCAGTGGTACAATATGGGCAAGGCCTCTAACCTGGACGAATTCCAGTCCGCCGTAAGCCAGCACGCCATTCCGTATATGAACATCATGTATGCGGATGACGCGGGCAACATTTACTACATCTACAACGGAGTCATTGCACGACGCAACGAAAATTTTGACTGGGCTTTGCCCGTTGATGGAGGAGACCCCCGTGCGGAGTGGGATGGATTCCACTCCTATACCGAATTGCCGCAGGTCTTGAACCCGTCGAGCGGCTGGTTACTGAACACCAACTCGACTCCAATGACCGTCACTGATAGCACCGGCTATTCACGCGAGGATTTCCCGAGCTATATGGTGGGCAATGAGGTCGATAATCCTCGTGCCCGTGCCTCCAGGCGACTTCTTGCGAATGAAGATAAATTTGATTTCGAATCCTGGACTCGGGCCGCAACAGACACCTATGTCGTTCGCGCCGATTCCTTAATAGGTGAAATGGTTGTTCAGTGGGAAAACCTTAGTGCCGTGGACCCAACGCGGGCTGCTCGCCTAAGGGTGCCAGTCGAATTACTCCAAAACTGGAATAGGATCAGCACAGTGGAATCATCTGCGATGTCGCTGCTCGCCCTGAGTTTTGCTATGGCTCCCTTTGACCCCTCCAGGAGCACTCTGCTGGACGGACTGGACTCCGCCACGACCTATCTCCTGGACAATTGGGGAACCGTCGAGGTTGGCTGGGGAGAATTAAATCGACATCAGCGCCCCAACTGGAGGGGTGACGAAGGATTCTCGGACGACGCGCCGAGCACCGGCATCCCGGGTGTCCCCGGCTGGTTGGGAGCTGTCTACACTTACTACTCGGCGCCCCGGGCCAATACTTATCGTTTCTACGGCCGGGCCGGAAACTCATTTGTCAGCGTTGTCGAGTTTGGCGAACGAATTCGGGCCCGATCTATCCTGTTTTTCGGAGAAAGCACCGACCCTGATTCACCACATTTTGATGACCAGGTGGAACTATATTCACAGGGGCGATTTAAGACGGCATGGTTTTACCGGGAAGATGTAGAACGCAATGCCGAAAGGACCTACCGACCGTCAGATCAGTGACATCAGCCCACTTTTGTGGTAGGTAGACCAGGTTCATGGAGGATGGTATGATCTGCGATTCCACGTTTTCCATTTCACGGACGGACAATACGAACATCAAGGATGGCGACTGTGCAAGTTTTTCGCTCTTTATTTCTGATAGCTTTCATCGGCGCTTTGTTGCCTGTAACCGCGCAGGGGCAATCGTGGTGCTCTCGAGCCGCACGACCGGGGTGGGAAGATCACGAACGCATTTCAACATCTGACCCATGGTTCCATGTTCATCGGATGGAATCAGACATCTACGCGATCTACGAGCCGAACAATTTTCAAGAGATCATTTCCTGGTTGATACTCGGCACGCGCCGGGCATTGTTGTTCGATACAGGTATGGGTATGAGTCAGATATCCTCGGTAGTAGTCGAACTGACGGACCTCCCGGTTACGGTTATCAATTCCCATACACATTTCGATCACATTGGTGGGAATGCTGAATTCAACGACATACTCTCGACCGACACCGAGTACTCTCGGCAAAGCGCCAGGGGCATTCCCCATGCGGACGTCGCCCAGGAAGTAGCACCCGACGCGTTTTGCGGTGAACGCCTCATCACACCCATTGATACCGCAAAATTTCACGTCCGGCCCTTTAACAGCACCGGCACCATCCGCGACGGATCGATCATCGACCTTGGGGGCAGGCGTATTGAGGTCCTTAGAGTCCCGGGTCACACGCCGGATGCGGTGTCGCTATTAGACCGCGACCGCGGTTTTTTATGGACGGGAGATACGTTCTACGCCGGACCCATCTGGCTCTATTTCCCCGGCACGGATCTGGACGCGTACGAGGAGAGTATCACACGCCTTGCAGCACTGGCACCATCGCTAACGAATGTCTTTCCGGGCCACAACACACCTATGGCAAATCCTGAGTTGTTACCGAGTGTGCGGGATGCATTCAAGGAGGTGCGCGCGGGGGCGGCGAGTTTCGTTGAGCAAGACGACGAATTGGTGGAGTACCAATTCACCGGATTTTCTTTCTTGATGCGGCGACCTGCACGTTAGAGGGCTCATCCGACCATAGCCTCAATCTGCCAGGCCTTTCACGCCGAAAAGCTCATGCCTTAGGCGGAAGTGGAACCAGCGCGGAGTCGCCCCTTCGGGGAGCGATCACCCAAGCGTACCGTACAATCTTCCGTGGACCGCCCATTTAACTCCCGGCTACCATGTCGTGTATTACATGGGTTGTCAATATAGTGCAGACCGCCTGTATTCTGCTAGCTTTCATCGGCACTCCTCCGACCGTGGGAGTCGTGGCGTCGAGCATCGGTCCGGTTTAGGTTTTCGAAGAAATACGCAACAGCATTGCATGAGTAGGGCACCCCCAACCCTTCTTCAGGTCCAGAATTTATCAAATCGCAAGGTGAAATTTGGGGGAAGTTAGCCGCCGCCGTGGGTTTCCGGTCGCTATCCGCTGAACAAGTAAGGCTTAGGAGAAGCGCTTTCCCCAGAGAGACGTTTTGATACCCACTTTCGCAATCCCTCCTCCCACTTGGCTGGCAGCAGGTGTTGGTCGTCAAAGGAATCGTACAGCTGTTGCACCTCGGGCATCGAGCAAGAGAGCATCTGCCGCTCATTGGAAATAAAATGGCGGACAACAAAAGGCGGAGCCGAGTTGCGCGCCGCAAGCAACATGGCGGCGGCGGTTTCCTCAACGGTGCCGACACATTCAAATGGCTTGGAACCCTGAACTCCGGTGAGTCGTCTGTATAGGCCCACCAATCGAGGCCGATCAAGTAGGTTCCGGCCAAAGATGGAGGTCAAACGCTTTGTTTCCATCCACGGGTAAAGAGCCAGAAAAACAAAAGCGCACTTGGCACAACGGCAACACCAGCGCCCTCGACGCACCCCTCTGTTGCAACTCGTGAAACCGTAGTGTAGTTCGGACATGCTGGCAAACAGGCGGGAGATCTGTACCTCAAACAGGGGTCGCAGCAGACTAAAATACCGCGTATCCGGATTCAGCCAATCCCGACTGTAAGCATCGAACGACATCTCGAAGGCGAAACTCTTGCTGTATTGATGATTAATGGAGCGTCCATCCACCACCAGGTTAGGGGCGTTGGCACTCCGTTCGTTGGATGCAACGACATAGCGGGAACCCTGCACCTCAGCGAGGAACGCACCGAGAAATGCAAGCTCCATGTTCAACGGTAGATGACCCCGAAACACTCGCAGGCGTCGTACCCGAGCGCTCTTGTTGCGGCGCACAATCCAGCGATCGGCTGGTGCGCCACGCAACTCGGATCGTGTCGCAAAACGTTGGGTCCGTGAACCACCGAGGAGGACCCACGTATGAGGAAAACCCAGGTCGCGTAAGAACGCCCCAGAGACACTGGAGTCCTTTCCGCCCCCATGAAAAACCAAAGCTCTTTCGGACAACGATTGCGTCGAAGGGATGTGGGTGCAATTGCCTTCGCTGGTTAAAACCACCTCGAATGGGAGGTGGTTTCTAAAACAAAACTCAGCTAACCCTTCTTCATACCAGGTAGTCCATTGTCGCAATTGGGGTGCGGTGAGGAAACCGGCTCTAACCACGACGGAGGCAGGCGCAAATCCAGCGAACACGGCAGGAAAGTGCGCCAATCCAAGATGGAATGCGAAAGTCTCCCAGCCCGGGGTCGTCTCAGGATCAAAACCAGGGATCCGATAAACGCAGGTGAACTTGTATCGATCATTCAGTGTGTAGTGTAGCCGAACCTGTCCCAGGGTCGCTGTGTACCTTTCGTAGGACACCACTCCCCCGACAAGGCGTCGCGACCCTTTGTGTTTACGTTTTTTTTTCATCGCAAACCGACAAGGCGAGGGAGGTGGGAGCCGTTTACGTTAATCGTCAAATGTCTCACGATTGTACCGGCGAACCTCATCAATAACATCAGGGTGGCGGAATCTCCTGCCGCCGGCAGAAACGCCCAGCCAATCAAATTGCATTACGGTCCAGAAGGTCACCGGTGAATACTCAAGACAACCATTGGGTGAAGTAAAACGCTGTTTGTTGTTGCGCAAGTATTCCAAGAGGGCGCGGATATAATGCAGCCTGACGTTACGGCCTTCCGCGGTGTCCATCGAACGTGGATTAGAGGCCTCCCAGGGAATCGAAGGATTCGGACTTCCAATGCCGCATTCCGAAAGTTCGAGGACCCGACCCAAGCCCTGGAAAGGCCGATGGAGCATGCCGTCGAAGCGCCGGGCCATAAGGCTGGCGATACGAGAAACTCGGGCGGGAGTAGGATCGGTACGCCATTGCTCACCTGGAATGCGTTCGGGCGGCGGTCGTTCGGGTCCGGTCAGTTCGGGATAGAAGCTAATCCCAATGTGATCGAGTTGACCTAGATACCGTCCGATTTTCGGCAGCTGGGCTGCACTCGTAAGCAGTGGTGCCGTAGCATTGATCTCACGATTGTGACCGTTGGCAAAGTCAATCCAGTAATCCATGCGGGTGCGCGTTTGACCACCGGGAAGCGTTTGGGCGGCGTTGAAGTCGTGGTTCACCTTGTGGATCAACGCCAACCTGCCGTCTAGACCCATCCGAGTTCTTTCGCGCCGAGCCTGGGTCAACGCCGCGAGCCAGCTATCAGGCAAGGCAACGGTGGACATTTCCAACTCAGAACCGATAGTCAGCCAAAAGCACGGGTGACAGTCTGGTACACCTCCGAGTAGCTCATCTTTAACCGCCTCAAAAATCTCAAGTGACCTTTGGACCACAAGCGAAAAATAGGGTCCTGCGGGTTGCGGATCGATCATCAATTGGGCCCGCCAGTAATACTCCTGATTTCCGGCAAGTACGATATCTGCATCGACATGCGGCTCAAGCCGAACATGGAAGCCGCGGCGAATTGCCTTTCGGACAACGTTCGTGAGCACCTGTTTAGACGGTGTCACCTGATCATCAATCTGTACTACCCCCCGAAGGCGCTTGTTGTCATAAACAAAGTTCATGAGCCTCGTGGTGACTCGATAGGTCGGCGTAAGGCTGAGAACGCAGAATCCCGCCTCTTTCAGCTTATCGAGTTTCGCGTCAATATCATCATAATCGCGAGCCGCAAAGGTGGGCAGGCTGTAGGCCAGGGGGGGCAGCAGGGCATGGTCGCAGCACTTTTCCTCAGCCTCCGGTTCGGGTTCAGGTTCTGCCTCCGGCTCCGGCTCCGGCTCCGGTTCAAGATCCAATTCAGGCTCGGGGTGCTTTTCATACTCGGGGTAGTCAAAACCACCGTCGTCCTGCTTGAAGATTTTTTGGGGAACCCTTTGGGGGGGGGCTAGAATATCGATGGGCAGTGGGAGCTCGCCCAGAAGAGCGGCTCGAAGGACTTCAAATTCCTGGGTTGTAACGGCTTTGCGAAGGGTCGATTCCGCATAAAGAAAAAGAACGGTTGCCGCCTGTTGCACCGGCACGACACGCGCCGGGTCTTTTCCGTCGCAAGTGGCAACCGGTGTCATCCTGCCGGCACGCAGCACCAATGCTCCAGCCCGATGGGTGGGCACACTCACGGAGCCCCGGTCGCCAGAGGAAACCAACTCAGAACAACGCAATAGCGCTTGCGGGACTCCCTCGTCGGCCAAGCCTTTCATGAGGGTTCCGATCATAGCCAGCAACGTTTGTTCAACACAACGCGCATGGTCTCTGTCGAGAAAACCTGGGAGGGAAATACAAACTCCGCGTTGGTCGGAGTGTAGCGAAATCGTTGCTTCGTCGGCGGTCGTGAGCAAGAGCAGTAAGGCGGGCGCGGCAATCTCCGCGAGCAGCCCCAGATCGGGCTCTGGTATTAGGCCCGGGATTGGAACACACAAGGTCCAGCCGTCTCCGGGGACGTCACCAGGCTTCCGCATCATCGCCCCCCTGAATCGGGAAAAGGATTGTCGTATGCATCCGGAATCGCTTCGAGCATTAGGCTGATCGCCAGTGCCTGTCGGGGCGGGATGGCGCGACCCGCGAGAATCCGAAGGCGCTCGCGATTTGGGGGCGCGTTAGTGGCCAACTCGTGCAACAGTAGCTGCCGCACGGGGTTTGACGTCGGTTGGTCTGACAACGAGAGGAAAATATCTTCAACTACTTCGGAGGGCGTTTCCTGATGGAGTTGCCCCAGTGCGGCTATGCATCCCTCAAGTTGGTATCTCTCAAGCCGGTCTCCACGGTTCATTAGGATCTCCCCAATCAGTCCTGAGACTTCGGTAGGAGGCCACATCAGGCCGGAAGCCACCGACTCCCGGCTGGGCGGTTTGTTCGAAACGTTTGCAACCCAGGAATCGGACGGAACATCGAAGCTGCGGTCGATAGCAGCATAGTCTTCAGGTGTTTTTAACCAGCCGACCCACGCCCTCGCGATTACCCGCACCCGGGCATCTTCATGATTGAGGGCGACCTTCAGTTTGGGCAGGGCGCTGCGGCCGATAGCAAGCACTTTTTCGCGCAATGGCGTTCTCGCGTTCCGTGGTGCTTCCAGGGCTGCCTGAATCAGCTGTTCGACAGAATTCTGATTAGTTATCATGGCACCATCCGCCACCATTCTCTGGTCGTTAAGGGAGTGCGGCGAACGTTTGTGCCACAATGGATTTCACCTTCCCGCACGTGATATGAGTACCACGTGTCGAGCCAGGTCTCATTCACGCCGAGGTTGGCAAGGTTCCCCTGGAGATCCGCTTTGAACTGATCAACCCCGCCAACCAGCGGGCCAAAGGGCTCTGGAATGAGGAGGTGCCGATTGTTTCCTGCTACCACAACCTGAAGGTTGACCATATTCCCGGTGTATGCTGCTGCCGTTCGCCCTACGGGTAGAAACAACATGGGAACCTCAATAATTTGGTTGGGCAATAGCCCCAGTTCTCTCACCAGAACGGCGCGAATGGCGTCAATGGATCGTTGAAATCCTTGTTGAAGTGGCACAAAGCCCGGAGCTCCAAGCATTTGAGCAACGGTTCGTTGAAGTCGACGTCGATTCCCATCAATTCTGTTCGTGCACAGTGTAGCACCGCCATTTCCGGCTGCGTTCAACCGGTTCAGAATTCCAAGAGCGGCGCGGGTGCTGGCGATCAACATTCGGAAACCATTGTTCACAGGAATGAAAACGACCACCTCGTCCACATGCCCAACCCGCAACCAGGACGTATTGATCTCAATCGGTGCCTGCACCACCTGGGCATTGAGGTGAGCCTTGAGCCCAGCACTGATGTTGTTGCCGTGGACGATTCGCCCGAATGGGTATTCCTTCCTGGCAACGGTTACGGGAGGGGACACCTCCAGATTACCGAATGTCTCTCCAGAGGAAACCCCGCCTGGCGCGCGAGCGGGCAAATCCCACCCGAAGTCCCTCCCCAGAAGAAACCATTGAGCATAGGTCCGCCGGAATCCGGGAGTGCCTCCAACCAGGTTGGATACCGTACCTCGAGATTCGGCGACTACCGGGAGGCGGGCCGCATAAGGAGCATGAGTATACCCGAATTGGAACCAGTCTTGAGGGAATCTTTCGGGATCTCCGGCGGGTTGCCGTTTATAGTTTGGTGGAATGACTGTTAACAGAGGCGCGCCAATGGCGGCCCGAACCGCTGCAATTACCGGCGCGGCGGCCGTGATAGGGGTGCCCGGTTTTGCCGGGGCGTCTACCATGTACACCTGTTCGGCCGGACGGCCGTTCCACGGCGCGATCCACGGAGCCACTCGGAACCGAATTCGATCCGAACAACGAACATCGCCGACGGCGTCGTACACACGAAGTATGATATCCGTCTCCGGTGGAGTATTGGGATCGCTAGCGAAGTTCACTCCCTCCACTCCCAGAACGCGATCAGCCGAGATATCAAGCGGAGCTGCGGCGTTCGGGATGCCAACTCCGACAAGCGGCGCGGCACCCACCGCCCGGCGATCAAAGATCCGAATGAAATTCATATTGCTCAGGGCAATCTCGGCACGCCATCCTGCGGGCATGTCGGGCCATCCGGTCACCTGCAGTGGTGCCAGGTCTGCTGGATCCGCCGGACCGTTGATTGCCATGTCGAACTGATCGGGCCTCCGCTGTGGAATATCGTCATCGCAGTTGACGTAGACGATGGCACCCCGGCCCCGAGGTCCCCAGGTCCAATTGCCCTTGCCGAGTTCATCCGTCGAATCGATCGCCCCGTCCCGGTCGGTGTCCGCCAGGAGATGGGCGACACACGGCTCAGTTTCGCCTTCGGGCTCGGGTTCTGGTTCTGCCTCTGGTTCTGCTTCCGCTTCAGGTTCGGCCTGTGGTTCCGGTTCGGGTTCTCCCTCTTCCGGAGGAACGGTGGGCTGTTCCGGGTACGGCACCTCTGGACAATATCCTTCCCACTCACCACCCTCCGGCGCAGACACCACTCCACCGCCCACTTCATCGACCGGGAGCGACAATTCTCCGAGCACGGCTGCACGAAGGACTTCGAATATGGAGCTGTCTACCAGTTCGCGAAGTGCAGTTTCGGCGTGGAGAAAAAGCACTGTTGCAGTCTGTTGAGCCGACACCCGGCTTCTAACTCCGTCGACGTTTACCGCTGGCAATAGAGTCCTTCGAGCCCTCGCCAGCACTGGCCCGCCGCCGTCCCGATCAATGGAGATAACGAATCGCTTGCCGTCTTTTGCGACCAATTCGGGGTGACGAAGCAACGATGGCGGAAGCCCGCCGGCACACACGTCCTTAAAAACAGCGCTCACTATCGACGCAACAGTCCCCCCCACGCACGCCTGATGTTCTTCGGACAGACGTATCGTAGACTCCAGAACTACATCGTTCGCCTCGCGACGCAAGGAAAGTGATCCGCCGTGCCTGGTCGCCAGCAAGAGCAAAAGGGCCGGAGCGGTTATCTCCGCACACGTTCTCAAATCCTCTGAGTCGGTTAACTCATCCGCCGGTATACGAAGCGACCAAATGTCACCAGTCCCTGATTTCATGTCCCTCCTCTCCGCCGGAAGTGGCGTGTCGTTTTTGCCGGAGCCCGCCCGACAGTTTTCTCGAATCCCTGCGCCAGGACAGTTCCGGCCAGACGGTATCCTTTCCTGGTGCTTGGATATCCGTCGCCATCGGTAACGTTGAACAACGCGATCCCAAAAGACCTGTTCGCTTCGAGGAAGAACCACTGTCCGTCACGGTTTACCACATAGTCCTGCCCCACCATCTGAACCCCACGAGTGGCAAGATGAGCACCAACCTTCGATGCCATGGCAACCAATTTGGCGGGCACCACACGTGGTGCCGTGGGGTCAATCCCGATCCGCCGCAGCAACATAGCTGCCTCGGTACCCAGGCGCGCGGAGGCGCCGGGTCCGGTTAGAGCTACCGCGCGACCGCCGCGGGAAAGATTAGAAATAACAGCGCCGCGACTGTAAAAGATCCCAGCGGCTACAACCTCGTCTCGTACGGTTACGACGCGAGCACTCACGGCATATCCGGTGTCCGAGTCGATAAATTCGTGGACTAGCTTCCCCCGAGGATTCAGGCGACGAAGTTGATCCAGATCATCCACTCGAAAGATGCCCCGCCCCAGCGAGCCATGCAGCGGTTTTATGATGACCGGAAGATGGCCTTGCTGTACAGAACGCGGTCGGTAAACCCGCGGGTGGGGCAGATCCAATCGGCGCGCCAAACTAAGAGACCCTAGTTTGCCCCTGCCCCGACCGCTGTGATGGCGAAGAAGATGACACGGCACCTTGGTTTCGCTCAAGAGCCGCCGGTTGAGCGGATTGGGCTTACGGCGCCAGCCCATTGTAGCCAAAGGATCCTGTAATACGAGATCAGCCTGGTCGATTTTTTGAGCGTCGTAACGTCCAAAAAGATGGACGACCTCATGTCCGCGGCGGGCCAGTTCATGATACACAGCAGAAATACACCATATCCGCATTCGGTTTTGTCGCCGGTAAGGGCGGGCCATTACCACCTTCAACGGAGGGGCAAAAGCCAACGGTCGATCCGGTTCCTTCAACAAGTTCGCAATCTCAGATGCCATGATCACTGGAATTTTTTCCGACGCCTCGTCCGGCAACTCCTCCAACGCAACACGTCGATGAAGAACACGCAGCACCGTCACCCCATCGGGTTCATCGAGCAACTCGACAATACAGGGTCCTGTACCGAGAGCGTTTCTGGCAGCGATGGCGGCAACCTTTATTGTTTGAGACGCCTCCTCCCTGCTCCACAATCCGACGCCCCTGTAGCCCTGACTAAGATCGGCGAGTGGTTGCGATCTCACCGCTAACACGGAGTCCCCTACCACCCAGGCCCGAAGCAAGGTTGAGGAGGACCAACGGAGACCCTGCAACAGGACCGGAGGTTCAATCTGATCGCACGCCATGCGCAGCTCGCTTTCCTGGAACACAAGGCGGCAGCTGTGTCGATCAGGGTCACCGTCCTCGCCAACCATAACCGGATATCCAATTCTGCGAGCCCATCGAGCGGCACTGTCTGCGCCTCTGGCCGGTCGAAAATCAGGGACGAACAGGCGTGCACGGCGTAGTGCGCCCAGTTGGTCCGAAATCGAGCGCCACGGTCCACCCAATGTCGGTATTCCGATGGTTTCCGCGTGACGCCATACGTCCCGGTGATGGCGCCAATGAAGCCCCCAAAAGAACGCCGCGTCGGAGTCGGCTTGAACCTCGGTCGTGACTCTAGGCTCAAGACCCTGATTCACACATGCCCTACGAATGGCCTCTACTGTCTCGTCTTCCGGAATACCGGTAACAATTGACACCATCGGTTTTCGAAAGCCCCGAACACAAGCTGGCTTCTCACTCGCTTTTTGCTTTTCTGCAAGGCGGATCATGGCTTCGCCAGCTCCGGGGAACGACCCAATACCCGGACGCCTGTGGCTGACGGAAACAACCGTTGGTTGCCCGTGAAAAGTGCACAAACGGACCACACAAAAATCAACATTTAGTGCATCGCTGACTGCGCGTGCAAGCTGAGTCCATGCAGGAGTCGCTTCTCCTAGCACTTCGCCGCCCACAACGGCGAGCCGCACCATATCTTTGTCAACGGCGCGAACAATGGCGTGTCGGGGACCCCATTTATTTTCGAGGTCCGCCGCGTCCACGACCTCGCGAACTCGACCTCCGAAGGCGGTAGTCAATTCGACCGGAGGGGGACAACCCCCCAACACCTCGCGGGCTGCCGACCTATCCGCAACCTCCATGGTTGGCACTACCGGAATCCCGGCACGTTGCAACCGCCTGGCAACCGACAACACGCCGAGCGTACGCGAATTTAGAATTGGAATCCCGCGGGCCTCGCAAAAATTCCGGATCTGTCGTCGTGCTCGCGTACGATCATAACTCCAGAAAAGGGCCAGATCTGTTTTCGGCGTGAGAACCCTAGATGGAGTTAGGTCCATTCCCGCAATGCGGAATTGCTCGGCCAACCAGATAGCGGTAGGGTCGAAACGACGGGTCGTCAGCAGAGTAATCTTCATTGAGCGTATCCCACGTTGATGATACGGGGCAAAACTTCGTCGAGCCACATCGAACTGACAGCTTCATCCGCCGATAGGACGCCTCTGAAGAGGCGCGGATATACGTTGATTTCGAGAATTTGAGTTGAAACCATTCCGTCCGACCGACCTACAAACACGTCAATACCCCAGACCAGGACCTGCGGTGAGCGGCCAACCGACGCTGAAAAAAGCTGCAGCGATTCCGATAGATTGTCCACCAACGATTCCAAACTGGAGAGAATTTCTGCTTTGAGACGTGGATCCGCGATTGCATCATTCAAAAGGGACGTTGCCGGCGAAAACCCGTGACGCGCGCGAAACGCCGTATTCGTTATCTCGGCAGGACCACTGCCCTTCTCATAGGGGTAGCCAGCGACCCGAACCAAAACCGGAGGCAAAAGCCTAACATCCAATCCGCGTGTTAGGTCCACGCACAGGAAAGCCCGCAAATCAGCTTTATGTCCGTCGACTAGAAGAGGGCGCTCCAATAGCTCCTGAACGATCCAGGTTCCCGCTTTCGTTCCGGGCATCATTTGGCCGGGAGAGAGAACGCAAATTCGTTCTCCCCGCGTTCCGTTCGCCGGTTTCACCAGACAGGTTTTGCCCCTCCGGTGAAAAGACGAAACTGCGACCCAAACCTGTGCTCCAGGCACCACGTAGGTCTCAGGGCGTGGTACGCGTGGGGCGCCTTCGCGGACAGCTTCTCGTAGCGCCATTTCCAAGCCATCCTTTCGACCCCACCGTCCCAACAACCCGGGAGCATTAACTACGATACCGCACCGTGCAGCCGCCGCCAGAATACGAGCCAGGCAAGCCAACCTCGTCGGGCGTTCACGCTGGCGTACTAGACCTAATGCACGCAAGCGCCCCAGGGCGCGTCGCTCCGAATCTGTGAAAGCTCGATTGCGGCCCCCGCTCGTGGGATGAATGAGTAGCGCCCGAGGCGGGTGGGCAGTCCTTTCCATTGCACCTCCGTCGAAACCAACGACGGGACCCCGAATCGAAACACGTTCCGGTAGCACATCGAGCTGGTGCCAGGCCACAAATCCTACGTTCTGTCCCCTGCGAGCGAGGGTCGAACCGAACTGGCGAAGGTGGGAGCGCACGGTCGGTCGATTGAGATCTGGATCAGAGTCAACAAGAACAATCATCGAACCCCCAAATGCGATAAAGCATGCATCCTGCTCGTCTCCATTAGAATCAACCCTGGGATGATTAGTCCAGTAATACTTCCTCCGTCCACGCCTTTAGAAGCGGCACCCTGGAGAACTAACCACGTGTTACCAGGTTTTGCCAGACTCCCTACTTTGCGAAACACTCCGCGCCAGGATATGGCGGAACGATACTGGGGTGCTCCATCCAGAATTGCTGCGGTATCGAGGGGTTTATCAAAGCGGCCGATCCCTAAGTGAAAATTTTTGACAGGTATCAAAGGCTGTAACCGGGAACCTCCCCAGGTATTGGACAGTTTGTGCGCCAGCACGACGGCCTTTTGAAAGCAGGTCAGCCATTAGCGCTGGTTCCCTCCTGTAACACGACAGGTCGTCGAAGCCGTTGGAGCCGCTGAACGGATCAACCGCGGCAAGTTTGCAGCGATAACAAATCGTCATGTCTTTCGCCGCTGGAAGCTGCTCGACAAACTGACCGATCGCGTTGTCGAAAGATTCGGCTTTGACAGCAACCGTGCGCCCCTCGAAGGTGCAGCGGATATCGTACCAATCATCATTCCACCGAACTTCGACATCGGTTGGTTCGGTACAACCAGCCATTAACACCGGTCGCACCAATCGCGTGGAAGGCGCTTCACTACTAGGTTCGTCAATCATTCTCGCTCGAGCCTCTAATTCCGATTGCCTCTAAAGACAGTGTCCGCGCGAGTGGCTAGAATACTGTCAGGGAACAAGGCAAAGGTCGTATCAGCACCTATGCCATTCAAAACTCCGTGTTTGGCCCGGCCGGCATCAGTCCACGTGCCATTCGAGTCCAGAGGATCCGCGGTGAAAACCACAAACGAATCGGCCACCTGAACCGGAACCGCCGCAACATCGGTGGGGTTCCAACCCTGCCCTTGTGCATGCGCTACAGCCATCGCCTGAAACTCGATGGAGTCAAGAGCCAGAAAAACAGACACCCCCTTGGGAACCGAATCCCAATCTGACTCTCTGCCTCTCCAACCCCTCGCCTTTTTCGCATCGTTTCTGTGTACAAATCGAAAGTACAGTGTGTCCCCGTCGCCAAAAAGACTTCGAACAGTCGGCGGTGGTTGACACGACCACGCGGCGATCATGAATCCAACCATCCCCAAAAGTCCAACAACCGACGTCATTTTGTTCCTAACCATTAGCCACCTCTCTCGAAGAAAAACTCGGTATGATGCCCCAATTTTCATTGTTGCGCTGCACAGACCGGTCGCTGCGCAAAATCTTATGATTGAGCTTCCAGGCATGGTTCGCTGAACGCACATGTTCTGCGTTTTGCAGCACCGCGGTTTTGCGCGGGTGCCACTGGTGAACCAACGATGTCTCGCCGTCGATCCATTTCGTGCGAAAACCAACCCGCTCGGCCCGCCTGACCATGTCGGTATCCATCGCTCCCCACCACAACATTTGCTCGTCATACCCGCGCACTGCAAAGAAACAATCGCGAGACGCTGCTTGGATCGCCCCGGTGCCATGACGCGGGCGGGCTTGGGCCCGATCTCGCAGGCTGTCAAAGACGACGGCAAGGGCTTCTGGTTCCATAGGAATGTTGACACGCCGCGGCAAGTCCAGGCATCGGCAAATCAAGAATTGGGGAGCGCCACCCAAGTGCGTTTGTACAATCGAGCAAAAATCCGGCGCCAATATGATATCACAATCCATAGTCATCACTAGCGGATGAACCGACGCGCGAATCCCGGCATTCAAGGTGCGACTCTTGTTCCAAACAGAGCTGGGCCCGGTTTGCAGTAGAGTTGCATTCAACCTCGCGCACACATCAGCTACGTCGGTCAACCCCTGCTCCGTACTACCCCCATCGACGACTATCACTTCCGCCGGGGAGCAGGTTTGCATCGCAAGGCCGACCAGGGCACGTTCTATAATCCGAGGATCGCGATCCCGAAAAGGTACCACTACCGACAGCAAGGACTGTTTGTTCACGTCGGTGGTAGGGGGCGCCGTGAGACTGGGCCCATGGGCCCGTGGCGCCACCGACTGATTCGGGACGGCCTTCTGGATCGACCGGTGATTAAGTAGTTGATCCCAGGATTCTCTGTGGGACTTAACATCTAGACGCAAATCGTATTCCCCGCGCTGACAATCGGGAAAAAGCCCTGCCCGTACGGCGGCTCCTAACTTGGGAAGCCATTCTACGAATGGATCACCATGATACCATGCGTGGAGGTGCCAGCTAGTGAGATCACCTAACGCTCCTCGATATGACCGGTTCCGTTTCAACGCTTCACCGATGCACTGCTCCAAGGGCGCACATCCGCCGCGTTGCCGAGCGGTCACAAGCTTACCGTACAATCTACGCCGGTCACAGAGAAAGTAGCGTGTTGTAGCGGACTGAAACAGGAACAACTTTCGTGCTGGGTCCCAACGAGACCGAGACGTATTGGGCCGGGCCATGGAGTGCCCAACCGGCCCCTTCGGGGGGCCCGGATGAGTCATCATCAGCCACAATGAGGGATCGGACACCAAGTGGCGAAGTGCTTTTTCCACCCAACTAGAACTATCGGTATGAAAGAACACGTCCGAGTCCATCTGCAACACGTGGTCTGTGGACATGGCTTCGAGCCCAAACAGTGTCGCGAATATCGGGCCGCCCGTTTCTGCGTAGCAACCCACTCTCTCTGCATCGTCACCGAAGTACTGAGACATTATCGGCCCGACCGTTTTGGGCCGATAATCAACGTCGATAACCTGATCGACAAGTCCCACGTCGAGGATACGGGCCAGGGCACGGTCGAAATCTGCTGACGAATGCTGGGTGCGGTTTCGATACTTGCCCAGTAACTGGTCGTTTCGGTCGACCACTATGATTCGTTCTGCGAACTCATAGTTCGCTTGCGTAACCATATGCTCGGTTAGGAATTCAAGGTACTCCGTGTCGAGCGCACACGCTTTTATCATCACTCCCACCGGAGGCAGGTTATCGGTGGTGACCGCCGGGGGAGCAGATTCGTCTGCCTGTGGGAAATCAGTCGTCGATACCGGCGCCGGTCCTATCGCAATGTTTGCAGAGCTCTCGGGGCGGGTCACGTTCGCGCACGCATTGGTAACTTGAGCCACAACGTCAGGCGATGAAACTTTGATTCGCTCCTGAAGTGACGCCAGAGCCTCATTCGTATCGCCCCAACCCGATTCTCCAATCTCCGATCTCAGCGCATCCATTGATCCCCTGAACCGTTTTCGGGTCGCAGGATTGCTTAGATTGTCTGTATGGCACAACCAGAAGAACAGAGGCAACTCAACCCGCACACCATTGCCACATGAAAGTTTAACGTTTCGAAGCCACGCGGTGTCACTTGCCCGCCTCCGTTGTTCAGGGAAACGGATCGATTGGACCGCATCGCGTCGGAAGCCAGCGCTATTGAAAATGATTCTGGCACCGGCACCACCATAGTGATTGCAGCGATTGCCGTTCAGATCAACAAACCAACTCTTGGTTGCACCCGCGTAGGCAACTCCATCGGCCATGGCGTCCACCAAGCATTTGAGCTTTTCCGGGTGCTGCCAATCGTCGTCGTCAAACCATGTAATGAACTCCCCAGAAGCCGCATCCAGACCGGCGTTCCGTTTGACGGGAACAGATGTGCCGGTAGCAAGCTTGATCACCTTGGCTTTGGACCCGAATTCGCACGCTGAGTTCGAGCTATCCACGATGATAAGTTCTTTGTTCGGCCATCGCTGCCGCTCAAAATTCCACAACAACCAGGGCATGAACGCAGCACGGTTTTCAGTCACACAGATGCATGACACCAGTGGTGTTGCGGCTGACACTATTTATTCCACCACGAGGGCGGCACGAGCGAGACAACTACTGGAACGTTTGCGAGCTGCACGATGGGTAGGAGATTATCGCCGATCGTCCCAAAGAGGGAAATATTCAGGTTCAGCAGCCCCCCATCATTTTGGATCCCCTCCATACCGTTGTACCAGATAGACAGGTCGTGGGCAAAGGCAGCGGCTATATCTTCCTCCGGGTTGCCGTTCGCCAGGTTGAGCTCGATCGAGTCGGCCAGAATAACTGGCGACGATATTCGCATTCCGGGCTTGGTCGGTTTCCCGGCCACCTGATTGGTTAGGAAGGAATATCCGGCACCAAGGCGCACAATGGGATTCCCGCCGCCCTTTGCAAGCGTCACAATGGGTTTGAGGATTTCCTCAAGTGTCTTCTTGAGCCCTCCGCTATCGGGAGTCAGCGGCCCCAGAGTGGCTCGATTGATCATTGGCACCGTCGGTGCGGGGAAGGAACCAACTTGAGATCGGTAGATGAAATCGGGGTTCGTTTGCCGATTCGGCACCAATTCCGAATTTCGCAGTATACTGGCTTCCAGAGTCACGGTTTGGCGGCTCAATACGCTCAGAGGCGCCCAGCAGAACATCATGTGGTGGTAATCCTCGAACGTCGTGCCAGGGGGGAATCTGTAGACTGCCTGTGAGCTTGCGGTCGGCGCCGCCGCAGATAGCGCGATAGACCTCCGGCCAACGGTCACGCGTTTGCCCACGAGTTGGTTCGCCACAATCTCAGTCGGCCAAGGAGGGGTTTCCTGATCATCCTTACCGGCGCAGACATACATGACCGTCATGTCCGCTCGATCCACCTTTACCACGTACTCATCCTCTATGATGTCCGAAACGGGCGGGTTCATCTCCGTCAGATCGCCTTCAGCGTACGTCGGCCACTTGGCGGTGACCGCTTCCACCAGATTGGCGAGTTGCTTCACTACCTCCGCACCAGCGGCCTGAGTCCCACCGGAGCCGTAGGCTTTTTTCATGATCTCAGGGAATTGCGACTTGATTGCCGGGACGGCCTCTCTGAATTCACCCAGAGCAGTCACTAGCTCGGCTAGATTCGCATCGGGAGGCTCGCCATGAACACGGGGTGGAGAGTCAAGCCGCGGCAAGTTGTAAATTGCCGTCATCAAGAGCTCGTCGTGGAGATCCCACTTCACCCTAATATCAGCCTGATACTCCCAGTCCAAGGCTGCAGTGATTTCAGGCCCCGGTGGGGACGGCGTCTTTTTCGGAGTTATTGGAACGCCTTGAGCAGTTTGCTTAACGCACGCGGGGGCTTGAGGGTCCGCGCGCAATGGAATTGGGATCTCGGCAGGGTTTGAGGCGGTGACCGGTAAATCCAGCGACTCCCTCGTAAGAACAAATTTCAGCCAGGACGAAGGCACAAACCCCTGGTACTCTTCATCGGGCAGGAAATCGTGCTGCAAGTAACTGATCGCATAGTTTAACGGGAGAACCAGTTCCGTTTGTAACGCGGGATCAGCAGTTCCCACCATGAAGGCTGCCCATTGATAACCGTCTTCGATCTGCAAACGGGCGCCCGAAAGCGTGTAGCGTTTCGAAATCTTCGGTGGTACTCCCGAGTCGGACTGTAGCGAATCGGAAGACACTATTCCTCCGTAGAAGGAAGGCGGGAAGCCGTTGGGGCTCGATAAACTGGCAGGGAAGGTGGTGACCTCCGAACGCGCCTGCACCACCGTCGATATGGAATATGCGGAACCCAGTTCTTTTAGCAACGACTGCTCCAAAACTTCCCGAGCACCACCGATGTCGCCTCTGGCACCCTCCTCAAAGATGTTGACAAGTCCGTTTGGTATAATCGAGGCCAGCTGTCTTTTCGAACCCAGTATCGCCTCGAGGTAATCCGTTTGGTTCATCGAGTCGAGCACCGCCATACCCACGGCATACTCCGGGGCAAGGAAAGTATCCACCGCATCAAGGAACTCCCGAGCCCATTGATCGACATCGACGCCAGTGTGGAGCGTGGTGCCGTTAAACACGTGGTTCTGCAGTTTCGTACTAATTGGACGAACCGCGAAGTAAGCGAAATCGTCGATTGGGGCACCGCCAAACCGAACTGAAATACCGGCGGTGTCACTCCAGCGAACCGCCCAAAGATCGTGGTCCTCAGCAGGCGCGTGACCGAGAACCATTCCGCCACCTCTGGCATCGGAGGGCGAGCCCGCACTTTTCTGGGCTGCGGGCCGCTGCGCAACTATCAACTCTCCCTGACGCCCATCAAAGCCAAAGTAGGCGCTCTCAAAATCGTTCGCGAAAATGTGTATGCCGCTCTCCTGAGTTCCAGGGGACACCGCGTCTCGCAAGGCGTCAAGATCGGGTCGAATCGAACACTGGACCGAGCCAGCACTGGGCAGGTTTTCCAAGACATGCGGCGGCACGCCTTCCAGTCGTTCCATCCCAACCGTCACGCCAATCGGGAAGATATCCTGAGGAAGTTGCCCAACCGCGCTTATAGGTACAGAGATGTCAATGTTCCGTTGGTACGGTACGAACTTGTTGCTGTCGATCGCGTCACGTAACCGATTGCGTATTGTGCTGACGACGTCAATCAATGTTTGGTGCAGGTAATGAGACCCTTGCAGCGGACCATCAGCCAAGGGCACTAGAGTCGTGAACGCCGTCATTGAAACATTTGGATCCGTCAGTTGGTCATAAATAAGTGCATACCGCGAATCGGCGGCGGCCAACATGCTCTTGGGATCTTTATTATGTTCGATGCCATTGATCTGGAAATCACAATGCAACGCGATCATTGCTTCCCCGAGACCGCCCGGCATAACCCGGTACTTCATCACAAAAGACGGCCATTCGTCAGGTGGCACCAGTGGATCGTGATAGTAGGGCGTAAAGGTGAATGGTGAATCATGCAGTATGATGTTCCCGAACATGTCGGCGAGTCTGAACTTGATATCCACGGGCCGGCCGTTCACCTGATATCGATTCGTCGACCCTGTAAGGAACCGGTCTACCGGCACAATAACCTGATAGTTGCTGACAACCAGTCCGCCGTCAGTCGGGGCGTCATTGGGGGTTAAGGGAAGGCTCCAGACAGACCCTCCGTATCCGCCGGTTTTTTCGATGGCATATTGAATGAGGTGATACAGTTCAGCGACTGGGACCATGGGAGGCGGACTCGCTTCCGCGGGATGTGTCCATTCCAAAGCCACCCCAAAGTTGCCCGCTGGATAGGTTGGGCCATAGCGCATTACCCTTCCTCCGCCGGTTTCGTACATGTCCATATAGAGGGTGTCGGCCGAGTGGTTGCCCAACACGCATACTGAGTTCTGGTATGACGCCACCTGAATGAGGTTTTGGGACGGGGTCGTCGGCTCGACGATTATCGTGATCGATGCCTTACCATCCGTAAACACATCTGGCGCTAGCGGATGTCCGTCGCTGGTCCGGTAATACAGATAGTATCCGGACGCATGCACCACACTGCATTCCCATAATAAGCGGAGAAATGCCTCGGCTTCATCGATAGTGGCCACATCGTCTCCCTGCAACGCCCCCAACACCTGCATACGTTCACCGCACAGCGCACTCACCTCGTAGGCCTGATTCAAGGTCGACAGGTTGGTTTTGAGCAGCATCACATCCGGTGACAACTCCTCCGAACAGATCTGATTGGAGGACGGATCAGCATAGGCGATCGATATTCGAACTGAGTTGAAGTCGGCACTTTGCAGAGCATCCTCGATAAGATCACGTGTCGTTTCGTCGGCCCCGTTGATCGAGAACACAAACGGAAGTGCCATATCAGGGCCAAACACCGGAGGAGAGCCAAGAGTAGTTCCGGCATCGGGCGGCGGGCTGGTCGCGCCCACGTCTGTATCGTGAATCGTACCGATTTGGTTGATCGAAAGCGCGATCGTCAATACCGCTGCCCCCTCAAGCAGCGGCGGATTGGCTTCCTCGTCGGGCGCAACATTGGAAACCTCAACCGCCCCGGAACCTGAGGGCCACATGCCCAGATCCGCGTTGAGCGGCAGCAAGGTGCGCGCGGACTCTGCCGTCCACAACGTCCGATTGGTTTGCGCTACATAGAGTGGAAAAGCTGTCAACGTGTTTATCGCGCCAACTTCAATATCACCGTCAATTCCCTCGGACTCGGGGCCTCGGTACAGAACATCAACGTCAGCAGGGCTACTTTGGGGACCGCTCCATGACGGGGCCGGGATGGATGGCGCCGCTGCCGGAAGCGCCAATTCAGCATCGGCTGTCCCGAGCGAACCGTCGAAATGGATCCAGTCAGCACGTCCGGGGTCGTTCGAATTCGCCATCAAGGCGGCCGTCACGTCAGTGGCACCCGTACGTACTAGCCATTGTTGCCCCGTCAAAACCGACATCCCGGCGGTCGGCACTCCGGGCATGTTCTCCGGCGTGGGATTCTTCGGAACGTCTTTAGGTATGGGAAGTTGCACGCCTTGCAGCAATGACCGAGACCCGAGTCCGGCGATTGACCCGTAGTCTAGTTCATCCAAAAGTTCCAGCAACGTGTTATCACCGGAAGTCCGCATGACATGGGCATGAATCAATTCTCTCCTGCGGTCCGCATCAGTACCTCGCAAATCTGAAAACAGCTGCTTTTCGAGAATCGCGCCGCTTTTGTCCGCCAGATCAACGAGTTGATTTACGGCCTGTCGAGCCACCATCAGGAAATAGTCCTCAGAAAGGAATGACGCGACGGTGGGGGAAGGTTGGCTAATCGTTTCGGCCGTCGAATAACCCATCTCAGCCCACGTTTGCGTTTCGGTCAACAGGTCATAGTAAAGATCAATCGCCAGCGGGTAGTTGGCTGGTGTCTTTTCGTACTCGCTGAAGCGAATGACCTGTACGGTCCCATCCGCTTTCTGACGTCTCAGCTGTAGCTCATCAAACATTGGCAGGACGGCGACGTCGGGGGGTAGATCAGCTTCGTGTTTCGAAGACGAGCGTATCTCGAGGCTAATGTAGGCGTTAAAAAACGCAAAAAGGTGTTCTCGAAATCCTGCGAAACCACCGAACACCGGCGTCGATGGCGATGCCTTTCCTGAACCGAGCGCACCAGCCAAAGCGCGCAACCGCGCAAGCGTGGCACCGCCCGCCGGTGTGAACTCGCAATACAACCATTCAACATATTTCCGTATCAATTGCTCGTACTGAGTCATGGTGTCAGGGCTTGCAACACCGACAGCACGAGCCACCGGCGCTTCAGTGACAAGCGAAGCAACCGCAGCAAGCTGTCCAACGCCGGTCTGATCGAAAACAACCGCAGGTTGGAGAATGAAAAACGCCGTTACCGGAATCGGTGGCGATTGGAGGGGTGTCAGCTCAAAGAATGATTCCTGCCCCTCCGACAACGACTCTCTATGTAGCGCGACATCTTCTAATACCTTGTCCTCGAACGCCCTGTACAACGCACCGGCCGATCCCATGCCGAGGGGTCCTTTGGTGCTGGCTGGAGGGCCCGAACCGATGGTAAAAGTGTGCGTCACCGATGCGTGGAAGCTGAAGTGTATGGTGAAGAATATGATCTTTATGGAAGCGGAGACCGTTACCTCTGCAGCGATCTGCACAAGGCCCGCGTGACCCGTCTCAAGCGCGACTCCGACCGACGCCGTAAAATTGATTGCGACGGTGACTTTGATAATACGGAAATTGACTTCGCCCTTTAGCGATACCACCAGGGTCGCGGTAGCCGCAAACCAGTAGTGCCCGGGAGTCTTCGTTATCGCCCCGCCCTGGGGGGGTGGTCGTTGCGGAGGCTTCAAGGCTGGAGCCGCTCCCCAGGCCAAAAGCCCCTGGAACGTTGCCGTAAAGTCGACCGATATGCTGGCGCTTAACACGCTAGCGTTCAACGAAGCCTCGGCAGACAGGGACACGGCGAGGCCAAACTCCAGAATGGGGTTGTACCCCGGCGACGACTCCGAGGGCGAATGGCCGGGGTTATCGCCACTCCTCAGTTTCGCAAAGTACAATCCGGCTCGCCCGAGCAGCACGTCGAGCTGTAGACCTATCGAATTGGGGCCAAGCGGCCAACCAATGTTGATTCGGAAGTCACCATTGGTGTATATCCAAACCGAGAACGACGGAAGGATTAGAATAGCACCATCGATCGGGATTCTCCGCAAAACGTCTGGAAGCGTCAGGGCGCCATAATAAACGCCGAGGTGCGGCCCAAGTTTCTGATAAAGAATCTCGAACAACAAACCTTCGAGCCCCGTCCCCGCTCCAGCGGTGATCTCCAGGCCATACATGGCAGGGTCGTTGAACAGGATACGGAGTTCAAACCCCCGGAATTCTATGTCTGCTGCTATGAACCAGTCACGATCAGGCTTGTAAAAATTCGCCGCGACCTGCTCGAGGATCGCCTTGGGATCGTTGGTCGCCAGGTCGCTCTCAAGCTGATCAAAGATCGTCGCGAGCGGATCGCCATTTGGGTTTACTTGCGGATCAGGCCCGACACGCTGTCCAAGCCCCAGGTATTTCAATTTGAATTTCGATGCTGATTTTTGCGAAGGCACAGGAAACGGATAGCTGACGACTTGCGTCTTAGTCGGGGGGTCTTTGGCCACCAGTGATTCCCCGCCCGCCGTCAGTAGTCCAGCTCCCGATTTCGTCGCTCCCGTGGTGGGGGAACTCACCTTTATACGGAAATCAACTCCCTTGCCCGATGCAGCGTCATAACCCAGATAAATACTTTCGACGGTGATGTCCGGCTCAAGCGTGATTGTCACGCCGTGGAAGTCTCTGGAGCCGCCGATGGGCAAAGGAGGAGACAGGTCCAACTGCAGGTAGGCGGCCCGAGTTTCAGCCCCGGGGCGCAACCAGATGGCCGCGTTGACGTTTCGATCCAGGATCATGCTCCAGGGAGCCGCAGGTTCAGGTAGATCCAGTCCGATCTGCTCGAGCAGTTGCCGCACCCACTCGTACAAATCGGTCAATGCAATAGGCGACTGTGACACCAAGCCTATTTCCAACGGACCGCCCGCGACTACCGCCTCCAAAGCTATTTTGAACGGGGACGAGCCAAAATCCAACTCCCCGTTCAACGAGACGGTTACCTTGGTAACGGCCCCAGCAGTCGCGTCCTGATTCTCCAGCAACGACATGTCGAGTTTAGCTCTAACTCGACGCGCCAGCGTTGCGTTCTATCAACGCTCCAATGCCGTCGAAATACAAAGGCCCTACGATGTGTTTCGGCGGGCTATAGGTCCAGGTGACGCCGAAAGAAAAACCAGCAAGGCTAGGTTTCCCCTTACCCTTCTCTTTACAGATGGTCACATCAAGTACGGTGATCGTCAGTGTTGGCGAGAGAAAATCATTCACCAGATCGGCCAGCCAACTCGGCATGTTCGCAAGGGCATCATGGATTTCAGTATGCGCATTCGCAACACCGAACTCGCCCGCAAGCCATTCGGCGAAATCTTCGAGAGTACCAACCACCATCGGCGACGCCAGAGAAAAGTTGACGCAACCGCCAGTGCTAAGTTTCTGGATGTCCTGTGATTGAATCGTGAACGATTGCCCATCCTTATACTCGAACTGCGCCGCGATCGAGACATTGGTTCCGGTATCCGGTGATTTCATGCGTTACCACCCTTCTTGATCTGATTGTGATTCATCATTTTCATCCACCACGATGGTGACGGTGACATCCAAATTTGGGGCATCCGGGAACAACTCCGACCACGAGCCCTTAACCGGAACCCGCCACGGGAACGGCTTGTTTGGGTCAGGGAATCCCGAGATTGCTCCACGCCAGAGAGCCTGCATGGACGGAAAGCCTTTGAAAAAAGCCAGCGTGGGTAGTACGACTCCCAGCGTTCGGCTCAACCACTGCATTAGGCCGTTGACTGTCTTTTTGGGGGAGACCATCAGGAGGTACCTCCACTGGAGGAATGTGTCATAAGGAACCACGCCAGGTTGGTATCGCCAGCGACCTTTGGTGGGTCCTCCCCGGCAAAAATCATAAAGTCCGTCACGATTCCGGGCGGGAAGGTGTAACCGAGCACGCTCAAAGCGATGTTGTTGAACAAAACTGCGTAGACCGGCCCCGATCTTTCAGAAACATTGTTAATCTTCATCAAGTTGGCGTCGCCGAATGTGGTCTTCAGGATACCTTGCAGGTTGAAACCATCGACTCCGCCCATGACTTGCGGGAGTTGCACAAATACCGCTGCCGCATCGCTTCCCGGCAAGAACGGCGAGGGGCCCCAGGCAAGTATCATTTTTGCCGTGAGGGCCGCGTGAACTCCGGCTAACGAACCCATGGTGCCGAGCGGCATGTCAAATACCAGACCATAATTGGGAGAAGTAGTCACGTACGGAGCCGCATTGCCAGCGGCGCTTCCCTGGGGTTCGGGTGCTGTTTTTAGTTGTGTTGGCCCGGTTTTCGGCGGCACGAGTTTCTTAGGCGGCACGGTGGGTGATTCCAAGTTGACGCAATGGACCGGGGTCGCCCCCAGGACGGTGGGAGTCAGAGCCGTTGCGTTGTGCGTGAACCCTGTGAGCTTGATCGGCAGGCTGGCCAGCAAGCTACCCGGACGGGTAGAGGCAGCGCTCGGAGTAAACACCATTGCCGAAGAGTTGAATGAAATTTTTTGTGAACAGGGGACTGCCCCATCCTCATCAAGCTGATACCCGATATCCAGAGAAAGCCCGGAGTACGCAAGCCCCACGTCTCCATTACCGTAGGAAAACAGGTCCAGAGAATCAGAGTTGGGGAACGGATCCTTGGCAAACCATATTTCCCCGGCCATCTGAAACCCGATCATGACGTCTTCGATTTTCGGGTTCTTAGTGTCGGCGACGCTGCTGATCGGCACCAGGGCTGCGCTACTCACGCGCACCTTCTCCATCAGCCTAATTGCCCCGGGCGTCGGCACTGGGGCAAAATCGAAGTCGTCGTCCGTGGAGAAGCGAACAGTAGCCACACCCTCCTGCTCTTGATACTGCCCATTGATGACAATCGTATTCGGCTCGGGGGGTGACGCACCCTCATTGCTCGAAACAAGCTCGACCTCGCGACCAAACAGCTGCGTGATCATCACGCCGATTTTCGCATTGAAGAAGGTGATGTTGGAATTAGCAAACAGGACAGTCAGGTTTTCGAGCGCGTAGTGCCAGGGAGACGGAGGACAATTCGGTGGGGAGGCGTCCGACTGCCCTTCCCCGTAGTGGATGACACCGAAGATGGAACTCGTCAGCATCTCTAAAGCGGGTGAGCCCAACTCCACGCGATTGATGAGTATCCCCAAATGATGAGCTATCAAATTGCCGCTGACTCCGCCGAGCAACATCTGTAAATCTGCCGGCATACCCCTGGCGTCGATTGAGCAGTTCAGAGCTAGGATCCCGGTCCATGTTTGTGAGTTTACAATTGAGTTGAAATACTCAAAGGGTTTACCCGGCAGCCCTATGCCCTCAGCGGCTACTGCGATATTGGCGCGAATGGCCCGTTGCACCGCCGCAATTGCCGACGGGGTATCCCCAACGAAGTCGGCAGTGCTAACCCAATGTTCAGGGCTTTCTACAAGTTCGCTCACCGAGCGTCCAGTGCCAAACTTGAAAATCATGATGGTTTGGAGAGACCCAGCTGGCGTATCTGGCCTCGTTTCTACGCCAACGGCGCCTTGCACGTCGAGATTAAACGTGAATCCGCGCATGTTGATCTCATGCTCGAATTCGCCCAGCGCTTCACCAGTCGAGATTACCAGAAACAACTCGTTGCGCATAAGAGCGCTGCCGAGTCGCGGGCTTACTTCGCCACCAGGAGACAACCCGCTGAACCCAAGGTGACTTTCATTGTCATTGGGGCTTCGAGCCAGCAGAAGTTGCTCCCATTGACCTTCGTCGCCAACGGAAACCATTAATCCCTGCGGCGTCATGGTGCCGCCAATCACCGGCGAAGTTGGACTTCCCCCCGGGGTGGGCTGTAGGAAACGGGGCCCCATCGACGTGTCTTTGAGTATCTCACGACTCCGCCCCGGAGTTAACACAGTGTTCTCGAAGTGCGTGTAGGCGTCTGCGTCGTCGTCATCCGCTGGTGTCACATATCCATACGGAACAGCCGGAAAGAGCGAAGGGGTCCCGAATTCGGCCAGTTGCGCCGAGATCGCGGTCGGAAAGGACATGTGCGGAGCGGGTCCATAATACACCGAAGCGCTGGGTTGCGCAAAATACCGCGGGCATCTTTCACCCATAGGCAAAGCCCCAAACCATGACGTCGTGTAAGTTGCGTCAAGAACTTCACCGACGCCGAAAGCGGGATCGACGTCCCCGCTCGAATCCCCGTTGCTTGTCGCCGGGTGGCCCTGCTCAAACCCGATTACATCCCCGGTTTGGAATGTGATAAATTCTTGGCCGGAGACACCGGGCATATACTGCACCGGTATGGCCTGCGCGGATCCCTGGGGCAACTCCTCCTCAGATTTAACATTCGTTGTCGTCTCCAACCCAGGCCTTCCGGCCACCCAAACGAGTTTGAACAACCCCACGGGACTCAGATAACCAAAAGGGTGGCCGCTGGCCGAAACCGACTCATTGAATGCAAACCCGGAAACAGCGTCGGGTACAATTTCAATAGCGGTTCCCGATGGCGTCAGGAAAGCCCGCGACGTCAGCTGCCGACTGTTCTTGGCTTCCTGACTAATACCCTCCAGGTCAAACTGAAACGCGGTCACGTCGCTATCGAGCGGCCGAAGGGGGTGCAACCGCAAGTTGTAAGCGTAAAGTAAATTGTTGGCCGCGTCGTCTGGATACATCGGGAAGTCAAATATTTTCGGCGTGGAGCCCGTTTTCACATACCGAAAACCGCAACCCAAGGCCTGGATCAACGGGGGTAACTTCAGTGCGGCGTTGACGCTCACACACCCTGCGGTTGATCCGTCTATCGGAATAAAGACATTCGCTCCCCTGGGCGGAAAGAATGTCGACTCCTGATCGTCGTCGCAAAGTAGAAAAAACTTTGATTGATCGCGGGCTTTTACCGAAACCCCGAACGCCAGGCCACCCACCCCTTGGCTCAGTGAGACTGCAGCTCCAATCGGAAACTCAAGCGCCAGCGCCCACCAGCTGAAACCCGCGCTGCTTTTGACCTGTCTTTGGGTGTTTATAGGGTGTAGGAGAGAGAGCGACAGCGCTGTTTGTAGAATCAAGTGCGTGAGATTCGGGTCAATGGAACTCGCATCAGCGTTGGCGAGCCATACTATCGCACGCGAGTTGCCCGGCGGGAGGCTGGGCAGTTTCAGGCGGGCCGTTGCGACAAACCTTGGGGCATCGGAAACAGGGATCTCTTCATCCAGGAAAAGAAACCAGCCAACATATGGCTTGTCGTTCCACAGCTGCGCCACGCTTGTCGGACCCGATCCCGTCGAATCCACTGCCATCAAGTAGTAACAGTAGGTGCCTACCGACGGACTACCACCACCGTCGCCGATAAGGAATAACCCTGCCGTGATTCGATCCAAATGCCGCCTCATCGCCAACCATTACAGCGATTCGATATCCGGTTCTAAGCCACACCAAACACACATCTTGGCCAGTTAGAGGCGGCCGCTCCGCGCACATCCGCGGACGATTGAAACGCGTTCAACTCTCCCGCAAGGCGCGAAACATATCGCAACGGTAGGTTGACACATCAGGTTGGCGCGGCAAATATAGGTGCCGGTACCCGCCTGGTCAAACACGACTCCCGCCCGGCGGTCAAACACCAGATCGTGGCCGCAAACAGACCTTTCGATAATCACAAAGAGGCGGACGTTCCATGCGCTATTGCGTACTCATTTTCACGCACAACCGACCCGCCCAGCTACTTGCAATCCTAAGCGACCTTCGGCGCGAAATGCAGAAACACCAAATCGACATTTACGTTTATGACGATGGTTCAGACGCAGATTACCGGGAGGTTGTTGCCACCGTCAAAGGTATGGGGGGCAATTACACTCGGTCACAAGTTCGCCACGGCAAGTTGCGGTTCTGGCAGTGGACGAACCGAGCCTACGCCGATTTGCGAACCGCGCCATTTGACCGATTCGTCCAACTGCCGGACGACGTTAGACTCGCGCGCGGTTTCTTCGAACGTGCGGAGGCCGTGTGGTCGAAAATTTCTGACGATCGGAAGATTGCGCTTTCAGTGCACGTGGATGACTCCCGAGAACACCAACCGTGTTGGACAAATTTTTCACCCAAACGTCTCGGTGAGTTCGATCTGACCGGTTGGGTGGACGGGGCTTTCTACAGTACTCGCGACCTTCTCGACGCGTTGAACTGGGAGTTGACGCCGATCAAACCGCCGCGCAACCGAAACAGAAGCTCTGGCGTAGGGAGCCAGATGTCACGAAGATTGTTCCGCGCAGATTACGCCATGTATCGCGTCCACCAATCGCTTGTGCGGCACACCTACGATCCGTCCCAGATGCACCCCCAGGAACGCGCCCAACACCCTCTGCACACCGTGCGTTTCGCTGATGGCCCTGACGTGGTTGCAAGCTTGGCAACGGTTCCCGACCGGGTAAGCACCTTAGGGAGCGTTCTCGAGTCGTTGGCACCGCAAGTGGACCAAATTAATATCTATCTCAACGGACACCGCTCGATCCCAAAGGTGCTGGAACACCCGAAGGTGCAGTTCGCAACAAGCGCCACGTTTGGGGACCGTGGAGACGCCGGAAAGTTTTTCTGGGCCACAACCATCACAGGGTACCATTTCGTCTGTGACGACGACCTGATCTACCCGCCCGACTATGTTGCTCGATTGCGGGCATCGATAGACCGTTTCCAGCGCACCACCGTTGTTGGTCTTCACGGCATCACTTTTCGCACCCCGATTAAAAGCTATCGAGGAAGTCGCAGAGTTAGGCACTGTCTGAAACATGTCGCGGAAGACGCCTTCGTTCATATGCTCGGCACCGGGGCCATGGCATACCATGCTGACACCCTCGCCGTCAAACCCTCAGATTTTCGGCAACCCAACATGGCTGATATTTGGTTCGGCCGTGTCGCCCAATCCTCCAGGGTCCCCCTGCTCTGCCTCGGGCATGAATCGGGCTGGCTCAAACTCGTGCCCGGCCAGGATCACAGACGCACCATTTTTGGTCGAATGTGCAGAGGGGGTGACTTACAACAGACTCGAGCGGTCATGGGAACCACCTGGCGAACCTGGCAACCAGAGCACCCATTAGGTGTTTCCGGCGGCCTGCTCGGTTGATTATCAGGATTGCGGACCGGCACCGATTCGTTTCTTCGGCATAGTTTTGAGGAAATCACGAACAGCAGTCTTATTGGGACGCCCCAATCGCCGCAAGGTATTGCCTGACCAATCCTCGTTGTAGAAATAGATCGGGTTCTTGATCACCGCGATTCTCTCTTCGGGGCATTGTTCCAAGCATGGGAACATGAACGCGCAGTCGGTGCAATTCTCCAGCCAGGAACCGTCGTGGTTTTGCAAATCCTGCGGCGTGATTTCGTCCACGAGCCATCGCGAAAACGTATTGATCGCTGTCGCTTCAAACCGTACTTCTCTGTAGGAATTGGCAGCATGGACCTCCGCGGGATAGGGCTTCCCTTGGTAGACGCGACTACGAGATCGCCAGCTTCCATAAGACATCCAGAAACCCAAGTCATACTGCGCCTGAATCTCTCCGGTACAAGATGGCATGATCTGGTCATCTAAGCCGACCAACGCAACGACGTCATGCAGCGACCCGACGAACTCGTGGATGGCTTCGAAACGCCGTTTGCACGCCCCTTCGTTGCCGACCCGTGGCAGGGCCGTCAAGCGGTGATCGTCCCTGCAGAGCGTCTCTATGATCCCGGCAGTACCGTCGGTACTGCCATCGTCAATAATGTACGCGCGCCAACGCGGGTCTACCTGCCGTTTCAGGCTTTCAATGCACTGACCGGCGAACCTACGGCAGTTGAATCCGGTCACCACGTAGTGGACGGTACGTCCTTGAATCGGTTGAACAGAAGGCACGATAGGTGTTTCACTTCTCAAGTGGTTTGGATTGACCTAAGATGAAACCGCCGCTGTTGTTCTGCCAGGCTCACAATTCAGGCAGTGTCGGGAGGGACTCTTTATTCCGCTTGCATTGACCCGAGCATGAAGAAACTGAGCGTCCCAAAACCGCGCGGTTTAACGCTACTTTTGCGGCATACCAGAAGCAATAACCTAGCACCCTGCAATAAGATGCCCGAGGTGAGAGTCGAACTCACACGGGGTCGCCCCCAACGGATTTTGAGGCCGACAACGTACTGCGAAAGCGTGATAAAGCTTGATAAGTCACGGAATCAGCGCCCGGTAAAGATCAGCCGTTTAATGCCACATTGCATGGGTGGGGCAC
>JAJCZX010000023.1 GCA_029262195.1 Gemmatimonadota bacterium | reverse complement strand
ATTGGCGGCTGGTACTGGCTGAGCGACACGAGATCGGTCATAAGGTGGACCTCAATCTGGCCCACGCCCGTAACCTAAAGGCTATTAGCGCTGTCGAGTCACCCGATGAACTGGAATACCTCTATCAGTTACAGATCCAGTAAGGTCAAGCCGTTGAGCAAAACGAAGGGTCGCAATTGGCCGCGCCTGGCAAACCCAGACGTCTAACTGATTCACATAGCGAGTCATTCGCTTGAATGGGAAGCCGGGCGCCATGCCGCGAAAGCTTCTGGGACGCTCGAAACTGAGCCACGCGAAACACTGATTCCGCGTTCGATCCCAAAACGGTGTTTGGCCGTCAATTGCCGAGCTGAAACAAAACCCGACTGCGGCCAGAGCGACTTTCTAGTAACTGTAAAACAGACAGCGAGCATCCGCCCACCGACACTGGAAACGTACGTCTACTTGACTAAAAGCTACTTAACGGAGTTAGACAGCCCCTCAACTTGCACGCGTCAACGGTTCAAGTTGGTCGATCTCTGCGGCTTCGACCGAATGCAAGGCATGCCAAAGATCCCAGTCCTGCTGGAGCCCTAACCAAAAGTCCGCGCTCATACCCGTAACCTTCGCCAACCGCAAAGCTGTATCGGGCGTAACACCCCTCTTGCCATTGACTACTTCATTCAGCCTGGGGAATGAAACACCGAGCCGAGTTGCGAACGCCGACTGAGTGATATCCATTGGCTTGAGGAACTCTTCAAGCAGCATCTCGCCAGGATGAGTCGGCGGACGGTGCGAAGGCAATCGCCTTTTTACGAGCCCGTCTCGCTTTCTAATGGTAGTCCGTGATTTCGACTTGTTCGGCATAGCCGTCCTCCCACCGGAAACAGACCCGGTATTGTTCGTTGATTCGAATGCTGTGTTGCCCGGCCCGGTTGCCCGTCAAGCGCTCAAGACGATTGCCGGGCGGAATCCGTAGCTCGTTCAGAATGCGAACCCTGTTTAGCTGCGTAAGTTTGCGCCGGGCCACTGCCCAAATATTGGACGGACAAGCGCGACGGGCTCGGCGGCTATCGATACCGTTGAAAACATCTTCTGTCGCTAGGTCAGCAAACGAGTGTATCACTTATATTATTATAACGGCTATCGTTACAATATCAAGGGTACCCGGGGCGGCCTAACGTCTCTGCGCATATACTGCGCCGCTACCCTCAACAGCTTCTTCATACTATTAAACTACCTCCATACCTCACCACGTTTCCACCACTAAGAACCTCGCGGCGGCGACACGCATCATGCGCTAGTTATGGTGCCCCGGGCGGAACTTGCCACATGACACTATGGTAGTACATTTATGCTACAGGAGACATCATGGTAAAACAAGTGACAATTCGTAAAGCCGGCGGCTCCGTCGGAGCCACCCTACCCAAGGATATGGCGGATCGCCTACACGTGGAACCCGGCGACACGGTTTTCGCAGTAGAGACCGATGCCGGCATCTTGCTCACACCATACGACCCCGACATTGAAGAAGCACTAGGCGTTGCCTCAACCATGGCCAAGAAGTACCGGATTGCACTCCGAGAACTTGCCAAGTAGAAGAAACTAAATTGCGCGAACCTCGATGGATGAGCCGTTTGGTTGTTGAAGCTATACATCTCGACCAGATCCGCGAGCACGGCGGTTTCCCCGGGTTGCGAGACAAAGCGCTGCTTGAGTCAGCACTTGCTCGACCCCAGAACAAGTTTTCATATAGGAAGCGATGTGATTTGGCTACATTGGCGGCCGCATACACTTTCGGGCTATTGCGCAACCATCCCTTCCAAGACGGAAACAAACGTACCGCGTTCCTAACCGCAGCAACATTCCTCGGCCTAAACGGGAGTGATTTCAAGGCCCAACAAGAAGAAGTAGTGGAGGTCATTCTTGGAGCCGCGGCTGGCAACGTGTCGGAGCAAGAACTGGAGAGGTGGTTCCGAGCCCGGTCATCGGAGACCGGGAAATAAATCGGGGCAGTATAACGGCTCTGCGCATATGCTGCCCCGCTATCTTCAACAACTTCTTCATTCTCATAAATTACCCTCGTTCCCCACCATGTTTCCACCGCTACCACCCTCGCGGCGGCGACACGTATCATGCGCTTGAATCTTCAAAACCCGACTGCGGCCAGAGCGACTTTTTAGTAACTGTAAAACAGACGGCGAGCATCCACCCACCGACACCAGGCTATGCCGTATGCAAAACGGTAATCCCGCGCCCCGTCGGCCAATGCGCAGAATCAATCTTCATCTTGTTCGAGAAAAGTGAGTAGCACGCCCTCCACGGCTGCAGCGATCGCCAGCGGATCACCGTGCGGCTCCACGGCGACAGAAATGTGGCCAGTCGGTATGGTAGTGTCCCTAAATTTGTGTAAAAGCTGTTCAGAGTTTCTGGGGTAGGTCAGCTCTGGACAGGGTGAAAGAAAAAGAGGAAGCTCCTCGGGAGAAATCAAAAACAACCCGAGAGACCGATCGCTGTTAGAAGCAGTGATCGACGAAAGGAGCTTCCTCATGAAGGATGTTGGCAAGATATCGGTGGTAACGCAAGACGAGATGCAGATGGACCTGAGAGCGATGTTTCGGGGAGCGATCCGGGCGAGCCTCAATACGTTTTTGGAAGAGGAGTTGGAGCAGCTTGATCGGAGCTGAGTGGTACAGTCAAGTAGGTGGCCGTCGGGACCATCGCAATGGCTCGTACGTGCGCCATCTGCTAACGAGCCTTGGCGGTATTGAAGTGACGGTTCCCCAGGCTCGCGAGGGCGGTTCCGTGGGAGAGACTCTGGGTCGGTACCGTCGCCGGACCGAGGCGATAGACCGGATGATTACCAACGGCTACGTCAACGGCGTCTCGACACGCAAGACGGGCGAGTTGACCGAGGGTTGATGGGCGAGAATGTGAGTCGCTCGACGGTGAGCCGGATCACGAAGCGGTTGGACAAGGAAGTAGAGGCGCTACGGCGAACGCCGATCGAGGGTGAGCACCCGTACCTGTACCTGGATGCGACGTTCGTCGACGCCCGGTGGGCTCGTAGGGTAGAGAACGTCTCCGCGCTGTTGCAGCAACTGGTGGAACGCGGCCTGAGTGGTGTGCGTCTGGTAATTACCGACGAGCACTTGGGGCTCGAGAGGTAAGTGTGCTGTTCAAGGCCACCAGCCTGGCCGAGGCCCGGAAGCTGTTGAACCGCCTGCTGGGGCGCTGGAGCCAGGAGTTGCCGGAGGCGATGGCATGTCTCCAGGGCGGCTTCAATGCGGCTACCACGTTCTACTGGTTTCCGAAGGCCCACTGGAAGAAGATTCGCTCGACCAACGGACTGGAGAGGCTGTATGGCGAGATCAAGCGACGCACCCGGGCCGTGGGAGCGTTTCCTGATCGGGCGAGCGCTCTGCGCTTGATCACAGCTGTGGCATTGAAGGTCACGACGATCTGGGGTGATCGCCGATACGTGGATGTCTCGCTACTCGAAAACAGGGAGGTAGATCAAGCTGCGTGAAGGAGTGACCGGGGAGTTTCCTCTTTCACTTTTACACAAAATCCGGGACTTGACCCTTGAATGGGAAGCCGGGCGCCATGCCGGGAAAGCTTCTGGGACGCTCAAAACTGAGCCACGAGGAACACTGATTCCGCGTTAGATCCCAAAACGGTGTTTGGTCGTCAATTGCCGAACTGACAAAACCCGACTGCGGCCAGAGCGACTTTCTAGTAACTGTAAAACAGACGCTAGCATCCGCCCGCCGCCCTAGGAAACGTACGTCTACTTGACTGAAAGCTACTTAACGGAGTTAGACGGCGGATCGGGACCGCCTAACAGGTCAAAGTGAATCAGGCGATCGCCACCCCCAGAGCCCGGGATTACCGCGAGCCTCTTGCCCACGGCGTGTGGTACTGCAGCGAATCCGCTGGAACATGGACAGGGTGCCTTATCGGGAGGAGTTCGCATACGTCCAACCAACTCCAGAGTCAGCGCATCCAAAACCAATACGCCAACAACCCCGTCCTCCTCCTCGGCAACGGCATATACCCATTCACCGGCTGGATCGCTCGCAATAGCAATGGGTTTTAGAGTGGAGTCGGCAAATTCGACTTGAACTATGCCGGAGGCTGCCTCGACTCTGACGACTCTGAGGGCGCTAGTGCAACAATTGTTACTCAAGAGAAATAGGTCGCTGCCATCCGGCGAAAAGGCAGCCCCTTCGCTGGCCAATAGCTCCTCGACATGATAAAGCGTGTCCCCGGTCGAGAGGCTGTAAACTGGGACACCACGACTGTTGTGATTGACCGAAATAGTCGCGAGATCAAGAGCCGGCGAGAAAACGATAGCCCATGGCGACTCCTGCTTGTCGTAACGTTTACCTGCCGAAACCCAGGTGTTGTGATGACCCGTAACGACCCACTGGTCACTGGACAAACGCCAGGTCTGGCGAAGCCAAAGGTTCTCAACGTATTCGCGGCCTATCTTTTGGACGACCGGAAGCAGTTGCCACACGTCTACCGAATCGTCCATCCCGGATGGTACGATGACCTCTGTGGAAACGAACGATACACCGGGCCCGTACCAGCTGGAAAACTGCACGTCTGTTATTCTGTTTAGGGATCCGTCAACTAGGTCAAGAAGTGCTATAGATGTTTCTGTGAAACCCAAAGCAAACAGAGGGACATCCCAGGGATAGGGATGCAACTCCCTCCCCTGAATCCAGCCATCGACCTCTATCGTTGAAGAGTACCCTAGAATCGTTATGGACGGACTAAATAGTGTGACGTCACCCATACTGAAGCGGACCTCATGCCTTCCAGTCCGATCGATTTCGGGAACTTGTACGGTGACGGTACTATCGCCAATGTACTCGGTAGTAAGAATGCTACCATCGTCGAAATGCACCTCCAGAGGGAATAGAACTCCGCTGAAAGCCGAAGACGTGGCTTGAATTGATCCGCCACTAAACACGCTATCAGTTAATAGACTGAGCTCGGGAGGAGGTCCGGGACCGGCGGGTGGACTGCCGCAAGCAAGGGCAAGAAGTGCAACGAAAGCAGTAGTCCGCAGCCTAACGTCTCTGCGCATATGCTGCGCCGCTACCCTCAACAACTTCTTCATACCCTTAAGCTACCCTCATTCCCCCCCATGTTTCCATCGCTAAGAACCTTGCGGCGGCGACACGTATCATGCGCTTGAATCTTCCAAGTAGCCTTTTGGAACCCGAACTTT
>JAJCZX010000022.1 GCA_029262195.1 Gemmatimonadota bacterium | reverse complement strand
GCGTGCGAGCTGGACGAGTAACGGTCCGGGCGGCTCAGCGTCGTCGCGCTCGTAATAAGCAACCATCGATTGGAGAGCCCCACGAGCTCACGACTGCCGTGCGGTATTAGCGAAACGCGCCCCACTCCCCCCTAAAAGTGCACGTCGGCGATTTTTAGTACAGATTACGATCAAAATTCAACAGAGGTGAGCGGCTAAAGAAAAGAATTGCAATAGATTACGGAGTCTGGGTCGTACCTGAATGTGTCAATCAGGACAATAACCCAAGAAGACCCGATTGGGATTGCGGGGGGGATTAATCTCTATCAGTATGTAGGGAATAACCCGGCCAGCTTCACCGATCCGTTTGGGCTGTGCCCGTGGTGCATTTCCGCTTTAGCAGGTGGGCTACTTGATGCCGGGCTCCAAGTTGCGGGCAACCTGATTGAAGGCCGCTCTGCGTTAGAAGGAACGGGTGGGGCATTTGTAAGGGGCGCCGCGGCAGGTGCTCTCGGCTTTGGTGTTGGGAAACTGGTTGGAGGGATGGTGAACGGGGCACGTTCGACACAGGTTGTCCAACGGGCCATGTCTAGCGCGGAGCTTGGAGCGACCCGGAGTACAGGTTTAGTTCGTGGAGGAAGATCTGGAACCCATTTCGTCAGTGACGCGGTGAACTCTAATGCCAATCGAGCACGGCAACGTTTGGCGCTTGGCAACACCCCCGAAGTGAGGGTTACTATGGAGGTGCCAACTGGTTCGTTCTCGCAACCATCTTCGATCGGTCCACTTAACGGGATGCCAGGGGGTGGTTTGCAAAGAACAGGAACCGGCGATATCCCTGCTCGTATTCTTCGTGTTGATGAGTTGAGATGACCAAAGAAATTCGTAGTGCCGATAGATTTTCAGGGAAAGCCGCGGCCCTGGTGGTTACCGATCCATGGGACGTGGGAGAGGTGATTGGGCCGGACGCCTTGGCATGTAGGATCGTTATGGCCGGTTACACTGGCGAGGCGCAAGGGTTTGTAATCGAGTTGGAGAAACCTTTCTTTTATTCAGACAAGAACCGTCGGTACTTTGTCGCTCGTGCGCGTGAACTAGGCACAGACCTTCTTGCATTGCAACCTGGTGATTCAGTAACTGTCGGCCTCACGTCTGTGGATGATGAACATATTCGAAGCGCGGATCCGCTCGATATCTCCTGGTGGCGAGGCGGACTTTCGATGTTTGGTGATCTGACCTTGAGCTGCTGAAGTGTCCGCTAATCCCCCAAGGCGGGACGACCGAGGGGCACTGTACATCTATGTGGCGAGGTGTTTTTAGGCGGACCGTCCTGGTGCGGTTTCGAACGCGTCAACAAACTTGAGCACAGCGCGTTGATCTGCGGCCGGTAGGGAATCGATGTGTTGTAGTCGTTTGAGGAGCCTCGCTGTTTTTGGCGAGGCTCTTTTTTGCGCCTGTTTTGGAACTCGTCGCCGCCACTCCCACTAAAGGTGCCCGTCGGCGTTTTTGGTGCAGATTACGATCAATATCCGATGAAGGCGGGCAGCTAAAGGAAGAAGTAGCAACGGATTGCAGCGTCGGGATCGTAGTCGAAAGCGTCAATCAGGACAGTTACCCAAGAAGACCCGATTGGCATTGCGGGAGGGATCAATCTCTATCAATATGTAGGGAACAACCCGGCTAGCTTTACTGATCCGTTTGGGCTGTGTCCAGGCTGCATTGTGCGGGTTTTACAATTTGCTGCGAGGGCGGGACCGGCAATAGCCGCTGGTGCTCGTAGATTTGGCGGGCGCGCACAAAGAATGATTTCCAGGTTCCGTTCGTTTGTCTCGGGGTCGAGCAGGGGCAGTGCATTTACGAACGGAGCGCCCTCCGCTAGTAATGCAAAATTGAACAATGTTATCGGCAATCTGTTCAAAGCATCCGACCAGATTCCTGGAGGCACCGCTGGAGCAATTCGACATACTGCCAGGACGGGGGATTTGGTCGGGGGAACTAATCACGTGACTGCCGGTGTCGAAAGGGTGCGGGCGCTCGGAAACGTTTTGCGCTCTCAGAACCTGAACGGCGCCGATAGGCGGCTTGCACAAGAGTTGCGTGACGACCTACTGGGTGCGCTCGCCGAGGCTCGCCAGGCAGCGGCCAAGTAGAGGGTAATTAAATGAAAAAAATAACGTATGATAGTTTGGGAAAGGTTCTGATTGAAACTCTTCCCCAACTGGGCGAGGCATACCGAAAGGAACTCGATTCGTGGGGCGATGAACCACCTGGGCCTCACAATGTGTATTCCGACGTCTTGTTGCCGCTCATGCGTATCGCTGCCGAGAACTGCGATCGGATCACGATGGGGCAGGTTGCCACTCTTCTCGAGAAATTGGCGACCGACCCAGATCCTGAAATCAGAGATGTTGTGAGGGTCTCGGTGATTGAATCCGTGATAGCGGACCCGATTCTGAAGTTCTCGCGAGAATTTTTTGGACCAGCCACGATGACGATATTGCACGAGGTTGAGGATTGGCGACCTAGTCCCTGAAGAAGTGGCGCAAGAAACCTGAGGGGCTTATTCCTTCAGGCGGAATAAGTTAGGTGGACCGCCTTCGTGCTATACCCGAGCGTCGGTGTCCTATGCACGGCGCGTTGATCCACTTGAGTCGGAGTCGATTCGTTCTAGTCTGGTCGGGGCCTCGTTGATTTGGACGAGGCTCCTTTTGGCGTCAGTTTTCGCAATCCGTCTGCCCCTGTGTACGATGACCTCGGAAGGCTCACGCCAAAACCGGCAGCAACGTCGAAAACCTTACATACCAGTATTCATCTAACGGCAGAAATGTCACCGGGATTAGCAATTACGTCACCGAAACCACTTACCTCAACGTCAGAGGCCAACCGGATTCTGTGAGGACTAATCCGAGTCAGGGCGGCACCACGCTCCGGCAAATTTATGGATACACTGCTGAGGGGCGCCTCGACACAATAGGTATCACCTCTTCCGCGGCCAACGTGAATTTCCAAACACGGAAGTTTGGTTACAACGAGGCCCTTGGCACACTCGACTCCTTGTGGTTCGGGAACGAAATGACCTGGCTTCGTCATCTTTCGGACGGAAGCCTGTGGACGATTCAATTGCCCTCTGGGTCGTTTTTCAATCAGGATGTCACCGAATCTCATGGCCTGACGCGAAGCTGGACCACCGCCGCTGTAAACTCCACGGTTGGAAGGCGGGTTGGTCGGGATTCTTTGGGCAACGTCGTACATCACTCAAATGACAACGGTTCGAACGCCCTGAAATATGTTTACGATGATCTCAGTCGTTTGAGAGAGGTAAAAACCAGCACGGCTCCAAATTGCTATGGTGATCCCGAGCTTGGCTGGATATGCGAGGATGGTCAAACGCAGGTACTCGAATCCTCGGACTATGATTCCGTAGGAAATAGGTTTGTCGATCCCACCGATGACTATGCCACCGGCAATCGCTTGAGGAAATTCGATGGGTGCAATTACAGCAATGATCTTGATGGGAATATCACGTCGCGCACCTGCGGGTCTGACGTCCGGCTTTTTACGTACTATTCGGACAACAAACTAAAATCTGCAACGGTGAATGGCTCGACGGCGAACTATTATTACGATGCTGCCGGGAGGGTAGTGAAAATTGCGAGCGGCGGACCGAGCGGTCGATATTATTGGATGGGCGGCAATCTCCTGTCCAAGTTGAACTGGAACGCCACCAGTCAACACGCCGAATATTCGTTCTATGGTGGGTTGGACAACCTTCACGCGATGCGAAGGAACGGAACCAACTATTACGCCCACCGCGACGGTGCAGGAAATGTGATAGCCCTGACCGACGTCAACGACAACGTCAAACGTACCTATGAATATGATACCTGGGGCGTCCTTACAGGAGGAACAGACTATGCTTCATTGGCCCCGTATGACTACTTCCGTTTCAAGGGGGCCTTCAGCGACCCGAACCATACCGGGTTATCATATATGCGGAATCGCTGGTACGAACCCGAAAGTGGACGGTTCATGAGTGAGGATCCGATTGGGTTAGCGGGAGGGATTAATCCTTATTCCTTTGCGGCGAATAATCCGATCTCTCTCAGGGACCCGTCTGGGTTGCGTCCGTGTCAAGATGGGGAAACCGGCGCCCACTCCCACGGTAATTCGACAAACGGCAAGACCGGGGTTACCAGCGAACGATTCCATAGTTGCACGAAACAACAACACACGGACGAGTACGACATTGGTGGATTCCGGTTTTTTGACGAAGACTGCATCGGGTTGGGGGCCAACGAGGAGACCTGTCTAGACGAGCCAGATGAATGCGTGCCGATCGGAGTGTTTGTAGTTATGAACGGCTGTGCCGTGGGCAAGATCCTCGGATGGTTTTTCGGGACCCCGCAAACTCCCGATGAGATCGCTGCAGGCCTCATGCCCACTCCAATGGCCGGTGTCTTGATTGGGCGGGCGGCAAGAGTCGCTGCGGGGAGGCTCGGGTTCACCCGCTGGGTTCCACGTCAGCGGGCTCCTTTCAATTCGCACGGTCAAGCCGTATTTTCCAACGGGAAAAACTATATCTCCCCCGACGTTGACGGCCATGCGGGAGGTGTTTGGAAGATGTTTTCTAGGAGGGGGCGCAGGATGGGTACATACGACGAAAACCTAAACCGTATAGGGAATTAAGGTGTCTTTTTATATCGGTTTTTGCGATGAGAAGAGCCCGGTCAGACGGATTGAGTCGTCCTGCCGTGACGGATTAATCAGGATTGGGGAGTTTGAGGAGCGGATACAGGTTCCACTTTCATATTGGGACGAAAATGAATATGAGGAGCAATGGAAGGATGGTGTGGGAAGGGTTCTAGGTGGGCATAGCCGGTCCTGCCTTTTGACGGCAGTAACCGACCCAAAAAACACGCATTATTTTGAGTGGTGGCTGATCTACCGTGAGGCTGAAGTTGTTTTCCTACAAAACGGTATTTTGTTTCTCGAAGACTCCAAACACAGTTTGGACCCAAAACACATCTTTGACGATATTCCGGTGCGAGAAACCATGGAAGATGGGCGTCCGGTATCTGAGTGGACGGTGCCTTTGACCGACTTCGAAGAATTTTACCGCAATTTCGAAACCGCCGGTTCGGAGTAGAACTGCGAATCCCAGGACGGGCTCCCTTGGCACCCATCGTTGATTAAGGGGCCCGGGGACTCGCCCCAGTCGCTGATGCGCAAGCGGCGAAGCAACGCGCGAGAGGCGCAGGACAGCTATCCCCGTCCATCCGTCCGCAGCGAGGCCGCAGGCCTCGCTTGCAACGGAGGGCCGGAAACGTGATAGCCCTGACCGACGTCAACAACAACGTTAAGCGTACGTATGAAAATGATGCGTGGGGCGTCCTGACAGGCGGAACCGATGTCACCACGTTCGAATGGTTCGCTGACAACAAGCTTAAGAAGGTTGTACGAAACGGGAATTCATCCTGGTTCTATTATGATGCGTCAGGTCGAATCGCTCGAATTGGGGGTTACGGGTGGAAGAGGTTCTACTGGTTGGGTGGCAATTTGCTAGCCCAGTTGAATTGGAACGCGACGTCGAAGGATGCCGAATACTCGTACTATGGAGCGGACAATCTGCACGCCGTT
>JAJCZX010000021.1 GCA_029262195.1 Gemmatimonadota bacterium | reverse complement strand
ACCCATCGTCCAACTACCCACTGTGGCATTACCCACGGCGTCAGAGCTGGGAGAAGTCCCTGTGATGCTCCCGCCACCGCTGGCAACCGCAAAATCGACGACTGCGCCAGGAACCGGGTTGCCGAACGCATCCGTTACAAGAACTGTCGGGTTGGCAGAGACAGGCGTATTGACCTCTGCACTCTGTCCATCACCGGCAGCGATCTGTATCGACATCGCTACGTCAGAACCTGCCGTTGCAACCGCTGCCGTGGTTACACCCGTAACTCCAAGAACAGTGACATCCAGTTGCTGTGCGCCGGACGCTGTACCAAGTACCCAGTAAGTTCCTGCAAGACCCAGTGAATCCGTTCTGACTGTATCAGGTGTGGCCAGTCCATCATCTGAGGTAGAGAAGACCACCACCGCGTTTCTTACTACAAGACCATCTGGAGCACGTACCTCTGCCGTCACAGGCTGCGGGAGAGAATCACCCACAACGCCCAGCTGGTCATCTCCCGACACAATTGCAACAACGCTCGGGAACGGTTGTACCGCCACCAACCCGGTATCCTTTGGACCGGTCAACAACTCGGCAACAACCCTTGCATCACCCCGCTGGTTACCGCCTACCACCACACCCGATGAATTAGAACTGAAAACGGCCCGAGCAGAATCCAGCGACATCCAGCGAATTGGCGTGCCTGTAATCGGTTCACCAAGACTGTCCAGCGCCACCGCCTCCAGCGGCGTCGAGTCACCAAAAAACACGATAGGCTTTACACTGGTGATCATGACTGCGACAGCATCAGAACCCACACCAACGTAGCTGATCGGAATATCCACTACCGGGGGGGAATTCGTCCCGGAATCTCCTGTAGTCGCTACTACCGCCGACGGACCGCCAACGAAGGCAGTGTCCCCGGCAGTATCGATTAGTGTCAACGTAAGCAGAAAGGTGTCAGCAGCGGTGAGAACCGGTACAGTCACCCTAAGGTCGAGAGTATCCTGACCGGCGACGATGTCGAAAGTGTCCTGGGTAGCGATGGTGCCGTCGTCCTGGCGAACCAGCGTTACGTGCACCTGGGCAAGGTCAATTAAAGAAGCGGCACTGCTACTGAATACTGGATTGAAAGAAAGGGCGCCTGTCTCAAGTCCTCCCGGACCTGCCGGGTCATCTGAACATGTGACGAATAGAAATGCTAGCGACGGAACGAGCACCGCCCTAACCAGTTTTCTCAAAACCTGTAACGTCATGCAGTACTCTCCATCATTTTCCCGCAAAATTGGCCCAAAAAGGAATACTCTTAGGAATATTATATGTGACTTTCCTTTGAGGTGATCCTGGTCACCCGTCTCCAGGAAAAGATGGGTAACCGCAAAGATACGGGCGATTTCTGGTGTTCGCCACACCCACTGAGCTTTTCCACAATCGACTGAAAACGTCAAACATGCCGCTTGACCGCGACCAAAGCGCCGTGGACCTTTGGTGATGCGAAAAAACAACCGTCTATTTGCCACTCTTGCCATCGTCGCGGGGTTTGGCTTTTTCATCCCCAAAAATTTGGACATCCCGGCAACGGCAACCGCATCCCGGGACAGCAGAAACCTCTATTCTTTTGACATGCGCCCAACCAGCAGAGCCCCGGGCGCCAGGGGGCGCGGAAACATCGATCTGGCCTGGTCTCCTTTCGGACTGAGTGTCACAGCGGACGGGTACCTGGTTTACGACATGGTACTTCAGTTTGAAGGACTTCTACCCGCAAACAGATTCGGCCCTGATATTGGATACGTCGCATGGATCGCCTCACCTCGCCTGGACCGGATCGAAAAGTTGGGAGTTATCGACCAATCGAATGAGCTTTCGGCCAGACTAAACTCCTGGAACAAGTTCATGATCCTCGTTACAGCCGAACGAAACCCGCTAGAGGCCGCAACCAGAGGTGGTCCCGTGTTACTTCGCGGGATGTCGCCCAGCGGATTGGTGGAGTCCTTTCAGAGCCATGAACTATTCACTGATGTGCCCGATTGATGAAACGGTCCCACCTACTCCTCACGTTTTTCATATGCTCCCCAACAGCTGCCTTTGCTCAAGACACTTCTCTTTCCTGGCAAATGCCAATGATGAGCGGCGGTCGCATGATGATGTTGCCGGGGATGAGGGGCTATGTCCCCCCGATGGAACCCTTCCTCCCGGGAAGAAATCTGGACCCGACAACACTTCCAACGGCAATGCCGTCCCAGGTAATCCGAATGAATACCGGGGACACTCTCCTGTTGCGTGCTGGCTTCGTAAGTCGCACGATCAACGGTCGTACCTTCGCTATGTACGGGTTCAACAATCAGTACCCCGGACCGATGATCCGGGTCTCGCAGGGTTCTGAGATCGTTGTGGATTTTGAAAACGATATCGACATGCCCACCTCGATTCACTGGCATGGCCTCAGACACGACAATCGATACGATGGTGTTCCGGGTGTCACCCAGGAAGCCATCGCACCAGGTGAGAACTTTGTGTACCACGTGCGTTTCCCTGACGCTGGCATCTACTGGTACCATCCCCATTCGCGCGAAGACATCCAGCAGGAACTCGGGCTCTACGGGAACATGCTCGCCGACTCCCCGAACCTCGACTATTTCAATCCCGTTAATCGGGAAGAGTTTCTGATTCTCGATGACATCTTGTTGGAGAACGGAGAAATTGCTCCGTTTGGCAAAGAGCACGGTAACTACTCATTGATGGGTCGTTTTGGAAACGTGATGCTGGTCAATGGCGAACCGGACTATTCACTGGATGTCGCACCCGGTGAGGTGGTGCGGTTTTACATTACCAATGTTTCTAACGCACGAATGTTCAATCTGAGTTTCGGCGCTGCCGCCATAAAAGTTGTGGGAGGCGACATCGGAAGATTCGAAAGAGAGCAGTGGAGTGAATCAGTGGTTATCGCTCCGGCGGAACGCTACGTGGTGGAGGTGTTGTTTGACAGGAGCGGCGAGTACCAACTCTTGAATCGCTTCCAAACCATCGACCATTTCCTCGGCCAGTTCTATGGTCAAACAGACACATTGGGATCAATCAACTCGGTGGGAGAAACACCCGCCGCAACCTATCACGACTCTTTCGAGCAGCTTCGTACCAACTCAGAAGTGATTTCGGAAATTGATGGGTTCCGACGCCATTTTTCGCGCGAACCCGATCACGAACTACAGCTCTCGATAAGAGTGGGCGAACTCCCACAGGGAATGATCCAGTTCATGAGCATAGACACAGCCTACTACGCACCTGCAGAGTGGACCAACTCAATGCCGATGATGAACTGGGTCAGCAATACTGCCAACACGGAGTGGGTCCTTCGCGATCCCGCCACCGGTCGAGAAAACATGGACATCGGCTGGACAGCCAACACAGGAGACGTTCTAAAGATACGCTTCCACAACGACCCCGAATCGTTTCATCCAATGAGCCACCCGATCCATTTGCATGGTCAACGTTTCCTGGTGGTCGAACGCAACGGTGTACCGAATCCCAACCTTGTTTGGAAAGAAACAGTGCTGGTTCCAGTCGGGGCGACGGTGGATGTGCTTGTAGATATCACCAACCCGGGCACGTGGATGATCCATTGTCATATCGCCGAACATCTCGAAGCTGGGATGATGACATCGATCCAGGTCCAGGCCACAGATTAGGCCGCTGATTTGCGCAGATGGGGCCACGGGTTTACGCAGGTTGGGGGACTGATGAACGAAGATATCAAGAACCAGTTGGCAAAGTTGGAAACCGAGTTAGCTTCTCAATTCCGCCTAACATTTTGGAGGCAACAATGAAACGTACCCGTCTTTTGATCACCTCATTCTTCATGACCCTTGCCACGTTACCGCTGGGCCTCGACGCTCAGCAGCAAAATGCTCCTAGCATGAGCGCACGGCCGGGCGTCAAAGTAGGCGGCAGCGGAAACATGGACATGCTGACGCACATCCCGCTGGGCGGGTTCTTCCGGGTTACTGACATTGAGATGGAGCAAGAAGCTGATCGGCCATACATCTACGTGTCCCAGGCGCGCGAGCGAGCAGGGTTCTCAATAATCGAAGCATCCGACCCTGAAAACGCGCAGGTGATTTTCCGCTGGACTATCGAAGATGTCGACCTCCATCAGGGACTCGGCGGAATGGACGGAAAATATTTGAAGATCGACGACAAATACTATTTCGTGCAGTCAATGCAGTTTGGGCAGGGCGGACCAGATGGAGACCTCGGCGCGGTGGTTTTTGATGTCACGAGGCTCCCCGATGTTTCCCGTGTCAGGGAAGTGGGACGAATCTACGCTCCGGAAACTCCGGGCGGGTTTCACAACATGTTCGCGTACAAACACTCATCCGGTAGGTCGCTGCTGTTCACCACAGTGCGGGGGGCGCAGGCAAATATCTACGATATGGATCGGTTCGTTTCAGGGGATACCGAGAACGCGTTCATCGGAGCTGTTACCGCCCCCGAAAGCCCGACCGGTCCGGGTGGTTATCACGATTTTTATGTTGGATATGATGTCGCTACGGGACAGGACAAGTTTTACGGCGCCGGGCGCGGTGGATACTACGTGTATGACGTCACCGTACCCGAACAGGCGGAGTTGCTTTTTTCAATAACCGGCGCATCAGGAATCACCGGCGGGCACACCTTCACACCGACCCCGGACGGCCGTTATGCAATAACAGAAGCCGAATACCAGTACGCCCCTCTGCGATTATTCGACCTGCAACCCGGACAGAGCGGAGAAGTACGAAATATTCGCCAACCCATTAGCGCCTGGACAGCCGACTGGAGAGCTCTCGCTCACAACCACGAAGTCCGGTGGCCGTACGTTTTCGTTTCCGCTTATGAAGACGGACTTCAAGTTTTCAATATGATGGACCCGACCAACCCGATTACCGTAGGCTGGTACTACACCTACGATGGCCCACACATGAGGGGCTACGGTGGGTCGAATGCGCCGAACATGCAGGGTACCAGCGTCATGAATGGCGCGTTCGGAGTCGACGTACGAAACCGAGATGGTTTGATCGCGATTAGTGATGCCGCCACCGGTATGTGGCTGTTCAGCATGGAAGGGTTCCAGGGTTGGAGGGGAGAAGACTGGGGAATGCCAAATATTTCCAGCGTGCAAGATTGGGATCGTGGACCTGTTCCTCAAATGGACCTAACGCCATAGGAAAGTGGGTAGGTGGGGAAGCGGGTAGGCTAGCCCCACTTTCCCACCTACCCACTTACATCCCATGACCATTTCAGTTTTTGACCTCTTCACCGTTGGCATCGGCCCCTCGAGTTCACACACGGTGGGACCGATGCGTGCGGCTCAAAAATTCGCGACCGAATTATCCGAGCATCAGGTGAAAATGGCCCGTGTGTCGGTTGAACTTTACGGGTCACTTGCGCTTACCGGAAAGGGACACGGAACCGACCTTGCTGTAGTTCTGGGCCTGGAAGGAGAATTACCAGAGTCGATTGATGCCGATGTCGCCCCGATCCGTTTTGCTAACATAGTCAAAGCTGAACAGATCCAGATTCTGGGGCGTTTTGCAGTGCCTTTCCTTTATGACAGAGACCTTGAGTGGAAGCGCCGAGAGCGCCTGCCACTGCACTCCAATGGGATGGTGTTCAACGCCTACGACTCGGCCAACCAACTTTTCTCGCGCAGAACATTCTATTCGATCGGAGGGGGATTTGTGGTCGACGATGAGGCCAGGCCTTCGGACCATATCGTCGCGCCAACTCCGGCTCCCTTTCCCATAACTTCGGCAGACGAACTCCTTGAGCTATCTGCATCAAGCGGTCTTTCTTTGAGTCAGATGATGCTCGAAAACGAAAAAATGTGGCACGGCGAGGAGGAGATACGTAGCGGTCTGCTGAACATCTGGCAGGCAATGAAAGGTTCTGTCAACAAGGGCTGTTCTCGTACTGAAGCGAGACTCCCCGGAAAACTCAACGTGCGGCGAAGGGCACCCGGAATCTACGAACATCTGATGTCGAGAAGGGACGAAACTGCCAAAGACCCACTGGAAATAATGGACTGGGTCAATCTCTTCGCGCTTGCGGTCAACGAAGAAAACGCCAGCGGTGGACGGGTGGTGACGGCACCGACCAACGGTGCGGCGGGAATCATCCCGGCGGTCATTCACTACTATGAGAGTTTTTGCCCGAGCGCCAGTGAAGACGGCATAGTCAACTTCCTGTTGTCTGCTGCGGCCATCGGAATCCTGTATAAGGAAAATGCGTCCATTTCGGGAGCCGAAGTGGGGTGTCAGGGTGAAGTCGGCGTTGCCTGTTCAATGGCTGCGGCTGGATTGACCGAAGCGCTCGGCGGAACGATTCAACAAGTTGAAGAGGCAGCCGAAATCGGGATGGAACACAACCTTGGTCTAACATGCGACCCGGTTGGTGGCCTGGTTCAGGTTCCCTGTATTGAACGAAACGCTATGGGTGCAATCAAAGCAATTAACGCCTCCCGCCTCGCGCTGCGGGGTGACGGAAAACATTTGGTGAGTCTCGACCGCGTAATCAAGACAATGAGGCAGACCGGGGCTGACATGAAGACCAAGTACAAAGAGTCTTCACGCGGTGGACTGGCTGTCAACGTTGTAGAGTGCTAGCGCGTACACACTCCAAGCTCCTGTCAATGAACAAATCGGCTGCTCTAGTAGTTTTCCAAGCAAAAAAACCAGAAACAGCGAATCGCAAGAACGCAACTAGGTTCAATGATTCCTCCGCGAGGGTATGGCTCGACTGACATAGGAGTGTTATGCTGACCCTTTCTGGGGCTAAGCATCTAACGTAACTCACTTCCACTCAACGACTTATCAACTCATTTAACCAAGTGGGGGCGCCAGGGTACTTAATAAGTAGCGCCATGGGAATCAGGGACGCTAAAGAAAAGGCCTTGGAAAACACGCGGCGCAGCCGCACCAAAACGGAAAAAAATGGATGACCTTTCAAAAACTAGCCTCCTCGGCACTTGCATTGTCTTTACTTGGCTGCGGTGGCGACGTTGTAAATCCACCACCACCGCCACCCACTGCGATAGCTTCGGTCGCTATTGTAGAGGGAGACCAGTCGTTCAACGCCCTCGGGTCCGAGCTGCCGCTCACTACAACCGTCCTCGATACAGACGGGAATCAGGTCACCAACCCAACTTTGACCTGGGCGGTTTTGAAGAGCGGGGTCGTGTCGGTCACACAAGCGGGCAGGGTTAGATCCCTGGCCAACGGCACCGACAGCGTTCGGGTTACTGCCGGAGACGCTACAGGATTCATAAAGGTCACAGTTCAACAACAAGCGAGCGAGATTTCGATTTCCACAACCTCGTTGGCCCTTGATTACTCAGGCGCTTCCTCAACCATTCAGGCAACTGTTGTTGACGCCAACGGAACCGCTGTGGAGGGCGTCTCCGCAAGTTTCTCGTCCTCCGACGAAGCGGTCGCAATAGTTTCTGAATCAGGAACGGTAACCGCACTCGAGCCCGGCACAGCACGAATCGACGCTTCGAGTGGTGGCTTCGCGGAATCGGCGGTGGTTACGGTTGCTTTCCGGGGCCCGCACGGAGGAGCCATAGTCGGAGGCGGTATAATATGCACAGGAGGAATGGCACGAGATTTTCCCTGTGACCGAATGGACATCGTTTCGTATCTCCCTATTTCAGCCCTCGGCGGCAATCCGAATGTACCGGGCGCCCCCATCACGCTAACCGACATGTGGGGATGGACCGACAGCACCACGGGCAAAGATTGGGCCTTAGTCCAACGAATCGACGGAATGGCGTTTGTAGACGTTACGGACCCGTCAACACCCCGTTACGTTGGTTACCTGCGCCTGCCAGCTGGTACGAATCCCGCACCGTGGCGTGATGTAAAGGTGTTTAAGAACCATGCCTTCGTTATAGGTGACGGAGCCGGCAACTACGGAATGCAAATTTTCGATCTAACCCAACTCAGAAATGCACCAGCCGTCCCCACTGTTTTCACCGAGACGGCGCGCTACTCCGGTGTCGTCTCATCGCACAACATCTTCATCAACGAGGCCAGCGGTTTCGCATACATTGTTGGGGCAAGAAACGGTGGAATGGAATGCGGATCGGGACTCCACATGGTTGACATTCAGAACCCAACGGCTCCGGTGTTTGCCGGATGTTTTGCGGACCCCCTCACAGGATTGAACGGTACCGGCTACACACATGACGCTCAATGCATCATATACGATGGACCGGACCCCGACTACTCGGGCAGGGAGATTTGTTTTGGCCTCAACGAGACGGCCTTGAGCATCGCTGACGTAACAGACAAATCCAGCCCGGTCGCGCTCTCCAGGGCGAGTTACCCGGGTGTCACCTACGCACACCAGGGATGGTTAACCGAGGACCGCCGATATCTCTTTTCCAACGACGAGCTAGACGAGCTGGGCGATTCGACGCAAACGACCATGACGACGACGATGATCTGGGACGTGGTCGACCTTGACGATCCGATTCTCGTCAAGCAATACGTCGGGCCCACGCCGGCCATCGACCACAACGCATACATAAAAGGGAACCTTCTTTACCAGTCCAACTACCAATACGGGATAAGAGTGCTCGACATCACCGACCCGGAGAACCCGACGGAGCGAGCTTTCTTTGACACGGCACCGAACCAGAGCGATACGCCCGGGTTTGGCGGATCATGGACGAGTTACCCGTTTTTCGATAGCGATGTGGTACTTGTTACGAGTTCACTTGAAGGACTTTTCATTCTCCGCTTAACCAACTGATCAACAAGCGGAAGCGAATTCGACGAGGTGCCGTTGAGCCACATTAGCCAGTAGGTTAGTGGCCCTTGGCCTTTGCTTGAACCTTTGTCGAAAAGTGTTGTTGCAATGAAAAGAACTCAAATTGCTGTAGTACCGTTCCTGGTTGTAGGTGTGTGGGGTTGTTCAGAAACTGTACAGGTTGAACCCGCCGCCCCAATCGCTGGCTCGGTGTCCATCACCCAAACCGACGTGTCTTTTTCTTCTCTCGGCGCGACAGTTGACCTTGAAGCGACCGTAGTTTCCATAGAAGGCGGGAACATCCCTGAAGCGCCGGTACAATGGTCGGCAGAGCCGAGGGGTGTTGTTTCTGTCGACGCCGTCTCCGGCGTGGTTACAGCCATCGGCAATGGAGTCGACACTGTGCACGCGACTATCGGGACGGTGAGCGATGCCATTGAAGTAACTGTTCAGCAGGTCCCGGTCTCAGTTGAACTTCTTTTTGTAGCACCGTTGACCGTTGCTGGCTCTGAGTCGCCCATAGACGCGCTGGTGAGAGACGCCAGCGGAAGGTCGGTTTCTGGCGTTTCTTTGATTTGGACATCGTCGGATCCGACAGTGGCTGTCGTTAACGACGCGGGGCGAGTAACAGCGATAAAAACGGGATCCACAACCATCACCGGTGCCCTGGGTTCAATGGAAAGCACGGTCGTGGTTGCAGTCAACTTTGACGGGCCCGTCGGCGGAGTGATTACGGGGCCGACAACCCCGTGCCTGGGCGGCATGGCGGAAACCCTTTTCCCATGTGACCGCATTGATCTTCTTTCATACCTCCCGATTAGCGCTCTGGGCGGACCTGACGGGACCGCGCTCAACGACATGTGGGGGTGGACAGACACCCAGACCGGTTTCGAGTACGCCCTGGTGGGACGCATCGACGGCATTTCTTTTGTCAACGTGACAGACCCCAACAACCCGATCTATTTGGGGCACCTGGGCCAGACATCACAAACGCCCGCAAGGATTTGGAGAGACGTTAAGGTTTACAAAGATCACGCCTATGTCGTCGCTGATCTGGCCGGCGAACACGGCGTGCAGGTTTTCGACCTTTCGGAGCTACGCGACTTCGATGGCGTTCCAACGACCTTTCGAGGGACTTCCCTGTATTCGGGAGTCGGTAGCGTACACAACATAGCGATAAACGAGCAAACCGGCTTTGCCTACGCCGTAGGATCCAGTGGAGGTACCAACACATGTGGAGGCGGACTTCACATGATCGATCTCAGTAACGCGACTGCTCCGACCTTTGCGGGGTGTTTCACTGACCCACTTACAGGGCAAACCAGCCCGGGGTATTCGCATGACGTGCAGTGTGTTGTCTACACCGGACCCGACGCCGATCACACCGGAAAAGAATTGTGTTTCGCTCTCAACGAAAGTGCCCTGTCGATCGCGGATGTGACCGACAAAAGCAACCCCGTTGCGGTGTCCAGAGCAACCTATCCGGGAGTAGTATACGCACATCAGGGATGGCTGACAGACGACCAACGTTACCTGTTCACCAACGACGAATTGGACGAGATTTCGGGTACTACCACAATGTCGCGAACGTTGGTCTGGGACGTTATCGACGTAGATGACCCCGTACTCGTCAAAGAATACCTGGGGCCAACCCCCGCGATCGACCACAACCTCTATATCGTTGGGAACTTGCTCTACGCGGCAAATTACCAGGCCGGTATGAGGGTACTCGACATTACCGATCCGGCGAACCCGGTCGAGCGGGGTCGTTTCGACACTGCACCGCTGGACGCGGACGTTGCCACGGAAGACAACTTCGCGGCATTCAACGGGTCGTGGACTGCCTACCCGTTCTTCAGTAACGGCACAATCGCCGTTACCAGCCAGAACGAAGGGCTGTTCTTGCTGAAATTAAACTGACACCTTGAATTTACTCCGCTTTTAGAGTTTCAAGCGGGTCAACTGAAGTGGCGCGCTGGGCCGGGATCAGCGCGCCAATCAGCGCCACTCCCAGAGTAACAACGGCCACTCCAACCAAAACCACAGGATCAAACCGACCAACGCCGAACAGCATCGACTCAAGTACGGTGGACGACCAGACCGCCCCGATCATTCCTACCGCGACTCCGATGCCTACCAGCTTAAAACCGTCTCTCAATACAAGTGACAACACCGAGCCAGGCTTTGCTCCAAGTGCAATTCGAATCCCTATCTCGCGGTTGCGTTGTTTGACCCTGAAGGACACGACTCCGAAAACACCTAAGCCCGCAAGCACAAGAGCCTGTACTCCAAAGAGCGATACCATCCACATCAAAACGCTGCGCTCAGCGACCGACTCCGCAACAACATCGTCCATTGTTGCCATCGAGAAAGCCGGCTGATCAGGATCGACAGTGCGAACAATCTCTCGGGCACTTTCCAGAATCGGACCTGCCGCGGCTGCTGACTGAAACACAAAGGTCATGTCATGACCGGGCGATTGCAGGTACGACGCATAGATTGTCGGACGGGTACTGGAATCCAGCGACTGTTGCTTTACGTCGCCAACGACGCCAACGATCTCTCGCCATGCGCCCCCAGTCCCTCCACCCATCTGAACGCGCATTCCGATTGGGTCGCGTCCGACTGCAAACTGACCCACCCAGGCCTGATTCACCATTACGCGAAGAGGCGTGTCCGGGTTTTCCAGTCCGTCAAAAATCTCTCCCCGTATCAGCGGGATTGTCATTACATCAAAGTACTTTGGAGATATCACCCGGTACTCCGCCGACGGACGAGCTCCGACATCATCGTCACCTTCGATTCCGAAGTTGACACCTAAAACTTCACGCAACGGAAGTTTCGAAACCCCCGCAGCCAGAGTAACCTGTGGCATTTCTTCCAACCGGCGAATTACCTCGGAGTAAAAGTTTATCCGGTTGTCCGGAGCGCGATAAATCCCTTCGTTGGGATCGATTTGAACCGGCAAATAAGTCTGCACTACTTTCACGTTCGTGGGCTCAAAACCCACATCGACTGACATCAAACCGTTGAAGCTCTTGATGAGCAAACCCGCCCCAACGACAAGAACAACGGAGGCAGCGACTTCTCCGATAACCAAAGTATCTCGGAATATCCCACTGGATTTCGATGAACCGCGAGCGCCCTCGTTGATGAGTGATAGAGGATCAGATCGTGAAGCGGAAATCGCCGGCGCCATTCCGAACAGGAGACCTGAAACCGCTGCAACCAGCAGCGCGAAAACCAGCACCGGTAACTCGAATTCAATCAGCTCGGCCCGAGGAATGAACTCCATCGCCCGGGTCCGCAGGAAACCGGTCGTGGTTACCGCCACTAACACGGAAATCACTCCACCGATCAGGCTGAGGATCAAACTTTCCGCGAGCTGGAAACGGATGATAGCGCCCCTGCTGCAGCCCAACGCCAGTCGCACCGCCGTTTGGCGCGCCCGTGCCGCACCGCGCGTCATCAATAGAGCCGCGACATTGGTGCAGGCAACCAGCAACACGAATCCAACCGCGCCAAAGAGGATCAAAAGAACAAGCTCCATCGATCCAACCACTTCAGTCTTCAGCAGTTCGATCCCGGTTGTCCAGCCGCCACCCTCGGGATAGGAATTGGGAAACTCTGCGCGCAAACCTTGCGCCACCCGAGCGAGATCGGTCCCGGCCGCTTCAACTGAGACACCGTCGTTGAGTCGACCAAAAAGCTGCATCGGGCGGAAGTTGCGGAAGAACCAACGCCCCCCCGGGTTCAGGTCCATCGCTCCCCACATTTCGATTTCACCACCAAGGGGTTTCCCCGGGTGATGAAAACCGCGGGGCATCACGCCAACAACTTCAAGGGGATCACCGTCAATATTGATGGTGTGCCCGATAATGTCTTCGGCGCCGCCAAAATATTGCTGCCAGGCAGACCAACTAAGAACAGCGTTCGTACCGACTCCGAGGTGCATGTCGGAGTTTACCAGGCCGCGCCCCATCGCCGGTTGGACTCCCAGAACATCGAAGAAATTTGTATGCACCAGAGCGGTAGACAGCCGGACGGGTTGATCTCCACCAACGAGGTTTGTATGCAATGCCCAAACGCCGGTGATGGATTCGAACGATGTCGACCGTTCCTGAAAGTCCCACAGCTCCGCAGGGGACCCAACCAATTCACCAACTCCAACTCCGGCCGTGCGGGCGCCGATTTTCACGATTCGATCCGGTTCCGCGTAGGGCAACGGACTTATGAGAACACTGCGAACTACCGTGAAGACCGCCGTGTTGCTGCCGATGCCGAGCGCCAGGGTGGCGACCGCTATCGCGGTGAAACTGGGAGTCCGCAAAAGTCCGCGGGCAGCAAATTTGAGATCGTTCAAGAATCCCATAATCTCTTCCATAGTTGATGTTTTGCGATTGGGGCGCGAGTCGTAACTACGAGGACGTGTAACGAGAACGTTGATTGTTTGACGCCAGAACCAGAACCGAGCGGGCGCCAACCCTCGCTCTGGAACAACATGTTCTTCAAATTCTTCGAGCAGGTCACCGATAATTGACTGAGTGACCGAGTCGTCGGTCCAACGCTCCAGCAGCCAGCGGGCAAAGCGGGGTACGCGTGACTTCAATGCGACTCAGTGGCCGAATCCAGCCCGTCCCACATTTTGGCAAACGAGTCGCGCGTGGCAAAAGTAATTTCCCGCCCGATGCTTTCTACTTTGAAGTACCGCCTGGGCTTGCCTCCGACAGCGGGGTCGGCCGGAGCCACTTCTGAGCTGATGAGGCCTTTACGCTCCAGTCGCTCGAGAGTCTGGTAAACCGAACCAATTCCCGCGTCCCGACCGGCTGTGTCAAACAACTCTCGGCGAACGGTCATGCCGTATGCCCGGTCACCCAAACGCAGCAGCGCCAGCAACACCAGATACTCAAACTCCCCCAGGTTGTAACCCTTAGCCATGAACACCTTTTCGACAAATCAGAGTAAGTCCTACGCCTATAATAGGCGCATGTTCCAAAAACCGACAGGACACGGGTTCGCCGGAGGCTAGTCAACGCTTCCGCCCAACGTATCTTCACAGTCCGTTCGAACTACTCAACTCCGACGAAACGGATTGGTTTGACTTACCTACTACTGGCAGGGGTGGGCGTTGCCGCAGGTTTCTTAAACGTTATGGCTGGAGGGGGAACCCTGTTGATTCTCCCGGTCCTTTTGTTTGTAGGAATGCCTGCACCGATGGCAAATGGTACAAGTCGGGTCGCGATAATCGCGCAGAACATTGTCGCGGTTGGAAGTTTTCAACGCAAAGGACTGGTAGAGCCCGCATCTTCCATCAAACTTGCCCTCGCCACGGTGCCGGGGGCGATCGTCGGAGCGCTTGTGGCTGTAGTCATCCCGGAAGAGTTGTTTACCGGGATCCTGGCAGCAGTAATGGTTGTGGCTGCGATTGGATTGTTTTCGCCTCAAAAAGAGCGTTCGAAAAATGCCCCAGCCAGGACCGGGTGGCTACCTGTTTTGACGATGGTCCTGATAGGGTTCTACGGCGGATTCATTCAGGCGGGGGTCGGAATGCTATTCATGTTGGCATTGTACCAACTCGTCGGATTAGATCTGGTCAGAGTTAATGCCTACAAGGTTTTCATCGTTGCCGTTTACACCGTTCCGGCTCTTCTCGTGTTTGCCGTGTCCGGCAACGTAGATTGGATCGCGGGCGCGGCTCTCGGCGCAGGGAACGCAACGGGGGCAGCCATAGGCGCCAGAACGACAATGAAAGGTGGAGAAAAAGGAATCAAGACCGTCGTAGCCATAGTTATTGTCTTGATGGCCGGCAAACTGATCTTCGGATAAAATTCTTTAGACCGCCTCTTCCGGCCTTCACCTCCCAAACAACACGGACAGACCCAGAGTGAGCGAGGTCGAGTTTGCGGCATCACTTAGACCAAGCGCGGCGGCGGCATCCAGTTGAACAGTTTCGCTGAACAACATCGTCCAGCCCAGGTCGAAAGTTGAAATCAGGACGATCGGCGGTGATCTGGCTTGGACTCCAACAGGCAGAAAAGACGCTGCAAAGTGAGCCAGGTTGGTTTATTCACACCCAAGAATGTAATGTCAACAAACTAAAAAATTAACCTTACCTAAAAGCAAGACCACAAACAGCAACCATGTTATTTTTCCTAAGATTTAATAGATGTTTGGTTTATTCGGTGGGGCGTGACCTATCGGTTATCCAATGGCTCCAGGAACCAACGTACATGGCGGGTTCGGGAAGCCCCACCAGCACCATGGCAAGAATATTGTGCGCGGCGGTTACACCTGAACCACAATAACAAATCGAATCGTTGGAGAGCGTCGCTTCGAACCGGCGCTTTAGAACATCGACCGGCTTAAACGTCCCGTCTGCATTGAGGTTTTCAGAATATGGGAGTGAAACCGCAGTAGGAATATGTCCGGCCACCGGGTCCAATGTTTCATTTTCTCCCCTGTATCTATCGGCACTCCGTGCATCCAACAATGTGACCGACTGGTCATGCCGCGCCCGTTCAACATCGCCCTCATCAGCGATCATTTTCGGGTTCGCTCTGGCAACAAAGACTTTGGGTTCCGGGTCCGGAATAGTGGAGTCCGTGGCGAGCCCACCTGAAACCCATTTATCCCAACCACCATCAAGCACCGCGACAGCTTTGTGTCCAAGCCACCTGAGCATCCACCACATTCTGGCGGCATATGCTCCCCCCATATCGTCGTAAACAACCACTTGTTTGGACGAATCCACGCCAAGTCGTGACAGAGTTTGCGAAAAATCTTCGACCGTCGGAAGCGGATGCCTTCCCGTAAAACCCGGTACGTGCGGGGCAGCCAGATCGCGGTCCAGGTTGGCGTAAACCGCGCCCGGAATGTGCGAACGTGTGTAAGCTGTCTCCCCGTGGTGTTCGGCACTCTGTTTGGAGCGAGTGTCCACAACAACCCAGGTTGGGTCGCCGAGCCTGGCTTCAAGTTCGCTGGTAGAAATAATTGTCTTGAACATGACGTGGAAAGTAGAGGGGAAGACGGAACGGCGGGAGGGCTTTGATCGGAAAATTGTCGCCGTCACAGGACTAGCCACCGCTGTACCCGCCTGGCGGGTTCTCAGGATTGATCCGGTTTCAGTGTTCAAGGAGGAGGGGTGAGCCAGCAGTTTGTCTTCACCCGTTGCTACAGCAGCCCTCCACTAATGAAACTGGTTGAGCAGAGTCCCGTTGTAAGCTACCTAAGTGACGAATCCAGTTGCTTGATCCCGAACCCTGTCTTTTTGTAGGTGGCAGCGATAAGCAGTGAAAAACCAGGCCCGCCGTAACAGAAGACGGCCCAGGGTGCGTACTCCAGCGTGGGCACGCCAAGCGTCGTTGCCATGAACACGGCTGAAACGGTCCAGGGCATCAGGGGCTCGGTAATAGTCACGGAATCTTCAATCGAACGAGACAGATTCACCGGTGCGAGCCCGTCTTCTTTGTACGCCTTCTGGAAAAGCCCACCGATAACGAGTCCCGTGACACCGCCGTGACTTGTTAGCGATATCATGGTCGCGCCCGATGCCATCGTAGCTCCGATCAGTCCGAAAACCGTTTTGACGGATGCGAGCATTCGGTTGATAAGCGTGTCCAACGCCCCGGAAACGTCCATAGCACCGGCAAGGAGAAACGCAGAGATCACAACAAGCAGAGTACCAACCATTGAGCTAAGGCCTCCACGACTAACGAGAGACACAAAATTTTCACTGAAAACGCCGGCTTGATCGACGTCAATCATCTCTACGTTGAACCCGCTAACTGCGGCGACCATTGCGTCCTGTACACTGAACCCACCGAGGACAACACCTAACGTGGCGGCAACAACAGACGATAGGGCAATGGCGAGAACCGGAGGGATCTTCTTAACGATTCCGAACACCACAACCGCTGGAGGTATCAGAGCTAAGAAGCTCAAAGGATACACAACATCAATATCTCGGAGCAACGATCGGGCAGCATCGGGCAACCCACCCGCAACCGCTCCACCGGGTGCGGCGAATAGATAGACCAGGAGAGCTACACCGGCTGACGGTACCGCAGTGTATAACATGTGGCGCACATGGGCGTAGACATCTGCGCCTGCCCCGATGGCTGAAATATTAGTGGAATCAGAAAGCGGCGACAGTTTGTCACCGAAATACGCGCCGGAAACAACAGCCCCGGCTGTGGCACCCATGGGCGCGTCGACCGCCACCGCCATACCCATCAGCGCGACTCCAATCGTACCGGCCGAGCCCCATGATGTGCCGGTAGCCAATGACATAACCGCGGTGGCAACAAACGCAGTCAGGACAAGAAACCTGGGACTCACCAGCTCGAGTCCATGGTAAACGAGAAACGGAATCGTACCACCCAACACCCAGGTACCGATTAGCATACCGATTGAAAGCAAAATCAAAATCGCGGGAAGGACCGAAGCCAGCTTCTCTCCAGTCGAGCGCTGGATGTCTTCCCAACCGAACCCCTGCCGAACGGCGATCCCTCCGGCCACCGCCGCGGAACCCAGCATGACCAAAACAAGCAAATCAGTACCGACTTCGAGAAAAGCTATACCGACAACAAAAAGTCCAAACATCGTGAAAAGAGGAAGCGACGCAGAAAGCAGCGAGAGGTTTTTACCGGACACAGGGTCCTCGGGGTGTGGAGTGGGAGGCGTTAGCCAGGAGTCGCGCGTTCAGCCATTCAACCAATTCACCCGTTCAATCGATGTTTCATGCGAACGCCAGTGCTTCGCCGAGGTCGTCGATCAGGTCCTTCGAGTCTTCAAGTCCAACTGACAGTCGGATCAACCCCTCGGGCAAACCATTCACTGCCAGGGCATCTGCATTGTTTTCCCTGGCCGGCGTAATCACAAGGCTCTCCACCCCTCCCCAGCTAACACCGATTCGAAACAGCCGAAGGGAGTTGATGACGTTCTTAACCGTCTCAAAATCGCTCTTATGTAACTCGAAACTCAGCAGCCCGGTGTAACCGGCAAGTTCACTCTCGACGTTCTCAGAGTTTTCTGTAAACGCCGGGTGATAAACCCTTTTCACTTTCGAATGGCTTTTCAGAAATTCGCCGACAATCAGCACGTTTTCTTCGTGCTGCCTGAGCCTGACCGGAAGGGTGCGAAGCCCTCGAATCAAAAGCCAGGCATCCGACGGACCGAGCGAAGCTCCCAGCAAAAGGTACGAGCGATAAAAAATTTGCTCCATCAACTTTTTTGATCCGATAACCGCGCCGGCCATCACATCACTATGCCCACCGATATACTTGGAACACGTGTGAACCACGAGGTCCACGCCCTGAGTGATAGGTTTCTGGAGCAAAGGCGTGGCCCAGGTGTTGTCCATCGCGGTGAGGATGCCGCGCTTCTTTGCAACAGCTGCCACCGCCGCGATGTCTACCAGCCGGTTCAACATCGTGCCCGGACTTTCAATCCAAATCAACCTCGTGTTGTCCTTCACCGCGGTTTCAATTGCGCCCGGATCTAGATCCAACACAACTTCGTGTTCAACACCGAAACGGGAAAGATGCTCGGCCAGCTGGAGAGTCGGCCCGTAAGTTTGATTGACGAAAAGGATATGGTCGCCTGCTTCCAACAAACCCACCAGAACGGCGCTAATCGCAGCCATACCCGAGGCGACGCATTTACAGCTTTCCCCTCTTTCGAGTTTCGCCAACTTCTTTTCGAGAACTTCAACCGTCGGGTTTTGCCCGCGGGAATAAACGAAATTTTCATGCTCAGCGGAAAGACCATCCACCAACTCATCAAGAGTCGAAAACGCAAACAGTGAGGTCTGCACAACCGGCGGCATCATGGCACCGTTGCGTCCGGCAAAGTCTTCGTCCTGGCCAAGGCAGGTAGCGATGTCTTTGGGATCGAGGTTCATCGGTGGGTAAGTGGGGAGGTGGGTAAGCGGGTAGGCCTGTGAGCGGAAAGAGGTGCGACGCAATACCCACTTACCCGCTCACTCCATACCCCCAGTGCCATTAAGCTGGCATCAGGCCGGTATCGTCGAACAATTCGAAAGACACCCCTTCAAGAATAATTTCCCGAGCCCGGGCAATAATGTCGTCCATCGACGCAGAGGTAGAGTACATCTCCATAGCCCGTTGCTGAAGCTCTTCCAGAGTTGGTAATTGTGGCATTTGAAGATCGTCAAGATAGGCCTGAGCCTGAGCATAGGCGTCATTGGCGCGGTCGGCGATTTCCTCAAGAGTTATCGATTGATCCCATGCCTCGCGAATCTCAGCGGAAATTTTTTCGATCGAGAACGTTTGAGCCAACTGCTGGGCGACCTTCTCGACCACGACCCCTCGCAACCGAGTTTCTCCTCTAACCACCTCCCGGGGAGGTGACTTGAGGTCCCAAACCAGACCAACCCACGACATGGCCTTCAGTACATAAAACGTGGCATCGTATTCGTACCAACGAAAACCCTGACGTGTCGAACTCTGAAAATGATGGTGGTTGTTGTGCCACCCTTCACCAAGTGTGATGATGGCCAGGGCCCAGTTGTTCCTCGAGTCGTCGCCGGTGACGTACCTCTTACTTCCCATAACATGGGCCAGCGAGTTGATCATGAACGTACCGTGGAATAGCAGGACCGTGCTTAACATGTAGCCTGCGACGAGACCCTCCCAACCGCCAAACCACCAAACAGCGGCACCGAGGGCGAAGGCAATGAAGTAATCATGCTTGTTGAGCCAGACCAGTTCTGGAAACTTGGTCAAATCACTGACAGTGCTGTAGTCAGCGTCGTTAGCCCCGCGAGCAAAAATCCAACCCAGGTGCGAATACCAAAAGCCACGGTGAACCGGAGAATGGGGGTCCAACGGTGTGTCGGAATACTTGTGATGCGCCCGATGTTTTGCTGCCCACCACAGCGCCCCTCTCTGGGCAGACGACTGGGCAAGGACGGCAAGTAGGAATTGTCTCACACGCCCGGTCCGAAACGTCCGATGAGAAAAATATCTGTGATACCCGGCGGTGACACCCCACATCCTCACTACATAAAAAAGGACGGCCAACCCGAAACTCCACCACGAAATCCCGGTCCAAAAAATCGCGACCAGTGAAATGTGGGCGAGTATAAATGGAATGGTACTCGGGTATACGATGTCGGTGTTGGCGATCGGCGAAATGGTTTCTGCCGCTGAGCCAGCGTTATTGTGCTTTTTCAAGTAAGGTTTCCCTGGAAACGAACGTTCGGAAAGCTAAACAAAATGGAGAACTGTTCAAGTTCCCCTGCAACACCCGATACCCGGTCGGAGAGCCGCCATAGGCTATTCTTCCCGAAGCACGGTTGCGGGATCAACCCTGCTGGCCCTCAACGCGGGTACAAGATTGGCAAACACGGCGACCGCGATCAGAATGAGGGGCACCACGGCCAGGGTTGCTGGATCTCGTGGCTCTACCCCAAACAACATCCCCTGTACAAAGCTGCCCAACATCAAAGACCCCGCTAAACCCAAAAACACTCCGATTACAGCTTTGACAAGGCCCGAACGCATGATCCCCCTGGCTACCTGCTCCCGTAGTGCACCCAGTGCCATTCTAACCCCGATTTCCCTGTTGTGTTGAGAAACCAGAAACGACTGAACCCCATAAAGACCAACCGCCGCTAAAAAGAGAGCGACGAACGCAAACATTCCCACCAATGTCGCGACGACACGGAAGCCGGCAGTCTCGGCGGAAACCACATCCCGAAGCGTCGTGACTCTATACACTGCGACATCGCCATCTTGCTTCTGAATCACTTCCTGAAGCGAACCGAGAAAAGTGGATGCCTGGCCTCCGGTATGAACCACGAACGTGAAGGCATTCCCGTGATCTTCCAGCTGGGCCGTATAGATCTGATAGGGCAATTCTTCGGCGATCTCGTAATACGATGCATTGGCGGCGACTCCGACAACTTCAAGGCCTTCCACCGTCCTCCCAATCGCATTCTCTCCGGGCCACAGGGCCTCCGCCAGCCTTCGATTCACCACAACAGAGGACGCCCCTGGGCCTGCGTCGGTCCGATCAAAGCCGCGACCGGACAGGATCGGAATCCCCATGATCTCGAAATAGTCCGGGCCCACTCTGTTGTTGCCAACATCGAGACCCGACTCTTCATATGCCGTGCCAGCCGCTGTAACCGTTCCACCTCTGCTACCCCGAAACGGAACCATTCTTGTAGTTGTTGCGCCATCCACACCGGGGTGGGCCCTTAGAGCCTCAAGAACCTCATTAACGAAGACGCGTCCACGGTCGTCGTCATAGCCGTGCCGGTACAGATTCACGGTAAAAAGGACTTTGAAATCGGGGTCAAAACCCAGGTCGACCGACCGTGCCCGCTGCAGACTTTGAGCGAACAGCGCCGCACCTGACACCAGGATTATCGAAAGCGCAACCTGACCAACCACAAGGATGTTTTGCAGCGAGGCTCCCCTGGGGGGACCTCCTGGAGTGCGGCCAAGGGAGCCGACAACGTTTCGGTTCGTCAGTTGCACCGCGGGAGCGAGCCCGAAAAGTACGGCGGATCCGACGGATGCAATTATCGCAAACGCCAACACCGTGACATCAGGCGATAGTCCTCCCGCGAATTCATACGGAAAAAGGCTCACGGCGAGGTCCACCCCGAGGCGGGAAAGGCCAAGCCCCAGGATACCACCGGCCACTGAAAGCAACAGACTTTCGGTGAGCAATTGTCTCAACAATCTTGTTCGAGACGCCCCCAGGGCCGCCCGAACTCCTATTTCCCTTCTCCTTCCGACAGCCCGGGCGAGCATCAATATCGCAATATTCGCGCAGGCTATGACAAGTACCACGCTTACAACCACGGCTAATAACGTCAACAACCGGTCCAACTCGGCGGCCTGAGACGGTTTCAAACGATAATCCCGACTCAACCCAACGTCCCAGCTGTCTGCCCAACTCACCGACTCTATCCACGAGGCATATTCCAACCTCCACCGCTCGTGCAACACATCCATCTGCGCTGCCGCGCTCTCAAACTCCATGCCCGGCTTCAGACGACCAACAACTCTCAACCAGGTGGTGATATCCCCATGGCTTCGGCGCAACATCTCATCGAACCCGGGATCTACTCCAACGACAGAGGTGATCGGCACGAATAAATCCGGAGGAGTTTCAACCGGATTAATCCCGCGAAAACCAGAGGGGGTCACACCGACAATTTCGAAAGAGCTACCGTTGAGAGAAATCTGAGATCCGATCACCGAACTATCGCCACCAAGTTGCCTGGACCAAAAACCGTGGGACAGCACGGTGACCAAATGGGGTACTCCGGGCACACCTCCCTCCTCGGAGACAAAAGTGCGTCCCACGCCTGCCGAGACATTGAGGACATCGAAAAAATTTACCGACACACCCCAGAGAGAAGCTGTTTGAACGCGATCGCCGAAGCCTACGGAGACCGTAGTTCCATCACCATCGTAGGCGAGAAGACCATCCAAGAAATCGGCTTCATCGCGATAGTATTGATAATCGGGGTACCCGAAACTCGGCCGCACCCTATCGGGGAACACTCTGTTCATCACCACCAATTCCGATGGGGTTCCAACGTGCGGCGGTTTCTCAAGAAAAACCGAATTGATCACTGAGAATATGGCGGTGTTTCCACCAATGGCTACGGCTAGAATCACGAGCGAAACGATCGTGAGGCCGGGTGCGTGAACCAGTGTTCTAATCCCAAATCTCACGTCCGACACAAATTCGCCGAGGGCATTGCCTGCGCCCCTTTTTTTCGTCTTCAAACTCATAGAAGCGCTTCCTTGCCCGTTTCGTATGAAAGTCAGGGTCCGCCAGAACATCAGGGCTAGCAGCTCGGTCCATAAGCGGAGGTAAGCAGACAAAACACCATGCTCCTTTCTACGAATGGCAAAATATTCGGTGAAATCCCCCTCCAGTTCGACCAGTTCATCCTGGTCTAGAACCACCCGCCGCAACAGGAAAAACCCGAAGGGCCGTTTCCCGCCTTGATTCATTGAACCGCTGCCCAGAGTTTGTCACGCACAGCCCTGGTAGCCCGCAGGGCATCCACCCCTGGCTGGGTCACCTGATAGTGTCTCTTCCTTTTCCCCCCTCTAATAGCGGTAGGTTCTCCAAGCCATGACTCCACGTAGCGCTTGCGTGCGAGCCGGTCCAGAGCCGCGTATATCGCACCCAGGCTTACCGACCTTTCAGCCTCTTCTCCCAGGATTCGTTGGATAACGATCCCGTTCGCTTCTTCAGCACCCTTCCGGACTGCAAGCAGCACCAATTCTTCAAATTCGCCCAGTTTTTCGCCCTTCATTAACCATCCGCCTCTTTTATTAATGATTTTTACTACATTAGTGAATGTAATAAAGTTCCCCGAAAGGCCTTGACGAACTCTTGACGGACCTCCCGCACCTTCCACCCGAACTAAACGAGGTGCAAGGCGACAATGTCTACCCAAATCCACGACTATGAGGAGTTCCCGAACATCGGCCGGAGAAACCTCACCCAGGAGCTAATCGAAATCCCACTTGTCGTCGGACTGATGAAAATCCCGCCGGGAATCAGAATTCTGGAGGTTGGGTGCGGCCGTGGCGTGGCCCTCCCACCGCTCGCGCGGTTATGCAAACCGAACGCCCTCGTTGGGATCGACATAAACCAGGGTTTCATAGCGGAAGCGAAACAGAGAATCTCGACGGACCGTTTTGCGGCTACTGTAAGAACCGCCGATGTCCGAAGCCTCCCATTTGAAGACGAGTGTTTTGATCTGGTCATCGATTTCGGGACGTGTTACCACATTGCAAACGCCGCTACGGCGCTCAAAGAAATTTCCCGCGTTCTGGTCCCAGGCGGCCGATTCGTCCACGAAACCCGCCTTGGGCAGCTGCTTTCCCACCCTATTCGGTCGGCTGGCCTCACAATTCCGTGGCATAGGGCCCCGGACCTAACCGCGGGATTCCATCGCATGCTATGGGGGTCCCGGACCAAGTCCTGACCGGTGAACCAAAACCCTTTTGCGGCGATCCCTCGCGGCCCCACGGTGTATCCCTTGTGGGCTCGCTCCGCGTTTATGAGTTTGAGGGTCTCAGAAAACCACCGCCTACCAGGGGAATTCTCAATGAGGAAATTGTTTTGCAAGGCCACGCTTGCTCTGGCCGCCCTAACGATCGCAGCTCCGGCCTCTGCTCAGAGCTACTTCACAGCCGACCCCGATGCGTCTCAAATCGGGTTCGGACGAAGCGTCGCGGTGACCGAGGGTGCCGTATACGTTGGAGAACCCGAAACATATTATTCGTCGGGCCTCGTCCACGTATTCGAAAAAAGTGGCTCAACGTGGGTTGAGTCACACTCGATCATGCCTGAAAACGCCGAGCCCGCCAACGGGTTTGGTTTCCAACTCGCCGTCACTGGCACTGACCTCGTTGTAAGCTCACTCACCGAAGGTGGCCAAGTCTTTTTCTTTGAAAAGGTGGGCAACGCCGATTGGAGCCAGGTCGCGGTTCTGTCGGGAAACGATGCTGAGGACGGAGACAACTTCGGAACAAGCGTCGCCCTCAACGGAGGCTATGCGTTCGTGGGGGCTTCCAGCCAGAATGAGGGACAGGGCGCAGCATACGTTTTCCGAAAGACTGAGAACGGTTGGAGACAGGCCCAAAAATTGGTCGTTGCCAACGGGAGTGGACGTGATCAATTCGGTTCGGTGGTGGTTGTCGATGGGGAGCACGCAATGATCACAGCGCCCGGCGAAGGAGACAGGAGTGGAGCGGTCTATCGATACGAATTGAACTCGGAGACCGGACTGTGGACTTCCGCCCAGCGGATACAGGCTGACGGGCTGTCAGAAAACGCCGCTTTCGGAGCGGCCATGGTCCTTTCCGGCGAACATGCTGCCATCGGCGCACCCGGATTCAATTCCGGCACCGGGGCTGCATTCGTTTTCGTTCGCGACGGTGACACTGGACAATGGAACAACACCAGCCGGTTGAACCCGTTCGACCAATCTCCGCGAGCCAACTTCGGCTCCGCAGTAACCGTAACTGACAGGGACCTCTGGGTCGGTGCATCGGGGGCCGCGGGTCGCCAGGGACGGGTTTACCGATTCGCGTGGACCGAACAGGGCGATTGGGGAGCCGCTGATAAGGTTTCTCTTGAGGACATGGGTAACGGGGATCGTTTCGGCAGCCGATTAGCGGCCCTTGGAGGGCTGGTTGCTGTCACGTCACCCGGTGACGATTACGGTGGCGGGAGTGCCGCGATATACGAAACTGGAGACAACGGACAGTGGCATCTTGCCAATCGGTTGGCCAGCGAACTCGAGGCTTTACCCGGTGTTGCAGGCAGCCAGGTTAATTGCGAGTCTGAGATGGCTGCCGACTTCGGTTGCAATCGGGTCGACATGATTTCGCTCTTGCCCGTTTCTGAAATGGGCGGCACCCGCGGTGTAAAACTCAATGACGTCTGGGGTTGGACGGATTCGACCACCGGACGCGACTACGCGCTGGTAGGAATGCACGATCGTGCCTCGTTTGTCGACGTAACCGACGCCTCCCATCCCACATACCTCGGCAACCTGCCCATGACCGCAGGTTCTAACGGTGCGGTGTGGCGGGACATCAAGGTCTATCGCAATCACGCCTTTATCGTAGCTGATGGCGCCGGACAGCATGGCATGCAGGTCTTCGACCTCACTCGTCTCAGGGATGTCAGCGGCGAACCAGAGGAGTTCGAAGCCGACGCTCTCTATGACCTCATCGCCAGCAGTCACAACGTTGTGATCAACGAACGCACCGGGTTTGCATACATTGTTGGCGCGCGTGGCGGCGGAGAGACCTGCGGCGGAGGACTCCACATCGTCGATATTCGCGAGCCGCAGAGTCCGACTTTTGCCGGTTGCTTTGCCGACGAAGAAACCGGGCGACGAAGCACGGGTTACAGCCACGACGCTCAATGCATCGTTTACGAAGGACCGGATGAAGACTATCATGGCAGGGAAATCTGCTTTGGGCTGAACGAGACCGCTCTGAGTATCGCCGATGTCACAACCAAAGACGCACCGGTAGCAGTATCTCGGGCATCATATCCGAACGTTGGTTATGCCCACCAGGGTTGGATCACCGACGACCACCGCTATTTCTTCTCCGACGATGAGTTAGACGAAGTAGCCGGGCAGGTTGAAAACACCAGAACTATCGTTTGGGATATTACGGATCTCGACGACCCCATTCTCGTCAAGGAGTACTTCGCTACAACATCTTCGACTGACCACAACCTCTACATCAGAGGCGATCGGATGTATCAGTCGAACAACACGGCCGGACTTCGCGTGGTCGACATCAGCGATCCAACCAATCCGGTGGAGATCGGGTACTTCGACACGTTCCCTTCCGGTGAAGACGTCCCGGGTTTTCACGGAAACTGGAGCAATTATCCCTATTTCGATAGCGGAGTAATTCTGGCTACCGGACGGAGAGAAGGACTTTTCATTCTAAAGGAACGGCAGGAACTGGTTCCTTAGGTTTGAGGATCGGAGGGTCAGGCAACTGGCCCTCCACTTCCTGCCTCTAGCTCAGTCGCTCAATCCCCGGAACGCGATCAAAACCAGAATCGAAACTCATTATTCTATCGACCCCGTGGCGTTTCATAATCGCAACGTGTAGCGCATCTCGAGAGGACAAACCATCGTAAGCCAGGAGAACCTGACTGGCCTGTTCGACGTCTTTGGATTCTATCGAAAAAGTTTCGTCAATAACCCCCTTAAGAAGATCGAAAGCCGACTGAATCGCATCCAACCTCCTGATGCTCACGTACCGGTGAATAATCTCCTGCAAAACCTCCGCATCACAAACCAATCGATGGCCGCGGGCGATCGCGGTTTCTAATAGTTGTTGAGCTCCGAGTTTGTTCGGGTGCTCAGAACCGATCAAATACATTGGAATGTTGGTATCGACAAATATCATTCCTGATAACCGGATTCGGTCTCGGAAAGCATCTGATCAATATCGGCAACAGGATATTCAAAGCGTGTTGCCTCTCGCACAGCAGTCAATTTTCGAGTGTCGCTGAACCTGGGCTCCGCCTGGCGCGCCTCGCGAAGAGCCCCACGAACCCAATCGGCTACCGTCATTTGATGACGTGCCGCAACCCCTTTTATCTCTTCGAATTCACCTTCGTCGAAAAGCACTTGCAAACGCTTACTCATAGAGATGAGTATATCAGCAGTATTATCACCAGTCAACACTTCAACCTCTAGGAGGTGGATGCTTACAGCAGCAACGAAAAGAGGATAAACCGTTGTCAGCGCTGGATCATCACCAATCCCTTGCAACGCCCGCCGATTTCAACGCGGGTCAGCTCCAGGTATCGAACCGGCCATTCTTCCCCACTTCCCCACCTACCGACTTTTTAAATACTCCCCGCCTTGTCCGTCGGAGAAGAGGCGCCATATATGAGACGGAAACCCGTCGGATTCCCCGAGTCATCTCGCACGAATTTCCAGTCCTTATCTCGCTCTTTGCCCGTATCGATCGCTTCCATCATCATCATGAATTGGCGCTTGGCCGGGCGGTTCACCCACCACATAACTCCAGCCCCAGCTGCAAAAGCAAACACTAATGAAGCAATCGATTCCATATTGAACTCCTCTTATTAGGAAGCATGAAAAAAAGATCAGGTTAGTGATTTACAACAGTTCGTGAAAGGCGCTTGAAATACATGGAAGCAAGTTTGTTGCTTGGTGCGATAAAGGCTGCGACCGCAAGCGTCCGGTACACGTCCCTGCGGGTGATTTTCGGTCGGTTGCCAGCCGTGGGAAACTCCGGGTCGTCTCCTACCACATTCAGCGTCTTCAGTGCCAGAAAAAGCGGGGTAAGACAGAAAAGCCTTTCCCTGAAGCGGTGGCGCGGTAATAGCATGAAATACTTCAGAGCGTCGCCCAGGTGATGGCGCGCCCGGTCCGCGAGTTGCGATAGGACAGCCCGCGCCCGATCGTGGTTTTCTTGATCAAACAACTCATCGACTTTGATCCCGACCTTTTCGCATAATTCCCGCGGGATATAACAGCGGCCTTCGGGCCAATCCATCGGCGCATCCGCGACGATGTTTGTGAGTTGTAGCCCTAGACCGAAGTTCTCGCCCAGCCGGCGCGCATCGGAGCCACCTCCTCTTGAAGAGGTGTCTTCAAAAAACAACGCTGTAAGAAGATTCCCGACGGTACCCGCAACGTAATAGCAGTAACGTTCCAGGTCCTCAAGATTCTTGATCACCCCGTCTGGGGTAAGTTCACCGATCCCGCGCTGCACATATTGCCCCATGCCCTCGCACATTTCCTGCACCCACGGCCTGATCGCCTGACGGGTCGTCTCGTCGAATTCAAAAAACTCTCCGATCACCAGATCAGCGCGGCGGGCAAGCCGGGCATCATGAGAATCCGCCTCTCCCACAAAGGATTTCAGATCGGCTGAAAATTGGGCATCCGGCGTCTCCAGACTGGACGCGAAGGCACCCAGCAACCTGGTCTTGTCGGCGACTGAAACGTCAGCCGACGATTCATCTTCAATCGTATCGGCTATCCGGCACAGCAGGTAAGAAACAGTTACAGGGTGTTGCAATCTCGATGGGAGGAGTCGGATGGTAAGCGCAAACGTCCTGGAAACCTTCGGCAAAATCTGAGCGCACCACTCCCACGCGGCCCTGGAGCCTGGAGTGATTTCACCGTTACCTGGGACTGAGTTTGCGCTCATTCGCTTTGAGTTCGCCGGACAACTGGTAAATTGAATTGACACAACATTTGACTGTTCAAGCTATATCACCGGATCCATTCAACCAAAGCTGGCCATGACCGCAACCTCTCCCGACCTAAACGGCATTTGGACCGACGATTTCAAAACTCGGTGCGCGTACAGCGAAGGAGCCGGACCTTACCGGATTCGACCCTCTGCAGTGGCGGTTCCTAAAGATATAGACGACCTGGTCGCGCTTGTAAAATTCGCCAGGGATAAGAAGAGCAGCTTAATAGCCCGGGGAGCGGGAAGCGGAATGCCCGGGGGCAATGTTGGTGCCGGCATCGTGGTGGATACGCGAGCGTTCGGCACTCCCTTAGAGTTCACCGATGAGTCCCATATTTTGAGCGGTGCTGCCTGCACGTGGGCAGCCGTGGATGAACTCGCCTCATCCCGCCACCTCCGCCTCCCACCCGATCCATCCAGCAGGGCCTTTTGTACAGTCGGTGGCATGGTGGCCGCAAACGCTGCTGGACCACGAACCGTGCGATACGGCAGTATTCGTGATTGGGTCGACGGTGTCGAACTCGTCACTCCGGACGGCGAGGTCGAGTGGCTCCGCCGAGGAGATCACCGCCTAACATCGGAGGCGACAAAACGATTCGAATCGCGTGTTCTTCCTGGAATCGTGGCCGCCGAGGAGTCCATTCGCACTGCCTTCCCCAGGACTTCCAAGAATTCAAGCGGCTACGCTTTAAATCACTTTTTGGATACAGGAGATGTTCTCGACCTGATAATCGGATCTGAAGGTACTCTCGGGTTTATCACGGCCGTCGAACTAAGGCTTGATCCGATACCCACCCACAAAGGAACAATGCTGGTGGTGATTCCGGATACACGCTGCTTAAGTGAGTCCATATTGGCCATAAAGCTGCACAACCCGTCGGCCATCGAGCTACTGGATTCGACGTTCCTGAAACTGGCTAACGAAAACACCAGACTGGACATTGGTACCGCCGAAGCCGTTTTGATCGTGGACATCGAGCGCAACTCAGTCGATGACCTGAAAACAGAAATCGAGATTACGCAGTTCGACCTGTCCGGATTGGCGTCAAAGGTATTCACCGCGGTAACGCCGCAAGAGGCGGAAAAACTTTGGGAGATCAGACACGCTGCTTCTCCTGCGCTGGCCAGGCTTCCGGAGCACCGACGATCTCTCCAAATCATTGAAGACGGGTGCGTTCCCGTGGAATTGCTTTCTGAATACCTGGAGGCGATCAAAACGGCTGCGCACAAAGCCTCGGTCGAAATCGTAGCGTTCGGGCACGCGGGTGACGGCCATCTCCACGTCAACGCGCTGGTCGATACGACGGATCCTCAACTCGAGCGGCGGTTGGGAGAACTCTTGATGGATGCGACCGAAATCATCGCAAGACTTGGCGGCACCACTTGCGGGGAGCATGGCGACGGGAGGTTGCGAGCAGGAACGTTGGATGCAGTTTTCGGGAGGGGCGTAACCTCTTTTTTCAAGCAGATCAAAAACGCCTTTGACCCGGAAAACATAATGAATCCCGGGGTCATCCTGCCGGATTTGCGGAACCCGATTTCCAGCTTAAAGGTTGGCGCCCACGCGGAAAACATTCCGGATGACGTTGCCAATTTCCTGAGGGATGTCGAGAAGACAGCCGCCTGGGGATCGCCTCAAGATTGGACGATCCCCAGCGCTACTTAGATCCTGCTAGAAGCTCATTGCCAGTACTTCGCGCAGCTCGCCGAGCACCCATTGGAGATCTTCTTTAGAAATCACCAGCGGCGGTGCAATGCGAATTACCTGTTCGTGCGTCTCTTTGGCAAGGATGCCCCGCTCCATCAAGGCTTCGCAGTACGGACGCGCAACACCCGCTTCAGTCGAGATTTCGATCCCGATCATGAGACCTCTGCCCCTGACCTCAGCGACGCAATCAGCGTTCATCGCCTGCACTTCCGAAACAAACCAGGAACCGAGTTCGTTGGCACGCTGTGGAAGACCTTCATCCACGATCACTTTCAGAGCCTCGCGAGCAATCGCGGCACCGAGCGGATTACCTCCAAAGGTGGACCCGTGATCCCCGGGCGCAAACACACCCATCACCTCGTTGTCCGAAAGCATTGCTGACACCGGGTAGAAACCGCCGGCGAGGGCCTTCCCGACAATCAAAACATCCGGGCGAATGTTGTCCCATTCGAAGCAAAACATTTTCCCGGTCCGACCAAGGCCTGTCTGAATCTCGTCAGCTACAAGAAGGACGTTGTTCTTTTTACAAATCTCCGATGCGGCCGCCAGGTAGCCATCGGTCGGAATAATGACACCACCTTCACCCTGAATCGGCTCGACCAGGAACCCTGCCGTATTGGGAGTAATCGCTGCCTCAAGGGCCGCAGCATCACCGTAAGGGACGACCACAAACCCCGGAGTGGCAGGTCCGAAATCCGCCGAGCTACCCGGATCACTTGAAAAGGAAACGATCGTCGTGGTGCGTCCATGGAAGTTGTTAGAACAGACGATGATCTCGGCCTGGTCCGACGGAATCCCTTTGATGCGATAACCCCACCGGCGCACCGCTTTGATCGCGGTCTCAACCGCTTCAGCACCGGTGTTCATCGGAAGGGCTTTCTGGTAACCAGTAAGCTCGCAAAGCTCTTTTACGAAAGGCCCCATCTGGTCGTTGTGGAAGGCTCTGGACGTCAACGTGAGGGTCTCAAGTTGTTTGCGGGCAGCGTCCGCAATCCTGGGATGGAGATGGCCCTGATTCACCGCAGAATACGCAGCCAGGCAATCGAGATATTTCTTCCCGTCCACGTCCCAAACCCATGCACCTTCTCCCCTGTTAATGACAATGGGCAGGGGATGGTAATTGTGGGCGCTGTATTCGTCGACGACGCCGATGTGGCGTTCGGTCTCTTCGCTGGTAAGAGTCTGGTTAGTTGTCATTTGAGGTCACTACCTTGTTTACAATGTGTCTTTATCCCTAAGCACATTGAATTTACTCAGAGATTTCCAAACGGGCAGCCGCCAATTGGCTAGCGACCTGATCCGGCGCCGTGGACCCCAACGTCTTTTTGGCGCGAATTGATCCAATCGGCGTGAGCAATGCCCGGTCAATTCCTTCAAGTCCGAATTCGATCAACTCTTCGTCTGTAACATCAGGTAGGCCCCGACAAGAGTTTTCACAGTTCCGCACCAGGTTGCCTATCGACTCATGTGCACGCCTGAACGGCACACCTCGTCGCACCAACTCTTCGGCAAGGTCCATTGCCGAAGAGAAATCCGGCCCCACAGACCTCAGTTCGAAGAAGGCGGTTTGTTCTAGAGCTGAAGCCAGAACCCGTGCGCAGTCGGTGGTAGTGTCAGTTGCGTCAAATAGAACCTCTTTGTCCTCTTGAAGGTCTCTGTTGTAGGTGAGCGGCAATCCCTTCAGAAGCGAGTGCAGAGTCTGCAGGCCACTATGCACCCGCGATGCTTTCCCGCGGACCAGCTCGGCCACGTCGGGATTTCTTTTATGCGGCATCGCGGAAGAACCAGTCGTCCAGCGGTCGGCGATTTTCGCAAGTCCGAACTCCTGACTGGACCAGAGAACCAATTCCTCGGCAAGCCGGGATAGATGCGTCATTATCAGAGCACAGCATCCCACAAATTCGATAGCCCAATCTCTGTCGGCCACAGCGTCCATGGAGTTGATCGCAACCCGAGAAAACACCAACTGTCGAGCAGTTGCTTCGCGATCGAGGGGAATACTTGAACCGGCCAGAGCCGCCGCGCCCAGAGGGCACCGGTCAGCTCGGTTTCGCGCATCCACCAATCGGGTAACATCGCGTTTGAGTGCTTCATAATGAGCAAGCAGATGGTGTGCCAGTAAAACAGGCTGTGCGCGCTGCAAGTGGGTGTACGCCGGAATGACCAACGATTGATACTCTTCCGCTTTCGAGACGAGTGCCTCCTGAACAGACCGCACCGCAGCTTCCAACTCCACTGAAGCGGTTTTTAGCCAGAGCATAACGTCGGTGACAACCTGATCGTTCCTCGACCTCCCGGCGTGCAAACGACGGCCCGTTTCCCCGCACAATTCAACCAGGCGAGCTTCAACCGCCGAGTGAATGTCTTCGGGGATTTCTTCCCAGGCGACACCGTACGGGAATGAGCCATCGTCAACCTGTTCGATTATGGTGGAGATCGCGTCGTCAATTGCGGCAAACGAATCCTGATCGAGAATCCCCGCTCCCATTAGAGCACGGGCATGCGCACGCGACCCGATTAGATCCTCTTTAGCCAGTCGGCAGTCGACATGAAGCGACGAAGAAAACCGCCGGAGGGTTTCGTCCATTCCTTCTGTGAACCTACCACCCCAGAGATCTGTCATACCAGAGCCCCGGGCTTTCCTGGGATCGCCGACGGGTCGGGATTCGCTGATCGAGCTACAGAAGAGCTGATCCGAGTACTCTGGCCAAAGATATCGATGAAGCCGCGGGCTGAATCGTGGCTGAAAGCATCCCCTTCACCGTACGTGGCAAGAGCACCCTGGTACAAGCTCCGGGGCGCCTGCCGACCCAGTACGGTGCAAGTACCACGATAGAGACTTACCCGTACCTGACCGGTCACAACGTTGCTGGCCTGATCAACGAACGAGCTAATTGATTCCCGAAGAGGACTGAACCAGAACCCGTCATAGGCCAAACGCGCCAGCTCCTGCCCCATCAACAACTTTACGCGACGAGTTTCTCTGTCCAACGTCAACTGCTCCAGGGCGTTTCTAGCTTCAGCCAAAACCGTAGCGGCGGGCGCTTCGTACACTTCTCTTGATTTGATCCCGACAACCCGATCTTCTACCATGTCGATTCGGCCTACGCCGTGACTCCCGGCAATGAGGTTGAGGGATTCGATCAACTCGACACCGCTCATGTTTTGCCCATCGATAGCCCTGGGTATTCCCTCTTCGAAGTCGATAGTTAGGGTTTCCGATTTGTCCGGCGCAAGACAGGGGTCCGTAGTGATCTGCCAGCAATCTGAGGGTGGCTCCGCCCAGGGGTCTTCAAGCACTCCGCACTCGACCGATACCCCCCACAGGTTTTCGTCAATGGAGTAAGGTGATTTTCTGCTCGCCGCAACCGGTATTCCATGCTCGGAAGCCCAGGCGATTTCTTGCTCTCTCGTTTTCAGGTCCCAGGTGCGCAGGGGCGCAATGCACTCAAGCTCGGGCGCCAGAGCGCCAATCGCCACTTCGAACCGAACCTGATCATTCCCTTTTCCGGTGCAGCCATGAACGATTGCGTCGGCGTTTTCGGACCGGGCTATCTCAACCAGCTTTTCAGCTATTAGCGGCCGCCCGATCGCCGTAGCCATCGGATAGACGCCCTGGTAGAGTGCCCCCGCTTTGAAGGTCGGCCAAACGAAGCGTTCGACGAAATCGCGACGCAAATCTTCGACATAGGCGTTTTTCGCGCCACACACCAGCGCCTTCGTACCCACGCCGTCCAATTCTTTTTGTTGCCCGAGGTTGGCTGTGACGGTCACAACCTGGACGTGATGTTCCAGTTGCAGCCATTTGAGCATAACCGAGGTATCGAGCCCGCCGGAGTATGCAAGTACATACTTTTTCATGATTTTGCCTGTTAAGAATTGAGGGTTATTGAAGGTCGAGCAACGAAACCAACCTTCGCCTCAATCGTTCGGTTTGCTTGGAATTGGTGGGGAAGACGACCACTGTGTCGTCGCCGGCAACCGTAGCCATGATCTCAGGGAGATTGCAGCTATCAAGGAACTGCGCAAGGCCCTGAGCACGGCCCGGGAGTGTGGTCAACGCAACAACAGTGTCGCTCGATTTTATTGCCGCTACAACCAGGGACGCTATCTCCCGTAGTTTCTCCGGAAGCCCGGCGACAGGTGATATACCGGTGTCCTTGGTCGGGGGTTGGTAGCAATAGGAGTTGCCGTTAGGAACCCGCACGATCCTCAATTCCCTGAGATCCCGACTCAGGGTCGGTTGTGTGACACTGATGTTATTTGATTTGAGACACTCTACCAATTGCTCCTGGTTGGAGATTTGGTTCTCCGATATGGCGTCAAGAATCAGTCGGTGTCTACGCGATTTTTCAGAATATGTATGCATTTTCTCATTCCACAGAAGCATGAATATGCACACTATGGCATGTTTATGCAATCGTTAATTCACGGGCCCGGGCAAATCAAATCTTTTGAGATGTCTCTGGTCTGGTCCGCCGACGCGTCACCAACAACCTAGACCATGTCAAATTGGCGAGCTAATTCAATCGACTCTTTGATCATTGTTGGTATTTCGTCGACTTTGGGCCTCTTTCCACCCTTATAAACCAACAACCAATCGCCTCCACCTTCGACATTCCACTTCGGATGCCGAGCGAAAAACCTCGCCAGTTTGCCTTCAAACAACCGGCGCACCGCCGGTTCGTCCTCACCTTGCAGTAGATAGGTTTCGGAAAAAACCGGCTCCCCGGAAAAATCGATGTCCTGCATTCCAAATTTTTCCCCGATCCTGTGCACAAAATACTCTGGCCCCATTGCAAACGCCGGAAGGTCAGCCGTGTTCTTCTTAAACGCCACGATAGTTTGGGTGTGGGTGCTACTGTTCTTTCCTCCTCCCGTCCTGTACCGGTATTCGAAGATCAGGGTCTCCGAAGGTCCTTTTTCTTCGACCATCACGTTGCCGCTTTTTTTCGAGCGACCTTTCTGAAAAAGAGGAAAACTCTGGAAGGGTGCAGATTTAATTCGGGGATCTTTCTCAAGAAACTCCATCCCAATCCTGCGGGCAAAGAGCTTCAACTCGGCCGTGCGCTTTTTTTCGTACCTCACAACGGCTACGATAAGAGCCGGAATGGCGGTCAAGAAAACCAGGACTAGGATCCACTCCGGCCCAACAAATGCCGAAGATGAACGGATTGTTTCAACTTCCATGGGCGCAACGCTCAGATTGGGACAAAACGTAGCGGCTGAGGAAACGCCTCGAGGGGGTTAGGAGGCCTTTTAGCCTGGCCCCACACAACCCCTCCAGACCGTTCTACTTCTCCCGCTCCGCCTTATGTTCTTCAATTACCTTTTGGGCGACCTCCGATGGCACCTGTTGGTAACTGGCAAACTCGGCGTGGAACGTTCCTCTGCCGTGGGTCATGGAATGCAGTTGCGTCGAGTACTTGTACATCTCCGCTTCCGGCACCATTGCTTTAACCTTCATCAGGCGGCCGTCCTGCTCCGAACCCAAGATCTGGCCTCGCCGTGCGGAAAGGTCACCCATGATGTCGCCCAGGTTTTCATCCGGGGTCCAGACGTCGATTTGATGGACCGGCTCCATCAGTACCGGCTTGCAGTTCGCCGCAACGTTCTTGAAGGCCGAGACACCGGCCATCTTAAACGACATCTCATTGCTATCAACATCGTGATAGCTCCCGTCGTAGCATTCGACTTTGAAATCGACCACGGGATACCCGGCCAACACGCCGCGAGCGGCGGCCTCCTGAACTCCCTTGTCCACCGCAGGAATGAACTTACTGGGAATAGCACCTCCAACGATCTTGCTTTCGAATGCGTAGCCGGCTCCTTCTGGTTGCGGCAATATTCGAATGCGGCAGTCACCGAACTGGCCACGACCACCAGATTGTTTTTTGTGCTTACCCTGACCCTCTGCCTTCCCTCTAAACGTTTCTTTGTATGGTGACCTGGGTTTGCTCAACTCCGCATGCACCGAGAACTTCCGCTGAAGCCTGGAGACTATTATTTCCAGGTGTCTTTCGCCTCGGCCTCGAATGAGGGTTTGCGCCAGAACGGAATCGTATTCGTAGTGGAAGGTCGGATCTTCTTCGTGCAACTTGACCAGACCCTGTGACAATTTGTCCTGCTCGCTGCGTTCTTTTACATCGATTCTCAGTGTAATCAGCGGTTCAGGAAACGGAATCGATTCGAGAGTAATGGGCTTGTTAGGACTCGCCAGGAAATTGTTTGTGTGCGTGTTGTGCAACTTGGCAACCGCACCAATATCACCGGCATGCAGTTCATTGATTTCGAACTTCTCCTTGCCCTGAGCAACGCTGAGGTGGTTCAACTTTTCAGTCGAACGCGTAACGGCGTTGACAACTTCGGACCCGTTGGTCACCATACCGGAACGGACGCGGAACAGCGAAACCTCTCCGACATGGGCCTCTGAAACCGTTTTGAAAATATGAGCGACGAAAGGTCCTTTGTCGTCTGCACTAACCTCAACCTCCTCGTCATTGGAAAACAATTTCCCAATCAGAGGAGGACGCTCGGTTGGAGCCGGTACCAGTTCGACCAGTTTTGACAACAGCGCTCTCGTACCGTACGTCAACACTCCGGAACCACAGAGCAAAGGGAACAGCTCACCCTTTTCCATGCCGTGCTTCATGGCTTCAATCGCCTCTTCGCGACTGATTTCATCGCCGTTTAGATAACGTTCAAGAAGGTCGTCGTCGGTGGAGGCAATGCTTTCTATCAACTCCTCTGAATACTTCTTGAAGCGCGCCATGTACTCATCGGGTATTTCAGTTTCTTCGTAGTCCCCCGATTTGGTGCCCTTTTTGTACATGTGGCACTTTTTGGAAAACAGATTGATGATCCCGTGAAAGTCAGGGCCTTCGCCGACCGGAATTTCAATCGGAACAACCTTATCAGTCATGTGTTCTTTGATGTCCTTGAAGACTGATTCGAAATCGGCGTGGTCTTTGTCCATAAGGGAAACAAAGAACATCCTTGGGATGCCTCTTTCAGTGGCGTATTCCCACATTCGTTCAGTACCGACCTCTACTCCCGAAGTACCGCTGAGCACGAGAAGAGCGGCGTCGGCGGTGTGCACCCCCGCAATCGCGTCGCCTACAAAATCCAAATAACCCGGACAGTCGATCAGGTTGATTTTGGTTTTCAGCCACTCGGCGTGAGCGAGAGAAAGATTGATGGAGTATTGTCGTTCGATTTCTTCGTGGGCGTAGTCGGTGAGGGAGGTACCGTCGTCAACCGACCCGTGACGTTTGCTGGAGCCTGAGACAAATGCGAGAGCATCAACCAGGCTGGTTTTTCCGCTGGATCCGTGTCCTACAACTGCGACATTGCGGATCCGATCTCCTGTATAAACTTGCAAAATCCACCTCCTGTGGGGGGTGGATTTAACATGATCCCGCAAAACCGAGTTGTCAAATGAATTGAATCTGAAGAAACGTTAACAAAGAAATGTGGATTTTCCGTCCCCTACGTAAGCACGAAACCAATTCGCAGGGCTCAACCCGCTCCCCGCCCCCCGGCTCTCTCCTCCCTAAAAAAACAGGGTCCCGCCACCTGGACGGGACCCCGATAGTGACATGTCGGAATCTGATTTAGAACTCCATCTCCGAAACATGCTCGGATAGTTCACCCGGAGGCCCTGATCCCGGTTGACGATCACCTCGTCGATGACCATCCCTGATGAAATGGACCATTCTGGTTAGCAGCCGACTTGCCTGGAAGTTGAGATCCAGTGCGGTCAAATCGTCACCTGCTTCAAGTGCGGCATCGGCCTGTTCGCGCAGTTGTGTTGCTTCTTCTAAAACTGCCCGAATTCTGGGTGCATCCCGATCTCCCAACCTTTCGGTAATCCGATTTATCGCCTCGTCCACCGCGCTTCCTGTTCGTTCGGCCGCGTCGGGGAAGGTCAGGACAACCGCTTCAAAAAGCTTCATCCGAGATTCTTCCATTAGAGCCAAAAACAGGGTGGTGTCTCCGGCCACTCGCGCCTCTCTGGCCTCACCGCGAAGATCTCGTGCCTCTTCCAAAAGGGCCAGAGCTTCTTCACTTCCCTCCTGGTTGATCCCCCTGATCAAGCGACGGACCCAGTTACCGGGTCTGGCTTGATGGCCTTCCATAACTTCGACGCCATCGCCCGCAAGGGACAGCGCCAGGCTTTCCTCTTCGATGGGATCGAGAGTTCCGGACTCGCAGGCTCCGACAGCGATTACTGCAACACCGAGAGCCCAAAATTTCGTCATCCTCATTGATACCTCCAAAAATATGTCCACATCCGGTAGACGGAGGCGCTGGCTGGATGTTAAGAGGAGATTACAAACTTCGCCGACTATCCTCTAACTTTCATTAGAGTGGTGACGCGAGTGCCGAGCCCTTCGTGGATTTTTTCTTCCCGGATAATGCGCATTCCGGCATCTTCGTAAAAATCGTTCATCTCTATCGGGCGCATTATTCCCACAGTTTCAGGAATTACATCGTCGGCAAGATGCCAGAGTGACCGCAGAATTGACGACTCTACGTCGAGGTGTCCGATTACGAATCGCCCGCCCGGCGCCACAACTCTCACCATTTCAGATAGCGCGAGCGGCACCGTCTTATTTGGAATCAAATTGACCAGAAACGTGCTGAGTGCAGCTTCAAAAACCCCGTCCGCGAAAGGGAGCCGCAGAACGTCAGCCTTCACCATGGCCGCCTGGGACCCGGATAAACGGGCCTCTTTTCGCGCCTGAACCAGCATTTTCCCTGAAATATCGACGGCCGTAACGCAGGAACTGCAATGCTTCTTCAGTTCAGGAAACGTTCGACCCGTTCCGACCCCCAGCTCCACGATGTTTCTGGGCTTACCAGCTGCAACCCTTTTTACGGCTCTTTTCACCGTCAGGGCGGTCAGCGGAGGCACGAACTTCCCGTAGGCCGGTGCCAGCAGGTCGTAGAGGTTAGTGACTTTCATGGGCTTGCAACTTAACCAAAATTCGGCACCGTGGGCGAGAATGGAACAAGGGCCTCCTCCCGATTAGACTATGAACATGGAAATGAGCCCAAAAAAAGCGGATCTGACCGAGGAGGAACGGGACCGACTCCTCACTCTCTGGAACGACCATCCTGCAATGAAGCATCTTGGCGCCGGTGTTGAATTAACCCGGGACGGAGAGGTCCGAGCCGTCGTGGACCCGATCCAGGAATACCACCGCGGTGGTCTCGGCACCGACGCGCTGAACGGGGCTGTCATCGCTGGCCTGTTCGATATGGTGATCGGGCTGACCGGGTTCCTCCACGTCGTCGGACGACGGGCCGGCGTTGCGCAACTCAGTATCCAATTCCTCCGTCCGGTGGTGGGCGAGAAATTTGAAGTGCTCGGAAAGCCAACTCGGGTAGGGCGAAACCTGGTGTTCTCCACCGCTCAATTGATTGATCAAAACGGACAGGTCTGTGCTACCTGCGACGGGATCGTCGCCGTCAGTGGCAGCCACAAGCCGGCACCCGACAACATGCCGATTTAAGAAACCGGCCCGACTATTTCGGTTTCGAAAGAAACTGCACCGATTCGGCGATCAATCGGGTTAACACTTCTTCGTCCACGTCCGAAAGACGCTTGATGTAGAGGCAAGAACTCCCGGTCTTATGTTTCCCAAGTTTTTTCATCAACGCACCATACCTCGAAAAACCTGACATAATGTAGAGAGTCAGGTCTCTTTTGCGGGGAGCAAAACCACACACAAACCAATCTCCTTCGCGACCGCTTGCATACTTGTAGCTATAACTCCCAAACCCGACTATGCTGTCTCCCCACATCTTGGCCTTCTTGCCCGTAACCTTCTTCATGATTTTCAAAACTGCCCGGCAATCGGCCCGCTTTTGGTCGTCTTCGATGCCCTTCAAAAAATCTGCGACACTCGCGTTGTTGGGTTTGGTTTTCAGCTCTGCCATCGAAGGCCTCCTACTCAATGAACGTGTAACGGGGTGGTGGGTGACAGTAATTCAGGAAAACACAGCAACAAGATTACCCCAGGGAGTGATCCCCAACCACACCCAGACGAAGGCCACCAGGTAGGCAATCCGAAATCCTTGTCTTCTCGGGTCCATTTGCGAAAAACCCATAACCGCGAGAATCCAACCAAAGGTCACAACGGACGCCGCGGCGTATGTTGAGAAAAGGAATGCCAACATGGCCAGGTCACGCGTTTTGCTCCATTGTCCGGTAAGTGGAAGGAGAAAAGCCATTGCGATCGTAGCTTCAAGTAGGAACACCCACCATGTGACCACAATTGCGAGAATCGGAAGTGTCGGAGAAGAGGTGAGCGGCGCGATCGTTGATGGGTCAGAAACCAATGTCGCCACCGCCGCCTGGTTTCCCGCCAGCGCTTCCGCACTTAGACCTCCAACTACCGAGGCAAGCCACGTGAACCTCGTATTCGTCAAGAAAAGAAAGTGGAAAAAATCGCCTGTAAGAAAGTCGGGAGACATGGCACGCCAAAGTACCGCGAACAGAAAACTCAGTCCCACCAGCAGACGTGCGTTTTTCGCAAGCCATTGAGCCGGGTCTTCGCGGGCTACTGAGAATGCAAGGGCGAGGCACCAGTAGCCCAGAAGGAAATCGTGATTGTCGATCGCAAACCAGTTCCTGAAGTAAGCCACCGCGAGAATTGCTGAGATGGTGGCCCAGTACTCCCACCTCCGATAGACCGCTGAGAAACCAAGCCCCGCGACGCATAGCGGCACCATCGGGATCTGCACGTACCAGACGCCCGTGCTCTTGAGCAGCAGGATTACCAGAGTAAGCCGGGCCGCAATATCGAGCGTACTCATCCTGGCGATGTAACTCGATGTTGCTCCAAACGCCTCACGGAAGTTCGTCAATTCTCAACCTCCTCGGCGTGAATCCAGCGTGCACCGTCCGGATATTCGACACTGTCTGAACGGAGCTGCACCATCCTGATCACCCTGGTGTCGGGGTCGAAGATCATTCGTGCCACCTCTACGGCCACGCCCGTCGTCCTGACTGAATCGCCCGGCAAAACTCCCGGTATCGGATAGGGACTAGAGTAATCCACCCGCGACACGTCGTCGAGGAGACCTTCGATATTGGACGCCGTGGGAAAGTTGGTCGCTTGCAATACGAGCTTTTGGAACGACTCCGGAGGGGTCACTTCCACCGGACCAATGTCGGATAACAGTTGGAAACGAATAGAGCGCAGTGGCGGTGCATCTACGGTCGAGAACATCCCGAAACCGCCACCCTTCCATGGAGACAAACCGTGCCGGGAACTATTGAACATTTGAAGCGATGCCACCAACACCAACAAAACCGGTGCGCCGACAGCAGCGAACTGTCGAGAAAAGCTGGTCAAAAGACGAACCTGGTACGGGAAACAATCATTTTCACACCCCCGCCATAAGGTTATGCAAAACACGAAACCTGGCAAGCGGCGTGGACGGAGTCGGATTTGAAACACAACGCCGCGGGTTGAATCTTCAGGAGCGCGCGGCCTTCTGAATTCGTTGGCGTTTGCCGACGCTAACCAGATCCTTCAAAACTACTTCTCGAACAATTCTGGCAACGAACGAGTAACCGCGTGGTTCAGCAGCCAACCAGCGGAGCCACTCCGTCTCATCCAGGGCTTTTTCGAGGTCTTTCCTGGGCAGGTCAAGCACCTTTTCAAACTGGGCCTGACTGATTCGCCCCGAAATAACTGCCGCAGCTGAAACAACTTCCTGGGCATCGTCGGATAGTTTCCTGAACCCAACCCGGATCGCACCCACCACAGAATCGGGGAGATCTCCCGGCATCGTCTGATCCAGAGTTTGTAGCGGGGACGGCCAGGCGTTTTCAAACCGCTCCAGCTCCAGCCCCTGCGCCACCGCATGAAGCATTTCAACCACCAGCACCGGCAAGCCAGCGGTGTCTTCGACAAGGCGGCGGGCAACCCGTTCAATCGCCGCAGGTTCGTATTCTGGAAGAACCCTGCCAGCCAACTCTGCTATTTCGTCCAAATCGAGTGGAGCCAGTTTCAAAACCCCACCCGTTACTTCTCGACCCATCCGTGCCCGCAATTCATCAATCTCTGGAGTCGACTGGCCGCAGTTGGTGTTCAGAACGAGGAAAAACCTCCGCTCTGCAAGACTCCGCACGAAACCTGCCAGTACCTCTAGCGACTCGGCATCCACGAAGTGGGCGTCGTCAACGAGAATCGCCACCGGACTCTCCTCAGTTATTGAAAGGAGTACCGCGAGCACGGCATTGCCGAAGGACAACGCCCCCGGGGTCGGCTTGCCGGGACTGAACCGGTCACGCCACTCGGGGATCTTTGCTCCAATGACCCCCAGGGCTTCAGGGTCTGTACCGAGGACTCCGAGGGAATTCCCCAGTCCACCGCTCGCGATTCCGACAAGACCGCTGAACGGTTCGGTTTGGTCGCCGAGTACCGCCCGCACATTGGCGACCTGCGCGCCATCCAATCTTGTCCGCGCAATCAACTCTTCCGAAAACCTCGACTTTCCCGAACCGGGGTCTCCCTCGACTACAATGACCGTAGAACGCGAATTTTCGAGACATGAGGACCAGAGCTCCAATCCTCTCGCCAACTGCAGCCCTCGACCGGTCAACGGTAACCTGCGTTCCGACGATAATGCGCGGGGCTTCATATCCGCCGGGGCCGACGCCCAGTCTTTATCCGATCGAGCAAGGTCAACGAGGCGAACGGTCTCGGTGGCGGGCGTGATTCCAAGGGCATCCAACCTGGACTCCAGAACTTCGAAGGCCTTTATAGCGCCGGTCCTGTCTCCAGCAAGCGAATGGGCTCGAATCAACAGTCGCCCCAGTGGTTCGGAATCCGGGAAAATGGAACAGGCTTTTTCGAGAACCAACAGGGCTGCAGGATCGTCGCCTGAGTCCAGCAATTGGTTGCTCAACCCTGTGGCAACATCAGCCATTTTGCGCCCCCACGCCATTCGTTCGGAGAGGAGCCAATCCTCGAAGCCCGAGCTATCCGGTACGGCAAACCCCTCCATGAACTCGCCTCGCACAGAATTCCAGGCGGATCGAAGGTCCCCACTCGATACAAATTCGTCGAAATGACCCAGATCCACCGACAGCTGGTTGAGATCGAGGGTTATTTGCTCCCCCTCAACCGCCAGACTGTCGGATCCGGCGTTCTTCCGTATGGACCTCAGAGCTTCACGCAACGAATGCCGCGCCGAATGGTCAGGTTTTTCTGCCCAAAGCAGCCCGGTGAGGTGATCCCTCGTACTCGGGCGACCAGCCGAGCATATCAAATACGCTGCCAGCGCGAGGTTTTTTCTCCAACGCAATTCCGGCGGAGGCGCATCTCCATCCACTCGCACTTCAGCCGGCCCCAAAAATCGATATTCGATCATTCCAACCCTCAGCATGGTTTGGCCATCTAACCCAGTGCAAAGATATACGGATCTAAACTATTAGGACATTTCTTATGGAATCACGCATTTCTAAGCAGTTTTTCTTCGCACTGGCCATGCTCACGATGGCAACAGCGCTGATGGCGCAGGAACGCCCTGACGACGATCTCTGCGGAGACTACCTCAGAAACAACAGGGACGAAGACCGGTTTTGCGAGGTGCGCGAGCAGGCCATTTCGGACCGCGACATGATCGACATCAATGCCCGTCCCAACGGAGGGATAACGGTCACGGCCTGGGATAGAAACGAAATCCTCGTACGGGCGAGAGTCACGGCCCACGCGAGGGGGTATTCAGACGCCGAGGAATTAGCATCCGAGGTCGAGCTCAACTTCGGAACCAGAATCGAAGCCGATGGGCCAAGGAGCCGCCGCAGGGAGGGGTGGAGTGTGAGCTACTATGTGTTTGCACCCCGACAATCCAACCTGGATCTGGTGTCAACAAACGGCGGGATTCATATCGACGGAATCAGCGGGAATATTGAGTTTCAGGTGACAAACGGCGGCGCGTACCTGGATGGGGTTGGAGGAGACGTCAGGGGACGTACAACCAATGGGGGAGTTCACGTGACGCTCGACGGTACGACCTGGAACGGTCGCGGACTGGATGTCGAGACCACTAACGGAGGCGTAAGAATGTTTGTCCCGGAAGGCTACAATGCCCACCTGGAAACCGGCACCGTGAACGGGGGCATCGATATAGACTTCCCCATTACAATCCAGGGTCGAATGAACCGTCGCCGCCTTACGACCGACCTCGGAGATGGGGGACCGACAATCCGCGCGGTTACCACCAATGGTGGAGTGAGCATCCGAGAGATTTAAGGCTGGCTCGCTGACGCTTCAAAAACGTCGAAGGGGCAAAGGGGCACGGTTTCAATTCAACCGTGCCCCTTTTTTTGTTGGTACTTTGCCATAGGAATTTCGTTTCGCTACGTTCCCAAACACAACGAACACAATTCGAACCGTAGGGGTTGTTTCAAAATGAAATATCTTGCCAAACGCTCACTCGTAATCGCGGTTTTCCTATCCATCTTCATTCCCACGGCTACCACCGCTCAGGCTGCGGGTGAACTCACCCTGGACCGCCTTTTCTCGACCGGAGACTTTTTCGGAGACGGGTTCGGACCGGCGCGATGGCTGGATGACGGCCGGTATACAACGGTGGAGGCGTCCCCGTCGGGTTCGGGACGGGACATAGTTGCCTATCGGGCAAATACGGGTGATAGGGAAGTACTGGTATCCTCTGAGCAACTGACCCCCCGTGGATCCGACACGCCCCTTGGGATAGCCAACTACATCTGGTCTGATGACGACTCAAGACTCTTGATTTTCACTAACACGCGGCGGGTTTGGCGTGCCAACACAAAAGGGGACTACTGGGTTCTCGATTTGGACGATCACGAACTCTTCCAGGTCGGCGGCGATGCACCCGAAGCAACACTGATGTTCGCAAAGTTTTCACCCGACGGCTCCAGAGTTGGTTACGTACAGGAGCATGACCTCTACGTTCAGAATCTCGAAACCCGCGCAATAACTCGCCTGACGTTCGACGGTTCGACGACAACCATCAACGGCACGTTCGACTGGGTTTATGAGGAAGAACTTTTTCTTCGCGATGGTTTTCGATGGAGCCCGGACGGGGAAAACATTGCGTTCTGGCAGCTTGATGCCACCGGTGTGAGAGATTTCCTGTTGGTTAACAACACGGATTCGCTTTACTCGTTTGTAACTCCGGTGCAGTACCCAAAGGCCGGCGAAACCAACTCGGCTGGAAGAGTTGGAGTTATCTCTGCATCGGGCGGCGAACCGGTCTGGATGCAATTGGATGGAGACCCGCGTAACAACTACATAGCGCGAATGGACTGGGCCGCCAGCTCCGACGAGATAGTCATCCAGTACCTCAACCGGCGCCAGAATAACAACCGCGTCATGCTCGGCGACGTTTCCAACGGCCGGGTGAGGACAGTGCTGACCGAAACAGACTCAGCATGGGTCGACATCGGAAATGACCTGAGGTGGTTGGACAACGGATCTCGCTTCACCTGGGTGAGCGAGCGTGACGGCTGGAGACGCGTCTATGTCGCCTCCAGAGATGATGGTCGATTGACACCGGTCACGCCGGCTAACACCGACATCATGAGTGTTCAACTGGTGGACGAGGCCAACGGCTGGGTTTACTACATTGCCTCCCCCGAAAACCCGACGCAGAGATATCTCTTTAGATCGCGATTGAACGGACGCGGCAGTGCCGAGCGTCTTTCTCCGGCCAATCAACCGGGAACGCACAGTTACCAGATTTCTCCGGACGGACGGTGGGCTTTCCATACGTACTCGACCTTTGGGACGCCGGCCCAGATCGCTCTTGTTCAACTACCTGACCACGAGTCCGTGCAAACGCTTGTGACAAACGATCGGCTGCGAAGCACCATCAGCGCACTGACTTTGGGAGAAACAGAATTCTTCCGGGTCGAAGTTGAACCGGGTGTGGAACTCGACGGCTGGATGATCAAACCTTCTGACTTCGATCCAACCAGAAAATACCCTGTTCTGTTCTTTGTATATGGCGAACCCTGGAGCCAGACGGTTCTGGACCGATGGGGAGGCCGCACAATGCTCTGGCACCACTACGTTGCCGAGCAGGGCTACATAGTGATGAGCCTCGACAACAGGGGGACTCCCGCACCGCGTGGACGTGACTGGAGGAAGGTCGTTTACGGCGAGATCGGCACACTTGCCTCGCAGGATCAAGCCAATGGAGCCAGAGCAATTGCTGCGACGTATCGGTTCGTGGATGCTGAAAGGTTGGCCATCTGGGGTTGGAGTGGGGGCGGATCTATGACCTTGAACGCCATGTTCAGGCATCCCGACGTGTACCAAACCGGGATGTCAGTCGCTCCCGTTCCCGATCAGCGATACTATGACACGATTTACCAGGAACGCTATATGGGCACTCCACAAAACAACCCGGAAGGTTACCGACTCGGATCACCAATAACATACGCCAACCAATTGGAAGGCAATCTGTTACTCGTGCACGGAACGGGAGACGACAACGTCCACTACCAGGGTACCGAAGCTCTCATCAATCGCTTAATCGAGTTCAATAAAGATTTTACCATGATGTCATATCCAAACAGATCCCACGGGATTTTCGAAGGAAGGGGCACAACCCGACATCTGTATGGGCTTCTGACCAGATATCTGCGAGAGAACCTCCGGCCCGGGGGCGAGAGGGGTACGGTTTAATCCCGCTGTCTAAGGACCTGAAGGATTTAGTAACGGAACATTGACACAGGTGTCGGTGTTTTGTATTCTAAACGTACGTTCTGAAACCTTACACAATGCCCAGACACAAAGAATTCGACCCCGATAAAGCGTTGAACGACGCGATGCATCTCTTCTGGGAGAAGGGATACGAAGCGACATCTGTTCAGGACCTTGTAGACCGTATGGGCATCAATCGCTTTAGTATGTACGACACGTTTGGCGGAAAGCATGAGTTGTTTCTCGCAACGCTCGATCGTTATAAAAAAGAATTAGGCGATGACATTTTGGGAACGATGGAAAACTCAGAAGACGGCCTTGATTCTATTCGTGCTTATTTCACCTGCGTTGTTGGTCATCTGTCCAGTTCAGCGGGAAAACACGCTTGCCTGATGATCAACAGTATCATGGAGATGGGAGTGCAGGACAAGAAGGTCGCCTCGTCCTGTGCGGCCAATACAAAGCGCCTCAACAGAGCTTTCACTTCTGCCTTGAAACGCGCCCAACTTTCAGGCGAGATAGACGCCGGGCGTGACATAAAGGAAATAGCCGAGTTTCTCGTCAATGGAGTGATGGGTCTCAACGTCATGGCCAAGCAGGGGTCGAAGAAATCCACTTTTAAAAGCAACGTGGATTTGATGCTATCCGTAATCAGCTAGTCCTATTTTTTTAAACTATTTCTAAACGACCAGTTAGATATAAGGAGTAAAATGTCAAAACTTTCCGGCAACATCCGAATCAACGCCAGCAAAGCCCTGGTGTGGGAAATTCTGTCAGACCTCGGTGCGGTTCAGGATTTCAACCCTACAGTGGCCAAGTCGTACTACAACCCCGGGAAACGGGAAGGCGTAGGGGCCTCTCGTCACTGTGACTTAAAGCCAATGGGTTCGATCGAAGAAACGATAATTGAGTGGAAAGAGGGAGAAAGTTTCAAACTCCGGATCCATGACACCAAGAAAGCCCCCCCATTCAAAACGGCCATCGGTCAGTTGTCCGTGCATGAGAGTGGCGGCGCCACCGTAGCATCAATGGAAATTGACTACACACTCAAATTCGGGCCCGTTGGTGCAATGATGGATACAATGATGGTTAAACCCCAATTCCGTAAAGCCATAAAGCGTACGCTGCAGGGTTTGAAACAGTTCGCAGAAGACAAATCGCTGGCGGCCGCATGACCAGCAGTGGATTAGCAACAGACAATAAAACAGGAGAATCAAATTGAGATTGAAGGATAAAGTGGCCGTGATAACCGGAGGCAATTCGGGGATCGGCCTCGCGACAGCAGCCGAGTTCGCAGCGCAGGGTGCAAAGGTAGTGATTTTTGGCCGAGACCAAGAGTCCCTTGATAACGCGATCGCGGAGATCGGCAACGAATCAATTGCAATCAAGGGAGATGTGACCAAAGGCGATGACCTTGAACGGCTCTTCAAGGAAACGTCGGAAAAATTCGGAAGCATCGACGTTCTTTTCGTAAACGCTGGAGTCGTTTCCGCCGCTCCGGTTGACGAAGTCGATGACGAAAACTTCGACTTCATTTCGAACATCAATTTCAAGGGTGCCTTCTTTACCGTCCAAAAAGCTGTCAGTAAACTGAATGATGGAGCCTCCATCATCTTCAATTCCTCCATTGCTAATCGCAAGGGTATGCCCGGCATGGCAGTGTATTCAGCGACAAAAGCGGCCGTCAGATCGCTGGCCCGCTCTTTCACCGCCGAGCTGGCTGGGCGTGGTATTCGCGCAAACGTGCTGAGTCCCGGAGCCATCGAGACACCGCTCTGGGGAAAAACCGGGATGTCCGAAGAACAGATAGAAGAGTTTTCCAACGACATCGGCGCACAGATACCCGCCGGTCGTTTCGGTACGCCTGGTGAAATGGCTAAGGCAGCTCTGTTCCTCGCGTCCGACGAGTCTTCATATGTGGTCGGTGCCGAGTTGATTGCAGACGGCGGTTTGACTCAACTGTAAACGTCCGGTCGGGCGGCGACCGGAGTTGACCCTCCTCCTTCGGCCCGCCCGACAAACCTCATTGCGCTCGCGCCTCATAGGAATCACAATTATTCTCGATCCTATTGTCTCGGAGAGCAATGCGAAAAACGTTTTTGGTCTTAACTGCAACGACGCTACTCGGTTCTGGACACGTTTGCGCCCAGGAGTCAAGCAATCCTTACCTCGTCGTACTTGGCATAGCTCAAGACGGAGGTGCTCCGCAGGCGGGCACCAAAGAACACCCCGGTTGGAGCAACCCCGAGCATCATCATCTGGTTGTTAGCCTGGCTATCGTGGATCCGGGCTCTTCTCAACGTTGGATGTTTGAAGCAACTCCAGACTTTCGAGAACAGTTACACGCCCTCGACGAAATTGCGCCGACGCAAGGGAAGCCGGGTTTAGCGGGGATTTTCTTGACGCACGCTCACATCGGCCATTACACGGGTTTGATGTTCGTCGGTCATGAATCAATCGGAGCCAACGGCGTTCCTGTGTATGCCATGCCCCAGATGGCGAGTTACCTGACCGACAACGGACCCTGGAGCCAGCTTGTTCGACTCAACAACATCGCTCTACAACCTCTGGCTGATGGCGAAGCCACTTTCATTACTGAGAATGTCCGAGTTACACCATTTCTAGTCCCACACAGGCAGGAGTTTTCCGAAGTCGTGGGTTACCGAATTGACGGGCCATCGTCTTCAATCCTTTTCATACCCGACATCGACTCCTGGGAGGAAATGGACTCGGGTGTGCCAATCGAAGAGATGATAAGAAGCGTTGACGTCGCCTACGTGGACGGGAGTTTCTTTGCCAACGGCGAAATCCCGGGACGGGATATGTCAGGTTTTCCGCACCCCTTCATCTCGCATAGCATGGAACGGTTCGCAAACTTGCCCACGTCCGAACGGAGCAAAATCCGTTTTATCCACCTAAACCACACCAACCGCGCGTTGGACCTGACCAGCGAAGAAGCTGAAAGCGTCCTTGCGGCAGGTTTCCGGTTGGCTCGCGAGGGCGAACGGGTAGGGCTCTAGGGGACGCAGATTGGGCACAGATTTTTTTGATCAGTGGTACACCCGCTATCTGCGGCCCGCCGTGGAATTTCCCAGTCCGGTTTCCCTCATCAGGGCTTCGATTGCCGCTACCGTCCGAGGCGCGCCTGCCGACATGTTTACGGGATCACCGTCGGTAACCAGAATATCGTCTTCGATTCGTACGCCAATGTTCCACCACTTCGGATCAATGTCATCCGCTGCGGCAATATAGATACCCGGCTCAACTGTAATGACTGTTCCTGGAGCCAGAATACCATCCCCGCCAACATCGTGTACATACATGCCCAGGTAGTGACTCGTGCCGTGCATAAAGAAACGGCGAAGAGCGCTGTCTTCTTCGTCCTCGCCGATCAAACCTAGCTCTCTCATTCCAGCAAGCAGAACGGCCCTGGCCGCAAAGTGAGGAGCACCGAACGAGCTGTCGGCCCGTGTCACTTCTATCCCGGCATCGGCTGCTCTCAGCACTAATTCGTAAATCGCTTTCTGCTCAGGTGAGAAAACTCCGTCCACGGGAACCGTTCTGGTTACATCGGCACTGTAGTGGTGATACTCAGCGCCGATATCCATGACCACCATATCTTCGGCTTGCATCTGACGACGGTTGGTTTCGTAATGGAGGATCACCGAGTTCTCTCCGCTACCCACGATACTCGGAAAGCCAGTGTACTCCGAACCATTGCGCCGGAAGATGTACTCAACGAGCGCTTCGATTTCGTACTCGTACATGCCCGGTTCAATACTGCGCATCGCCTCGCGGTGAGCCGCAGTCGTGTTATCAATAGCCCGCTGCATCACACCCAGTTCGGCTTCGGTCTTGATGACTCGCAAGCCATTGAGAGTGCCTCTCAGTGAGAACCCATCCGCATAGACCGCATCCACGTTCTCTCGCCGCCACTCAAGCCAGGACTCGAAACTCTCGGCAGAGTTGAACGCCGTGATAATGTCTTCCACGTTGGACCCTGCGAAACGGTCCGCAAAACGAGCAACGAAGCCAGATGTCCGCTCGAAGCCGGCCTCGTCAGAAAGCGCTAACGCTGCCGAGAGTATTCGCGGTAAAAACCCACCGACGTCGGGGATCAACAGCCTGCCGTTTTCTTTCAACCACTCAAGTTGACCATCGAGCGTAGTACCTGAGGCAACTCCGTTTGGCAGGGGCAGGTGAAACAGCCGCGCACCCTCAAGGCTGGCCGTAGCAATTTCCTCAAAACGATCTAGCGTTACGGCTTTCTCCACTCCGAGTAAGGCCTGAGCCCGCATGTCACCAAACAATCGACCGGTCCAGACTTCGCGCCCGGGGTCTCTCGCAGGAACCAGAAGAACTTCATGCACCATCTCTCCGTCGACGGTTACGCCATCGGTGGATAGCAGCAACACGGTTCCTGGCTCATGCGAACCTGTCAGGTAAATCATGTCACTGGATTGGCGAAACTCGTAACTCACATCATTTTCGCGATTGCGTTGGGGAGCGCTCAAAACGATCGCCACGCTATGCGGCGGTAGCGAAGCCAACACGGCCTCACGTCTGCTTTTGTGAAATGCCGGTGGGAGCAAATCGGAGTCGTACAGCACCGGCGCATCTGCGACCTGAGCATGCATGGGAACTGAGGTGAGCGCGAATAAAACAGCAAGCGCGGTGAGTTGGACGAGAGAGGGCCTTGAGGTTTTCACTATCGCACCTTGAGAATTAACCAGTTGAGTTTCCAGAAAAACGTCAATTCTATTTGGGGCGGCTCGCAATCCGGCTCCAGCGAATCGACGTAAGAGCCGGAAGTGGAAGTACTCCGTCTCTATCGTAGCTGTAATAGATCATCATTGGATGAGCTTCTATCCGGTCACGCCCCAGGAAGCCCCAGTATCGGCTGTCGTAGGAATTGTCCCGGTTGTCGCCCATGACGAAAAACGAATCCGCGGGAACCTCCAGAGGCCCCCAGTTTTTGACCGACGGTATGTAAGAGCTTTTTTCTTCATCTGGCAGTAAGACACGTGGTAATTGCCATCCGCGCATTTGCGGCATGGCAGTATCAATTTCCTCAGACTGCACTGCCCACGGTTCATCGACGGCCTGGCCGTTTCGGTAAAGAACCGCATCCTCCATCCGTATCGTGTCTCCCGCGCTCCCGACAACCCGCTTCACAATCTTGAGACCGGGCTCCTCCACAGAGTCGAAAACGACCAAATCGTCGGTACGGGGTTCCCGAATGGCTGGAAACCGAAGTCCGATGACCGGCACCTCCGCCCCGTAGAGCATTTTGTTTGCGAAAAGAAAATCGCCTATTTGCAAAGTGTTTTCCATGCTCCCGGAAGGAATCCGAAACGTTTGGACAAGCATGGTACGCATAACTATGTAAAGGACGATCGCCGGAAGAACAGTCTTGACCAGAGACATCGCCCTGGAATCTGGTTTTTTGGGCGTTTTCGACTTTTTTTCGTTCTCAGCTTCTGAATTCTTACTCATACTTCGTTTTACCCGCTCACGTGGTTCAGTGTTCGGTTGAATTTAACGAATGAATGGGAGGTATAACTACTTCGGATCTCGCTGGTTTTCAGGAACTACCGCCCACCCAACCCTATCATGAGAGATTGAACCGCACCTGAGACTTCGTGGGGTTGTTCTTCCTGGATGAAAAACCCTGAATTTGCTACGGTATCCACCACCATGTCCGGTAGCAAAGCCAGTAAGGTCTGCAATTCCCCTTCAGGGATACCAACATCGTGTTGTTTTTGGCTCACGAGCACGATTACAGGACAAATGACGCCGCCCAGATTAAGGCTCAGAACCTCGGGTTCGTCGACCTCGGCCATGGCTCTGTAAGCCTTCATCGTGGCTCCGAATTCTTCGGAAAGCCCTCTAGTGTATTCAACTACTACGGGGCGTGTCACCCATTCGGCGTCGTGGGACACTTCCTGCATATCATGCATGATTTTCCGCATCACCATCCCGCGCCCGTTGATAACGTTCAACATTGGTGCGAACCGCATCGCGCTCCGCAATCCTCTGCCGAATACCGACTCAGACGGACCCCCTTCGATGGAGACAATTCCCTGAACGCGTTCGGGATGTCTGTAGGCAAGGCGCATGGCGATTGAAGCGCCAAGACTGTGACCCACCAGTACGGCGCGGTCGATACCGAGCGAATCAAGAACGGCGGCAACGCGCTCGCTTTGAGCTGTCAGGGAGTAGTCCGCGACTTCGGGCCGGGAGGAGCCACCGATACCCAGAGGTTCAATGGCGATTGATTGGAAACCGTCTTGCTCAAGGAGAGCCATCACGTTTCGGTATCCGTAATTGGAGCCGAACAAGCCCGGAAGCAAAACCACCGGCTGTCCTATTCCCGAAACAGAAACCACAAGAGATTCGGTAGGAGTTATGGCAACGCGAAAGGTCTCAGTGGAATCTGTTGCAAAAAGAGCCAGGGCGAGAAGGAGAATGTGGTGCCTCCGATCCAGTGGTGGTTTGGGTCAGATGCAAGGTGAAGCTAAAGAAGAGGGCCCGCAAGGAAGGTTGGGACTAATGGGAAACGGGCCAGCCGCCCGGACAATCAAACCAGGATGGCGATTATGACAGCCACCAGAACACCAATGACTACGACTGCCGCGACCAGGGCTGCAATAAGATAAAAGATCGTTTTGAGCCCAATTTTGCTAAGGAACTCGAAGAGCCCGATCTTGGCGATTCTCTTAATCCACTCAAATATAATGGCCAACTAGCCCTCTTTTGTTGCCGTATGGTAGGAAATACGGCGTCCGAGGGGTTTTTGTTTCGAAATCACTGCACTATTCTCGACCTTTGTCGGGTCCAGTAAAAGGTTTTTCCGCATCATCACTGGATAAATGTGTACGTGTACTTCAGCACGAGAGCCCGTGCGTTGGTCCTCGTCAAACGGGGAATGGACCTTTCCAGGTCGGTATTTACACCTTCGTTGTAAACCACCCAGAGATCGTTGCCCTCGCGGATATTGAACCTGAATCGGATGTTGGCGCCCACCAGATCGTCAGTGCTGCTGTATTGGATAAACGCATTCACAGAGAGCCGGTTGTCAACGGCGGCGCGAGCCCGTACCCGCGCGATGTGGGAGTCAAAGCCCTGGTTCCGATCGGAAAACCGCACAAAATTTGATTCGAGTTGGGCACCCAACTCCAGGAATCGAGACAAATTCCAGGTGGGTGAAATCCCGAAGCCTGCTTTCCAGCCATCGTAGAATGTCCCGGCGTTGGCCCGCAGTCCTGTTCGGAGCAGATTGCTCTGAGACATACTGAAACTGATTTCTGACTCCACGAAACGGTGGGTCCCGATTGGAACCACAGAGTTGTCAGCAAACTCCAGTGGAGACGTCAGGTCTTCATAACGCCACTGGACCTGCCCCGTCAGACGAGAACCGCTGGTCCACTCCAGCTCCATTTGTTGCCGGATGTCCGCCGATTCCAGCGATCCATCGTCATTTCGGAACGAGGTGGATCCGCCCAGTTGAAAGGGGCGCACTCGTCGAATCGCCGAGGTCCCTTCGAGGAACTCGTTGTGCACGACCCACCCACGTACTCGGAAAAAATCGGTTCGGGTAGTAAAACCGAGGTCGGGTCGATAATCCGCGCCGGCCCAACGAGTGGAGAGCCGGTAGGCAAAACCACTATTTCTGCGTCGTTCCCAGCGCGTGGAAACCGTTGCTGCGTCGGCAAAATCATATTGATCGGCGCGGACTAATTCGTCGTCCAGAGTTTGGGCAACTCTGGCGGTGAAGTAATCATCGCCAAAGAATCGAATCACGCCATCGACTCCATAGGCGACATTGTAAGTCCCGTCTTCGCCAGCGCGAGTTGTGACTATTCCACCGAGGTAGGAATTCGGATTGAATGCTTCCCGCCGGAAGCGAAACACACCGAAATTCTCCGCCGGTGAACTTCCTTCGCTGGCTGACTGCATATTGATCAACCCGACGTCCCAGTCGCCGATCCGACCAACGATTCTGGCACCGCCGAGAATCCTCACCGATTGGCCTTCGCTTAGTCCGATCCTGCGTGAATGAAATAACCGATCACTTCCCCCAAGGGAATATTCGAATACCGACGCCCTCTCCTGGAAGAACTGCCTCTTTTCCGGGAAGAAAAGAGAGAACCTGGTAAGGTTCAGTTGTTGGTCGTCGGCTTCTACCTGCGCAAAGTCAGTGTTTGCGGTGAGATCGATACTCAAATTGTCGGTGATGTTATACCTGAGGTCGCCCCCGATCTCCGTCGTGGCGTCGTCGTTCAACTCAAAAGCAGTACCGGGAGCGTTCAGTTCGGACGATTGCTGTACTCCAGCAACAGCATACGGCGTTATGTAAACCGGCCTCCGTGATTGGACTCCCTCGAGTACTATATCCTGCGCCCGCGAAGGCCTCCGAAACGGCCATTCCGGAGAGTGGTTGGGAAAGGTGTGACGCTCGTTGCGATCCCCGAGCCATCTGTAAACAGTCATTCCCATCACCGTCTGATCGTCGATGTCCTGAAATCCGAGCGTGGAAAAAGGAATCCTGATTTCGGCAAACCAACCCTCGTCGGTGACCTTCGTCGCAGTATCCCAAAAACTATTCCAGCTGGTGTTAAACCTTCCTTCACCATCGTTGGATATGCTTGCATCCGAACGAACCCCGGCAGGCGTTACCCAGACCCATGAACCGGTTTCGTCGTCATCGAACGCGTCGATCACGACTCCAAACGTGTCGTCCCCACTCCATGTATCCCTGGTGAGGGTGTTGACCCTTATAGTAGAAGGATCGGCCGTATACATCCGCCCTGACAGGTACAAATAATCGTCGTCATACCCTACACGGAATTCAGTCCGTTCAGAGGGTTCGGAGCCGTATGTAGGTTCATATACGGTAACCGGGAGCGGCTCAATTCCCTGCCAGGCGGCTTCGTCACTGAATCCATCCAGAGTTATCGGACCTGACAGGCGGTGGACGAAACGGGTAGAGGCGGGCTCCGGGGATTGAGCCGTTACGGCCCGGGGCGTAGTGAGCAAAAGCCCTGCGACCAGCGAGATGCACGCGACGCATCCGTGGGTTTTTCGAATAGAACTTCTTGTCGTTGCTCGTTTATTCATCAGGCGTGTTCGACTTCCATGGGACGGCTTAAGAACCTTTAAAGTGTCAAAGTTCACCAGTGGTTCCGGACTCGGCTGGCTCGTAACCTAATAATCTTCGACAAACCGGAACATCCTGACCGGGCGAGTGTGTTCATAGGGTTGAGGCACAGGTGGCATCAGCCTCACTCGAAAGCTAGGTTCAATCCCCAATCTCTTTTAGGAGAAGCACGGTGGAGAGACGAGATTTTATTAAGTACGGCGGCATGGCTGCCGGTGCCCTTTCGGTCCCGATTGTTGGCCATCCTTTCCCCCTCGACGGCGCAATCACACCAATCCCGACGGCCGACAAAAAGCGACTCGCCGACATCGCCCTCGAAGCGGCCCGTGGTGCGGGAGCGACTTACGCCGACGTTCGCATTGGCCGGTACCTTAACCAGCAGTTATTCACCAGGGAAGATAAGGTGCAAAACACTGTCAGCACGGAATCCTTCGGCGCTGGCATACGGGTGATTGTGCGAGGCACGTGGGGTTTTGCCGCATCGAATGATCTTACTGAAGACGGGATTGCACGAACCGCGCGTGAGGCAGCGGCAATTGCCCTGGCCAACTCCGCGATTCAGCAGGAACCCGTCCAACTGGCCCCGGAACCCGGACACGGTGAAGTGTCCTGGCGCACACCGATCCAGCAGAATGCCTTTGAAATCCCGATGGAGGAAAAGGCGGACCTGCTTCTTACGGCCAACGCTGCGGCTCTTGAGAACGGAGCCAACTTCGTCAACTCCGCGTTGTTCATGGTTAACGAACAGAAATACTTCGCCTCTTCTGAAGGCTCCTATATCGATCAGGATGTCCACAGAATATGGCCGACGATGAACGTCACAGTTGTGGATTCGAACACCGGGAAGTTCCAGAGCCGAAACGGCCTTTCCGACCCGATGGGATTGGGCTGGGAGTACCTGGTACCCAGCGCCGACGAAACCTACGATGGAGTCGTCACCCGCTACGGTAAACGGTACGATATTGTCGCCGATGCAGCAGCTGCCGCAGAGCAGGCAAGGGAAATGCTGTCGGCGCCGTCTGTTGAAGCCGGGCAATACGACCTGGTTCTCGATCCATCCCACCTCTGGCTCACAATTCATGAATCCGTCGGGCATCCATTGGAGTTGGATCGCGTACTCGGCTACGAAGCCAACTACGCTGGCACCAGCTTCGCCACGATGGACAAGTGGGAAAGCGGGGATTTCAACTACGGCAGCCCGCTCGTAAACCTCGTAGCCGATAAAACGCAAAGAGGTTCACTTGGACACGTTGGTTACGACGACGAGGGTGTAAGAACGAAACGGTGGCACTTGGTAAAGGACGGTATTCTCGTCAACTACCAGGCCATTCGTGATCAGGTCCACATGCTTGGACAAACCGAATCCCACGGTTGCTGCTACGCCGACAACTGGTCGTCCGTCCAGTTCCAGCGCATGCCAAACGTGTCACTCGAAGCTCCCAGCAACGGGGTTTCGGTGGAAGACATGATCAGCGGCGTTGAAAAGGGGATTTACATCGTTGGACGTGGTTCTTATTCCATCGATCAACAGCGCTACAATTTCCAGTTTGGCGGACAACTTTATTATGAAATTCGAAACGGGGAAATTGTTGGTATGGTGAGGGACGTCGCGTACCAATCCAACACCCAGGAATTCTGGAATTCTTGCAGTCAGATCTGTGACGTGAGCGACTACAGGTTGGGTGGGTCCTTCTTTGATGGTAAAGGACAACCCGGTCAGGTTAGCGCCGTTTCTCACGGCTGTTCGACAACGAGGTTCGATCAGGTAAACGTGATAAACACAGCAAGAAACATTTAACCCTCAAGTAACTCACGGAACGAGCAAAGGAATTATGTCACTTATTTCTAGAGACGATGCCCGCACGCTGTTGAGCAAGGTGGTGGGTTATTCGCAGGCAGACCACGTTGTGGCAAACCTGACACAGAACAACGGCGGCAACATCCGCTACGCCCGAAACTCGGTATCTACCAGTGGCCGGACAGCGAACATGACCCTTGCCGTATCGTCAACATTCGGCCTCAAAACCGGTGTGGCGACGATAAACGAGTTCGACGATGACGCTATCATGCGTACGGTTAGGCGGGCCGAGGAACTGGCCCGGTTGGCGCCGGAAAATCCAGAGTGGGTAGTACCAATGGGGCCGCAGGATTACGGAGAAACACCAGCATACTTTGAATCGACCGCTTCAATCTCCCCTGCTTTCAGAACCCGGGCGGCCAGGGACGGAATTGAGCCGTCTGCCGAAAACGGGCTTGTAGCCGCCGGTTTTCTGCAGGACAATGCCAGCGTGCAGTCCACGATGAATTCAGCAGGGATGTTCAATTACTATCGCAGCAGTAACGTTAGCTTTTCAGCGACAATCAGGACTCCCGATGGTACCGGATCCGGTTGGGTCTCACGCGATTTCAACGACGCGAACCTCATGGATACTGGAGAGGCATCTCAGATTGCGGTCAGGAAATCGATGCTGTCGCGCGAGCCAAGGGCTCTGGAGCCCGGCCGATATACCGTGATCCTGGAGCCTGCCGCATCATCGGGCCTGGTCAACAACCTCGTCTTTGGACTCAACGCCCGTACCGCTGACGAAGGACGGAGCTTTATGGCCAAACCCGGAGGCGGCACCAAGCTTGGCGACCGAATTGTTGACGAAAGGGTAAATATTTACTCTGACCCCTACAACTCGGAGGTTCCGGCCCGGGCATGGTCAGCCGATGGACGACCAAGGGACAGGACCAACTGGATTGAAAATGGTGTTGTGAAAAACCTTTTCTATTCGAGGTACTGGGCACAACAGAAGGGTGTGGAGGCAACACCGGGGCCAGCCAACATTATTATCGAAGGCGGTACCGCTTCAACTGAAGATCTGATCGCCAGCACCCGGCGCGGCGTTCTCGTAACCCGCACCTGGTATATCAGGACGGTCGATCCTCAAACGCTGCTTTATACCGGACTTACCAGAGACGGTACCTTTTTCATCGAGGACGGCGAGATCAAGTACTCGATCAAAAACTTCCGTTTCAACGAGAGCCCGATAATCATGCTCAACAACGTTGAAGAATTCGGTCGTCCGCAGCGTATCAACGGCAACCTCATCCCGCCGATGAAAATCCGTGACTTCAGCTTCACGAGTCTTTCGGACGCGGTTTAGCACCCGAGCATTGACCTGTTCAATGAACGAGAGGTCGGGCGAAAGTCCGACCTCTTCTTGCCTGTCAGGACACTGATGACCGATTCTGGTAACGCTCCGCTGGCTCCAAAGGCCAGGCTTAACGCTGCTCGCTTCGAAAGGCGGAGCGCTGATTTTGTTTTTTCCCGTTTCCAGTATGCGTCGGGCGACTGGGATGTCGATCAACGCATGCCCGCCAACCTTCTCAATTCTCTGATCGAGTACACAACGATCGAGATTGACTCGCGGGAGCGGATCATTCCTCTGGCCCAGGCCGAGAGGATTTCGGCGCCGTTTTGCTATCTGACCGGGCACAGGTTGGTACAGTTTTCTGGTCGTGAGAGAGATAACTTCGAGACCTATGTGAATAACGGCGGGTTCGTTTTTGTGGACGATTGCAACCACGATATAGATGGGCTTTTCGCCCGTTCGTTCGAGTCACAGATGGCCGCCATTTTTGGTCCCGAAGCCCTGCAAAAACTTCCCAACGACCACGAGTTGTACAGTTCATTTTTTGAATACGAAAACGGTCCGCCCGCCGCGAGTGTGGAGATGAACGGATGGGGCGACGATATAGTACACGACTACCTGAAGGCTATACGAATTAACGGTCGGATCGGGGTGCTTTATTCAAACAAAGATTACGGCTGCGAATGGGATTTCGACTTTCGCAACAAACGTTGGATGAGCATTGACCCCACGAGATTCGGCGTCAACATCATTGTCCACGCCATGACAGCCTGAAAATTGGAAGGTTTACCACTTTGAACGCGTCACCAAAGCTCGAACCGATGGACGAGAGTTCCCTAACCGACCTGCTGGAAAAACTCCCTGCTCTCAGAAAGGAAATTCAGAAAACCATTGTAGGTCAGGACGCAGTAGTGGAGCAACTACTCACAGCGTTTCTGGCGGGGGGGCACTGTTTGCTCGAAGGGGTCCCCGGACTGGCCAAGACGCTGTTGATCCGTACGCTGGCTGAATCGGTCGATCTCGACTTTCGACGGATCCAGTTCACACCAGACCTCATGCCAACCGACATCCTCGGCACCGAGGTCCTTGAAGAGGACCATACGACCGGCAAACGTTTCCTGAAATTCAATCGAGGACCGATTTTCGGTAACGTAATTCTGGCAGACGAGATAAACCGAACACCTCCAAAAACGCAGTCGGCCCTGCTGGAAGCCATGCAGGAGGGCGAGGTCTCCTACGGTGGAGAGACTTTTCCACTCGACAAACCTTTTTTTGTGTTGGCCACGCAAAACCCTATCGAGCAGGCCGGTACATACCAGCTTCCCGAAGCGCAGCTGGACAGGTTTCTGCTACTTGTGAAAATCGGATATCCCGACGAGTCTGAGGAATATCAAATCCTGTCCCAAACTACCGGGAACCGTGTTGCGGACACCCGGGCGGTATTGGACCGCGACCACATTCTTCAACTTCAAGTTCTGGTCCGCGAGGTTTCGATAAGTGATGAATTGACCGGTTACGTAAATCGGTTAGTACGAGCCACTCGACCGGAAACATCCGATATCGATTTCGTGAAACAATGGGTGAGGTGGGGAGCCGGTCCTCGAGCCGGGCAGTCAATGATCCTTACCGCAAAAGCCAGAGCGATCTTGAGCGGTCGGCTTGCCGTCGGGCTCGAGGACATCAAGGAAACCGCCTATCCGGTTTTGCGCCATCGCATCCTGGTTAACTTCAAAGCGGAAGCCGAGCGCATTAACTCAGACGCTGTCACCGATGAGATTCTCGCGAAGGTGGTCGGTCCGCAAAGCCCCTTAAAGTAGTGTCACGGGCCTATCGGTTTATCGATCCGCATACACTGGCTTCTATTTCGGATCTCCATTTGGTCGCCCGCACAATCGTCGATGGGTTTCTATTTGGCGAACACGACAGCCTCGTGCCAGGACAGGGGATCGAGTTCAGCCAATATCGCAGCTATCAGCCGGGAGACGACCTCAGACGAGTAGACTGGAAACTCTTCGGTCGTTCTGATCGGTACTACGTTCGAGAATCCGATGTCGAGACAAATATCTCGGTACGGTTCATCCTGGACACTTCACAATCCATGATGCACACCGAAAACGGCATCAACAAATTCGATTATGCCCGCTTCGTCACCGCGTCCCTTGCCTATCTGGCGGTTTCTCAAGGCGATGCAATTTCACTTTTCGCCGTGAACGAATCCGAATCAACCCTTCTTCCGTCGCGACAGGGAAGTCAACATTTACACAGACTTCTTCACAACCTCGAAGGGTTGAAACCAGAAGGCCGCTTCCCCGGCTGGGCCGCTCTAGAACAGACGATGGTCTCTCTACCTCACAGGGAATTGATTGTCGTGGTTTCCGACATGCATGAACGGAGTGACGAGTTGACCACTTTCCTGGTCAAACTGAGTCAGCTGGGGCACGAGGTGATATTGCTCCACCTGATGGGCCGTTCGGAACTGGAGTTCGATTACAATGGACATCTGGCTTTTGAAGACCTTGAGACGGGTGAAGTCGTTGAGGTTGATGCTGGCGAAGCCGCCCAGCAGTATCGCAGGCAACTCAGAGACAACATCAGAGTTATGGAAAAACGCTTGCAGGACGAGAGGGTCGTAGCCGACATTCTAACTATTGACCAACCTTTAGACTTCGCCCTGCGGACATACCTGACTCAGAGAGCGCAACTCGGCTAATGTTGGGATTCGGCGCACCTACCGGACTCATCGCCTTGATCGCTCTGACGATCCCGATAGCGATACATCTATGGTCGCGCAAGAAAACCAAGCGTGTCCAAGTTGGAAGCGTCAGATTTTTGACCAGCTCCGTAACTCCGAGAGCGCGGAAATTGCGACTCACAGATTTACCGCTTCTGTTACTCCGACTGGCAATCGTAACCCTGCTCGCTTTTCTTGTTGCCAGGCCCTATGCGCGATTTGATTCGGGGAATTCAACCCCAACGCGCTGGTTGTTGGTAGAACCGGGAATAGTTGTCGACTCAGCCACTGACCGAAAATTAGACAGCCTGGAACAAGCGGGATTTGAACGCCGCCAGCTGGCCGCCGGGTTTCCGTTATCGTTTGCATCTGCCACCCCAGAGCCGGCAGCGCCAAACCTGTGGTCGTTGCTTCGGGAGGCTGACGCCCTGATTCCAGACGGGTCCCAGATTGTGGTTGCCTCAAGCGGGCGCGCCAGCCTATTCGTGGGAAAACGACCGACGCTGTCCAGCAGAGTCTATTGGATTGATGTTTTAGAACCGAATAGAGATTGGATTCACCGAGCTGCAGTCAACGGCAACAACACAATACTGGTAACCATAGGATCAAGCTCGCCGGAGCGCACGGTTTTTTCTTCAAGCCGCGTCGAGATTCCCCACGAGGGCGAACGCGTGATCACGTCCAACGGTGTTGAGATCGCCAGGCAGGGGTCTTCCCTCACCGTTACAAACTTAGTAAACCCGGCGGACCGCGTCGTAACAACCATCTCAGGCGAACCCTTGCGAATCACGGTGATCGCTTCGGTTGAACGCTCCGACGACGCAGAGTACATCGAACGGGCTATAGAAACGCTGTCGAGTGAATTGGTTGTCCCGCTAACGACAGACATCCGCGGGGGCTCAAATACTTCCGTTGAATCCGAATATTACTTTTGGCTCTCCCCGAACCCCATACCCGATTGGTTGACGAGCAGGATGGAAGCAGGTGCTGTGCTATTCGAAGATGCGAGGGGAACTTCGTTTCAGGAGTCTGAAATGAGCATGGTTTCGGAAGAAACGCTCCCTGGCCAAACGACTACCCGCATGACATTAACACCAATCTCTGGAACCAGTACTCTCTGGTGGGCGGGTAGCGAACCGTTGTTAACTCTTGATGCAATTGGTGCCGGACTGCACTTCAGGTTTGGCAGCCGCTTCCACCACGAATTCGGGAACCTGGTGGTGAGTGCCACATTTCCGGAATTACTCCAATCGCTCCTGCTTCCACGTGGCGACGTTTCCCTGGATTCCAGAGTTTTGCCGATTGACCAAAGGGCTGTGTTTCTCGACCCGTCTCCGGAGACCCGTTTGCCAACACCAAAACCTGTGGAAGCGGAAGTCTGGATCCTTGTGATGGCTCTTTTCGGTTTCGAAAGAGTCGTAAGCTCGAAGGAGAAAACATGAACCCCAGCGATTTCGTCACTCGACTGCACCGTCGCTGGAGAGTCATCAAATCGTTGGAGTTGGTTTCGGCACTCCTTCTGGTCAGCGTGGGTCTATTTCAGTCGCTAAAATTCGTGCTGACTTCGGAGGTCCTTTTCGTCTTCACAATCACGTTGTGCGCTGCCGGGTTGGTCATCATCGCGGTGGTTGTTGTGCGCATCGACGCGACTATGATCACCCGTCACATCGACAGGGCAATTCCTCAGGCCCAGGACAGTGCATCTCTGCTCCTCACCCCCTCTTCGGACATGTCTGACGTGAGGAAAATCCAACGCTCCCGCGTCGAACGCGTTTTATCTTCCCATCCCTTCGGCGGTGTCCTCCCTAACGGTCCGATAGCTCGCGCCTCTTTCTTCGCCGGTGCATCACTGATAATACTGATCTCCGTGACATTCATGCCGATTGCCAATCCGCTCCGACCGGAAGTTGGGGGGGCGTTGGAGAGCCTTACGCCCGCCGTTTCAGGTACCGGGGTTCAACCCTCAATTGTTGACGTAGCCCTCACCGTACAGCCACCGAGGTACACTTCCTTACCTACTGTCCAGGAGTCACGATGGGGAACCCGCGTTCCCGAAAGCTCTACGGTGCAGTGGCAGATAACTACTTCAGGTCACGTCGATTCTCTTTTACTCAACTTCGGATCGGGCGAGGTGGTGAGTGCGTCACGGAACGGTGATCGCTGGGTAGCGCGAGTGATACTCACGTCTTCGGTACTCTACCACGTCGAAATGCAAACCGGAGATGAAGTAGCGGTCAGTGCTTTTCATAAACTCACCGTTGTGCCTGACGCGCCCCCGAGCGTTTCGATCACTTCTTTGGCTACACGCACAGTCCTGCCAATTGAGGGGCCGTGGAACCTGACAGTCGAGGCCGTAGCATCTGACGACTATGGCGTTAGAGGTGCCGATATCGTTGCCACGGTTACATCCGGATCGGGGGAGGCTGTGGTGTTCCGGGAGGAGGTAATCCCCCTGGAAGGTTCGGCGTCCGGCGCCCTTACCACTAATATGGCTGCAGGGCTTGACCTGGAACAGCTCGGCATGACGCTGGGAGATGAACTCTATTTTTATGTGCGAGTTGTTGATAACAGGCAGCCCGAGTCGAACAAGACTCGTACCGAAACCTACTTCGTCACGATACCCGATACTGCTCAGGTACTCGAAGTATCGAGTATGGGAATCGCGGTGAATCCACTTGCTGAATCGTTGCTCAGTCAACGCCAGATCATCATCGAGACAGAACGCCTGATAGCGAGCAGGCAGTCGCTCGACGTCACCGAATTCAACAACCACTCAAACGTGGTCGGCATGAACCAGAAGACGGTGCGCCTGCGTTACGGCCAATTCCTCGGGGAAGAAGATGAACCGGGCGGTGACATTACCGAAGAACACCTGCACGACACCGAAGTAGGGGCAACAACGTACACGCCGGACGTCCGCATTCGGTTGCAGGGAGCGCTTGCGCAAATGTGGGAAGCAGAGTTGCAGCTTCGACTGAACAAACCAGAGAGTGCTATACCGTTTGAATACCGCGCCCTGGAATTGCTGATTGAACTCCAGGAGTTGAGGCGCAGAGAGTATGTAAAGCGGGTCGGCTTCGAACCTACTCCCCTGAGAGAAGATGCGCGTCTCACCGGCGAGTTGGATGAAATCAATGACGTTAGCGTACAGGAAGACTTCGCGGATATCCGCAGTGGCCCGATCGTCACTGCCCTGAGCGCGTTGCGTTCTCTTTCCGCTGGCGAGATAACCCCGAACGCGATTGGCGCACTAAGAGGAGGCAATGTAGTGCTGGCCGGTGAGGCATTTGATTCGGACAGGGACCTGATACCGGCGCTCGAGAATATGCGTCGACTAATCGCCGCGCTCGAAACCGACACTATTTGCGTTTCGTGTATTGCCCCTATTGAGAGAGGGCTGTGGTCAGTCCTTCCGGCCGGGGAAGCCCGGCCCTGGGCAGACAATGATCGCCCCACCGGGGTTGGCAGAGCCTACCTGGAAAAACTCGAGCAACTAAATTGAGCGAAACTCTTGGACCCATTCTTTCACCCGGAGTCCTGGTACTACTAACTGCGGCACTGGCGGTGGTGATGATGCTGGGATGGAAGAAACGTCAGGACCGCAGACCCCAGAGGTTTTTCGCCAGTGTTGTGGCTTTGTTTGCGCTATCCAGTATCGCGTCGAAGCCAACCAGGACGTCGTCTCCTTCGCCCGGCTCGGCACTACTTATCACGGCCGGAGCGGAGCAAGAGCATATCCAACGCGTCATAGATGGCCATGGTCCGTTTCGTGAGACGTTTTCAATGATTCAGAAGTCAGAGGGGAGGGCGTCGGGCATCGAAGACCTCGGGTCGTTGGCTAACCGGGGCATCGGAGACACGTTACACGTGGTTGGAAACGGACTGCGCGCTTTTCAATGGGAGGCGTACGAAGCCCCGGTCGTGTTTCACTCGGCGCCTGGCCCTGATACAGGAGTTACGCGGCTCTCATGGACTCGCCAGATCTCACTGGGGGAGACCACAGAGATCATTGGCGCCATTCGGTGGCGGCGTGACCAACAGTGGATCGCACTCTTTGAGTTTGGATCTTTGGTCGATTCGACCCGGTTAGATTCGGCCGACGGTAGTTTCGTGTTGCGATATACGCCGAGGGAGGTGGGCCGCAATGACCTCGGGATTGGTTTCGGCGAAGCCGACGCTCCGGTGATTTTGGAAACCATCGGTATTTCAGTGATAGAACCCAACCCGCTGAGTGTGCTGGTTCTGGAGGGAAGCCCGACATTTGAAACTCGGCACTTGAAAACCTGGCTCGCAACCAGAGGGGCTCGACTGGCCGTACGCAGCGCGGTGAGCAGAGATCGATTCAGAACCGAGTTCATGAACCTAGCCCAAATGAACCTCACTGATGTTTCGAGGGAAATTCTTTCGCAATTCAATGTCCTGATTATTGATGCACGATCCTGGCGTGAACTCACCAGGCAGAATATTGTTGCCATTGAGGAGCGGGCCCGAGCTGGCGACCTGGGGATTCTGCTGCTACCGGATGAAGAGTTCATCGCTGCAGGACGTGCCACGACTGACCTCTTTTCAGGGTTTGAGTTCGACAGTTTTTCAGAATTGAACGAGCGAACGGTTCGTGCGACATGGACCAATTCGACTCCGCTCGCCAATCAACCCCTGCTTACATTGCCCTACACAATCAGGCGTCAACCACACGTTCGTTCTATTGTTTGGGACGAATTTGGTGCAATCGTCGTGGGCATAAATAAAGACATAGCCATCAACCTGTCTGGCTCTACCTATCAATGGATACTTGATGGCAGATGGTCTGAATACGCATCGCTCTGGTCACAGATCTTAACGGGGGTTGCCCCTGCCAGTGGCAACCCCCGTTGGGACGTCGGAACGAGCGGACCGGTGCTCGTCGGCGAACCCACGCCTCTGAGGCTCAGCAACGCCGCTGGTGTGCCAGATCCTGAAGTGATCTCTCCTGCAGGGATTCCGACGCACCTGCCGGTTACTCAAGACCCACTCGATCCGACGAGATGGAGCGGTGTGTTCTGGCCCCGCGAGGAAGGCTGGCACCGAATAAACCCGGGTCGAGATGATGAATTTTGGTTTCGCGTAAACCACGAATCCGAATTCGAGGCTTATCGGGCCGCAGCTTCAGTTGCAGCCACACAGCTGCGTTCATACTCCCGTGGCGCGGATTTCCAGGGCGAAGAAAAAAAAACCAGAGAGCCGATACCGACGTTCTGGTTCTTTTTGTTGTTTTGCACGGCCGCCGGGTACCTCTGGCTTGAACCGAGGCTCGGTTAGTCGTTTCTAAGCGCGTCCACCGGATCCACCTTTACAGCTCGCCGGGCCGGCACATACGAGGCAACAACAGAAACAACAATCAACAGCAGGCCAACCGCTGCCAGTGTGGCCAAATCAAAAGGTGCCACCCCCACCACAAGCGTGGCGAAGACGCTTCCCAACGCCAGAGACGCAACTACCCCTAACACCACACCGACAACGCTAAGGGCTAATCCGTTGCCTACCACCGAACGGATTATGGTACTACGTGGAGCGCCGAACGCCAATCGGATACCCAGCTCACCTGTGCGTTGTTTTACCGACGACGAGATCACGCCATAAAGCCCTATCGACGCCATGGCCAACGCCACCGCAGCAAAAACCATAACCAGGATCAGACTGAACTTTGTCGGCGCGAGAGCCTGTTCCACGTAATCGTCCATCGTGCGCACCGAGGAGACCGGAACATCCGTGTTAAGGCCTGCAACTTCCTGACGAATCGACTCTAACAGGCCTGGCTGAAGCCCTGCTGTGCGCACGGCAACTGTCATCCCCGGAAAACCCTCTTGAAACCGGTGAGAGAAGTAAATAGTCTCGCGTCGGCTCCCTATGACATCTTCATGCCTGACGTTTTCAACCACCCCGATTATTTCAACCCAGAAGTCCACACCACTGAACAGGTGGTTTACCTCGATCGACTTACCTACAACTTCTTCGCCACCAAACACCCGGTCGGCGAAGAATTGGTCGACAACAACTACCGGAAGGTTGTTAGCATTGTCAGCATCATCAAAAACCCGCCCCGCAATCAAGCGAGTTCCCATAACGGAGAAATAGTCGGGAGTGATGGCGCGATAGTCGGCTTCTGTTGTCCCGGCATCTACGGTTGACTCGATGGTCTTGTAGGGACCCGTCCAGAAGCGGCCACCCAGTGGAAGTGGGAAGACTGACGCAACCGCCTCAACTCCGGGTATCTCTTCAATCCGTCCTTCAAGGGTGCTGAAAAAGTCTGAGCGCTGGTCCGGCTGGGGGTATTGAACAAACGGAAGAGAAAGGGTGAACGTCTGCACGTTTTTCGGATTGAAACCGAGTTCGGTCTCCTGGAGCGTGGCGAAACTTTTCAGCAACAGGCCGGCTCCAAATAACAGGACCATGGACAGCCCGACTTCAGTAACCACCAAAACGTCTCTGACCCTCCGACGGGCTACGCTAGCCGAAGAAACGGTGCGCTCTTTCAAAGCTCCGGTAAGATCGGGGCTGGAAGCTTGCAGGGCCGGCACCAGACCAAACAGCAAGGCGGCCAGTACACTGGCGAACGCGGTGAAGATGAGGGCGTTACGGTTGATGCCAATCTCTGCCAACCGGGGGAGGTTGTCCGGCTTCAAAGCCGTAAGCAGGTCTATCCCCCATCCCGCCAGCAAAAGTCCCACCAGTCCACCAGCCGCCGCGATTAACAAACTTTCCGTCAACATCTGGCGAACGATTCTGACCCTGCCGCCACCCAGAGCAACCCGAACACCTATTTCGCGCTCGCGGGAACTCGCTCTAACTAACAGCAGGTTTGCCACGTTGCCGCAGGCTATCAAGAGCACAAAACCAACCGCTCCGAGCAACGTTAACAACACCGGTCTTACATGACCGACCACGTCCGAGTGCATGGGGTAAGCATCGACAAAAATGTTGCCGTCTCTGTGGTAGTCGAATTGACTCCTTTGCCACTTTGCAACGCCGCTCAACTCAGAGCGAACCTGCCGCAACGAAGCATCAGGTGCCTTACGCGCCACAACCCTCAAAAAGGCATTGTCGCGCGGGGACAAGGAGAAGTCGAACTGCAGTGTGTTCCAGGCATCGATATCGGTGCTCATTCCCGCATCGACCGGCATATGTAGCCTGAAATCCTCAGGCATAACCCCGACGATCTCGAATGGACGACCGTCCACTCTGATCGCTTTCCCTATCACATCAGGGTCAGACGCGTAACGCCGTTTCCAGAGACCGTGGCTCAAAATAATCGAGCTGGTGGGGAAGTTGACCGGATCGTTGAATGCCTCGGGCGGAAACGGGATACCGTCTTCCGGCAAAAACCCCCGACCCAGTTGGGCCTCCACGCCGAGCAGGGCAAAGAAATTGGCGGTTACGCCGCTCAAAACTATCTCTTCCGGCGCACCCTCTCCGGTGATGCTGGCAGTCGGAGAGTTGTTCATGGCGGCAACGTCAATTAACGAAGGCACACGTTCACGAAAATCGAGTACGTCGGGCGCGGGCACGGAAGCCTTCACAAAGCCGGTAGCTTCAATCCGGTCCCAGACTAGTACCAATTCATCCGGGTTTTCATAGGGGAGCGGATTGTACAAAACGGCATTCAAAACGGAAAAAATAGCCGTGTTAGCCCCTATACCCAGGCCCAATGTGATCACGACGATTAAAGCAAAACCGGGACGGTTCAGAAGACCTCTCGCCCCGTACTTCAAGTCCTGGAAAAAAGTGCCCATCCCAACTCTCTCTTAATTGACGGCAGTTGCTTGAAAAATATTATACAGCAATCCGCGTGCCATCTTAACCAGTCCGTAAAGTGTTACCTTGCAACAGATTACAAAACCACAACACCGCAAACCACGACCAAAAACGAAATATCCATCCCAAAACCGAACCCTCTGTTGCCTGCCCCCAAATCCAGGGAGGAAGGTCACCGAACCCCGTTGCCAACGACCCCGGGGGTGCGCAAACACCAGTTCTTTCCTACCTTAGTACGACTTTGGACAGGATTGCCGGGCGCTAAATGCTAGGATCTGAAGAAAAGAAAGGACAAATCAAGGTCCTATTCGTGGACGACGAGGTACCGATACTTGAGTCGTATACGAAGTACTTCAAACGCCAGGGATTTAATGTGCGCGGTATCGAAACGGCCAAAGATGCCCTGGAAATCTACTCGGATTGGCTGCCCGACGTTGTCGTGGTAGATGTGCACCTGGCGGAAAGTTCTGGCCTCGCCCTTCTGGGAAGGTTGAGTAGAATCGGCGCCAAGGTCATAGTTCTAACCGAAGACGATTCTGCCGAAAACATTATCACAGCGATGAACAGGAACGCGCGTGAATTCCTGGTGAAGCCTGTAGACATGGCTCGTCTTCAAAAAGCCGTCCAAGTCTGCGCGTAGTCTCGCCCCCGTCGGTCTCGCGCCACCACACCCTGAGCTTTTACGTGTCTAATCTTTTGTACATTCGCGGGTTATTATTTCTTAGACCAAGGTCAATCAAGAGGGTGTGAATGGGAAGCCACGACGTAGCACCTGAGCTTCAACCAGAAGCCATCAGAAAATTTACCAAGCACCTGCTGAGAGATGTCCGCGCACTGGAGAGGATCCTGTCCGAGGACATGATCGAGTCGGGAATTCGGCGCATTGGGGCAGAGCAGGAAATGTTCTTGGTCGATGCCGGATGGCGACCGGCTCCGGTCAGCGTCGAGTTTCTAAAGGCTCTCGACCACCCGCAATTCACACCAGAACTGGCACGGTTCAATGCAGAGGTGAATCTGAGCCCTCGGGAACTGACAGGTTTTTGCTTCAAAGATCTTCATAACGAACTTACAGAACTCGTCGGCAAAGCCCGCGTAGCAGCCCGAGAAGTGGGCGCTGAGATTGTCATTACCGGCATCCTTCCCAGCCTGGGCAAGAACGACCTCTCTATGGACAACATCACTCCCGATCCCCGGTACTACGCTCTCAACGAAGCAATCTCCCGGATGAGAGGCGGTCCGTTGCGGCTTCACATCCAGGGCACCGACGAACTAAACATTGAGCATGATTCGGTGATGCTCGAATCGTGCAACACCAGTTTCCAGGTGCACTTTCAGGTCAGTGCCCAAGAATTCGTGAAGTACTACAACATTTCTCAGGCTATCGCGGCACCTGTTCTGGCGGCGTGCACGAATTCTCCAATTCTTTTTGGTAAACGGCTCTGGAAAGAAACGCGAATCGCGCTATTTCAGCAGTCAATCGACACCCGAAAAAGTTCTCCCCATCTAAGAGAATCCAGCGCTCGCGTGCGTTTCGGTGAAGAGTGGTTAAATGAATCAGTGATTGAAGCTTTTCAGGAAGACATCGCTCGTTTCAGAGTAATTCTTGCTGGCGGCTCGTACGAAGACCCGATCGAAGTTCTCAACAAAGGAGGGATTCCTCGATTGGGAGCCCTTCAAATGCACAATAGCACAGTCTATCGTTGGAACCGGCCCTGTTATGGTATTACTAACGGCAAGCCGCACCTGAGAATCGAATGTCGGGCCATCCCCGCTGGCCCCTCACTGATTGACGAAGTCGCCAACGCAGCACTTTGGACGGGACTAATGGTGGGCGCAGCGGAGGAATATGGAGATATCAGAAACCGATTGGACTTCGATACTGCACGTACGAATTTTATCTCGGCGGCCCGCAGGGGGCTGAACACCGGTATCACATGGTTGGACGGGCAATCGGTTTCGACGGAAAAACTTCTTAAGAAACAACTCATTCCTATGGCACGAGAGGGGCTGCGTTCGGTTGGCGTTGACGAGGGCGACATTGAGCACTACCTGGGGATTGTCCAGAAGAGAGTTCATACGTGCCGCACCGGGTCCCGTTGGATGTTGGATTCAGCGGCAAACATGGGGAGCAGGGGCAGCAGGGGGGAAAGGTTGGCAGCCCTCACTGCCGGTACAGTCAGAAGGCAGCTGGAAGACGTGCCAGTTCACGAATGGGAATTAGCCGAGATCGAAGAGTCGGCTGGTGTAACTCACAACTACATGTTTGTTGACCAATTCATGACCACAGATCTTTTTACCGTGCGCGAGGATGAGCTGGTAGATCTGGCAGCGTTCCTTATGGACCGGAAACAGATTCGACACGTTCTTGTGGAGGACCTCGATCACAATCTGGTCGGTTTGATTTCCTATCGCACGCTGCTCCGTCTGATCGCCCATCGGGGCGTCTCAGAATTAGATGAAACACTGTCCGCCAAAGACATCATGGAGACGAACCCGGTCACAATCACTCCGTCAACGAAAACCATTGACGCCATCCTGCTGATGCGCGCAAAAAAGGTTTCGGCGTTGCCGGTTTGCAAAGACGGAAAACTCGTCGGCATTGTAAGCGAACGAGATTTCATGGCAGTTGCAGGTGATCTGCTAAGCGAAAAACTTCGACAGGGAGAGTTGACCAGGGAGTATGGAGAGGACTGATTCCCGCCCGGGCACTCATCCTCCCCGGTTTCAAAGAATCATTGGACGCGTTCGCTCCGAGCACAGGGGGCCTACATTCGTAGGCATCGGAGGCATGCACGGCAACGAACCTGCCGGAGTCCACGCCCTGGAGCGGGTGGCGCGTGTGCTGGGAGAAAACAGGGACAAGTTCCGTGGACAGTTTGTGGGACTAACCGGAAACGTTGGCGCCCTTCACGCCGGACTGCGTTTTCAGGCCAAAGACCTCAACCGAATGTGGATGGACGAACAGGTTGACTCGCTGAGAAAAAGCGGGTCCGGCGAGATCCGGTACGCCGAAGCACAAGAACAATACGAGATCCTCACCGAACTCGAATCGTTGATGGAGCATTCCAACGAAAAAATCTTTGTGCTTGACCTTCATACGACATCAGTAAAGGCAGCTCCCTTCGCCGTAGTGACCGAAGATTTTTTGTCTCGCTCGTTCGCTGCGTCGTTACCAATCCCGATCATTATTGGCCTCACTCGCCACCTCGATGGTACACTGATGGAGTACGTCAGCGAGGTGGGACATATTCCGATCACGGTAGAGGGCGGACAGCATGACAGCGCCGAGGCTCCGAAATGGCTGGAAGCAGCGGTATGGTTGGCAATGGACTCTGCCGATATGCTAAGCGATGATTTTTCGTCGCGTCTCTCTATCGCTTCCCGCACTCTTGAGGAAGTGGCGGTTGGCCCGCGAGAACTCGAGGTTCGTTACCGGCACGGAATAGCCGAGGACGATGAGTTCAGAATGGAACCCGGCTTCGAAAACTTCCAAACAGTCAAAACCAACCAGCTACTGGCTCGCGACCGACGCGGCGAAATCCGGTCGCCATCGGATGGCAGAATCTTGATGCCTCTGTACCAAAACCTTGGCGAAGAAGGGTTTTTCATCGGTCGCGAATGCGACCACCGCAGACACTGGATCCCTTTCAAAAAGTGACCGTCGGCAAACGGGGACGGCAACTCGCCGCCCCCATTTAACATCTCTACTGTACCGGCACGATTTGCACCCCGAATACAAGCGTCAGGTCAGTTTCCAGTTGCGGGCCGTCAAGGTCCCGATAGATGGGTAGAAGTGCCTCCACTGCGAAACGCAGACCGCGGGACCGCGGGACTGAAACGTTGAAGCCAACCCCAATATCAACCTGAGTCCCACCACGCAGATCGGTTCGGGCCGTGGGTACCGCCAGTGGGTTCACCGAGGGGGCCGGATCGGCGCCTTCAATGTTCTGGGTGTCTGTGGCCTTCAACCTCAGTGAACCGCTGAACTTGTCGTTGAAGCGGTAGCCTCCCCAAAACGTTCCTTCGTAGCGATTACCGAGCGTGTAGTCGCGGTCGTTGGTACCGGTCCTGATAGTAGCCATCGCTTGCCCACCCCAGGACACCGCGTCGGCCTGGCCAAGGTAAGTTATGCCAGGCATCAGATCAAACGTGCCCGAACCGGTTTGCATGGGATAAGGCAATTGGACCTCTGCACCGGCAGATATTGGCAACACATCCAACTCATCAATTGACCCCGTGGGCAGGCTGGCAAACGCGTTCGCAATGAGAGTCTGCCGACCAAAGTTAACCAACCTCACCATTCCGCCCAGACGCACGTCTCCGATGCCAGATGATGTTGTAGTAAATGCTCCTCCTGCACGGGTGATATGATCCATCGAAATATCCAGGTACGGAGCCATGACCATCAAGGTCAACATATCGCCGGGGGCATACATAGCGCCGAGCATCGCCATTTGCATCGGCATTTCGATCGGAGTGATCGTGAAATTCGAACCGGCGGGATCCACGACGCTGGCATCTGTCACACCATCCGTTCCGATTCTACTGCCTGCCATGTCCATAAACATATAGCGGGCCGAAAGCATAACCTCGCCTTTTTCATGCATATGATCGCCCATAACTCCAATCGGGGCGTGCCCATCAGGGCGCGACGAAGTCCATTGGCCATTTACCGCAGTTGTAGCAAACATTGAGATTGCCACAAACGTGGCAACCGTTTTTCTGGTTGAGTACACTTTTCCTCACATTTTTTGGATTTTCGGGCGCTAAACGCACCCGGAAAATTTCAGGTCAAACAACCTGAGAACGTCCGAAAAAACAGCTCAGGACGGCGGGGCCTGCGCGAAGGGAAGGAGGAGTTTTTGGTGGGCACGAACGAAGTCGGATTCGCCCGCTGAAACACTCGCAGCCAGAGGATTTTTCGCGAATGCGCTCTGAGTTGACTCGGCTCCAATTGCCGGGCCGACAAAACTGGGACAACAAGACGGCCCGATGCAGGTGCATTCGTGTCCGGTGCCCTGTTCACCATGATCCCCATGGTGCCCGTCTTCACCCGGTCCGGCCATTTCGGACTGACCGAATCGAGCCGCCTCACAGCCGTGATTCTCCAGCGGAGTCAGTCCACTGAACAAAAACGCGATAGCGAAGAGTGTTGGGAAAAACCGTTTCAAATTTCTTTCGATCGGTGAATGGCCATCTTGCGTAATCAACGACCCGCCCTGGCGGACGGTTCCGTCTGTTGCCTATGCCTCAAGCAACCGAAAGTTCCTCACGAGGAAATCACTTTCTACTTAGAATTCAAATCCAGCATTGATGTAAATTGCAGTTTGTTCGACACTCCTGGCCACGGCAACACTGGTCGTAAACCGCTCTTGCAACGGAGCCAGCCAGATTCCCCCGCCGACAGACTTGTGCCATCCTCCGGGCGAGTCACCGCCAACGAACACCCTCCCCACGTCGCTCAAGGCGAAAACACCAAAATCGGTTGGGAAAGAGAAAAAAGTCGCGTTCCCTAGCCGCGCCCGGAGTTCTACGCTTGCGTATACAGACGCATCGCCCGCAAACCTCTGACGGTCAAAGCCCCTCAATGTGCCCCCTCCTCCTATATAAGCGGCTTCGTGAAACGGAGCATCGCCCTGAACTTTTTCAGCACCCAATCGAGCGGCAATGATCGGGCTTCCAGGAATCGGGAGGATAGCATAACCGTCGAATTCCCCTTCGACCTTCCAGAACATCTCTCGCACGTCAAACAGGGCAGGAAACGCGCGGCCATCCACTCGGAGTCGGAAACCGGAAGTAGGCCACCTCTCGCTATCCCTTCGATCAACCTCCACAGCTGCTCCACCGCCGAGTTGGATGAAAAAGTCGGCACCATATTCGGTGCCGGTTATGATCCGATCCTCGTTGTCCTCTACGTCGGTGATCATTCCGACGGGTCCAAACGAAAATTCAACGCCGTTGCCCACATCAAGCGCCAGGGTCGGATTCCCGATCAACCGGTACCGATCCACCCGATGGTATCCTGTCGGTGACAGGACAATTTCCGTGTCGTTGCCAAACCCGTGAAACCTCACTCTATCAACACCGGAAACGGATATTCGAACTCGGGCGTCGAACATCAAGATCTCTGCCGGGGAGTCACTGGAGTAATCCGCAGTGAATCGTCCATCCGCTGAAAACCCTAAGCGATATGACACACGACGTCGATAAGGCGCGTCCCTGAAACCGTATTCCCGTCGTGTGGCGCCGTAGGCGAAAACAAGGCCGTGGTCGCCGTTTGAGTCGAGCGTAATCACCGGGTGAGACGTGCTACCCCAATCGAGAACAAACTCGTGCAGCGGATCGGCACTCGGACTCCTTTCGAACGTCCGTGTATCAACATCTGTATTGCTGCCACGAACAAACTGGTTTGCTCCGTTCCCATCATAAAACTTGGTAGCAACCCCATTGGTTGTGGCGGAGTCTACAAACGAGTCGTCTCCGTCGCCCCCGATCACACGGACCAGGATCTGCTTCGAGCCTTCAGCCGTAATAGTTGCGTCGTCGTTTCCTCCGCGCAGGTGAATCCTGATCTCCGTCGTTTCGTCTGGAAAGAAGTGCCTTTGAAAAAATACGCGGTCGGGTCCGGCGGGGGAGTCGATACGTTGAAGGGTCACTGTTACCGATCCATCGGTCTTGTGCTCGATCAGCGCTCGTTCGTTTTCATCCGTGGCGTAAACATCAACCTCACCGCTTATGAGTCGGTAGTATTCGCGAGCCATCTCCTGAAGTTGGTCGCGACGCGATAGCAGATGGGCCTCAAGCAACGGACCGCTTCCCTCAAACAACTCGTGGGGCATTTTTCTCACGGCACGCTCAATGACGGAATCGGTGAGTTCATTCACCAGGGTCCGTGCAACCGCCTCCCAGAGGTCCGATCCCAGAACACTTAACAGCTCTCGATCCAGGGACCACGCCGTTTCCGTAAGCCCGACCACCGACGAAATTTTGCCGCCAAAATTCGAAAACCCCCTGCGAATCGTCCCGGTGGCCGCCCAGATCAAACCTGAGTTGGCTACGAAGGCTTCATCTCGATCCCTCGGGATCGGTCGCCAGAGGTATCCCGTCGGGGCGTCAAATCGGGCCCACCGCCATTGATCGGAATGTCGGTTGCGATCACCCAGCCACATGTCGATCAACCGAACCTTCAGGAACTCGCCTGCATCAACCCGGTGGTCGGAAGACTCCTGCAGTCTTTCAAAAAGCGTTTCAGTTGAAACAATTCTCTCTGAACCGGCAAAACCGGGTGAGCCCGATGGTCCTTCGTCCGGCCGTTCTTCGATCAACCCTATGGTACCTGCATAGTCCTGTCGGTACTCGCCGAGTGCTGGATCATCAGGCATGGCCACAAGTTGGGGAGTGGCCTGGAGCACTCCAACCGACTCAAGGATCGGCGACACCACCATCGGCGCCGCGGGGTGGAAAGCACTCACCCTGAAATCTCTCATCTGGTTTTCAACCAGGGTCCCCCTGAACATTTCAGCAACCCCCAGGCCCTTGTCCATCGACCTGAAAACGAAGCGTCTCCCGTCAGCTCCCTCAAGATGCAGGGTCCTGACCTGGGAACCTCCCCCAACCCGAAGGGGGGTCAAACCACCGGCAAAGGTCGAGAGGTCCAATACGTCGACCTCAATTGGGGTCATCCAGAGGTCACGGTAACGTCCCCCGTAAAGGACCCGTTCCAATAAACCGTTGCGGTGGCCCTCGCCCATTACCGCCGTCACACGATTGGCGTGTGATGAACCCTCAGATGTTTCTTCTTGTGCTTCAAGTGGAGGCACAACCACTGCGCAGGCTAGCAGAATTAACTGCCATATGAAGGCTCGATTATGCAAGCGGGGCAAGTCTCCAGGAACAAAATGTCTGTTTGTGGCCGAAAAAAAAACAACCACCAGGAAAACAAGTTAGGGTTCACTCCGCTTCAGCAGAGGAAATCCGACGGGTCCTCCATTAGTATTTACTTCACATACACAACTCGCAACCTGAAACAACCTGAGATGCTACAATCACTAAAACCTAAACACCTCGCCGTTGTTGTTCTGATTACGACATTGACTGCCTGCGAATCGGATCGGGGGAGTTCCCCGATGGTAACCGTTGATCCGCGAATCGAGTTGATGGGAATCGTCCAATACCTTGCCGGTTACACCCTTTCGACCACCTACGAACTGGCCTACGTAACTGACATCGAAAACCACTTCGGGAGTTATCGCGAACACGACGCCGTCGCCATGTTCCGCGTAATGTCCCCCCGGGGTTTTTCGTTTGACGCAGTGCCGAAGGCTATGTTGTCCCTGGGCGACCCGCCTCTACTTGAGCAAGTCTACAACTTCCCGTCCGATGTCGTTGCCTTGGCCGGGGGACAGGAAGCCCTGGAGAATTTCGTTTCGGCAATGCGCGATTTCGCCACACAGACCGCCTTCGAAACTTTCTACATAGCCCATCAGCCATTCTACGACTCACTAACAACTGCCACCGTCCCGGCGTTCCAGGACGCCGTTGGCGCCCTGGACCAGTTCCTCGGCAGGCCTGTTTCCAACGCCACTTTAATTCTCGGTGCCACATTGCATCGGGGGGGATTCACCACCCTTTTTGAAACGAGCAACTCAAGGGAAGTTTTTGCGGTGGTCGGGCCAGCTAGTGCCATCGACAGTTTCCCGCAATTTGGTACGCCGCGCCGGATCGGGAGCATCGTATGGCACGAATACGCGCACACCGTCGTCAATCAGTTGACCGCCGACCACTCCCATTGGTTGACCGAGCATGCCGACCGCCATGCCGCAGTGGCAGAACACCTCGCCTCTCAAGGCTACAACTCCTGGAGTGTCGCGGTCAACGAACACATCATACGAGCGATTACAGCCCGCATGCTGGACCGCCACCTCGGTCGGTCTGTAGGGTTGTCTTCAATAAACACGGATGTGAATCGCGGATTCGCATATGTACCGGGACTGGTCAGAAAATTGGAAGAGTACGAGCAAGACCGGGAGGCCTACCCAACCCTGGAAGAGTTTTATCCGGAGTTGTTAACCGCTTTTCTCGACGAACCCACACACCCCGACCGGCCGTAAAAGTGGACGCCGAAGGGGTTCGGAGTGAGAATGTGGCTTAGGCCGTTCATCCCCTCGGTATCGAACCTCACCACCAGAGCGTATTACCGGGTCACAATCGCCGGGGGACGAGTCCCCGCAAAAGGCGCGCTCTTGTTGGTCGCCAACCACCCCAATTCATTACTGGACCCGGCGCTGGTGGCAGCAGCAGCCAGACGTTCGGTACGGTTCCTCGCAAAAGCGCCTCTTTTTACAGACAAGCGAATCGGTTTCCTGGTGAGAAGTTCGGGATCAATTCCCGTGTACCGGAGGATCGACGATCCGGATTCGATGGACGGGAATCAGGATATGTTTCGATCGGTATTTGAGGCGTTGAAAAACGACCTGGGTATCGCGCTTTTCCCCGAGGGAATCAGCCACAGTGAACCGTCTCTGGCAAAGCTAAAAACCGGAGCCGCACGGATCGCGTTGGGCGCTTTTGAGCACACACAAGAGACCTTCCCCATAATTCCGGTGGGAATGGTTCTGGCAGAAAAGGACGTTTTCCGATCCCGCGCACTGGTGACAGTGGGCGAGCCCATCGAGTGGGAGGACCTGGCCCCCCGTGGACAAACGGATCGACATGCCGTCGTAGAACTAACCCGTCGAATCGATACGGCCATCCGCGATGTCACCGTCAACCTGGAAACATGGGAGGACAAACCGATCGTCGAATGCGCCGAACAAATATGGTCGGCCGAGTTCAATTCCGACGAAACCGCGCCCGAGAAACTGGGGCGTCTGCGAACCGCCTCCGACCTTCTTTCTTCGGTACGACAATCACACGACGCGAGGTGGTGGGATCTCCTCAAAGACATCGAGTCACACCGGCGGCGCTTGGGCGTTTTGCGGATCACGCCGTCAGACCTCTCGGTGAACACCAGAATAGGTACCGCGTTCAGGTGGACCCTCGGCCGGTTGTATCTACTCGCACCGATTTCATTGATACTGGCAGTGGTCGGGCATTTGGTTTTTCTAATTCCGTACAAAACGACCGGCTTTATAGCCAACAGGTCAGGAGCCGACGAAGCCGAGATCTCAACATGGAAACTCTTCCTTGGTATTCCGCTGTATGTCGGTTGGGTTTTCCTTGTCAGCATCGCAACCGGTTTGCTCTTCGGACCTCTGGTGGCAGTTGCCGTCGCTGCCCTGGCCCCGATCGTAGGAGTTACCGGCCTCTGGATTCGGGAGCGATGGAAAGGAGCTTCCCAGGCCGCCCGACGGTTTTTTCTCCTCCGGGAACGATCCGATCTGGTGGCCGAACTCCGGTCCCAACAAAAGGACATAGCCGACCGTATGGCCGAATTAGTTCGTTATCTTTAGATCTGCCAAACCCCCGATACCATGAAACAATACCTTGATCTGCTGCAGACCGTTCTCGACAACGGCGTGTCGAAAGACGACCGCACGGGCACGGGCACAATTAGCGTATTTGGAGCTCAAGCCCGTTTCGACCTGGCCGACGGATTCCCTGCGCTAACGACAAAAAAACTCCACCTGCGTTCGATTATTCACGAACTGCTGTGGTTTCTCTCCGGCGGCACCAACACAGCTTATCTAAATGAAAACGGAGTCACCATTTGGGATGAATGGGCGGATGGAAACGGCGACCTCGGCCCGGTGTATGGCTCCCAGTGGCGCTCATGGCCAGCCCCTGACGGGCAGAAAATTGACCAGATAACCCAGGTAGTAAAAGACATCCGGAATAACCCCGATTCCCGCCGACTGGTCGTTAGCGCCTGGAACGTGGCCGACATTCCACGAATGGCCCTGGCACCCTGCCACGCGCTATTCCAGTTCTACGTGGCCGACGGCAAACTCTCCTGCCAATTGTACCAGCGAAGTGCTGACCTTTTTCTCGGCGTTCCGTTCAACATCGCTTCATACGCGTTGCTCACCATGATGGTGGCGCAGGTTACCAATCTTGACGTTGGGGATTTTGTAATCTCTCTTGGAGACGTTCACCTTTACAACAATCATATGGACCAGGTGAAACTCCAGCTGACCCGTGAACCTCGCGATCTAGCCACGATGCATTTGAATCCAGACATAAAGGACATTTTCAAGTTCCGCTACGACGATTTCGAACTCCTTAACTACGACCCCCATCCCGGCATTAAGGCACCGATCGCAGTATGAACCTCATCATTATCGCAGCAGTTTCTGAGAACGGAGTGATCGGGCGTGACGGCGATTTACCGTGGCACCTGCCCAGAGACCTGAAGAGGTTCAAACAACTTACATCGGGGCACACCATCATTATGGGTCGCAAAACGTTCGATTCTTGCGATCGAAAACCCCTGCCCAACCGCCGCAACATTGTCGTCACCAGAGATCCATCCTTCGAAGGAGACGGAATTGAGGTCGCGCACTCGATGGACGAGGCACTTTCTCTCGCCGCGAAAGACGACACTGTCTTTATAGTCGGTGGATCGGCAATTTACGAAATGTCCCTGCCCCTGGCCGATGCGATGGAATTGACCAGAGTCCACACGTCCGCGACCGGGGACGTCCGGTTCCCTGATTTCAAGGAAGCCAACTGGGATCTCGTGAACAGAGAGTACCATGAGGCGGACGAAACCCACCAATTCGCTTTTTCATTTCTGACATACCAGCGACCCCCACCAAACCCATAGAACACGGTTTTTCGTCAAAATCTTCGGAGATTTTTCGGGTTTTCCAGCATACTTTTTGGTCCATCCACACAATCGCCGAGCCCACGCAACAGGTCACAACCGGGGGGGTGACCGAGATTTCCCTTGTCATTCAACAACTTACAGATCCATCCCAAAATGGAACGTAATTTGCAATTTGAAAAGGTCAGCGGAGCGAGGGAAAACAAACCGAGGCTGAGCCGTCCAACAGCCAAAAAGACACTTCGTTTTTCCTCGCTCTAGCGCCAACTCGCCCGCAATGCGGCATCTTTCCAACCCACCGACCATCCCGCGTGGATTTGCAGTGACCATTTCGACCCGTTCGAGGTCAAACTTTACGCGAGGGAGTCGGCCCAATACCTATTTCGGCCCCTGGCACTGACTGCCTTCCTTGGGAGTAACGGTGGTCGTGAGAAAGCCCGGGTCTTCGCGACTCTAGTTCTGGTGCCCAGAACGACACGCGAGACCCGGGCGATCTTTTTCTATGACAGGCTAACTGGCTGCCGTCTTGCTCCCCAATCACCCGGGGCAGCTTCGAAAACTCCGGGACACTTTTCGCCGCAAACCTGGCACCGTCCGTCAGCAGTAAGATTCCACTCCCCGAGAACGTACCGGTCCCTCTCTATGAGAAGCGCCTGGCACGCTGCGCAGTAGGTACTGCCCCCAGTTTTATCATCCACGTTGCCGGTATAACAGTTTCGTATCCCATTTTCCAAGGCAATTTTTCTCGCCATGTACAATGTGGAAACCGGCGTCCTACACACATCTCTCATTTTCCAGTCTGGATGAAATGCTGTGAAGTGAAGCGGTACATCCGGACCGAGGGTTTGCACGACCCACCGCGTCATTTCGTCAATTTCGCATTCAGAGTCATTCAGACCCGGAATTAAGAGGGTGGTGATTTCCAACCAGACGTCTGTTTCCCTGGCAATGTAAGTAAGCGTATCCAGCACCGGTTGCAGGTGACCAGCTGCCACCCTGTGATAGAACTCCTGGGTAAACGCCTTCAGGTCCACGTTTGTAGCGTCCATATGTTCAAAAAACTCTGCCCGCGGCTCTTCACAGACGTATCCGGCGGTTACTGCAACCGTTTTGATTCCCACTTCCCGACATGCCCGGGCCACGTCGATAGCATATTCATGAAAAATCACGGGGTCGTTGTATGTAAACGCGACACTTCGACATCCTAGCTCAACCGCGGTCTCCGCCAACCGGGCCGGGGAAGCGCTCTGCGTGAGCGTGTCTGTTTCCCGAGATTTCGAGATGTCCCAGTTCTGACAAAACTTGCAGGCCAGGTTACAACCGGCCGTGCCGAACGACAACACGGGTGTCCCGGGCAAGAAATGATTAAGAGGTTTTTTTTCGATCGGATCAATGCAAAAACCGCTCGACTTCCCGTAACTCTTCAAAACTACTCCCCCGCCTTCACAACCTCGCACGAAACAAAGACCTCGTTGCCCTTCGGATAGTTTACACGCGCGCGGGCACAGGTCACACTGTACTCGCCGGTCGCCGAGGGAGTGCCAGTATTTGGTTGGCACAGTCGATTCATCCATGGTAAGAAAAGTCATGTTTTATAACCATTGTGCAAAGACCCTCCGTCCGATCCGATAGGCAGCCTTGCAACCTTTCCGGCCTGATTGACGTCACACCGTATACAGTCCCACGCGAGTTTTTTCAGGAGTTTTTGATCATGCGTTCAAGAGAAGTATTGTCCGTTTTTCTGTCCGTTGCCCTACTCACATGGGGCGGTACCACCGACTTGCGAGCACAGGAATCTGTTCTAGTAAATATCGATGACCTGGCCCCCAGGGAGGTTCGGGCAGAAGCCTTCGAATTGTCGTCGAGGACAAGTCTGTCGATCGAAGCCATCGGCGCCGACAACCGCCGCAGGCGCATCGGCCGCAACAACTGGTTTTCCGATACCGACTACTGGCGCGGCAACGCGTGGATAATTGACGCCGATTCTCGTGAGGTAGTTTGGGAATTGGAGGACGAGCGCGGAACCAGGGGACGACGCGACTACGAGGAGTACGAGGGAACCCTTGATCTGCCAGCCGGCAGATACATAGCCTACTACAGTTCGTTTTCAGGTGTGCAAATATCCGGCAATATCTGGAATGGGCGCCGCACTTCCCGTGCCCGCTACGACGACGATGGGCTCTCGGAGGAATTCAGATTCACGATTCGAGGGCAAGGACAGGCCATTCCATTCGAAGATGTCCGTTCCATGCCTGAACGCGGAGCGACTTTCGTTTCATTTCGTGAAATCGAGTACGACGAGGACGAACGGATAGGTTTTCGGGTGGAGCGCCCCACGGAAATCACGATTTATGCAATAGGGGAATCCACCGATGGTTCAAACTACGACTACGGCTGGCTGATGAATACCGATACACGCGAAATCATCTGGCGCCTGGATAATTGGGAATCATCGCATGCGGGCGGCGCCGACAAAAACCGCAAGTCGCGGGAGACGCTGACGCTCCAGCCAGGCAACTACGCTGCGGCATATGTTAGCGATGGATCGCACGACTACGGCGAATGGAATTCAGCACCGCCCCACGACCCTGAGTACTGGGGGTTAACACTTGCCGTAGCCGACCCGAACGATCGAAACCAGATCGAAACCTTTCCATATGAGAACCTCCCCGCTGGAAACATCATTGCGCAGTTAACCGAGGTGCGAGACGACGAGACCTTGAGCGCTGGCTTTAGCCTTAGCGAAGACATGGACGTGAGGGTTTACGCGATGGGAGAAATGACCCGCAACAGCTCTTACGATTTCGGTTGGATCATCGACGCAAACACCCGCGAAGTTGTGTGGGAAATGGAATACCGCGACACCGACCACGCCGGCGGAGACGAAAAAAACCGCTTGATCGACGAAGTTCTTTCTCTGAATGCCGGCAACTATATGGTCCACTACACGTCCGATGGTTCACACTCTTACCGCGATTGGGGAAGTGGCTCTCCAATGGATCCCGAGAGCTGGGGGATAACAGTACTCGGCCTTCAGGGTTACAACGCCAATGCGGTTTCAGAGTACGACGACGCTGACAACCCCTCAGTGCTGGCACGGCTAACGGGTATCAGAGACCACGACTACGAACGACAGGACTTCACTCTGGAGGATGACGCTAGCATTCGGGTTTACGCCGTGGGCGAAGGCCAGGATCGCACGATGTATGATTACGCCTGGATCGAAAATTCTCGGGGTCGCACTGTTTGGGAGATGACTTACCGATCCACCGAATGGGCAGGGGGCGCAAGAAAAAATCGCAGGTTCAACGAAATCATCACCTTACCCGCCGGTGAGTACACGGTCTACTACGAATCAGACGGTTCGCACTCGTTCAACGATTGGAACGGCGATCCACCATCCGATCCCGCCAACTACGGAGTCACTGTCTTCCGTCCGGGCAACTAATCAGCCGGTTTGATATAATTCGGTAACCCACCGGGCGTCTTCGAGGCTCAAGGCCTCGGTGGCGTCCGTTGCGGCATCAACCTGGTCGGGGTTTCTCTGGCCGATTAAGACGCAACCGGTGGGTGAATCCGCCAGGAGACTACCGGCGAGCGCATGCAGCAACGGTTGCGGATGGTTGACGAACTTACCCTCAACTTCCTTCCGTGCTCCCATCATTTGGTCAAGGGTTTCTTGATTCCTAAACCCTTCGACCCTGCTTCGGGAATCACCTTCGTCAAAGGTGGTCGGTTGGGTATACTTGCCGAGTAGTAATCCATGATCCAGAGCTGAGAAAAAAACAGCTCCGATGTCGTGTTCTTCGACGTAACTCTTCAAACCCGAATCGACGTAGGAGGGATTACGGACGTTGCGACAGACCTGTACAACATCGGGATCTATTTTTTCAATTCGTGCACGCACAGCCCCGGAATCCCAATCAGACAAGCCGACATACCTGATCTTTCCTTCGTCGCGGAACCGACGCATTAGTTCGACCGCGTCATCCAAAAATTCATCGTTGGATCCGAAGTTACAGTGGTGCAAATAATAGAGGTCGATGTGGTCAGTCTTCAGACTGCGAAGGGACTCATCGATTTTTCTCTTCATCAATTCCGGGTGATAGAAATGGTCGAACTCACCCGGGTCCCAGCCGACCTTGGTCGCCAGGAAAACGTCATGACGGGAAACGTCTTTTTGCCACAGTCCACCAATCAGCTTTTCGGAATGGCCCGCCCCATAAACATCGGCCGTGTCCCAATGCACAAGACCCACTTGATGGGCCCTTTTCAGAGCCGCAATAGAAAGGTCGTCATCCCGGCCACCCCAACCAACAGACTCCCCCCCCACGGTTAACGGACCCCCGTGAGCCCACGTCCCAACGCCAATCGAAGGCACCATCTCACCGGTGCGACCAAGTCGTATAGTATGCATCAGATTCTCTTTCTTGCCTCTAACTTCAATCTTCTAACTTCTAACTTTCTTAGCCCCTAGAACAACCGCCAGTCCAGCCAACGTCAATACCGAGCCCACAACCTCGAAGGCCACCAAACGTTCTTCCAAAACGATCCAACCCAGAATGACGGCAATAACCGGGTCTACAAGCAGGACGGACATCAATTTGGTGACATCCATTCTGTTCAGAAGCCAATAAAAAAGGAAGAAGGCAAGTGATGATCCGACAACAGCGAGATATACAAGAGAGACCAGTGCGCGATCCGACCATTGGGAAACATCAAGCCCCTTTTCATATCCAGCACCGACTACCAGCAAGAGCCCACCGCCGACCAGCATCTGGAAAGTGGCCATGACGTTTGGATCGACTCTATTCGATGCGGCTTTTAGCGTCACCTGCGCGTTCGCATAAACCAGAGACGCGGCGACGAAAGCAAGCACTCCCATTCCGGCAAGCGGTGATTCGGCCTTGAGTTGTTCACTGGAAATCAACGCCACACCGCAAATAGCCACGATCGAGCCGCCAAGTTTTGAAAGACTAAGCCGCTCGTCTCCAAGTCTGAAGTGAGCAATGAACATTGTGAGTAACGGCACAAGAGCAAAAATCACCGCGCTCAGTCCCGACGGCACGTATTGCATTCCCCAGAACTGGAGCGCATACCCTACAAAGAAGATCTGCGCACCCGTGGAGAGAATCAGCTTCCAATCGTCGATCGAAGTGGGAAGGCGAATTTTTCGAACCAGGAGGATTATTGCAAGCCCAGCCGCACCCAGTAGAAACCGCGCGCCGGCGAACGTCATCGGAGGGATAGACTCCAGACCAACCCCGATCGCCAACCACGTTGTACCCCAGATGATGGCAAGCACCGTCCAGGCAGCCCAGGTAAGAATCATCGGAGGGGTTCTGTTCAGGGTGGCTACTGTCCCGGAGGTCATGCCTCCCGGCTGCGTGCTGGCCGCAGCAACACGACCAGCACGGAATTAAACACTAGTCCTGCCTGAGTGCTACAACGGGATCGACCCTGCTTGCCCGTCGCGCGGGCATGTAGGCCGCCCCGGCGCCGATCACAGCAAACAACATCGGAACCGCAAGGAAGGTCACGGGATCCAAAGTTCCTATGCCAAAAAGCAGCCCGCTGAGGAGACGGGTCACCGCCAGCGACAGAACCATGCCAATGCCTACGCCGATTCCGACCAACCGCAATCCGCCTACAGTGAGTAATCGAACTACCTGAGAAACATCAGCGCCGAGCGATAGCCTGATACCCACCTCTCTAACACGCTGGGCGACCGCATAGCTTACAGTCCCATAAAGCCCAACACAGGCCAGCAAGAGTGCCAGCACTGCAAAGGAAGCGATCACTACAGCTCCGAGTTTTTGAGGCAACAACATTACGCCGAGATGGTCTTCCATTGTTTTACTGTCTATAACCGCAATGTCCGAATTAATCGAGTATACGATTCGGATAAGATCCCGGACGGCCTTACCCGCTTCACCATTGGTTCTTGCGATGATGGTCGCATACGCGGAAGGATTTTGAGCGAACGGAAAGTAGACCATTGCCCGGGGCTCTTCGCCAAGGGTGCGAACTTTGGTGTCTCGCGCCACTCCGACAATTTGGAGGTCCTCCGTATCCTGTTTTCGAAGTAGTTGGCCGACCGGGTCCATCCCGGGAAAAAACCGCTCTGCGAGGGCCTGACTCACCACCACTACCGGAGGACCGCCCGGTCGGTCAGTATCTTCCAAAGACCTTCCCGCGAGGATCGGGATCCCCATCGACTCGAAAAAGTTTGCGTGGACTCGAGCATAGTCGGCTGATTGGGCCGGTTCATTGGGAGGAGGTTCAACACCGTCGACATTGAACGAGGTCGTTTGGGTATTGAGCGGATCTAGATGGACAGCGTCGGTCATCCCCACGGCCACCACACCCGGCAATTCACCGGCCTCTTCCTCAATTCTATCAAGAAGAGCCAGGGCCCGTTCGGGACTGTATTCGTCGGGGGGAAGGACGATACCTACCAGAGCGGTTGGATCATCTCCGAACCCGGCATCTACGGAACGAGTCGCCATAAGGCTTCGAAGGAAGAGACCCGCTGTAACCAAAAGCAAAAGAGAAACAGCAACCTGCCCCACCACTATAGTGTTCCGCAGCGCCGAGCCCTTGCCTCTACCTGCCGAGGCCGCTTCCTCTCGCAACACCCCCGCAACATCAGGGTTGGTTGCCTGTAACGCGGGAACCAGGCCAAAAACAATTCCGGCGACGATTGAAACTACGAGGCTAAACGCAAACACGTTTGGATCTATACCGAGTTCAAGGCCGATGGGAATGGGGAGCGGAGTGTCCGGCCTTTCCAGGAATTCTATCGCCCTTGAAGCGAGAGCTACGCCAAGTCCCCCACCCAAAAGAGCAAGTACCATGTTCTCGGTGAGAAGTTGTCCGATTAACGTGCGCCGGGTCGCGCCCATGGCGAGTCGAATTGAAATCTCTCTTCGAGAATCTACAGCTTTCGCCAAGAGGAAACTGGCGAGGTTGGCACATGCTATCAGCAAAACTAGACCTACCACCCCCATCAAAAGTGCAACCGCGGGTACAATCACTGCATCCACCGAGGGAAACATGATGACGCTGGCGGTGGGAACAAGAACGAGTTCGGCTTCACCCTGCCATTCATCGACTTGCCTCTCCACAAAATCTGCGACAACGCCTTGAACCGCCGTTTCAGCCTCGGCAAGCGTCGTGTTCGTGTTCAGTCGGCCGCGTACGAAGAAAAAGTGACTGCCTCGATCTTCGAGTTTATCAGACGCGGAAGGTTGGAGATGACTGATCATCATTATGGGCGCGACAATATCCGGAAAGATCCCCTTCATGCTGCCGTTGTACGTCTGAGGTGTTACGCCAACAATAGTGTAGGGCCGGTTATTCAACTGTAGCGTCCGTCCTATCACCTCCGGGTCGCTGCCGAATGCTTTCTGCCAGAAACTGTAGGTTAGCATCACGACCGGATGCCCACCGGGAGAGACATCGTCACTCGGCGATATTGCTCTACCCAAAATTGGAGCAATTCCAAGTAATTCGAAAAAATTCCCGCTCACCAATTCACCAGCAATCATCTCCGCCTTCGGTCCGCCGAGATCGGCGCTGGCGAGCATGAACCCGGCTCCCGCAACCCCGCTAAAGGCATCCGTCGTGGCATCGCGCACGTCACGAAAATCCGGGTATGACATAGGGCTATACCTGAAATCCGGAGTACTCTGGTAAACGTCGACAAGCCCTTCAGGTTCGGCGTAGGGCGATTCGCGGAAAAGGACCGCGTTGACTATCGAAAAAATGGCGGTATTGGCGCCTATTCCAAGACACAGTGAAAAAAGCGCAGTGATCGTAAAACCCGGCGTTTTCATAAGCTTTCGGCCCGCGAAACGGACGTTGCGTCGAAAAACTTCAATCATGTTGGCACTCCTTTGGAATCCTGCATTTCTGGCTTGCCGCCCCGGCCTTTTTTCACGGGCAATCAACTTTGCTGCAACGTGGCTGTCTCCGAAAGCTTGAAGGGCGCGTTCGGGGGTTTGACCAGAAGAGATCGCATCTTCGAAGTGGGAGGCGAGTTCGTTGGCCACGTCGATCCGATTGGGGCCGTGAATCTCCGTAACCGCTTCCTTGATCGCATCACGAATCGATTGGGGCAGATGCCGCCCCGCCAATTCAGTATCCAGGTCGATGGGGGTAGGGGCTTTTCTGTTCATGTTTCGGGGCCCTTAGCCGAGTAGTCCAAGGTTTTCCATCGCCCCCGCGAGATCCCGCCACTGCCTGCGGTGTGAATCGAGGTGGCTACGACCTTCTGCGGTGAGGGAGTAATATTTCCGTTTTCGTCCGGATTCCGATTGTCCCCACTCTCCTCGAATGAGCCCTTTGGATTCGAGGTTGTAGAGCATCGGATAGAGCGTAGACTGCCCCATTGCGAGAACACCGTCGGTTACTCTGGCCAGCGCTTCGACCAATTCGTATCCATACATTTCTCGGGTCTCAATGAGTTGCATTACAGCAATGGGGCCCGCACCCCTCATTAGTTCTCTTTCAATTCGCATTTTTACCGTTTTTCCTGGCTTTAGCTGTGACAAGGAATCTGTTTTCTCCGACTATTACGTACGCACTACATACTATGTTTCACATAGTATCAAAAGACGCCGAAATCTCGTCCCGGCATGAGCCTTGCCAAGATTGTCGCAAAAGGGATATTCTAAGTAGGTGTGAGATTTCGCCTTCAATACAGGACAAACAGAGGATAGCGATGAGTGCAGCTCCAGAAAAAGCGCGAGGAAGTTCACGGAGAACAAATGCGGACCGACGGTCGGCTTTGAACCGCCGCAAGAACTCCGAGCGCAGGATGAGGCACAGACGAGAATTCGTCGTCCCGATTGAAGCTGAAAATCGCACGAAAAATGATCGCAGATCCCCCGAGCAAAGACGATTGGACCGGAACCGTCGAATTGGAGCAACCCGCAGGTTTGACGAACGCAGGCGTCGTCCCGCTACAAAGCGAGTCTTGGTGGTTGATGGCCAGGAGACCGTGCGCGGAGGGATTCGTCGGGTGCTTGGCGGAGCAGGACACGAAGTTGTCGAAGCTCATGAGGGAACAGCTGGATTGAACTTTTACTTCGAGACACCAGCGGATGCAGTGGTAGTCAACCTGGCTCTCCCTGACATGGACGGAGTTGAGTTCATTCGGAAACTCCGGGAGAGGTCTTCATCGACCAAGATCATAGCCATTGCTCCAAGGCAATCCTACGGCACGGTGGATCCGCTGGCTCTAGCCACCCGTTTGGGGGGGGTTCATGAACTCCGGTGGCCGTTCGGACCTGACGGCTTGTTGCAGGCGGTTAGCAACGCGTTTTCGGAAAGCAACTGAGAAAAAGCGCTGATAAGGGCGCTGACCCTAGATCTCGTTCGGAAATAGTTGCCTGTAGGCCCGGAATTTTTCTCTAATCCTCCTAACGTAATTCACCGGTTCCGAGCAACGGCAATATCCGTAACGCGTCTGAGAATGGAATTCCGACCTGGCCAGCAGAGGCATTATCTCCTCGACTTCGCCAAACCATCTGTCAGGGTCCTTTCCGTGTAGTACCGCCAGTCGCCTCGCGTCCCCCACATGCCCAAAACCAGCATTATACGAGGCAAGGGCAAACCAGATCCGATCCTGGTTGTTTTTCAATTCAGGGCCGAACTGATCGGCCTGGTGACGCAGGTAAAGAGCGCCAAGGTGAATTGCTTGGCTCGGGTCATCTGGATCATCGAAGCCAAAACCGCGCGCGGTCTGGGGCATTATCTGCATGAGACCCATGGCGCCCACTCGCGAGCGAGCCCGGGGGTCAAACCGGCTTTCCTCGTAGGCCTGAGCTGCCAGCAACCGCCAGTCGAATCCGAAGCGGTCTCCGTACTCGCGGAACAGCTCATCAAAAGGTGACACTACATCTCTGGCCGAATCGCGATCCAGTTGTCTTTCTCGGGCCAGTTGAGCAGGGCCGAAATATTTGTTGCGTGTAATATTGTACCACCGTCCGCGGTACTCTGATCGGAAGAAACTGTTGACCGCAGCCAACAACTCACCATCCTCGGCCCGAACACCCCACGAATGCGAAACCGAATCGCCGAATGTGGTAACACCTCTGATATCGTCGCGCCATGAAAGTTCAATATCTAGAACGTGTGAGTCGGCTATAGTGAGATCGTAGTCGCCCGCGGCCACGGCCGCGATGATCTCTTCTGTCTCCATCACCTCCGGTACCGCAACGATGTCCACCTCGATCCCTGAGTCGACAAGCTCTTGCGCAGTGTCCCAGTAAGAGCTTCGCCGTCGCACGGCAATCGTACGGTCGGCCAGCGCCGGAAGATCAATTACAGGCGGTTCATCAGCGCGAGCGACCAACGTTTCAATCGCACGATTGTAGCGGCGGCTGAAGGAGATAGCAGCTTCGGAACCTGTTTCTGGACGAGTGAGGCCAGCCGCGATCAAATCACCATACCCTTGAAGCAACCAGGAACGAAGAGAACCTCGGTTGGGAGGGACAACGATTTCAAGTCTAACCCCCAGGTCACGGGCCAGACGCCGGGCCAGTTCGTACTCAAAGCCAAGTAGTTCGCCCCTCCAGACGAAATAAGTGGCTGCGCTATTGGTGGTAAGAACCCTCAGAACCCCTCGCTCGACGATGGCATCTAAATCACCGAACTGACGGACTGCCCGCAACGGCCGGAGCGATTCATCAACCAGAAAGGAATCCAGGGCAGCCTTTAAGTCGTCCGCACCCGGACGTAGCCCCCACGCCACCTGCTTCTGCTCGCTGACATCGAACGCGTGGCGCAGGTCCGACAGATATCCCAGTGCTTGATTAACTATGTTGTCGTCAGCGATGGTCAGGTCGTATCGCCCGGTAGCAACGCGGTAAAGAATTTCTTCGGTATCAAGACGTTCAGAAACCAGCCTGATTTCCATCCCCGGGAACTGTTGTTGCAATTCCTGGGCAGTTCTCCAGTAGGATGACGATTCTCTCAAAGCGATCGTGCGTCCCTCCAGGTCCGAAGGCTCGGCGAGTTGGCCGTCATCTATTCTCGTAACGAGCTGCTCTCGAACAACGTCTACCGGATCGCTGAACAAAACTACCCGCGAGCGGTCTTCCGTAACCGTCATATTAGCCGCGATCAGGTCGCCGCTGCCCCGGAGTAAAGAGGGGATCAAGTCGTCACGGGAATTGACCCACACAAACTCCGGTTCCAGACCGACGCGTTCGGCAAACCTGGCAGCGAGGGTACGCCCGTAATCAATCGGATACCCGGAACGAGGGAGAAACTGTTGTTCAGAAATCCGGGGAGCGAGAATTCGCAAAGTACCCCTTTGCTTGATTCCTTCATAATCAAGAACCTCGTCGTACTTGCACGAAAAGAACGAGAGAAGAAGAAAGAAAGCGCAGGTCTTTGCGAACCAACCTGATTGGGCCCGAGAGCTGCCGGTGACAAATCCATGTGCAAAACGCATCCCCGCCAAGATACGTTGCAAAACTTCCGTCAGCCAGTCATCTCAAGTAGCTGTACCAGCGCCAACCATGATTCCGGTCAACACTGAAGTTCCGCCCTTATGTGATCCAGCAGGCCGATCAGCTGTTTGATTTCATTCTTGGAAAGCATGCTCACCACTGCTTTGTCGGCATCCCGTACACGCCGGTCATACTTCTTGAGTAATCCCAATCCGGCAAGAGTGATTTTGCAATAAACAACCCTCCGATCTTCCGAGCACCTTTTTCTGGCGACGAGGTCCTTTGCGACCAACCTCGTAATCATCCTTGTCACACCCGGAGTGCGTTCAACAAGCCGATCGGCAACTTCAAGTGTTGGCAAACCATCCGGACCGGCACCACGAAGAATCCGCAACACATTGTATTGGGGGAGGGTGATACCTTCGAGCCCGATTTCATCAATCATGAAGTTGCGTACGATTTCCGAAGTTCTCAGAAGACCGAGTATCGCTTCATGCCCGGGGGACTGGAACGGTTTACTTTGCTTTATCTCAGTGGCAAGGGTGCCGAGGTTGCTTTTAGCCATAGGCTCCAGGGTGGAAGGCACAGGAAAGGGCTATCACTGTCACACAACAAATATAGCGATAGCCGCCCCCTGTAATCAGTTCAGGCCGTTATCCGGCGTTGTAGTAAAACCGCTCAGATGCAACGAGACCATCTCTCCACACTCGAACAGACACCTGCTCCATTTTCACTCTACCCGCGCCCTTGAAAGTCACATCCATCCACCATTCCGAATAGGATCGATCGCCATTTGTTGCGGTGCCCACGACTCCAGCACCATGAAAATCTTCAAGCGACGCAAAAAACTCCTCTTCTCGCTTGCGGTTGGCGTCTTTACCAGAAACAGGCTCATTGCTGTTTTCCTGCATCACCACGTCTGCGGCGTAAAATTTCTCAAACGCTTCCATAGCCTTGCCGTTGAGAACCATCTCGTTCAATTCCTTGTCCAGGGTCGCAATGTCCGACATATTACACCTCGCTATTTAGTTAGTACGTCAATTATTGACTAGTCATGTAATAATACTGGTTGGGGCTCGGAATGTCCAGCCCGCAAAATAGTTGAACTAAACCTCAGCGTGGTTGCGAGACGCAGAAGTCAACGACAGTTTTCCAGCGGATCGTCAAAAGACAACAGCAACCCACGGGACTTCCAATGACGAAACGCACCTCCGGGGGCGCTCGCACGCTCGAAGGCAAGTACTACACATCTCAGGAAATCTATGACCTGGAAACAACGACCATTTTCCTGGACGACTGGCTTTACGCGGGGAGATTGAGCGAACTAGCTGCGCCCGGGAGCTATGTCTTGCGTCAGGTCGAAACCGAAAGCGTAATCATCGTGCGCGATTCGAATTCCAGTGTGTCAGCCTTCCACAACGTGTGCCGCCACAGAGGGACACAGCTGTGTAAGGAAGAGGGGACTTTCTCCAGGTCGATTCAGTGTGCATACCACGCGTGGACCTATTCACTGAAAGGCGAATTGATCGGCGCACCCAACATGGATGAGGTTGAGGGTTTCGACAAAAAAGACTACTCCCTTTTCCCGGTCGCCGCGGCTACCTGGCAGGGATATTTGTTCATCAATTTATCGGAACACCCCAAACCCTTTGAAGAATCCTTCGCACCGATATTGAACATGTTTGAACGATGGGAGCTTGGTGAACTGGAGGTAGCTCACCAAATTGTTTACGACATCAAGGCCAACTGGAAATTGGTGATGCAAAACTATTCTGAGTGTTACCATTGCCCCAGTCTCCACCCGGCGCTCAACCGTCTGACTCACTTTCGAAATACTTCTAACGATCTTGAGCGCGGGCCCTTCCTTGGAGGCCCGATGGGCCTTGCACGCGAGGACGGGAGTATGACGATGTCCGGCGGCCGCTGCGCGCCGCTTCTAGCCGGTGTAACAGGAGACGATACAAGCCTGGTTTACTACTACACCATTTTTCCCAACATGCTGCTGAGCCTCCACCCTGACTACGTCCTCGTTCATCGCGTTGAACGTGAGGCTCCAAACCGAAGCAAGATCATTTGTGAGTGGTTATTTCACCCCCACGCAACCGGTAAACCAGACTTCGACCCGTCGGATGCCATTGAGTTCTGGAATATGACGAACAAGCAGGACTGGGAGGTCAGCGAGCTATCCCAGAAGGGGGTTTCGTCGCGGGCGTACCAGCCGGGCCCCTACGCTGAATTGGAAAGCATGATCGCCGAGTGGGACAGATACTATCTATCGGCCCTGGGCGAATGAGCGTGGCGGGTGACCTGAGGGGCCCCCGTCACCGCCCAACCATAACCAGACCCCCCAGGCGCCACCCGACCCACCAGCACCCGTCGGATTCAAATCTCGGCCCGTGTATCAACTAAAAATCAAACTGCTGTGCCTATTGGAGTTACGAGCGCGCCACAACCAATCTGGTCAACGCTATTTGTCGGCAATAAGTCAAATTGACAGCCCGGCCGTGCGACATTTCAGGGAAAAACGGGACGATGAAATTCCTTGCGACAAGGAGCGGGTCGGCAGGTTTACGTTTGTTAACGGAGCTTCATCTCCCGTGAGATAGACGCCCAGGTGTGGTTTCATTCATCAGTTGACGAACGGCAAACCGTGTGGGACCTTGAAGTGTTAACCCTGGAGCAGCCTACCTGAGCCTTCCCGCAGGAGAGCCGAGATGAAGAAGCAAACCGTTGTTTCCCTGATTGGAGCCATTGTGGCTACGATCATCCTTTCCTCAGGAGCGGCAGCGCAAGCGCCGATCGAACAACAGATATCCGAGGCAGTCACGCCACTGAGACCCGCTGACCGCGATGGTGCGACAGTTCTCGGCTATGTGAGCGGAACAACATTGGAAGTCGTGCGAGAAGGCACCAACCAGTACATCTGCCTGGCGGACCCGCCGGACGACACTGTATTTAGAGTCACTTGCTACCACGAAAGCCTTGATCCCTTCATCGGGCGCGGGCGAGAAATCCGAGCCGCGGGCGGTAGCGGTGGAGACGTCAGGCGCATTCGCAAAGAAGAAGTGGAAGCGGGACAACTCACCGTTCCCGAACGAGCCCTGTTGATCACCCTCTCGGGGACCCGTGGTCCCGACGGCGCGGCGCCCGACAGCGTGACCTCGCTCAACGTAATCTACTTGCCCTACGCAACAGCCGAAGACCTCGGCGTTGCGATAACACCTCAAGGTACCGACCCGTGGCTCATGGACCCCGGCCAGCACAGAGCACACGTCATGATTCCCGGACCGCTAAGACCCCTTCAGTAAGCAAGAGGACTCGGCTCCTTCGATCGGTAGGTCTTCACCCACATACCCACTTACCACTTACCCGCAAAAAAAGGGCCCGCAAAAAGCGGACCCTTTTTTCTATCTTATTCCCGCGCTAACCCCGTCGGGGTCGAGGTTCTGCCAATACTGCTCTGGCAACGCCCGTTCCGTTGGCCACACTTCGGCCAGAGTGTTCGCGTTGTACAGGCGCCCATTCTTCATGACGTACTGAAGGTCTGCAGCATTTTCGATATCCGCCAATGGATCGCTATTCAGCACGAGAATGTCGGCCAACTTTCCAACCTCGATACTTCCCAGGTCCTGACCGAATCCGATTGCTTCAGCGCCAAAAATAGTAGCCGCACGCAGTGCATCGTGGGGAGCCAGACCGCCTGACGCCATTGCCCGCAACTCCCAGTGGTAGCCAAGCCCCTGTAACTGTCCGTGACTACCCACCGCCGCTCGACCGCTATCAGAAACGAGAGCGTTAATGAACTCTGCGTGTCTTGAGAAGACGTAGTCCTCTTCAACAAACCAACCGGACGTTCCGGGACTTCCACCAGCACCCGGACCCCTGCGGCGCGTGCGAGCGTCGACGCTGGTATGAGGAGAGAAGCGTCTAAGTTTTTCGTTGTCGTGAACCCCACCCTGCGTATAAAAATAATTTTCTCCAAACGGGCCACCGTATGAAACCAGCAGTGTCGGGCTGTTGGTCGTACCCGAAGCCTTGAAGAGTTCTACCACATCATCGAAGATCGGAGTAATCGGCAGCGAATGTTCAACTCCTGAGTAGCCATCAATCGCATGTGTCAGGTTGAGCATGAAATCGAGACCACCCTCTGTAGTGGGCATCAACTCCAACTTCTTCGCCGCAGCAATAATCCACTGACGCTGCTGACGGTTACCCGACATATACATCTTGATGGTTTTCGTGTCGTAGTATTCCGCGTAGCGACGTAGTACCTCTTCTGCCTCATCGGCATCAGAGATGTTTTCGTTCACGAAAACGCCGGGGCCTGTGGAATAAATCCTGGGACCGATCATTCCGCCCGTTTCAACACGATCCTGATAACTCAGAATATCAGTTGACGCTGTTTGAGGATCCCTGGTAGTCGTGACGCCGAACGCCAGGTTGGTTAGATACTGCCAGACCTGTTCGGTGTGCACTTCCGGGACGAGCCACTGGGCATGGTAGTGGGTGTCAACGAAACCCGGCATCAATGTCTTACCGGTGACGTCTACTATGCGCGCCCCTTCAGGCACCTCGACGCTGTCGCGCACGCCAACACCGACAATCCTGTTGTTCGTTATCACCACGTCGGCATTTTCAATTATTTCATGGCCATCCATCGTGAGAACGCGACCACCACGTAACACCACCGTTCCTTCGGGTACGTCCCGAGCCATGGTGACTTCTATTCGCATCTCATCTGGTTTATAAGTGCTAACGGTGTCGGTGAACACACTGTCCATTCTGGTGCGAACAGAGTCAGCCCGCTGCCTGATCATGTCTGCTCGCGCTCTGGCCAGCTCGGCTTCTCGGATCAGCGAGTCGGCTTTGATCTGAACGGAGTCAGCAATCAGGCCGCTAATGCGTGCCCTCAACGTGTCGGGTACCGTTGCGGTCGTGTCCTTTTCCAGACTATCAGCCCGGGAACGGGCAGCCGAAAGACTGTCAATAATTCCGCGAACCTCAAGCGCGACAGCGACCTTTGCTCGAGCGTCCTGAACGGTGCTGTCTTCGATCGCTTGCACTCTGGCCAGGTCATACGAAAACAGAGCGTTGCCGAGCGACCAGTTAATGGTCTGACCATCCGAACTCCAGGACGGGAATTCGCCCCCTACGTCAGTGAGCTTCCTAACCCGTACAGATCCGACGCTGGGGTTTGCAACCGAAACGGTTGTTCCTCTGCCACCGAGAGCCGGCATTTCAATGGAATAAACCTGCTGACCTACCTGGGCCAGCGCCATATCCCCCGTTGGGGAAATCATCACCAGTCCTGCCGGAGGCCCACCGGGTCCACTCTCCGCAATTTCTTCCTCAGACACAGGGAAGACTCGGCGCGGTGCAACCATTGGTTCGTCTTCCAACGGCGTACCACCGATTCGTCCTGTGGCGCCGCGAACGTTCAGGTGTTGTTTGACATCAGTACCATCCCAGCGGAAAGACACGAGTCCCTGACCGAAGCTATACGCGTAGATACGATCCGGTTGGTCATTGCGGAAATGGGCTACATCTCTTCCGGCGTTAGGGGCGATCACAGTGATGTCGCCACCCTGCGACGGTACCCAGACGAATTCGCCTCCGATGCCTCCGAAGAAAATGTCCGGGGCGTTGAGCAAATCCCTGGCTGCACTTCTCGTCGCGACAATTTTCTCGCCATCAGGAGACCACGCGACATTGGAGTAGAGAGCACGCACCGACGTGAGCTGTTGTGGTTGGCCGCTGCCATCGCCAGAGGCTCGGTAAATATGGCCTCCGGTTTGGTCGTCCCAACTCACATAAGCGAGAGAACTGCCGTCGGGGGACCAAGCAGCATGGAACTCGCCTTCGGTACCGGTCGTAACGCGTGTCGCTTCGCCGTCGGGCATCGCCTTTACCCACAGTCGATCGAATGCGGTAAATGCTAACCGACTTCCATCCGGCGAGTACACCGGGTGTCGAATCTGATGGGCAGTGACCATCGCGGCACTATCGACACGGTATGCGAATTTCACCTCGGGGCCGATATCGAGATCAACGTTGACCTCAAACGGGATCTTGACCGGATCACCACCGTCCATGGGAACCCGCCAGATTTCACCACCATAAGAAATGACGATGGCTCGTGAGTCCGGTGTAAAGGAGTATCCTGGCAACAGATCCAACGGAGCCCGTGATTCCGAGTCGTCGCGTTGAATCGGGTACAGCATCCACTCCTCGTCACCTGTCGCAAGATTCCTGCGACGCAGGCCAGTTTGTGCGCCTTCGCGCGACCCGTACACCAGCCAGTTTCCGTCAGGAGAAACTGCCGGGCGCATTCCCGATCCGTAACGACCGGTCATACGTAGGGATGTTCCGGTTTCTATTTCGTACCGGTACAGCTGGTAAAGTGGGAACCGGGCATTGTACTGCCAATCCCCCGTGCCGCCCGCATACCAGATGAACTGCCCATCCGGGGTCGGCGCAGCGCCGATCGCTTTGCGTGTTGCCGGAGTCGTCACCAGAGGTAGCGGACTGCGTCTGCCAACTTCATACATATAAAGCTTGGCGGCACCGAAGGTGCCGGTGGAGCGACTGACTACGATCCTCTCGCCATCGGGCATCCACTCTGGAGAAGTTATCCCATTACCAGCACCCCGGGTTACCTGCGTGGTGTCGGTGAAGTCCAATCGCATCGTCCATACATTCTCACCGCCACTGCGATCAGAAACGAATACCAGCGTTTCACCGTCAGGGCTAAACCTGGGTTGAGCATCGTAGGCCATGCCTTTTGTTATTCGAGTTGCCGTTCCGCCCCCGATGGGAAGCGTGTACAAATCACCAAGCATGTCGAACACGATGGTCTGGCCATCGGGACTGACGTCGAGCGACATCCAGGTGCCTGTTGTCGCAGTGAACCTTGCATGCCGTGCTGCTTCGAGGGGCAGAGGTTTGTCGTCACCTCCAGGACCCTGGGCATCAAGAGACTGTGCACCCAGGATAAAAACGCCCGCGGCCACTATTGAAACACGCTTCCACATTCTGTCAATCTCCGTGATGGTCGTGTTGAAGGAGGTCATTGCGCACCTCCAATCATGGTGTTGACCGTGGGCCCAAGATCTCGCCACGGTTCCGATGGGGCCGCCTGTTGTCGGGGCCACGTTTCATCAAGGTTGTTGCCGTCATAGAGACGTCCGTTTTTCATCACGAAGCGAACCGTGTTCGTGTTACGAATATCGTCGAGAGGGTTCTCATTGAGGATCACAAGGTCGGCCAGCTTACCCGCTTCAATAGACCCGAGATCACCGCCCAATCCTATGGCTTCGGCACCCATCAAGGTGGCTGCTCGCAGAGCGTTGTGGTTGCTCATGCCACCACTTTGCATTGCCCATAACTCCCAGTGAAAACCAAGCCCCTGAAGTTGACCATGACTTCCGACGCCGGTACGACCCCCACCCAGGACGAGATCGTTTATCCACGCTGAATGTCGACGGAAACCATACTCCTCTTCCATAAACCAGCCGCCCGGTCCCGGACCCGGATTCCGTCTCCTGATCTTGGCGTCCAGTTCAGCCTTCGGTGTGAAATAAGCCAGCTTCGCATCGCCGATCACGTCTTCATTCGTATAGAAATAGTTCTCGGCCCACGGAGCCCCGTAAGACACCAACAGAGTGGGCGAGTTAACCGTTTGCGACGTCTCGAACAACTCGACCACATCATTGTAGGCCGGTGCGATAGGCATGGTGTGTTCAACACCAGGATAGCCGTCCATCGCGTGCGTCATGTTCAGTCGGTAATCCAGACCACCTTCGGTCGTCGGCATCAACTGAAGTTCGCGCGCAGCCATGATGAGTAGTTGACGTTGTCTCCTGTTACCGCTCATGTACATCTTGAACGTCTTGGTGTCGTAGTAGTTGCTGTAGCGCCTTAACACGTTTCGCGCATGATCCAGGTCCCTGATACCCTCGGTCCAAAACACTCCCGGACCGGTCGAGTAAACGCGCGGACCAGGCATCAACCCTGCTTCAACCCTGTCTGCATACATCAAGACATCGGTTGTAGCCGTTTGAGGATCGCGGGTCGTGGTGACACCGTAGGCCAGATTCGCATTGTAAATCCACGAACGAGTCCAGTGCATTCCCCACAGGTTCCACATATGCGAGTGAGTGTCGACAAAACCCGGAACGATCGTTGTACCACTGACGTCCATAACTTCAACACCGGCTGGTGCCGAACCGCGCGGTCCAACGCTTTCGATGCGGTTGTTTGCGATCACGAGGTCGGCATCTTCGATTATCTCCGACCCGTTCATTGTCACGACCCGGGCCCCACGCAAAACGATTCTGCCCTGGGGAATATCCCGCGCCACCTGCACGTCAACTCTGTTTTCCGTCGGTCTATAAGACGCCGCGGCTGCCGTTGCTGAGTCCGCCCCTGCGATCCTGAGACTGTCGTCAACCGCCTCAGCTCGATCAAGGTCATAGCTCACCAGCGCGTTTCCTATTGACCAGAACACAGTACGACCGTCGCCGGACCATGAAGGAAATTCGCCGCCAATCTCGGTGAGCTTGCGCACCGGCATCTGCGCGCTGTCGGGTTTGGTTACCAGAACCACGGGGACCCGAGCGCCAGTTCGCGGCACGGTCACCGTGTAGATGTCGTTTCCAACGCGGGCGAGAGCCAGGTCTCCGGAGGGTGCCATAACTACAGAACTCGCCGACGCCTGGGGGGCCGCTTCGCGTGCAAACTCGTCATCATCGTCGAGCTGCCGAGGCATCATAATATCTGACGTAGGAGAGGCTTCGAACGCGTTCTGGTAGATCGGAACACGCCACGTAACCCGGAGGTGCCGCTTTAAATCTGTGTTGTCCCACCGCGTCGAAACCAAGGAGGTCGTGGCCGGTTGTCCCGCAGCAGCAGGCGCAAACCCGTACGTGTAAATCCTGTCGGGATCAGCTGTGAAATGCGGACGGGCTCTACCACCTGTTGGGCCAATGACCGTAACCGCTCCCCCTTGCGAAGGCACCCAGACAAACTCTGAACCCAGCCCCGTCCCGATAAACGGATTGACCGACTCGTGCAGGTTCCTGACATCGGCACGCATAGCAACGATCCGATCACCGTCCGGCGACCACGCAAGTTGCTGGTAAAAGGCCGAAACCGTCGTTAGCTGTCTGGGGTTCCCGCCACTTGATCTAACTTTCTTTATATGGCCTTCGGAGTCATCCCAGGTTACGTAGGCAATTTCTCGCCCATCTGGCGACCAAATCGGGTAGTACTCGCCTTCGCTCTCACCAGTAACCCTGCTCGGCGCGCCGTTCGGCAGGTCCATCACATAAAGGCGGTCCAGGGCCGTGAAGGCGTACTTCGTCCCGTCAGGAGATGCGACGCCGTCACGGATCTGGCTCGCCGAAAACATTGGAGTGTCTTCAATAGGATACTGGAAATCGACCGCCGGGCCCACAGCTACTTCGGCGTTAGCAGTAAAGGGAATCTTCCTCTGACCGGAACCGTCCACCGCCACGCTCCAGATCTCTCCGCCGAAACTAAGAACGACGGATCTGGAGTCGGGAGTGAACGAATAACCCGGAAGAACATCCATGTTTGCTGTGGATTCCTGATCGTCCCGTTGTATCGGGTAAGCCAGCCAGCTCTCTTGACCCGATGCCAAATCTCTGAGTACCAGACCAGTCTCGGTATCATGGCGAGTGGCGTACGTCAACCATTTCCCGTCGGGCGAGAGCGCTGGTCGGAACGCCGACCCGTAGCGCGAGGTCATGGTGGTACGAGTACCCGCGTCCCGGTCGTAAACACCGAGTTGGAATTGAGGTAATATTGCGTTGTAGGTCCACGTACCGGTGCGCTGTGAGTACCAGACGTACCGTTCGTCCGACCCGAAGGCGGCACCCATCAAACGAGTCCCACCAGTGCCGGGAGTCATTTCTAGTCCGGTCCCTCCGTCCCGATGATACAGCCACAGTTTTTCCAGACCGCCAGCAACGGTACTTCTGGACACGACGATGTAGTCACCGTCCGGTGTCCATTCGGGCGAGAGGAAGCCGCTGGCCTGACCTCCATCCCGCGTTACCTGTCTCAAGTCACTTCCGTCGGCAGCAACGGTCCAGAGGTTGTCGTCGCCGCTACGGTCAGAGACAAACACTACGGTCTCGCCATCGGGGCTAAACCGCGGCTGCATATCGTGGGCGATCCCATCGGTAATTCGGGTCGCCGTCCCGCCAGCCGCGGGGATCGTGTAGAGGTCCCCGACCAAATCGAAAACGATTGTGGTGCCGTCTGGACTGACGTCAACTGACATCCAGGTACCTTCGGATGTCGTAAACCGCGCCCAGCGAGCTGGTTCAAGCGGAAGTCCTTCGCCCGGACCCGGTAGGCTTTGCGCAACCGAAATCGCTGGTGCGAGAAAAAAAACGAAAGCTGCGCCGATTGCGACGCGCCAAGAATTTGAACGCATGGAAATCTCCGAGAAATGTTCCAATGATCCCCCTGTCCAGACGGCTTGGCGGGAGAGGTAAAAAAAGACACGAAGGAAACTGCAGGTGAGAACCCCTTGAGGGAATATGCTGAATTGAATTAGAGCAGGCCTCTTCAGTGCGACCCCCTTAGAGCTTCCTCAGCCTACTGACCTGATCACCAGTACCCAAAGAGCTGGTTTGGTCCAGCGCCTCAATGGGATTGTTATAGGGAATTGAACTAGCTGAGCCGCTACCGCTAGTCGTTTGGAACACCCGGCTTTCTATGAAAAAAAGCTCCCCAACGCAGCCATTCTCGAAAGCACCGAGGCGGATTCGCACAAAAGCCCCGAGCGTCAGCGAGGTGCGTTGTCTGAAGACGCCCGGCCCGCACGCAAAACGGGCTCGCTTATGCGAGCCCGTTTGCGAGAGGCGCCGGGCGGATTCGAACCGCCGAATAGAGGTTTTGCAGACCTCTGCCTTACCACTTGGCCACGGCGCCGGGGCTATGAAACTCGCATGTTCAGGGTAGTTTCTCAACCCACCAGAGTAATCCGGTGGGGCAACTCAATTCATTAAGAAAAAGCCAGCTCGGGGGAACGTTTTCAAAGAAGAAGCCCGGTCAGGCTCCCGATTTTCCTTCGGTCATATCTGAGATCGTGAGAACTCCTTCAACGAGGTGTTTCTTGAACGCGATTCCCACCAGGTTCATCATTCTCTTAGTCTCTGCGGCGGCCACACTTCGCCCGAACTGGGTCAACCGGTAATATTTGCGACGGCGGTCGTCGAGTTCCGGGTCCGGTCGATCTTCTGATTCTTCAATGAAACCCGACTCCAGCAATCTTTGGGCTGCAAGGTAAAGGGCTCCTGTGGCCGGAGCCATACTACCCGCAGATTGGCTTTCTATTTCTTTAATAACTCCATATCCATGGCGATCCTGGTCGGCGAGCGCCAATAAAATCTGGAACGTTAGCGGGGTGAGTGGAAGTTCTGCGTCTACTTTTTCGGAAGTCATTGCTCAACTTGGGTAACGTGGATTTTGATATATATAAGGGATATGGATATACCACAAGGTAGCAAACAACAACAATCCCTGAAGGTCTACTCCCAGATTCCCGCAATCGCTGAAAATAGCCCAAAATTTATGAATCAGAATTTCGCTATTGACGGTTAAGGCACCGACGACTATATATACGCCATATCGAACCGCCGTATACCGAATTTATCGCGGAAAATCGGCCTTGGCGCCAACCCAACCCGTCTGTTTTCAGGAGAAATCATGCAGTTTGCCCTTGAGGTCAAAAACGTTTCAAAGCGATTTGGCAACGTTCTGGCCGTAGACGATGTCTCTTTTCAAATCCCTAAAGGGTCGATTTACGGATTTCTGGGACCGAATGGTGCAGGTAAAACAACCACCATCCGGATGATCATGAGCATCTTCTTTCCAGATTCCGGGTCGATCGTGACACTCGGCAACTCCAATCCGGAAGCAGTCAAAGATCGTATGGGTTATTTGCCGGAAGAAAAGGGCCTTTACAAAAAGATGAAAGCAGCCGAGTTGCTGGCCTACTTTGGGAAACTCAAAGGCATGGATTCCTCCACGGCGAACCGCAAATCTCGCGAGCTGCTCACGAAGTTCGGATTGGGAGATTGGGTTGATCAAAAATGTGAGTCACTTTCCAAGGGGATGGGACAGAAAGTCCAGGTTCTGGCAACGCTGATGCATGACCCCGAGTTGGTGATCCTGGACGAGCCTTTTTCAGGGCTCGACCCGGTCAATGTCGAAGTGGTTCGCGAGATGATTCTCGATATCAAACGCGATGGCAGGACTGTGATTTTTTCCACTCACGTGATGGAACAGGCCGAACAGATTTGTGATTCGATACTGCTCGTGAACAAAGGAAGAAAGATCATCGACGGTACGATTGAAGAAGTGCGATCCAGCGGTGGCAAGGGTATCGTAATCGAGTACGAAGGCGACGGATCGGGCTTTGCGTCGATTCCCGGGGTGACCCGAGTCAACGATGCTGGCAAGAGAGCTGAACTGTCGGTGGTGGAAGGCACCGACCCACACGAAATTCTTGAACACCTAATCAAGCAAGTGAAGGTGCGTCAATTCGAATCTGCCCAACCCTCCTTACACGAGGTTTTCGTACGCGCCGTAGGAGCTGACCAATAATGGAAAAGATCATTCTCGTAGCCAGGCGCGAACTTCTGGAAAACATGCGGACCAAGGGGTTCTGGATCGGTATTTTCATTTTCCCGATCATGCTCGCCGTGATGATGGTAGTACCTGCGCTTCTCGACAAAGCCAAGAGCGCCCGTCACTACACCGTGGTGGACAATTCCGGTTGGTTGTTAGAAGAGTTTCAACAACAAACCCGGGTTGGCGACCTCGTCGTGGCGTTTCAATCTGTCGCTGAAAAACACGAAGACAACGATACCGCCGAGTTGCCACAACTTCTGATCGATCTGGCTCCAGATTTGGCCCTCATGGATGCGGGCGAGATTGGACGGGCTGCTACCATGATTGCGAGGCCGACGCTGGTTGGGGACGCACCGGTTTCCGATGTCATACAACGTGTTGTCTCCCGGGGACCGGCACTGCTGGAGTGGCTCGGTTCAATCTCATCAAAGGACGCCCGAAACGTCTCATCCAGGTTGAGCGTAGCCAGTTATCGGCTCGTGCCCAGAGATGGAAAGACCGAAGATGAATTGAGCCAGATGATTCTCAACGACGAGTTATTTGCATATATAGTCGTAACAGATGATCCGATCTCGGGCACCGAAGTTTCTCGCTACGTGTCGAACAATCTCACCGACGATGATCTTCAAAATTGGTTCCGTCGAGCCGCAACAAGCCTGGTTCGAGAAAAACGATTGTTACAGGAAGAGATCAGCCCCACCGTCGCCGCCTGGATCCAACAGCCCTTCGTTTTCGAAGCGGAGAAAATCGGAGACTCGGGCGCGGTTGAAGAAGTCAATGACATTGACACAATCCGACAGTGGGCTCCCGTTGCATTTCTTTACCTGCTCTGGATTTCGGTCTTCATGTCCAGTCAGATGCTTCTGACCAATACGATTGAAGAAAAGTCCAACCGAATCATTGAAGTACTTCTGTCTTCGGTCTCACCGCTTCAATTGATGGTCGGAAAGATTTCCGGAATCGCTGCCTCAGGGTTGATCCTGGTCGGATCCTGGATGACAATGTTTTACTTTGGCACGAAATACATCCCGAGTATGTTGGGCGCGCCAGCATCGTTCGACCTTTCTGTTCTGGCCAGCGACCCGACCTACGTAGTTTCGTTCATTGTCTACTACCTGCTTGGCTATCTGCTGTACGCGTCACTGCTGGTCGCGATCGGATCCGTGGTGAACACAATCAAAGAAGCCCAGAACCTAATGCAGCCCATCACGCTGTTTCTGGTTGCTCCCTTAATCGCCATGATACCGATAGGAAAAGACCCGAACGGGATGCTCGCCAAAGTCATGTCCTACATACCCCCCTTCACCCCGTTCGTCATGATGAATCGAGCGGCTGCCCCTCCGACGACTTTTGAGTACGTAACAACGTCCATTGTGCTTTTGGTGTCTGTCGGAATTGCGATGTGGGCCGCAGCGAAAATATTCAGGATTGGTGTCTTGCTAACAGGGAAGCCACCCAGTGTCAGGGAGATTTTCCGGTGGGTCAAAGCTCCGGTTGGTGCAGTGCCGGATCGGGGGGAATAGGAGGGAAATCAGAAGTTAGAGGTTGGACGGGATAGTCACTTCCGACCTCCGACTTCTCTCCTTTTACTTCACGAAATTTTCCATTACGTAGGGATACGCGAAGAAATAAAGTAGAGCCAGAACAACACCCACCAGAGCTATACGCACAACAAGTTTGGCAATTTTTACGGCTATGAAGAGCGCCACGATGGCGATCACGATGACAATTGCTAGCTCCACTGACTTTAACCTTTCTTCCTGGTGCTCCGCAGTTACTCTGCGGCAGCCGCCATTCCCTTTTGCTCACTGACCGAAGCTAACAATACACCACCGACCAAAAAGAAAATCAACACTGTCGCCACGCCAGCACGTTGGTTGCCGAACCACACCGTTGCCGAACCGAGTAGGATAGGGCCGAGGAAGGAAGTGACCTTTCCGGAAAACGCAAAAAAACCGAAGAACTCCGTCTGGCGGCTTTCGGGTACGAACCGTCCCATCAAGGATCGACTCGCCGATTGGTTGGGGCCCGCAAAAATTCCGATGCCAATTCCAGCTACCCAGAGCCAGAGTTTTGTCGGCGCAAAGACCGCAAGCAGAGTTGAAGCGCTCAACGCCACAAGGCTAACCATGACGGTTGCCTTACCACCCACTCGATCATCGAAAAAACCAAACGCCACGGCGCCGAGCCCTGCGGCAATATTTAGAACAATTCCAAACTGTATGACTTCGGCCAGTTCCATTCCAAAAGTCCCGGCAGCGTAAATCCCACCGAAAGCAAACACGGTGACGAGTCCGTCATTGTAGACCAGACGCGCCACCAAAAACTTGGCTATCTCTTTGTACTTCCGAACCTCCCGCAACGTATTCTTTAATTCGTTAAAGACCTCCGATACTTTCACCGATCCGGTGGGGGTCCCGGTGTCTTTGACAAAAAGAAACATTGGGATCGCAAAAAGTGCGTACCAACCAGCTACCAGAAGGTTGGTTGCACGAACGTTAAAAGATTCAACAGTTGAGATTCCAAACAGCGGTTCCTCTCGCACGAATACGGCAAGCGCAAGAAACATCGCCAGGGTGCCACCCACATAACCAAGCCCCCAACCGAATCCCGAAACCCTTCCAATTTTTGCCTGCGTTGTGATTGACGGAAGAAAGGCGTTGTAGAAAACCATGCCGACTTCAAACGCTACGTTGGCAATCACAAACAGAATCAACGCCTTCAAGACTGCATTATCGGCAGACGGTGTCACGAATGCCAAAGCAGTAGTAGCCACGACCGCCACGATTGTGACCATGAAAAGATACTTCCGACGCTTTTGTCCCCGGTCCGCCGCAACTCCAAAGATCGGAGACAACACCGCGATTAGAATCGCCGACACCGCAATGGCCCTACCCCATGCGGCCGTCCCCGAAACTTCATCGGCGGCGATAGCCTGGGTAAAATAGGTCGAATAAATGAACGTGACGACGAGAGTCGTAAAAGCCGAATTGGCCCAGTCAAAAAGACACCACGAAAAGACTGTGCGTTTGGAGGAAGTTCGGTTTTCAGTCATGGGTCCGAAGATGCATTACGGATCCGCGGGGGACAAGGATTGGCGGTCGGGACGGACAGTCCGGTCAGTACGGACCCACTACTCTACTCTGTCCTGTTCCGGCCGACCCAGAGCCACTCTTGAAGCCATGTCACCCGAACGCATCCAGCCGAGACGGCCACGTTCCGATTCCACCATCGAGAAGTCGGCATAGTTGCCGAGAACGTTTACGGTGGTTCCTGGTTCGAGGCTGTCGGTGGGCACACCATCCACCGAAGGAGTGTTTACTAGCAACCCTCCCGAAGCAACCAACCTGGTATCCAATGGACGTTCAAGTGAAGTAAGTGAGGCGCCGGGGACAAACCCAGAAGTCTGATCGGGAAGCACTACCTCGAACCAGTTCCCGGTACCCGAAAGTAGCCGCAGCGGCGTATTTCTCTCCAGGCTGCTCAAAGCCGGGGCGCTTGAGCTGGGAGATTCACGCACCGATACCGAGTTCACATTGATCCGTGCCCAACCACCGAGTTGATCTGAATCAACCGCAACCGGACGCGGGTCAGCGGGTGAGGAATAGAGGTACCAGTAGGGGTTCACGGCCCCTCGTCCGCGCACGTAAACACCAAAATGAAGGTGGGTCGGAGTAGTGATCGCATTCCCCGAGTTTCCAACAAACCCGAGCGTGTCACCCGATTCCACTCGCTGGCCTCTTTGCGCAGACTGTTCCTCAAGGTGGGCATAATAGTAAGAATACCCACGTTGAGAATCGCGTAACCACACCACATTACCCCCCAATCGATTCGTGCCGACAAAACTCACCGTACCGGATGTAGTGGCCACCACCGGAGTCCACCGGGGCGCAAAAATGTCCACACCCTGGTGGCTTCTCGCTCCTCCATCCCTGGCATCTCCCCATACACTCTTGATAGCACGGGTGTCATGCGCGACAACCGGGAAATCAAGGCTGGCGCTGTTACGAACGGTGAGATGGTACCGCCCGCCCCGCAGCAACTCGGGCTGAAGTCTCAACAGGTAGGCGCCGTCCCAGTACGCCACGAACTCAAGCGTCCCTGAAAGGGTATCGGCCGAGGCGACGTGAACGGGCGGGACACCGGGGGACCGGGGGGCGCGAAACAGGTCAACAAACAATCTCAGGGAATCCGGTCCGCTAACCTCAAATTCGACCAGCAGTTTCTGACCGCGTTTTGCCTCAATCCTATAACCCTGCGCCCTTGTCTCGGTGGGGTCGAAGAAACCAACCTGAGAATAAGGAGCGAATATGGGCAACGCCCGGTCCATCGCTCGCTCACCCGCATCGACCCAATCGCGAACAACGGCAGACCCGCCGAGGCCCGCTTCCTGAATAGAGTGTACGTACTTGTCGTAAGGAGTCGACGGAATCCAGGACGTTTCGTCCGCGAATCTGTCGGTCTTGCACGCCGCCGCAACCAGGGCAACCGCAACCAGACAAGTTTGAAATTTGCGCATAGGGAAAAATACTACCCCAGATGAGGGGATGCTGATCCTGTCGCAGATCTACGCTGATGAGGTGCAGATAGACGCAGATTAGATCTGGATTGGTCTGGGTCGGTGCAGTGAGCCTAGGATGAGATCCATTTTTTGATGTCAAGCAACCCGCTTTGATCAACTAACCTGCTCAAACTCCCGTCAACCTGCCGAGAACGGGACTCACCCACGCGCCGAACTTCTTTGCCTTCCAGGAGGTGGAGCAGAGCAGCCTGAACGGCAGATGTTGCAGATCCGATCTCATCGAGGTGGGATTTGGTCAACCCGGTAACGTTAACCTGTCGCCCGCCTGCATTTATCTGCCCATAAAGTGTTACCCCGTCCTCCCAAACCAACTAAGCCACGGGAACCATTCCGCCATTGGCGCCCACCAAAATCGACCGCATGATAAACTTCGTGAGCCACAACCAATCAGGAAAACCTGCGGTCGGGAACGAAACGTGGTGGCCCACAGCCTCACAAGAGCCATTTCCGCCGACCCTGCGGGGCCGATGACACTCCTTCTTGACCCACAACCTTGAGACAAGATTGAAATACTGATTGCTATTACCTCGCATCCAATCCCAGACAATCTCCCTCGCACCCCAGTAACTCCGAAAGCCTTTGCCTATGAACCAGCAACCAACGTCGCAGCCTCGTTTTGGCAAAACCAGTAGTCCCACTTGGCACAATGGTTGTACCCTCGGCGGCCGCCTCCAGCAGCCTTATTTGACAATAAAGCCTGCTTACAGCCAATATCGCGCTGTCGTTTGGTAAAGCACGCCCCTCGAGAATTTTCTGGAAGATTTCAAACCTGCCCGAGAAGCCGTTTCTAAGATCGCCGACTGCCGATGCCATCGGGTCGGTCGGATACCCCCCTTCAGCAAGCACGTCCAAGAACATTTCTGTCGCGAATGGTGGCCGTCGGGAAGCTCGTAAATAATACAGTCTGGTAACAGCCTCGGACATCTCGCCTCGTGAATAGCGGCTATGGGTTACGAGACTGTCCATAAACCGACCCAGGGAATCCAGATCAAAGCCCGGATATCCATTCCCATATTCGCCACTCCTGCGACCGCTCCGAAAAAAAAGGTCAGAATACGAAGGCAACCGCAAGCGCTGAACGATTTGGCGTTCTAGGTACCCGGCTAGCTCCACAATTGGGGTACCGTAATCGTGGGAATCCCAAGGCTCCTGCACCAAGCTTTCACAAACTTGAGCTTGCACAGCAGGGACCAACGTTAGTTGCGAAAACAGAATGAATTTCGCTAACCAACAGTGTCTCCACCTACGACCCAAAACTCCAAAAGCCATCAGTGTTCTAGCCTTCAAAAGAAACAATGTCCCTCGGTTACTCTGTCGTCTCCCGTACCGCCATATTTGAAGGCTACTGTGGCGATGCCACATTGGCTAGGCCAAGCCTCCGCTCCGGGGAAGTTGGGTCGATTCGCACCTGGATAAAGGTAATGGAGCGCCTCGTGAATAAATATTTCCGCAACGAAACCATCGCTCCTACCGAATGTTTGGGGGTTGATAAAAATAAGGGCAGCCCCTTCCAACGCCAGCACCGTTCCCCAGTCATTGCCTACGTATGTCTGACGCGCATCAACCGAGTACAGCCCCGAAAATCCCTGTGCGACTGCAGACAATACTTCCGCACGGTGCCTCCCACCTCTCCTGACGCGGGAGTAGACCGCGGTGAACGCCCTTTCAAACTGGCCAAAATTCAGAGCAACTCCAACATCTCTGTTTGGATTGCGTGACAGGATGGCGGCGGTCGTAGCTCCCCAGCCGGATAAATACCGATCGTAGGTGGCTCCACGTTCAAAGATGGTGAGCAAATCCCATCCACCAATCATGGACCCCCAACCATCGCCCATTGCATTGTAGGCGTCCGTAAAATGTACAAACACTTCCTCTGAGTACACAGTCGACGCCTGAGGACCTGCCAACGCAGCTGCTCTTCGATGGTTCCGGTCATTTTGAGCGTCGAAACTCCAATTGGTCCCACTTGGGTCCCTCCGACTCATCGGATCCCCTCCAACAAACGCATACAGATTACTACCACCGGCCCGCCCGATGGGGTCCTCTGTGAGGAAACGCCCCAGTTGTGGGTCGTAGTAGCGCGCATTCATATAATAGAGGCCCGTGGCTTCGTCGTACATCGCACCCTGCCATCTGAATCTCAGCGGGAAGGACACGGCTGCCGGTTGAATCGGATTGTTCGCCGTAGGCTCGGTAGCGGAGGGACATGGCCCAGGTGCCGTCTTTTCTCACCAATCCGCGAGCGGCATCCCGGACCACCTCCGGAAATCATTCCGCACACCGCTTGAAAACGCAAGCCACCAAAAACAACCAAGTGGTTACTCTCCGGGGGACAGCTCTAAACAATCCCCCTGACAACCCAACAACTCCGCAAGTCGTTCCCGGTGGGGGAATAGCCAGCGCCGTAACGTGTTTCTGCCTAAGCCATTCACCCAAATCGGCAGCTCCACAACACCCGCCGCTTGCGATCTTAGAAGGGTTATTTGGCAATACATCCTACTCACTCCAAGCAGGGTCCGATCACTCGGGTCTCGTCGCTCCAATACGGTGCGGAAAAGATCATACCGTCCCTCGAAGCCGAGGCGAAGATCTCCAACCGCAGTTGCGAATGGTGCCGTCGGATATCTGTTTTCGTCTATCACGGCCAACATCATAGGGGCCAAAAAAGGGGGCCGTACGCCTCGAAGATAGAACATTCTCAACGCGGCCTCAGAGACCTCCAAACGAGTAGTCGATCCGTTAGTCACGAGACTATCCAAAAACACACTGAGAGATTCGAGGTCAAACAGCGGGAATCCGTTCCCGAAACCTGACCGGGCACTTTCGACCCCGTCCCAAACCCTTTCTAGATGGAAGAACGAAGGCAACGCAAGGCGGTCGACGAGAGTCGGTTCAAGAAAACCAGCCAACTGAATTGACCGCTCTGAAACGTCTTGGGCGTCCCATTCCTCAAGTACGAGCGACTGGCAAACCTGCGCCACGGCACTAGAGCCCAACCCTTGAAGCACAACCAACGCGCAGGACAGCAGAACGCTCGCCCGGCATCTGAGCCAACTGTTTTCGGTCATCCACATAGGTTAGCGCTCCTCTGTTTTCGCTATCACACTCGTAACTACATTTATCGAAAATAACATTCAGATGTGGCAATCGTATTGTCGCGAGTCCCCGCGTAGGCCCTAGCTATACCACCGTACGCACACTGGGTACCCCAAGAGTCCTCTCCGAAATATCCAAGGGGGGCTCCCGGATCGGACAAGTGCAAAGCTTCATGAATAAAAATCTCCGCGAGCAGTCCATCTCCGCCTTCGAATACAGAGGGATTAATAAAAGCGAGGCGACCGCCACGTATGAAAAGTTCCACGTGCCCTAGAGCGTTCTCCCCGTTTGGCCTCGGCCCCGTATATGTGTTTCGAACATCGATCGAAAATAGTCCGCCGAATCCTACGGCTACCGCGTTCAACACGGCTGCGTGATGTCTCCCATCCCGTCGACGGTTAAGTCGGGAATTCACTACGTTAAACGATCGCTTGAATTGACCTAGATTCATTGGGTTTCCGACTGCGCATCAAAGCTCCAATCGGTCCCACTTGGGTCCCCTCCTACTCATGGGATCCCCTCCAACAAACGCATACAGATTACTCCACCGGCCCGACCGATGGGGTCCTCTGTGAGGAACCGCCCCAGTTGTGGGTCGTAGTAGCGGGCATTCATATAATAGAGTACCGTGGCCTCGTCAAAACTCGATACTGCGAGCTGCTTTCAATCTCCACGTTGATCCCGCCACGCCAAAACGGTCACAGATTCAGTGCATCTGGTGCCAGGGAATATGGTAACCGAATCCAAGGGACTGTGCGGGTCCGCTTGAGTCTGGAAGATAAAGTGCTAACGTCGCGCATAGACACACCTAGCGCTCGGAATTTCCGACGGTCGACACGCCACCCCACCACTCAAGGGCATAGATTCGACTACCTCGTGTCGGAGGTGTGTATTTTTGACTTTTTCGCAAAAGCCCGGCGCCGTTGCCGCCACCGCATCATACTGCGCATCCAGACTTACCGTCGTTCCACTTGGGTCCCTCCTACTCATGGGATCCCCTCCAACAAACGCATTAGGTGTTTCCGAACGAAACGAAATTTCCTAAACGCTAAAGCAAAAGAACACAAGTGCAACAATCGGAAGGGCGTTGCCAACCACATGAATCACAATCGGGAGCGCAACCCCCCCACTCCAAGCGCGTAATCCGCCATAGACCAAACCAGCGAGGAAGATTTTCAAGCCTCCCGCCAAATCGAGCCGCCCTAGAAAGTGGCTAAGTGTGAAGAGTAGGCTGGTTCCGATAACAGTTGTGGGGACACCAAAACGTTGCCGAAAAAAATCGTACAGCACACCTCGAAAAACAACCTCCTCGACAATCGGGCTAGCGAGTGGGACGACTAACAAGAAAGTCACACCCAGCGCTTCACAGGCCCGCCCCAGGTCTTCGGGCGCCGTTGCGGTCGCCGAATCTCCGGAGCTGCCTGCCAACACCCAATCGATCAAAGCCTCGGCGGCGAAAAAAAAACCGACAGAAAAAAGTCCGAGCAATACCAAGTGTTTTTGACGAACCTTTACCCTGGGTTCCCCCTTTCCAATGTTAGTGGGCGTAGAGTGAACCGACGGCCGAATTACGGATTGATAAAGGACCAGTGAACCCGCTGACAGAACAGCCCACCATCCGACCTCCAGGGCCGGGGGAAAGCCCGAAGACCATCCGAAAAAATAGGCAGTTCCGAATAGTACCAGCCAACCCCCTGTAGCTCTGTTACTCGAATTCATCCAGCGAGCCTCCTATGGTTAGCGATTCGGAAGAACACAACTAATCGGTTGCGGAAGGACAGCACAGGATCCTCGACTCGGCAACATCGCCGTGTTGTCTGGTTGCATGGGCTGCCAAGTGGGCCCATCATTACTTCCAAACGAACAAGATCCCACGGTTCGCGAGGCAGCGTTACATAGCTCCCAATCTCGCTCAATTTCTGCCATCTCTCCGCCTGAGATATCCCGAGCAACGTCTTCGATCGACCCGTACGGGAACCCCGCGGACTTTAACATTTGCGAAACCAAGTAACCTAGGGCTTCACCAGCTACCTCTTTGCCAATTGCGGCAAATATCGCACCCGCCCCACCACCACCTGAAATAGCAATCAACCCTATTTTACAAAGGGTCTTCTTGGACCCGAGCAAAAGATCGCAGGGGTCCTCCTCAGCATCCTTGGGTTTGTCAAGGAGGAAAAGGTCGAGTCCGCCACCACCACCTCCTCCATCAAAAGGATTGTGGATTAGACTCGGGTCAAACTCCTCCATCGGCGCCGCTCCAGCCACCGCATCATACTGCGCATCCAGACTTACCGTAGTCCCACTCGGATCTCTCCTACTCATGGGATCCCCTCCAACAAACGCATACAGATTACTACCACCTGCCCGCCCGATGGGGTCCTCTGTGAGGAAACGCCCCAGTTGTGGGTCGTAGTAGCGGGCATTCATATAATAGAGGCCCGCAGATTCACGCGGATTTGCACGCTGATTAACTCAGATTGAAGCTGCGTGCATCTGTGGCTACGATCAGCTTTTATCTGCGGCCAGGGAGGTGAAGCAAAGCAGCCTGAACGGCTGGAGTTACCGATCCTATCTCATCAAGGAAAAGAGTGCCGCGGTGTGCGGCTTCGAACGGACCGGCTTGATCCTGACTGGCACCGGTAAAGGCACCTTTGACGTGGTCCGTCAGGGAACCAACCTCTAGCCCCGCTGCCACCATGGTGACCGGCGCCATGATGAACGCCCCTTTGCGAGCCGAGGCCTCGTGAATGAGGCGCGCGACCAATCCCTTGCCTACGCCAGTTGGTCCTTCAATACGAATCGGCCACGGCACCCGACCAACCGCCTCAACTTCTTCTCTAACTTTTTGGATCGACTTAGACGACCCCACCAATCGACTGTACAACGCCCGTCCCTCCCGACCAAATCACATTAACATTATGAACAGATCAAGATCGGTTCTTCCCAGGTGGCACCCAAGTTTGTCGGTGTCCGAACAATTTCACGCTGGCACTAACAATTTCAAATTACTACGCGTGCAAGAATTGGGAAGTCGATGTTCCCCACCCGGTTTCGACTTCCCCTGAGATACCAACTCTCCCGTTCAAGGAACCCTGCGATTTTTCTGCCGCGTTGTCGAGGACGTTCTCTACGTTATTTCAGCCAATGGGTCAACCGTTTCTAAAGCACCATCCCCATGCACGATAAACCTCAAATCTCCAGGGCGATCCGTCGGCCAGACCACCACGTCGTAGCACCCCGGGGCCAACGGTTCGGCGGGAACCCTCTCAACCCATCCGTTGGGAAGGACCCCATATTCAATCTGCCTCAAAAAAGGCAGAGGATCTTTGGAAGGAGTGGGGCGGTACGAACTTACGAACCAAACTACCTTGTTTGGGAGATCGCTTCCCAAGCAGGTGCGAACCGTAATAGCAGTGGGTTGAGCCGGAGACGAAAAATCCGAATCGCTCGCAAGAAGAAACACCGGTGGCCGAGACATTCCGTCGGAGGGTGCGAGTGCAACGTGGATTGGGCGAGGACCGAAACACCCCCAAACCAACAACAATACTGCTCCAACTTTGCCAATATTTCGCACGGCGTTTCCTCTACGCATTTCGACTCAGCCTAAAAAGGGGTCCAGGTTGTGCAGCTAGCTCCAACTTGACGACAATATGCGACCGTTGCAGCTCTCTGTTCCATGTTCAAGTTCCACCAATTCCCATGTGGGACCTCCCGACGGTTGACTCCAGGTAGGTTGGACAAGAAACCGCTGACCGCCGTTCCCAACCAATCTCCCTGAAACTCGAAAACATGAACTAACTCGTGGGACAACGTACCACTAGTCATGCCGAAATCGAAGATCGTATTGCCCACCGTGACTGCTTCGCGTTTCCCTCCGAAAAGACCGGCAATGGCTACAAACAGGCCTCCATCTCGATTACCATTTACCCCGTCGTTGATGCTTACTGCCTCGCAATCCATTTTGCTACATATATCCTTGTTAGCAGATATTTCCTGCGAGGTAAGCCTCTAGACATACCGTGCCACCGCTGCCATTGAACGTGCTGAAGCGCAGCTTGGTAGGAAGAGGACGACATTCCCAATCCGCGAGCTACCCTTGCCATTCCGTCAAACCTAGCCAACCAACCGCCTCCGCCACTCATAGCAAAATTACCCGACCACCCAAACCCATCACCGTTCATGTATGCGTTATAGGCTTCATTAAAGCTCCCAAACGGAGTCTCGGCCGGACTCATCATGAGTAATGGCATTGGGAAGAGAACCTTCCGAATGAAACAAATCTCGTAACTCGCCGTTCGCCGCACTCACAAGCGACTAGAACAATAGCCATCCCTTTCACCAAACCACATTGCCAGCCCCCTTGGGCTCACCCAGGTTTTTTCGTTGCAGCCATGCACCAAGGCAATAAAGGAATCGACCAATCGAGACCCCAGAAATACCCACTTTGGCCCTGCGAAATCGACTCAGAACGTCAAGTCGATCACCGAGCACTCGGCCAAACGATGACAACAACCATCCCGTCAAGGTATGACGGTGACAAATAGGCTATCCACAAGGTGCACGATTTCCTCGCCCGTTTCTTCGAGGCGGTAATCCGTGATGATCCGATAGTCCCCTGGAGTCTCGAAACGGTAACCGTAGTAGCAACCGAGCCCCGGCCCCGAACGACCGTACCCGTTATCGACACAATCCAAACTGACTAGTGATCCGAAAACACCGCCCCGTGGCAAAACCGGCCTAACCATGAGCCCCAAAAAATCATCCATAGAACGGGCTTCCACTGGATCAAGTCGTTGGCCGGTAGAAGTTTCTACCGAGATGTAGAACGCATCCGGGTGAAGGTTTACCTGTCGTGGCGCACCTCCGTTTTTCAAGAAAACCCATAGCAACGGGGAGTCCGGCGGAACGATTGAGTCCCTTACCAATACTGTCTCCAGCCCGAGACCTGAATCCAACGGGAGAGATAAAACAGGGACGGCAGCTGTCTCAGTGCCCGTCGGGGAACAGCCCAACACCATGCCAAAACTGACAACAAAAAAACCGAAAACCGGGATCCTAGCCATCCCTTTGACCATTTGTTTCCCCCTATCCTTATCGATTGATCGAGTTCCATAGTGAGGTTGCTCCGGGCACTCCAGCATTGCTCAACCCCCAAATGAAACCGAGCGGAACAACCCCCCTGCTCACCAGAGCCCGTCCAACACTGACGTCCAACCCTCTTCCGTTTCGATGGCTCGGATTAGATGGAAGGCCTCGATTAAGGTTGTGAAACAAGGCTTCATGAGCAACGGTCATCAACTGATTGGCCCGCGAGACATCCCCGTTGATGAAGATATTTCCAATAGTCGTAGCACCATATGTATAGGTGTTCGGATCGCCATCCGAGTTCAGCCCGTCCCGGCGGTCAAGGCGCCGGTCGGTCGATGACACCAAGACCACTTCTCTTGTTGTCCCGTCGAGCAGGTCAGCCGCCTTCGTCAAAAGATCATCCCCTGGACCCAGCGTTGCGGCCAACGCCCGTAGTTCTTCAACGAAGGCGAGGCACTCTATATCATTTTCCTTGCAATCAACTACGACAACGTCAGAACCTTCCCCGGAATCGTCCAAAAGGTCGAGTCCACCGCCCCCACCACCACCATCAAGGGGATTGTGAAAAATACTGGGATCAAATTCCTCCATCGGCGCCGCTCCAGCCACCGCATCATACTGCGCATCCAGACTTACCGTAGTCCCACTTGGGTCCCTTCGACTCATGGGATCCCCTCCAACAAACGCATACAGATTACTACCACCGGCCCGCCCAATGGGGTCCTCTGTTAGGAACCGCCCCAGTTGTGGGTCGTAGTAGCGGGCATTCATATAATAGAGGCCCGTGGCCTCGTCGTACATCGCACCCTGCCATCTGAATCTCAGGGGGAAGGACACGCTTCCGGTGGAATCAGATTGTTCGCCGTAAGCTTTGTAGCGCATGGACATGGCCCAGGTGCCGTCTTTTCTCACCAATCCGCGAACCGAGCGGAGACGGTCCTGTACGACATAGTAATTCTGCCCACTAACCTGCCAATTGTGTACCGCAACCAGATCGTTGGCACCGACACCCCAGGTGTATTCCCGCAAGACTGACGAACCGTTGTTCACTTCGTAAAACACGTGGCCACCGCGCCAAACAAATCTGGTGATCGTAGACCCGTTCAATCTTTCAGCAACCCGTTGGCCCATTGGATTATAGGTGTACTCGGCGATTACTACTCCGTTCTTCTTCACCTCGACCAATTGGTTGAGTACGTCGTACGAGTAAACCCAGGTGCCGGATACACAGGTTCTACCCGTCATGTTACCAGCGTTGTCGTAAGTGAAGACCGAGCAGTTTACCGGGCTGTTTGTTGACGTGACCTGATTTCGACCGTTGAAGGTCCAGGTGCCATTGATGCTCAGATTACCGATATTATCATAGTTGAAAGTCTGGATCGCGTGTGAACTGCCGGATCGTTGATCCAGGCGAATGACCCGCTGCCAGCCATCATATGCCATTGAGTCACCCATCACGATGGCAGTCGCCCCGGAGCCTCTCTTCTCAGTCCATTCGGGCACCAGCGAATCAATTACCGGATCTATGTCATTCCCCCACAGGCCCACTTGGTAGCCTTGATCGTTGTCGATCTCCCACAAACTACCATCACTTCTCCAGCGTTGGGTGCGTGAAAAATCAACTCCGCTACCGTCTATCCACGGTCCTTTGAGCCGGTTATTGCTATCGCGAGCATAAGCAACTCGTCCCGTGCGAGCCGACACCAGCGTGTCCATGGTTCCCCGAACCGCGTGATACTTGAACTGGTCGGTCCCTAGAAATACAGAGCCTCGCCGAGAGGTTACCTGTGTCGGGCGATAATCAGAGTCGTAAGAATAGGCGTTGTTCCAGGCCATAGTGGAAAGGCTCCAAGCCGTATCAGATACAAGACCGCCCGACTTGTTGTACACCCAAGCCATGTCCAAATGAGAGCTACCGACTTCGTCCCGAAAACCGGAGGCGACATCAATGGCGGTCAATTCGTCATTCGGCCCACCATATACATAGTCGTAGGTGTAGTCGGTACCCAGAATCCGCTTCGTCGTCCTACCGCGGGTATCATATCTGGTCTCGAACGAATGGCCTCCCAGGGTGGTGTGGAATCGTAGTCGGCTGGCAACATCGTATTTAAACGTTTCACTCGGCCCAGCGCTGCCATGAGGATACCGCTTGGTAACTCGCCCCAACACATCGAATTCGGTCTCCGTAGAATCTGCTTCTCCTGGATACACCGTCTTGACAACCCTTCCCAGCGAATCAAACGTGTTGCGCGTCGTTGCAGTTTGCGAGGTGTGGTTCGAATCGGGCCACGAAGCAGTATTGCACGGTGCAGCACAATTGGCAGTTCGTTCAACTCGGACCCTATCGACCCCACCCACCACGTTCAGGGCAGTGAGCCTCCTGCGCCACTGCATCTGAGTTGTGCCACCAGAACTCTCTGAAACAGATATCTTCGACACGGTCGATACTGTCCGCCCATAGCTGTCGAGCCCGTTGCTAGACAAAACATTTCCACCGGGACCGGTCACCGTCGCAGTATTCTTCCAGGTTGTGTTATAGGTGTAAGAAGTCGGTCCATCAACATGGTTAGTCTTGGTAGAGTCGACCAGACCGTCACTGCGATAGTAAGTCCAGGTAGTATCATTAAACGAGGTTACCGCCCGGGTCACCTGACCGTTTTGATAGGTGAACTCCGTCCAGTTGCCAAGATAGTCGAACACTTTTGTCGGTCGCCGGGAGGTGCCGGTGTAGGCTACGCTATCGAGAGTCATGACCGACCCACCGTTGCGCACCCTGTAACTGCGCAATCGTCGCCCCTCGGAGTCGTAATTGGTAAACACCCGGGTCGAGTCGCCTTGCTTGCCTTCTGAAGTGAGAACCTGGCCGATTTCGTTGTATGTGGCCTGAGAAACAGTACCCACTGCGTCCCAAACTTTTGTCGGACTACCAAATCGATCGAGGGTGGATCTGGCCCAGTTGTTGAGGGCATCAAAGGATTCGGCGTATACACTGGCCAAAGAAATCGCGGCCCCATCGCCCTGCAGTTCACGAGCGTTGTAACGGATGTTCACGCCTGACGTTGGGGTGCCATTTTCGTTGTTTATCGTCGGAAACGTGAGCTTATTCGCGAAAAGCGCCGAACTATAGGCGAGAGTCAACCTTGAGCTTGAACCGATCGAATTTTGGACGTAAGCAGGTAGGGCACTCTTGTACGTCGAATGAGTGTTGTTCCACCCGTAAGTCGTCGTCAAGGTTTGCCCTGACGGGTTCGGCGGCGACACGCTCGTCATCGTACGGTTTCCGCTATTGACCGAGAAAAGAGTTTGACGGCCGCCCGGCCCTGTGATTTTGTTAATGCGGTCGCTACTATAGGCAAACGTGAATTTCTTGCCCACCGGATCCGTGATCTGGTAAACCCTTGTGGGCGTGCCGGTATAAGAAATGGTCGTTGTGTTGTTCCGCGAATCCTTAATATTGGTCTGCCTGCCCTGAGAATCGAATGTGACCGAACCTCCTCCCTCCGGGAAAGTCAGCAACCAGTTGGAGCCACTCTTCGAAAGCACGTTGTAGTTGCCAGGTGGAGATAAATACTGGCCGTCATTGCCACGAAAAACTGTCGCCGTTCCATCAGAGCCGACAATGATGGCGTCGTTGCCAGCGGTCACAAGTTGCATCACGCCAGTCGGCCACCAGCCCGAACCGTAGGGCGTGGTGCGGCGGTCAACCATTACCACTTCCATCGAATCAACTGATGTATAAACGGTACTTCCATAGGTCGCCTTGGATTCAATCTTGAGCCATTTGCGTGTAGGCGTCGGATAGCTCGTCGTGGCATACGGAAGTTGCAGCGAAACCCAGCAGAGAGTGGTAGCAGACGTACCGCAATTTGGATTCGATTGCGTGAATTCGTCTTTGATCACACCACCGTCAAGCAGGCGGACGTTGAGAGTCGACGGTTTTGTGCCTACCGGAAATTCGATAGTTGCGTTTACAACCGCTCGCGGATAACTCTGCCGGGACGAATAAGTAAGCCCGGCCGTGCGGGGAGAGTTCATCGAAACATACGCAGGCGTTGACGACGCAGTGATGACCTCTGTTCCCTGTATGCCGAAGGGACCGAGCGACGCTCCGGAAAGTCGCCCCAGAGATTCAAACGGATTCACCGTCACCGAAAGTACGGAGTGGTTGCCAGCCTGCAGCGTAGTGGTTCTGCTCCTCGTGGTACATTTGGCGGGAGTATCCTTATTGCAGACGGTGATACTGAAGGTTTTGCCAACTCCCGGGGAGAGGCGCAGAGCCTCGTTTACTTCCCACTCGAAGATCCTGTCATTGTGCCTTCCCAGGGACGTGATACTTGTCCCGCCCCAGGTGGCGGTAACGGTTCCGACCCTGTCTAATGGCCCCGGGCCGCTGGGGGTGTACTGAACCCGAATGATCGGAGTACGGGTGTTTACCGTAACTGCTGGTCCCGTGATAAGGACAGAAGGTGGCACAGACCCTTCGCCACACCCACCTCCACCCACGGCAGCCACTCCACCACCTCCAAAAGCCGCCGCCGCGCAGCCACCACCACCCAACGCCCCTTGAATCTGCGCCGTGGCTTCACCGCCCGGGGTAAAAAAGAAAACAGCAACCACTAATCCGATTACCAACCGTCCGATACGCAACATCGTTCACCACTCCAGATGAAGTTTCCAAGAATTCACTGGACTGGCATAAAGCAGTTAGTGTGCCACTTGTTGAAACTAGTTTAAGTTGTTAAAGGACAACGATTTACCTAATTCACACCGAGTTCCACGAAGTGTACCACCGATACACTAATGTGTACCAATGGAACACTAACGGGCGGGTAAAATGAGCGGGTGAGAAGGCCGATTTAACGACCCCATATGCGCAAATCTGCCGCCCTATCTGCGCAAATCTGCGGCCTTAACTGCGGCAAGATCTGCGGCCAGTTGATCTGCGCCCATCTGCGGCCCCATATTGTTTCCCATGGCCACTTTAGACCGATTCATTTCAGTCATGTTCGAGAACGAAGCCTCGGCGATCATTCTCGAAACTGACCAACCGGTGATGCTCGAAACATCAGCCGGCAAAAAACCCGTCACGAAAGACCCCACCGCTACCCCGAAAATCATCGGGTTGTTGAAGGAAATCGTTCCTGAAGGGATGGTTTCTCAACTTGAGGGCGGCGAAGGACGGGTAACTTTCGGCTATGTGTCGGGCGAACACAAGGTTGATGTAGCAGCCGATCGCTCGGGCGCCCATATGTCCGCAACCCTTAGCCCCGCCAAACCGCGCCGCTCCACCGCCGCCGTTTCCATGCCGGCCGAAGCTTTGTTGATGGAAGGTGGCAGCGGCTCAACTCACTCGCCGACGGTCGCCGCCCAGGCGGGAGCTGATGTAAGTGCAGCTGAAGAACGGATGCAGGAGTTGCTTCGCTATCTGGTCGACTCTGGCTCTTCTGATGTGCACCTGCGAGTCGGTTTGCCACCCACGTACCGGACTGATGGTGAACTGGTACGGCGTGAAGACCAACCTGCGATGAGCCGAGAGGACATCGAAAGCGTTGTCTTCTCCATCATGCCGGAGCGCAACAAATCGGAATTCGCGGAGACCAACGACACCGACTTTGCTTACGAAATGCTTGGCGTGGCTCGGTTCCGAGCCAATGCGTTGCGGGACCGAAACGGCATGGCAGCGGTGTTCAGAGTTATCCCCGAGGAGATCCTCACCGCGGAACAGCTCGGTATTTCTCCGGAAGTCCAAAAACTCTGTTATCTGACGAAGGGTCTGGTGGTTGTTACGGGACCGACCGGAAGTGGAAAATCCACCACCCTGGCTGGAATGATCGACCTGATTAACGAGCAACGAAGAGATCACATCATCACCATCGAGGACCCGATTGAATTCGTTCACCCCAACAAGAGTTGCATCGTAACTCAACGACAGGTTGGCAGCCACACCCAGTCGTTCAAACGCGCATTGCGGGCAGCGCTTCGTGAAGATCCCGATATAGTTTTGATTGGAGAAATGAGGGATTTAGAAACCGTTGCCATCGCCATCGAAACAGCGGAAACCGGCCACCTCGTGTTCGGGACGCTTCACACTACTACTGCCGTTAGTACCATTGATCGAATCATCGACCAATTCCCGGCTGACAGGCAGGAGCAAATAAGAATCATGCTCTCCGAGTCGCTCAAAGGAGTCGTAGCCCAGGTGCTGTGTAAGAAAAAGGGTGGCGGGCGAGTGGCCGCACGAGAAATACTCCTCTCAATCGGCGCTGTCTCAAACCTCATCAGGGATTCGAAGACGTTCCAATTGACGTCAACGATGCAAACCAACAAGAAAATGGGGATGGTTACGCTAAACGATTCTCTAATCGGACTGGTTGACTCCGATACGATCGAACCGCAGGAAGCCTACATGAAGGCTGCCGACAAACAGGGGATGGAACAGTTGTTGACCTCGCGTGGCATCAAGATGGACTTCAAGGAAGGCTAGAAAACGAAGGCCCTTCCAAAGCTGAAGACCCAGCGCTTGTCCTCGAAACCTTCGCCGTAGCGATAGGCAAGGTCAAAGCGACCAGTATTGGTTGCACTTGATCGCGAATTGCCGATCCGCAGACCGAGTCCGACGTTACCGCCAAGCCTGGCAGGTTCGTCGTTAAACCAGGCGCCTCCGTAATCGAGGAATCCGGCGACGCCAACCCCGAACAACCCCAGAACCTCGTCGACAGCAAACCACCTGTGTTCCAGAATACCCCAGATCATTCGATTTCCCGTGAAGGCGTGAGGCTCGAAGGACCGGGGACCTACCCCGTGGCCAAGATCGAAGTCCTGACCGGGCGGCTGCCCCTTTCTCGCACCGGCCTCAACGTGCAGAACCGTAGCGTGGCGGTCTAGCACCTTTGACGCAATTGTCGCGGACCCAAACACCTGGCCCGAATCCAGGCTTGAGGCTGTGAACAGGCCGTTGGCCCGCACACTCAATCTGGCAAAGAAATCCCCCATCACGGCCCCCGTACTAACAAAAGCAGTTGGACCAATACCGTTTTCTCGATAACCGAATGCGGTGGGCGCCACCCAAGCTGTGAAGAGGAATCGAGTGCTGAGGTTTACGTCTTCCTCCCGATCAAACCCGTTGTAGTGAGTCACTACGGCAAAACGCGGGCGCACAACATCCACGTAGGCTCCCACGGCTCCTGTCACCGTGTCCGGAACAACCAGTCCGGTGTCCTGGAAGGCTACGTACTCTTCTCGGCGCACCTGCGCCTGAAGTCCTAACCTGACATAGCCGCGGGAAGTCGCCGTCGTTGCGATGGCAGCTGAGAGGTTGTTCTGAAAGGTTCTTTTCTGGAGAGAGTCGGCCACGAGCCCATCGCGGAAATGCAAAATTCGCCGTTGCTGATTGGTACCAGTCAGAACTACAGCTTCACGGTGGGTCAAAGATTGGAAAGGCACACCGGCGTTCCATGACACGATGAAACCGTCAGAAAGATCGTCGTACAACACGCCTCCCGTGAAACGCGAACCACCGACCCGTCTCATCTGTGTACGGAAGGTGACGGCGGTACGATCGGGCTCGTCCCGGTATCCAACGCTGGCCTGGTTTCCACCACCCAGGAAGTTCTCCTCGGAAAGAGCGACCGAGCCGGTGAGAACCGAGCCCGTTGACCGGAGATTGAACTGGAACTGCGTGCTCCACGCATCGTCAGTTTCAACGACCACAACCAATCGACCATCTACCCTGACCGAATCGATCTCAACCCTTCGAAAAATCCTCAGTCTTCGCAGGTTGCGTTCGGTTTCAGCCACCGTCGCCGAATCATACGGTGCCCCCTGGTCAAAAAGTATCTCTCTCCACACAACCGAAGACCTGGTGCGAAAACGCACTCCGTTGGCAAGACGAAATAACAGGTTGCTCGACGCTTCTTCACTGCGAAAAACGTTATGTGTGATAACAGCAATCGAATCGACGACCGGGGGATTCGAGGCCTGTTGCGCCCGACCGAAGGAAGGATATAGAGACATGAGGCTCAGAGCCCCCAGAAAAACTCGAACGCGCATTGATATTAGAGCAGGTCGATTAGGTCTGCTAAAGACGAGAGCACCCTGTCGGGCACGACCGACGACGAAAGGTCCTTTTCTCGAAATTTGCCTGTCATAACCAACCAACCCTGCATATCTACGTCCTGTGCTCCTTTGATGTCTCCGAGAAGATCGTCCCCGATCATTGCGATCGAGCCAACATGTTCAGCGCTTCCTGCCAGACCGAGCGCGCTTTGAGCGGCCTTAAAGAATAGCTTGTCCGGCTTGCCACATATTTCGGCGGCCCTGCCAGTGGCGAACTCAACCGCAACAACAAAGGGACCCGCATCCATCGCCAATTGCCCCCCGTCCTGCCAGTATTTGTTCTTTTGTAGCGCCACCAGTTGAGCCCCATCCATCACATACCGGAACGCTTCGTTGAGCATGTCCACCGTCCACCGGTTACCGAGGTCACCCAGAAGGACCGCATCCGGCTGGCCCGCGGTAGATGAAACTCCCCCGCTAAAACTGAACCCGTCCAGATCCTCTAAGGTTTCTTCTTCCAGAAATGGAGCAATGGTTTTCACCCCGAGGGCGCGCAATCGGCTCGCAGCAGCGGTGACCGCAGTAAACAGGTCCTCGTTGTTTACCTCAATCCCATATTCTAGTAACCGCTCCACCACTTTTCGGCGAGGCGCCCTGGTCGTGTTCGTAACAAAACGAAACGGGACCCCCCGATCCCTGAGTGACTCAAGAGCCGCCAGGGCACCGGGTATGGGTCCCGAATCCGTGTAGACCGTCCCATCGAGGTCTATAAGGAGTGCATCTATGTCGAGCTTTAGAACTTCCCTAGATATCTGTCGACCTCCCAGGAGCTCACCATTGCCGAGTATTCTTTCCACTCGGTCCGCTTGGCTTCGAGGAAACGCTCAAAAATATGCGGTCCGAGGGCATCCTGAATAACCTGATCCTTCTCCAAACAGTCAAGTGCTTCGTGAAGATCGCGCGGCAGTTCGGTGATCTTGTTTCTTTTGCGCTCGCGCTGGCTCATGGTGAAGATATTCTTGTTGACCGGATCCGGCGGAGTGAGTTTGCGCTTAACACCATCTATTCCCGCCGCCAGCTGAACCGCCAGCGCCAGATAAGCATTAGCAGAAGGATCCGGCATCCGCAGCTCGCAACGGGTGCTGGGACCGCGTTTGTCCGGGATCCTGATCATTGGAGAACGGTTTCGCATGCTCCACGCAACATTGATCGGCGCTTCGTAGCCCGGTACCAACCTCTTGTAGCTATTGATAAGTGGATTTGTGACCGCAACAAGTCCGGGGGCATGCTCCAAAAGTCCTCCAATGTATGCCAACGCAGTTTTGGACAACTGCCACTTGGCCTTGGGATCATAGAAGGAGTTCTTACCACCTTTGAACAAGGATTGGTGGGTGTGCATTCCTGAACCGTTTTGACCTTCAATCGGTTTGGGCATGAACGTCGCCGCAAAACCGTGGCTGTAAGCGACACTTCGCACGACGAACTTAAAGGTCGTCAAGCTATCGGCTGTCACCAGCGCCTCTTCATACTTGAAATCGATTTCGTGCTGACCCGGGGCAACTTCGTGGTGCCCTGCCTCCACTTCCAGACCCATAAACTCGAGGTCTTCAATAATCAGGCGACGAATAGGCTCGCCCTGATCAATCGGAGTCATGTCAAAATAGCCACCGGTATCGTTGGTCTCCATCAGAGTCTTTCCGTATTCATCCAAATTGAAGAGGAAAAACTCCGCCTCGACTCCAGCCATCATTTCGTAACCCATCTTGGAGGCTATGGAGATCTGCTTTTTCAGAGCCTGGCGCGGACATCCTTCGAAGGGGTTCCCGTCGGGAGTGTAAATATCACAAATGAGCCGGGCAACTTTACCCCCCTCATCTTCGTGAGGAAAAACCTGAAAAGTGTCGAGGTCGGGATTCAAGATCATGTCGCTTTCTTCAATCCGCACAAAGCCTTCAATGGATGAACCGTCAAACATGATGTCGCCGTTGACAGCCTTTTCGAACTGACTGCGAGGCACCTCAATATTCTTGTTCACTCCCGTGATGTCAGTGAATTGCAGACGAAGAAACTGGACACCTTCCGCTTTCGCGAGTTTCAAAATATCTGCTTTACTTGCCTCTTTAGTGTTTATCGGTCTGCTCTTCTTTGATTTTGTTGCAGCCACTTTTTGACTCCGCTGTTGTCGGGAAAAAACCAGGAACGACTGGAAGTTACGGGCCAAAAACTGCGATGTCAACAAAAATTAGAGCAGCGTGCACCTTTTCTTGATTCTTTGCCAGTTTCTTGTCTGATTTTGAGCACGTTGTAGCTATTTTGACTAACAAAACGTCAAATTTAACTAGATTGGCAGTGGTTAGGTGTTGATAGAATCCAACAGATTCCACAGCTCCTGAGCAGAAAAATCAGTGAAGCGATCTTCGATTTCTTTGTCGGACCATTCGAGGAAAATCCATCCTGAAAGCCTGTGTTCGGCCCCCGACACGAAACGTATCCTGCCACGTATAACGCCCACTTCCTGATCCCGCGCAGCTTCGAGGACAACCTCCCAGTGTTGATCACCACGCTGCAGCTCGCCCATCTGGCGAGCCTTTATTTCTGCGTAAGGAGGGTCGAAACCCTTGGGTTTGGCTCCCTTTTCGGAATCAGAACTCATGGGCTTACGTTAATGAACAGGGTCACCATTTGCTAGCGGGTTACCTGTAGAGTGCCAAGTATCGCGTTGTTACCGTCGCTTACCTGAATTTCAAACGACTGGGCAAGAGCGTTGTCTCCTCTGAAAATGAATACATTCGGAGTCGCAATAGACAGGTCAAACACCGCCTCCAGAATATCAAGGTTAAAAGTCCCATCGAGACTGGTATTCAAGGGCCCGGAAAGACCGGGCCAGATACCGCTCACGAACGCTGAGAACTCCGCCTGCGGTGTGTTCTCGACAAGGTAAAGTTCCCAGGTGATATCGACCTGACCCATGCCGAAGTCTCCCCTGAGCCGGTAGATCCCTTCTCTCGGATCGTCGATATTGGCCACGGCCCTCACGGAGAAAAATCGTGCATCCACACCACCAAAAACCCCCAAACCACCTTCCAGCCGGTTGTCGAAACCTCTGCCGGTAAACGGATCATTTCGAGTTTGATTGAACCTGAAAAAATTCTCGTCCATCAACCCGATCGAAACGTTCGCAAAACGTCCAGCTCTAAAAAGTTGAGCGCCATCATCGTCGAAATCGCTAATCAGGTCGCCCACCAGCTGCACAGAAACCGTATCGACGAAGAAGCTCAGGCGCCGGTCAATTCCGATTAAGCCGGTCAGGCTCTGCGATTCCACGAAAAGACCTCGACCGCTACCGGCTACAACGTCGAAAAGGAGAGTATCAAGTTCGCGATTCAGTTCAATTCTTTCGACGCCCGTGGGCAACCTGATCCCCGTTTGCGTGACCATAATCGAACGCATTTCTGGAACCTTCATCGTGCCGAAAACTTTTTCGCCTCCCGGGGTCTCGACGTTCAACTCCATGTTGTCACCAACCTCAAGGAGCGGACAGCCACCGATCGGCGACTCATATCTTCCTCGGTCGGAATCAACCAGTGTAAATGCTATCGGACCTGAACATCGAAGCGTGCTCCTGGTCAGGTTGGTAACGGTCACAGTCGCGTTGATAATCGCGATGGCGTCTTCGTCATCTTCGAGCTCTTCATCGCCCACCAAAGACCGTTCGACGAAGACAGACTGTACCGCGAGATCAGGACGCATAACAGCCTGCACCACTACAATCGGATCGCCGTTGGGAACTACAACCTCGGAGAGTTCACATCCGGCAAGCGTCATTGAATACAAGACGGTAGCAAGCGCGGGAAAGTATCTGTTTTTCACCACCGGAATTCGACACCCACTGTTGGAAGTAGTGGCAGTTGTGAGATGCCAGTTCTTGTCACCGGTGACTCTGTGAAATCAAAGAAATAGAGAAACACGTTTTGTCTGTTGTAGGCGTTCAACAGATTCACGAACGGAGTCAGGGTACCCCCCCACTTCCTCGTTGGCCAACGAAAACTAAGATCCAACCGGGAGTAGCTAGGATAACGTTCTGCGTTCAGCGCCGAGCCAATGGGCTCCGGTTGACTGGAAACAAACCCGTTGGCGAAGGCGGAGTACTCTCTGTGGTTGAACTCACCCACGATTCCAGTGAAAGGGATAGGAGACCCGAAACCCCATCGCACTCCCATATCGCTACCCAGGGGACCTGGACCTGTGAGTACAACATTAAGGCTGTGGCGCCGGTCCTGTGACGGAGGAAAACGCTCGCCCGGAAGCTCGCGATGTGCTTTGAGAAACGAATAAGAAATCCAACCGCGCCAACGTCCGGTGTGCCTTTTGAAGTGGAAATCAAAACCCTCCGACCTACCCGTCGTCTCCAAAAATTCGTCGCCGAGTATATCTGGATCGTCAAGCCTGTTAACCGTCAACAAATCCGTATAATCCTTGCGGTACGCTTCGATAGAAAGAGAGTGCTCCGTACCGAACCATTTTTCCAACCCCAGGACGAAGTGATCGGCCCTCGCCACAGGAACAACCGAGTCGGCGCCGATCCAGAACTCGAAAATCGTGAGCGGTTGTTCCTGGTCCCTGAGCGAATGTATGGCCTGGTGAAAAATTCCGGCTGAGGCCGTCAACGCAGTTGTGTTGTCGACGAAAACCTTGCCCGATATTCTGGGTGAAAGGCGGCCGAAATTAGCGGACCCGGCCCCTTTGTCGAACCGAAAACCCGTCGAAACGATAACCCTCGTATTTACCCGCCAAACTTCGTCAAAAAAAGCTGATAAGATCGTCGGCTGGTATCCCTGGTCTATAAACGTCACCGCTGCATCGGTACTTCCCAACCGGAAGTCCATGTCGTACCGCTGCGCAGAGATGCCGAAGGTTCGATCTCTGTCGGGCGTCGGATGATAGGTGGCCGTTGATCTCGCTGTGAGCAGGCGCGCGCTGTTGTCATACCGAATAATTCCCGGGAGCAGTCCCAGACCCGTTGAAAATTCAGTAACGCTCAAATGGTTTTGTACATCAACAACCCCAAACGTGTGAGTTGTGTTTACTCCCAGCAGTCGGTTGCCCCAATTGAAGTCGAGGTTTACCCCGTCATCGGTCCCTTTCGGTTCTACAAGTTCAAAATCAAGGTTGTCCCTTCCCCAATAACCTGTCACAGAAATATGAGACGACTCGCCAATCGGGAAATCCAATCGCCCCACGAGGTCGCCAAAGTAATACGGCACCTCTTCCTTGCTGAACGCTCCCACAACCCCGTCGATATAGGTTCTCCGAGCTCCGACTATGAAAGAACCGGCCCCTATGGGTCCCTCCACCAAAAGCTTGGACGAAAGCAACGAAAGCTGGCCAGACACCGCGACCCGTTGGTCGTTGCCCTGGCGCATACCGATATCGACAACGCTGCTCAACCGACCGTCATATCGGGCTGAAAAGGCACCTGTTTGAAAGTTCACATCGTTGATAGCAGACGCGTCAAAGACGCTAAACAGACCGCCCAGGTGTGACGGGTTGAACACGGTGACTCCATCAAGGAGGACCAGATTCTGATCTGATTCGCCACCGCGAACATTAAAACCAACCGAATAGTCGTTTTTCGAAACCGTCCCGGGCAACAGTTGAACGGAACGCAAAACATCGGCTTCCATGAGGGCAGGAGCACGTTGGATGTCCACCACTCCCAGCGTAACTCTTGAGGTTTGTGGATCGTCCAGAAAGCGGTCCAGTGCGCCGGAAACACCTCGCACTAGAACCGCGTTTAGCTCAACTGGAATTGGATTCAAAAAAATGTCGACGGTGGTGGCTCCTACGGTGACCGCCAGGGTCTCCGGCTCGAAACCGGGTCGTGCGGCCGTCAGTCGAAAATTCCGGGTCGGCGCCGATTGAATACGAAAATTCCCCAGGGGACCCGACCTCGTAGACAAACCAGAGCCGACCACACTGACAACTGTGCGATCTAAACCAGTGCTGTCCAAACGAGATCGAACGCTACCCGAAATTGAACGCGTTTCCTGTCCACTCAACCCATTTGCCGCACCCAGCAGGAGTAAAATGAAAATCAAAGAATGCTTCAAAGAGATTTAACCAAGGTCGTAGTTCATCCAGATCGGATTTCCGTTTAGATTGCGTGCCTTATGACGAATACTAAATGCACCAAATGCGGACACAACGTCAGTGGGAAGTTCTGCGAGGAATGTGGAACGCCGACCACTGGAGTCAATTGTTCTTCCTGTGGCTCGGAAACGAGGCCGGGCGCCAGATTTTGCCCGGGTTGTGGAACTCCAACCGGAGGCCGGCCAGCAGGCGGACCGGCCGCGGCAGCGAACCGAATCCCCTGGATCGTAGCCGGCGCGTCTATCGTCCTCCTCATCGTGGTCGTAATTGCGAGAAACGGCATGTCCAACATCCCGACCGTGGGCCCCGCGCCAGTAGGCCAACAAACGTCCGGCTTGGCGACAGCGACCACAGACCTTACATCCATGAGCCCCAGGGAACAGGCCAACCGCCTTTTCGACCGTGTGATGGGCGCGGCAGAGCGAGGTGATTCGGGCGAGGTCTCCTTCTTTTCTCCAATGGCTATCCAGGCATACGAAAACCTGGGCCCGCTCGACACCGATGCCCGTTACGATCTGGGTATGATTTTGTCCGTAGGGGGGGACGCCGCTTCTGCGCTGGCTCAGGCTGACACCATCGAACAATCCTTTCCCAACCATTTGCTGGCCAAGGTAGTTAGGGCCACGGTCGCTCAACTATCTGGAGAACAAGAAACTCTGACAGCAGCATACCGCGATTTCTTAGCGGCATTTGACAACGAAATTGCTCTCGATCGAATCGAATACAGGGCCCACCAGCGCACTGTGGAGTCGTTCAGAGAAGAGGCCATAGCGAGCACCCAATGACAGAATCCAAGACCATTCGCGTTGCCCACAGCCCCGACTCCGATGACGCGTTCATGTTTTACGCGCTGGCTGAGGGAAAGGTCCCAACTAACGGGCGTGAATACCACCATGAACTCAGTGATATCGAGTCACTCAACCAGCGAGCTCTAAAAGGTGAATTAGAGGTGACCGCTATCTCGATTCACGCTTACGCGCATCTGGCTGACAAGTACGCTTTGTTGCCCCACGGAGCCTCAATCGGGAACCGCTATGGACCCCGGGTAGTGGCTACGTCCCCGAAGCCCGACGATGTCAAGACGGCGCTCAAAGGAAAGAAAATTGCGGTTCCGGGTCCTCTTACGACGGCCTACCTGGCACTTCAGCTTTTTCAGCCTGATTTCGAGGCCGTTTTCGTCGAGTTCGACAAGATTGTCGACGCCATATTGGAGGGGAGCGTCGACGCCGGTTTGATTATTCACGAAAGCCAACTGACCTACGCCGAAGAAGGCCTCAACCTTTGGCTCGACACCGGTGAGTGGTGGTTTCAGGAAACCGGCTTGCCCCTTCCCCTTGGTGGAAACGCCATCAGGCGCGACCTGGGAGAAGACCTCATACAGAAAATATCCCGAGATCTCCGCGCAAGCATCGTTTACGCCCTCGAACACAGGGAGGCCGCGCTCGACCACGCTATGCAATACGCCCGCGGGTTAGACCGTGCTAAAGCAGACGAGTTCGTCGGAATGTACGTGAACGACTTTACAGTCGACTACGGAGAGAGCGGCAGGAAAGGGGTCACGACGCTTTTGGAGCGGGCTGCTGACGCCGGTCTAATCCCCAACCATGTCCATGTCGATTTCGTAAAAGACTAGACAAAAAAAGCCCGGGGCATTACACCCCGGGCTAAACTGGCTGCCAGGCGCCGCCGTCCAACACCTGTAACCAGTCAAGTTTCTCTTTTTGGCCACCTAGTTTTTCCGCCCGTGGCCCTTAAAACAGTAGGCCTCAGCCTCCGTTCGTTGAGAGTCTCAACCCCCTTCATCGCCAGTGCTCGCCGGGGACCGGTTTGGCCCGGTCCACTACCGGGCGGAGAAGGGCGCGGGTTCTCATTGACGTTGGTTTTCATTTTTACCTTCCATGCCCCTTCACAAACTTAGATGCGGCCCGACTCAAAAAGGTTGCAAGTCAACGCCAACGTTTCATTCTGCCCAAGCGCGAGGTTGTCAGCGACTCGGACACGACCCCTCTCCACAGCACCAACTTGGTGTTGGCGGCACCCCACCCGACTCCATTGGGATACAAACGTATGACGTTGCGACTGCCCCGCATGTTAACCCCGTGATGCAGCGGACCCGGAGCGACCAGAAACAAAGAATCGTTCTTTCCTTCGAAAAAAGCTCTGAGAGTATCGGACGCGAACTCAATTCTCACCGGCGACCCCCGTACCACGGAGCCAAATCGAGCTCCTCCGTAAAAAGAAGCAACAGCTGAAGTCGCGTTCCCAACCAGCAGCCGGTCGACTCGGCTCAGAAAACGCGGCACCACGATCGACAGCATCACCCCTAAAACGGCGATAATCGCCACTATCTCTACAATTGAAAAACCGCGTTTCATGAGAGCAAATTTGTCGAGTGGGCAGGGCCCGGAATAACCTGAGTCATGCGCGGCAGGGCTAAAAAAACTCCGGCACCTGGCGACTCTTGCTTCGCGCCCAACTTCGGGCGTATTTTCTCTCGCCCTTTCGCCCCCCAAAACAACTTGTGAGGTAGCATCGTTTGACCATCGGAATGGACGTACGAAACGACCGCGATGACCCTCTTCTGACGCTCAGAAAGTACCGCCAGCTAGCTCCCTGGAACCTAAAAGACCTCGTGGCAATAACCGGAGCTGCGTTGTTTTCTTCGTCGGTCAAACCGATTAACGCGGCTGCGGCGCAGTTACCCAGCCAGCGGACGGTGCGGTTCTACGTTACCCGTGGGTTGGTCACGCCGCCTGAGGGCAAGGGTACTTCTGCAACCTACCACTATCGTCACTTACTGCAGGTGCTCTTCATCAAGTCGCGCCAGATGGAAGGAGCCACGCTCGACTCTATAGCAGGAGAGATCAATCAGCTGACGGGAGACGTACTCGAGCGGAGGGTGGCTTCGGCCATCGGTTCCGAGCTGCCGTCGCCGTCCGCGTTGCCTCTGGCAGGAGCGGACGCCCGCACGAGCGGTCGTACCGGGCGGATTTTCAAAACCCTCCCCGAATCGGGTGGAGATCAAGAAAACGCAAGGCCTTCGGCTCGGTGGATACGGCTGGAAATATCACCAGGAATAGAGTTACATCTGAGCGACAACCATCCCTTTGTAAAAGACGTCGACGACCTTGGGCCAGTCTCGGAGGCAGTGTTATTGACGCTGTCCAGGCTAATCGCCGACCAGAAAATCGAAGGCTAAAAAAAGACGGTGGACAGGAGACCGCGAAGCCATCCTGCCTGCCCTAACGAAACCTTGGCGGAATCCTGAACTCGGCAGCCTGAGCCAGAGCATAGGCAGCGGCGACATACTCTTGCCCAAGCCGACTAGCCTGCCGGATGTGATACGGACCCCACTGGGTCAAGGAGTCTTGAGCCTGCGCCAACTCTGGAGTAAAAACGCTGATGCAGTTTCGATTTATTTCGACAACTAAATCGCCCAACGCTGCGGAAACCGATTCAACCAGGTCTTCCAGGTGAGGTTCCGCCCCTCGGCGGTTAAAAACCTCCGCTTTTTCTTCAGCCACCAGGGCGGCTGCGTCACAGGCTCTCCGAAGTCTCCCGATCCGAGACACAACAACATCATAGGCGGTCCCATTGAGGTCTCTCGACGCCCTGGAAGCCAGCGTTTGAACAGCAAGCAGGGTATCCCGAACAACGATCATAGCATCTTGATAGGATTGCTTAACGCTATCCAGTACCACAGGGTCGGGCACCACCTCCTGGGCATTTGCTGCCGAAGCTGGTAAAACCGTAAAGAGCGCCAACAAAAAAACCAATTTCTTCATTTACAGCATTTCCTCTTTTTCTACATAGGTCGTGTACGGACCCGCAGGAGCCTCCACGGCCAAACAAGATAATGGGGTCAATACCCCCCGCACAGTGTCCACTTCCCCCGTAATACCCTCTATCGGACAACTTGGTCTCACCCGGACTAAACATACGTTGCGTCTGGCCTCTCGATTTTTATCTTCCTCTCATGACGTTAAAAAACCCATCACGGTCCCTCGAAACGCTTAAGCGTCTACTTTTCGAACGCCTGACTCTCGCTGCAGTCTCTATGTTCCTGGCCGGTTTGTCACTTTTCTCTATTCCCGCATCGCCAATAGAAGCCCAGGATTTCGAAATCCCGGTACTTGAAGAAGAACCGCGATTCCCGCTGCCCCACCTCAGGTGGGTCGGGATACTTACAGATTTGCCAACCAACGGTCTGTGGTTGGAGTTTTTTCCCGACACAATGGTCTTGGTAAACACTAGCCGGGCAACGCCGACAGCTCACGATTATAGGATCACGGAAGATTCGATCATTGTTACCGGAGATACCGTTTTCCGAGTTCGCTACGAACTTGTACTTGATAGGATGTTGTTCTACACCGCCGATGGGTCAATCGTCACCATGTCACCTCAATCGGAGCTCGGCAGACCTTTCACCGGTAATTGGCTGGGCGTTTTTCAGGCCGACACTCTTTCGACAACGATCCTGTTGCGAGTTTTCGCAAACGGGAATGCCACATGGAAAGAACTACCGGACGGCGAAACACATCTTGGGGAGTGGAATCGCAACGTGAGGACTTTCAGGTTCGACTGGGGAGTCGATTCTACAGTCACCGAGGCCGAAGAAGAAGCGATCGAAGAAACCGCGGAGCTGACGATTGTCACGGACTCGATCCCGGCCGATTCCCTGGAGGTCGATGACCCCGACGTCTGGATTGGTTATCACGACCCGTTTGGGAACGCAATGCAATTCCGCAGAACTATTCCTGGGAGCGGAAGTATGATTTTCAGAAAAATTTTTCGGTAGGCTACAGGACTTCGACGGAAATAAACGAAGATCGGAGATTTTCGTAGGTCAGGGTGGCGAAGTCCATCGCGCCCTTTGTATCCACCTCGGTCGAGAATTTCGAATTTTGCGGAATCGAGCCGGTTAGTCGGAAGATCATCACTATGGCCCGCATCACCTCGCACACCACGGGGTCGGCCTCCGTATGGCCAACGGAGAGAAGATCTTCAAATAAAGGTCGGGAACAATCGTCGGCCAACACATACAAAGTCTGCAGAATTCTCGGCCCCAGAAAACGCCTCAAATTCGAATCTCTCCTGACTGCGCCGAACATGCGCACGAGTAGTTCAGAAGGTTTATGTTCCGGGTAGTACCTGAGGGACTCGATCGCAGTCGCGACAAGAGCATGATGATGTCGTCCCACCAGATACTTGCAGAAAAATTCCCAATCCCCCGGCAAATGCCTTTCCGACAAACAGAGAAAAGCAAAATACCGTCTTGCGAGCGGCGCTTCGCGGTCATCGACCAGGGAATGAAGTCCTGCCGCACCAAACCTGCGGTCCACCAGAACAGCAGAGGCTGCACACTGCATCCGCTCAAGTTCGGCGTACCTGAAAGTTCGCAGTCGGGCGGAGGCGCGGGTCGGGATATCTGAAAAGCCAGTAATCCGAGACATCGCTCGGAGGAGAAGGCCGTCAACCTCTGTAAGAACCGGCTCTCCGCCAGCACCGCGTCGAGCGTACCGCAGGGCCTGTTTGCCGCGGAGATCAACGCTCAGCCGGTCCCACTCCTTGAGCATACCTTCAGGAGTTGGGGTGGATAAAAACGAGCGGAGATCTTCGGCGAATTCGCACAGTGAGACAGGCATCAATCACACGTTACGAAAAACGGACAGTCTTGGCAACTGTCCGTTTAATCGCTCACCTGCTTATCTACTACGTTTGGATGCTTTTTTCGTTTTCTTAGCCACTTTTTTCTTGGTAGCGGCTTTTTTGGCAACTTTCTTCGCTGTTTTCTTAACCGCTTTCTTCGCTACCTTCTTGGCTGCGGTGGTCTTTTTCACAGCTTTCTTTGTCGCCTTTTTGACTTCGGTTTTGGGTTCCGGTTTGGCAACAACTTTCCTGGCCGACCCAAAAGCCCGGCGTTTTTCACTTGGGGGAGGGCGCTTTATGACCTTTGGCGGCCTTTTTCTTCCTTTTGCCGCTTTGGTTACTTCGCTGAGGATTTCTTCGCCCTCTTTAGCGGCAATGATTTTTCGCCGCACCGCATATTGAATTAATTCTTCAGCGTCCTCGGCGTAAAAAGGACCCTGTTTAGCACCGGCTTTGATCATATTGACCAGAGCGTCCGCTACGGGATTCCTCAAAACGTTGGCAATTCCGGGAACTGATTCTAACAATGCCGATATTTGGTTATCGCCAAGTTCACCGCTCATAACACCACTATTCTCTTAAAATTTGGAGCGGGATAATAGTAGGTAGGAGTGATTTCGTCAAGGAGCCACACGGCACACTAAAACACAGCAACTAGTTATACTCCAACAAGTTACACAACTAACTTCAACTTTAATCGCAAGCAATGCCCACAATTCAAAGACGTGCCCAACTCCACCGTTTTTCGGCCCTCATCAGGCCGTTTCACGGATTCACCAAACCGGTAACTCTTGTAACAGTTACCAGTTAGGCCTTTTTTGCAGCCCGCTTCAACCTGAGCCGCCGCGACTTGAGCGTGTTTTTAACGCTTCTCCACACCCTGAGGTCCGACTGGGCCAGAAGCTCGCCAAGCGCGGTACGGGTGGTGCGGTCCATGGGCACTTCAAGATGCAGCTCAATCCGATAGTCGGATCGATCGGCCCCGGTCCCTTTCATCTGGAGCATTGTACGCCCCGGCTCAACCTCGGTAACTTCAATATCCGCTACCATAACCAGGTCATTGTTGCTGGTAAGATCTTCCATTTTCTGTCATCCTGATTTTTCGACTATTCCAGACTTAACCCAAATAGGGCCGCGGTCAAGAGCCGTGTTTGCCATGTTACTCAACCGCGGATACATTACCCGCAATTCTCAAGCCAGAGGGGAGTCACAAAATGGGACGCAGAGGAGCAAACGAATACAAAGCGGGCGAAGCGCTCCAGGTTATTAGCTGTGACAGGAACGGTGAATCCGTAAATTGTCCATCCTGCGGACATTCGCAATTCGACCGAAGTCCGAAGAAGCGGTTGACGGACACACCGGGAGAAGTGTACCGTCAGGTGCGCTTGACCTGTCGTAAGTGCAAAAGATCTGCTGTTTATATGCCAACGAACTTTGTTCCTATGGCAGAACCGGAATTCGTTTAGGAGGTATCAAGAAAAACTGTGGCTGGTGATGCAATACAAATGATGGGGACGGTTAAGGAGGTACTTCCCAATACTACATTTAAAGTTGAACTCGAAAACGGACATGAAGTGCTCGCATATGTTTCAGGAAAAATGCGCAAACACTATATCCGAATCCTCCGTGGAGACCGCGTAGCGGTCGATCTTTCTCCTTACGACCTCACCAGGGGACGAATTACCTACAGGTACAAGTAATCAACTAACCACAGAGCGCGGACCTTACTCCGCTCCGGGCTCCACCCAATCGGCGATAAAGATATTCGTTTCGCCCTGAACCTCTCCGAACCGATTCGACGCGAAAACCAGTTTCGTCCCATCCGGGGAGAACTGGGGAAAGCCATCGAACTCCGCGTGATTGGTTACCTGCACCATATTGCTACCGTCTTCGTTGATCATATAAAGATCGAAGTTGGAGCTTCTAGCCGACGTGTCAGCGTGATTACTTGAAAAGAGAATCCTCTGGCCGTCCGGGTGGTAAAACGGGGCGAAGTTGGCCCCGCCCAGGTCAGTGACCTGATGCTGGTCTGAGCCGTCAGCGTTCATCACCCAGATTTCCATCCTGCTGGGACGAACTTTTTTGTCGGCCAGAAGGGCAAGATATTCAGCTCTTTCCTCTTCCCCTTCCGGGTGCCAGGTACGGTAGACGATCTTACTTCCATCAGGGGAGAAGAAGGGGCCTCCGTCATAGCCGACCGTGTTGGTTAGTTGGCGGACGTCCGAACCGTCGGGGTTCATCGTGTAAATATCTAGGTCACCGTTGCGTACCGACGTGAATACAATCTTCGACCCGTCTCTCGATAGAGTTGCTTCACCGTCGTAACCCGGACCGTCGAAAATCACCTGAAGGTCACTTCCATCGGGTTTTGAGGTATAAATATCGAACTCAAACAACCCCCAGACGTAACCCTGTGAAAAATCGGGTGGCACAGGACAACTCTCGTTGTGTTCAAACGTACTGGAATATACGATTCGCTCATCGTTGTCATAGAAATAACCACACGTAGTGCGCCCAAGTCCGTTCGACACCATCTTCATATCAGAACCGTCGATATTGATGGTGAATTGCTGGTCGCAAACTTCATCGGTCACCTGCCTCTGGAAAATCAACTGAGTGCCATCAGAGGAGAAGTAAGCTTCCGCGTTTTGGCCACCAAACGTCAACTGCGTTACCGAACCAAAGAAAGGTTCACCTTCCAGGAGTTCTCTTTCGACTCCCGGCGCCGGCGCAGATTGTTCACCGGCGCTACTGCAGGATACCAGGGCCACAACGGCAAGACTCAGAGCCAAAGGACTTTTCAGAGCTTTATGGTCAATCATTCTATAAATTCTTCCAGGTTATTTTAACTAACGAATCGCCTACGCTGACAGAATAACGGATTTCTGTTGTTGTGGTAGCCCTTCACGAAATTCGAACCCGGATTTTACAGAAGATCCGCACTTCGTGACCAAACTCACCACAACTACTTTCAAAAAGGGTAATACTCCCACAACCGCACGGGGACAGAAGAATGGAAGATCAACCGAAGCCGAGGCCATCAGTAGTCGATCGGGTCGGAAAGCTCTGCCAGCTGGGGAAAGACTCCGCCGATTACCTTTTTCAGGTACCCGACGACGAAGCCGAATTGGAAAAAGTAGGCAAGATTCTCGACGCGATTCTGGCTGACAAAGCCATGCAGGGCAGGCAAGAGGCTCCGAAGATCGTAAACGAAATGAAAGAAGCCCTCCAGGGGCCTCCCGGGCCGATGGTCGCCGAGCAACTCCAGGTCGGGTTTGATCGACTTACCAGGCTGTGGTTGTCCGCCCGCTCCGGCTTGTTTTAGAAAAACCGGAACGGACGGACCCGCGATTGGTCTAGAAGAAGACTCCGAATTCGAACCGGCCACCGCCACCTTTGGCTTTGCCGAACAGCCCGCCAAGGGTGCCACCATAGAATTGCATCAGGAAATTCCGACCTTCAACTGCAATTCCTCCGGTGAAACCTATCCCCTGATCCCCACCCATCATCACACCGAACCTCAGCGGTATAACCCTGGAAAACCTCCAGGTCGTACCAACGTCGACACCGAGGGGGCTCTTGAACTGCCCTGACACCGGAGCGGTGGCTGCAACGTCGATTTGAAGAATTGAATTCGCCCAGGCGCTGGCTGTAATGCGAACCACTTTCGGGAGATCAATCGAGAGTGCTACCGTGTCCTGGACATCGAAGGAAAGAGTATCGTCTTTGACAAGATTGCCGAATTGGTCGAGAACTTCTTCTTGCAGAAGGTCAAAAACCTCGTTGAAGGTGCTACCACTGACGTTGATATTAGTCTCCCGTCGTTCAACCGCATCAATGTCCAGACTTCCAATGTTCGCCACCATGACCTCGGCAGCAAAACCCGATGTCGGCCACTCAATCCGAGCCAACAGATCGGCGGCAAAACCCGACCCCTGATCGAGATAATCGCTCGCGGAGCCATTGGGTATCTCGGGAGTGTTGAACCCCTCGAATTGAATCCGCGCCGCAACACTGGGGACAGCCGACCCTGAGTTCGTGATCGTAAGCGATCCCCCGTCGGGGAGAAGCGAGTTGCCCGAAGCGTAATACAAAGGTTTCAAAACCCGTCCTCCGAAACCAAGAGTTACGTGCGGCGCATCCGACCCGCTTGCCTTCAGATTCAAAGTCCCGTGGATGCCGTACTCGGCGACCGCAAGTGCTGCTCCACGTGTTTCCCCTAGAGAAAACTGTTCTTGTGTGGCGTTTCCGTCGCGGAACAACGATACAGCCTGGTCGTCGATTTCAAAGCTCCCGAAACCGTTCACTCCTGCAGAAAACCCGACCGCAAGAGCCCCTCCCAGAGGGCCACCGAGATGGAATCTGGCCATTCCTTCGGCCACACCGTTCAAACCGCTTCCTCTCGGAATCAAACCACTGATATCAATCGCCTCACCGAATCCAAGGCTGTCTTCGTCAGCAAGAAAAATTATCGCGCCAATGTCGTCGAGATTCAGGGTGTTGTTGGCTACAAGGCCGCCCGATGAAAGCGTGAACCCCCAGTGCCTTATCATCACGTTTCGGAAAGGATCTGCGCGCAATGTGGGACTACGGCGGTAACCAGCATCAACGCGGGCAGCCGGGGAATCGTCGGGCACTGCTTGAGCCTGAAGGAAAGGTGCGCCCAATACCGAAACGACGGCGACCACGGCTAGGTAACGCGTTCTCATTGGGTACCTCCGACAACGCGGGCGTTCGCGGACACGTTCAACATTATCTCGTCCGTCGGCCTGACCGCTGTGCGGCCTCCTCCCCCGGCGCCCGGCAGAAGAGTTATTCGTATTGAAGTCGAAACAGAGTCGCCCAGCAATTGGCGAATCTGGTCGCCGGTGAGGGCAACGGAAACGTCACTGGAGGTCGGTGCTGTTACAAAACCCTGAGCATCGACCGAGGGAGCTGCTACGGTGACCGGTGTTAGTTCAACCCGATCAGAGCGTTGGAAGACATCGAAGTCGTTACCGGCAGACCCTTCGACGAAAGCAACCTCCAATAAAAGGGCAAACGGGGTCCCATTGACTACAGTAGAAGAGACACCGGCAGTTGCGATACGCGCCGCGATGTCGTCAGCGTCGTCGGCTTCGATTTCCGCCCCCGACTCAACTTCATTTAACTGAAACGTGACGCCGGTAACGGGGAGTGTAAGGTCCAGGCCGACCACAAGGTCCACGGCAAAAGCCACCGCATCAGAACGCTGAATCGAACCCTGACTTCCGTCTCCGACCACCGCGTCACCGGTAGCTACAAGAGCAACGTCAATGTTGTCGAGCGCCAGTTTGACGATTCGGTCAGCGACTAGAGCAAGGTCCAGCGCCAGGTTTTTCGTGCTGGCCGGTGGCATCATGAGCACGGTATCACCCGGATCAGTGACCGGCACGCCGAGCGGGTTACCCATCTCATCAATTTCTAAAATATAATCCCCGCTCATGTCCCGCTGGGGCTCACCCGTGGCCGGGTCAATGCGGGCCACGCTCATGTTGAAGTTCTGCAGCACCATCGGGACGTTGGCGGTGTTCTGAGCTACGAGAGTCGCCTGAGCACTGTTGATGGTGGCGTCTTTAATAGCATCTTCGAAATCCCCGAAGTCAAAGTCATCCGAGCTGATGGAAACGAAATCTTCTACCGAGACATTCAACTCCGGCGTTTGGGTAGGGTCCAACGACCCGATGAGTTTCTCGACTTGGAGGTCGCCAGTGGCGGAAACCGCAACCGCGTCGGTAACAACTATCGGAGTAATAGTCGCCGAAGCTGCGACCGCGCTCCCGTTAACCAGAGCAATAACCTGTGATGGTACGATTGAATCGCCCGTCAAATCGAAAACCAACGTGCCACTTGTGGTCGAACCATCACCGGGGGCGGCAGGTATGGTGAGGTTGCCCGACTCCAAAACGCCGTTGCGGAAAACGCCCTGAAGTTGAATGGCGAGATCCATTGCGACCGGAAGTTTGTTTTGCGCCGTAACCGTAAAAGAACCGCTGGCAACGGCAATAGTATCGACAGCCTGGACTCGTGACTCACTTGCCAGCGCGGCGTATGAATCAGTGAACGGTTCATCCACTCCCGTTAGGGTAACCGAGGCCAGTGTCATCGGTCGAAAGACAATATCAACAGCGACAAATGATCCCGAAACGGGAACGCATGCACCCGTGGGAACTGCTCCCGCGCCAATCTGGACGAAGTTCGCCATCGTCGATCCCGACGCATCGGCCGAATCAACGATTGATGCCCCAACTCCAACCAATAAGTCAGGAAAGGAAACAACTGCGTTGTTCAAGGAATCGGTGGCTGTTACCGACACGGTCGCTGAACAAACAGTGTTGTTTGTAATGGTGCGAACAACCCAGCCTGACCCAATGGTCGCTGATTGAACTGAAGAACCAGCCGGAGTACTAAATGTGATGGCACCGACCGGAGGAGCCGCCAGCCCAGAAAGTGGCGCTGGCGGAGACGGCATCACCACTGTTTCTGTCGTTGAGGTTTCATCTGTCATCAGCATCTGGTCATAACCAAATGTGAACGGGTCAAAGTTCAGGCCCGAAAAAACAAGTTCGTCACCGATCGACACGTTTACGCTTTGCGAGTCGATAGGTATCCCGAGCAGTCCGTCTGCCGTTGTGGTCGTACTGCTGTCATCCAGAAAACGGTCGATCGCTAAAGTATCAGTAGTGATCGGAACGGAGAGATCGATCGACGTCGGATCTCCCCGCCCCAGTTGGTCCCTCGCTTCAGTAATCGTATCGGGCTGGCAGGCGGTTATCGACGCCAACGATATAAGGCCCAGGCCAATGCCATGGAATTTTCGCACGTTTGGTTAGCTCCAGTGTTTGGGATGCATCACTCGGAAGATGGATATCGCATGGAATTACAGCAAGAGGTTTTATGGTGAGTGAATTGGAGTATTTTGCTAGGAATCCTCGAACGGCGGTTTTTTTGGCAACATCCAGACTCCGAATTCCCAAACAAAACAAACCTTGCCCCCACGCGAATGCCTGAGAAACCAATAGACTCCGACACGCAATCTCGATTCCGCCTCCTCATTAAAGCGGGCGTGAGAATCAACGCGGAACACTCGCTGAAACAGGTTTTGACGCTTACCGCCGAGGCTCTGCGGGAGGTCATCGACGCGAAATACTCTGCCATAGGTATACTGGACGAAACAGGCACAACACTTACCGATTTCGTGACCAGCGGTATTTCCGATGAAAAAAAGGCGGCCATCGGCGATTACCCGAAAGGAAAGGGTGTCCTCGGCACAATTATCACAAGTCCTGAACCGCTGAGGTTAGATGACGTAAGCCAACATCCTGACTCGGTTGGATTTCCGCCGAACCACCCGACGATGAACTCTTTTCTGGGGCTCCCGGTTATCGGCAGGAATGGCCCGATCGGCAATCTTTATCTCGCAGAAAAAGTGGGCGGAAGCCAGTTTACGGAAGAAGATCAATCGATAGCCGTCCTTTTTGCCGCCCAGGTCGCGGTAGCCGTTGAAAACGCCAGGCTCTATGAAGGCACCAATAACCTTCTCAACGAAATCCGCGAACTGCATACCTCCAGAGAACAGTTCTTCTCTACCATAAATCACGAATTGAGAAACGCTCTCACTGCCGTCCACGGTTGGTCCGACCTTCTGTTGCGGAAGATGGGCCCCACGGCCCCAAACTCAGCTAGAGAAGTCTTCGAGTCTGCTGAAAACACCCTGGAACTGCTTGACGACCTTTTGTTTCTGAACCGGATTCAACAGGGCAGAGTTGTTCCTGCTCCCCGGGCTTTCGAAGGCTCAGAGACCATAGAGGCGGTGCGCAAACTGTTGACAGAGACAGCCCACGAGAAACGGGTGACGATTGTTTTCGATCCGCCGTCTGGCGAAGCAGAATGCTTCTCCGATCCCAAACAACTCGAACAACTGCTGACTAATTTGGTAGCCTACGCCGTTCGACATTGCCCGCCCGACAGCGTTGTCACTCTCACGATGGAATTGAAACCGGACAACGACATAATCCAGATAGATGTTGTCTACGGAGGTGACCCGATCGATCCCGACGTCCAATCCATTCTCTTCGAACAGTACGTTCAGGGTGATACATCGCGAGAAAGAGGCACCGGTCTGGGATTACCACTCGCACGGAGCCTGGCGCGACTACTGGGCGGCGATGTGCGAGTAGAAAGCAACTCCAACCTGGGCACTAGGTTTTGTCTAGCTTTACCTCGATACTTCGAGCAAGTTTAAAGACGTCTTCATTGTGAGTTAAACAAAACCTTTTTATTGAAGAGTTATTAATGCTTCCATGAAACTCCTTGTAGTAGAGGACGACCGCAAAGTCGCCGGGTTCATCGAGCAGGGACTACGTGAAGAAGGCTATGCCGTCGACGTAGCCCGCGACGGTGAAGAGGCCACAATGATGGCCCATATCAATTCTTACGATGGAATCCTTTTGGACTTGATGTTGCCGAGGAAAAACGGCCTCCAAGTTTCGAACGAATTGCGTAGAGAAGGCGTAAATACGCCGATTCTGATGTTGACCGCCAGGGACGCAACCGACGATATTATTCGCGGACTGGACGCCGGTGCAGACGACTACCTCACCAAGCCATTCAAATTCGACGAACTTCTTGCGCGTGTCAGAGCCTTACTTCGGCGTGGCGGCGCCGCCAGGTTGGACAGGTTGTCGTATGGTCCCGTTTCGCTCGACCGTCTGAAACACAAGGCGTCAGTTGGGGAAAAAGAGTTGGACTTAACTCCCAGAGAATTTGGACTTTTAGAGCATTTTTTGCTACACCCCGAAGAGGTCGTGCGACGAACTGAATTACTTGAAAAGGTGTGGGATATGCACTTTGACCCCGAGAGCAATGTCGTCGACGTACACGTGGGAAACCTGCGCAGAAAACTGAAAGACGCCGGATATCCGAATATCGTGCAGACTGTGCGCGGAGTCGGTTTCCAATTGAAATCCGACGTTTGACCCAAATTTTTGGCTGAGCCACTGACTCTGATTGTAGAAAAGCTCCCCGGTGACACGCCGCACCGGGGAGCTTTATCCGTGGAAAGTGAACCTTGAGACCGGTGGCGCTGTAGTGTACTCATTATTATCACACACGCACCGCGAGGGGATCAATGCACCATAAATGGATTGCTGCAGGGCTGTTGCTGGCTAGCGCCGGAGCACTTTCTGCCCAGGAACATGCTGATAGGGAAATTGAAGGAGGTGGGGTTCTACCGGCTGGTTGGGAGTTCAGAACCGACAACGGTCGCGGTATGGACAACGTGCGCTTTGAGCAAGTCGACACAGGACTCCAGCTCACCCTGGGACCTCGCGTCATACTGTATCGGCCTGACGACGCGGCCTCAGGGAACTACACTGTTTCCGCAACGTTTCGACAACTTGCTGAACACGTTCATGCCGAAGCTTACGGATTAATCATCGGTGGTGCCGACCTCAGGGGACCGGATCAAGCCTATACCTATTTCTTAATACGGGGCACCGGACACGTCCTTGTTAAGCGGAGGTTTGGTACCCAGACTGCAAACATTAGCGAAGGTTGGTTTGCACATTCAGCCGTTGACGCAGCTGACTCCAACGGGCGCTCGGTAAATGACCTTGCTGTAACGGTCAGCGGAAACACAATGAGGTTCACAGTCAACGGAACAGAAGTATTTTCCGGACCGACGGACGGCCTGGCAGTTGACGGCGTTTACGGGATCAGAGCCAGCCACAACCTTGACCTGGTCATCGAAGGTTTCGGCAAAACCGAATAGAGATTCTGCGAGAAAAGGGTACGCGAGGTGCAGGCCCTCCTGCACCTCGCTCACTTCCTCCGTTACCCCATGTAGGGGTACCGGTACTTGGTGTCCGGGGCGAAATTTTCTTTGATAGTCCTTGCCGACACCCACCGAATTAGGTTAAGCATCGACCCCGCCTTATCGTTCGTACCTGAAGCTCTGGCTCCACCAAACGGCTGCTGACCAACTACAGCTCCGGTTGGCTTGTCGTTGATGTAAAAATTGCCGGCAGCGTGTCTAAGTCCGGTCATGGCCTCCCGCACAGCTCTCCGGTCTTGGGAAAACACAGCCCCCGTGAGCGCGTAAGGCGACGTTCCGTCCACCAACTCTATGATCTCCGACCATTTTTTATCAGGATAGATGTAAACAGTCATCACCGGTCCGAAGATTTCTTCGCAGATGGTGCGGAAATCCGGTGTGTGAGCTTCGATGATTGTCGGACGAATGAAATACCCTTCGGATTCATCGTAGTCTCCACCGACAAGAATCGTTGCGTCTTCCGATGCATCGGCAGAATCAATGAACTCGACGATTGTGTCGTAGGCGCTCTTGTCGATGACCGCCCCCATGAAGTTACTGTAGTCAGCAACATCACCCATTTTTATTTCAGAGACTTCGTGAAGAAGATCGTCTTTGATGTCTTTCCAAACAGATTCTGGAATGTAGGCGCGTGATGCAGCGCTACATTTTTGGCCCTGATATTCAAAAGCTCCTCTGATAATCGCGGTTCGCAAAGCATCGCGGTCCGACGAGGGGTGAGCCAGTATGAAATCTTTTCCACCCGTCTCACCCACCACCCTCGGATAGGACTTGTAGTTGTTGATGTTGTCTCCGACGGTCTTCCACATGTGCTGGAATACGCCGGTCGATCCGGTAAAGTGGATCCCGGCCAGCGACGGGTCGGTGAGAGCGATGGGGCCGACGGTGCCAGCCGACCCGGGCACGAAGTTCACCACGCCTGGAGGCATTCCGGCTTCTTCGAACAACTTCATTAGGAGGTAGCCCGAGTAGACGGTGCTGCTGGCGGGTTTCCAAACAACAGTGTTGCCCATCATTGCAGGAGCACTGGACAGATTGCCTGCAATCGACGTGAAGTTGAATGGAGACACGGCGAACACATACCCCTCTAGTTCTCGGTATTCGACCCTGTTCCAGATCCCTTCCGGCGAAAGAGGCTGATCCTCATAAAGCCGTTCGGCGAAATAGGCGTTGAATCTGAAGAAATCGATCAACTCGCAGGCGGCGTCGATTTCTGCCTGATGGGAGGTTTTGCTCTGACAGAGCATGGTCGCGGCATTAATTGTTGAACGCCAGGAAGTAGCCAGCAACTCCGCCGCTTTCAGCCATACAGCCGCCCGGTCTTCCCATTTCCAGGTGGCCCAATCCTTTCTCGCCAACTGCGACGCTGCGATAGCATCGTTCACTTCTTTTTTCCCGGCCGCATGCCAGGTACCGATTTTATGGGAATGGTTATGGGGGATGGTCGACTCGCGAACGTCACCCGTTTTGATCTCCTTGCCACCGATTATCGGAGCGGCTTCAATTTGCTTCCCGGCCATCTCTTTGACTTTGGCCGCCAATTCTTCTCGTTCGCTGGTCCCCGGTGCATATGACAGAACTGGCTCATTTGCGGGAATCGGTACCTGTATACTGCCGCTCATTTCGAGTTAACTCCTACTGAATCGTTGTCGGAAAACGGAAACTGCGCCCCGGTGAGTAATGCACGTCTACTCAATTGGCGCGCAGAAACGTAATCCGTAGGCGCAGTCAAAAGCCAGCCATCTTTTTTTAGGATCGCAAACCCGACGGTCAGAAAAAAACGTGAAGCTCCAGGCTCAACTGATCTCGGTCGGTTCGCGACTGGGGAATGTCTTCTAAAACGGTTAAAAAGCCCGAGACACTCCAGAAGGGCTGCGGGAAATACTCAACTCCCACACGCAGGCGCGTGCGCTCGTTTTCTGGAATGTCGGTGTTAGGGTCAAGGTAGCCATAGGTCAGTTTCGCATTGACTCCCTTTGTGGCCAGGAAATTAATCGAACCGAAAGCAGCCAGTTGGTCCGTATCGCCTGTTGTCGACTCATCGAAGATGTAATCCACTTCTCCCACCAGGGCCAACGGTCCTACCCTGAACCCGCCGTATCCGCCAAAAACGTTTCGCTCCGAGAACCCACCGTTATGAGAAGCCGAAACACCAATGCGAAAGTCTTCGTTAACGTAGGCCACCCGACTGGAAATCTGCTTTTCACTGTCGTTTTCTACCGCCCCGACTGAGCCGTTGGTAACTGAAACGAACCACACCAGCGGCCCCGGCTCAAACCCGAGTTCGATTCCCTGGTCGGGGGTCTTGTAGGAGAAACCAGTTCTTTCACGGATGAACGCGGCATCGTCCTGGAGTCTCCAACCAAACGGCAACAAAAATTTTCCGACTTTGGCATACCCGTTCAGCGGTAACCCCTCCAGCATAGCGAACATTTCCCGGGCAACGGACCGATTTGGTCCGACCGTTTGATCGAGGTAAAGCGTCAATTGATCACTTAGTAGTTCCGCTTCAATAAAGACATTGGCTTCTTCCAACTCCAGCGTAGTACGCGGCGTCGTATCCGACACCAACGCTCGACCTGCAAACCGGGCGTCGGCGCCAACGCTAAGAAATTCATTCAATACCGGCAAAAGAAATTCACCCCCGGTGCGGGGAAGTGTGGTCTGTCCGTAGGTCATTCCGAAAACAGTGCGCTTACCTCCTCCAGATCTGTTTACGTGACAATGGGCGCAGGTCAAACCGGTGCGGATGGCTAAATGTGGTTCCCTCACAGCGTCGGTTTCGCCAACAACGGTCGAAACCGCCATCAAACCACCCAGTAGGATTTCAGTTACCATTTGTTTTGCCTTTAATTGTTCGGGGCGCCGTTCTCGACCCATTCGGTTAGGGTGAGTATTTCTGCAGCCGAAAGCGGTCCCGCTCCCAGGGGCATTCGTCCGCCGACTCCACCGACCGTAGAGTGAGTCCCCAGCACTTTGAAGATCAAATAACTCGAATCTGGCTTCGACGGGTTTATCCTTTGCATTCCCGGAACCTGGAGCGAAGCGATACCTACCAGGTTGGCAAATGAGAGGCCCGACCCGAGGTTCATGTTCTGGGCGGGGGATGTTCCGCCGTGACAGCCGGAAAAAGCACAGTTCGCTGTGAAGATTGGCTGTGCGTCGCCGGATAAGGTTGCTGCCCCTGCCGGAGGCAAACCACCCGTTCCTACCGGCAATCCGTTGTCATCCAACCCGGTCCCGTCTCCGGCACACCCCACGGAAAACCAAACCGTCAGAGTGACCAACATCGTAACCCTAAAAAAGTTTTTCACTGCGCCAAGGATCTCCGCTTTATATTAGGACATTGCTGGCAGGAACTAGTTATCGAGAGCACCCGCCTCAACCCACCGGCGGATAGTATCAATATCTGCGGTTGCCAGAGAGCCCCCTCCGGGGGGCATTCTGTCTCCACTACCACCTGCACCCAGATGGGTTCCATTTATTTTATGTATCAAGTAGCTGCTGGCGGTCTGGCCCGGAGTTATCAACGACATCGCCGGAAGCTGCTGGGACGCAACGTTTACGGTAGCATTTCTACTCAGTCCCGTACCGAGGGTGAGGTTTTGTTGAGGCGCAGTTCCGCCGTGACAGCCAGCCGATGCGCAGTTCAGAGAAAGGATCGGTTGTACATCCGCCAGCAGGGTTGGCGCATTGCCAGCCGGGGCTGCTGTGCCATCCCCTGAGCAACCGGACAAAGTGAAAACAAAAAGAGAACCTACAGCCAGGATAGGATACGCCACGTTCATGGGCTTGCGATCTCCTTTTTTCAAAGTGAACGTTCGTTGCCATCATCCACTACTAGCAACCAGGAATCTCTAAAACTTACGCTATTGCGCGATCCTGGCCAGATATGCACCATGTTCACCACCGCACACGACTTCGAACTTCCAACCTGTTGCGCGCACCTTCTCACCAAGCAAATCCGGGTCGGCATAAATCTGCGGGAACGGAGGCCCTTTTTTTCCTTCGAATTCGAATTGGAAGGTCACCTCCCCCAGGTAACGTCCATCCGCTCTCTCGGTACTCGACCCGTTCTCCGTGCCCCTAAGGTCGGTTGAATCCGCCAGAATCTGCCCTCCCGGATTGACCAAAGCCTGTGCCGTCCGCAAAAACCGCGGAAGACCTTCGACCGTACCCGCCAAACCTATTCCGTTCATGAGGATAAGAACGGTATCGAACGTCTCACCCGACAACTGTTCCATAGTGGCTTGGCGGACATCATTTAACCCTCTTGCGGTCAACACGTCAACGAGGTCCGGAAGGACTTCTATCGAACAAACGTCAAATCCGCGTTCCTGCAAAAAAAGGCCGTGATAGCCAGACCCGGCACCCACGTCCAACACACGTCCCGTGCAGAGTTCCAGAGCTTTCATTTCGGTTTCAGGAAACTCGGATGGATCGCGAAAAAAATACGAAACCGGCAAGGGGTCTACGTCGCCGTGGTCATCGTACACAACTATTGTCGCGTCACTATTCCCTTCAAAGAACGATTTCAATGCGGCGCCGTGAGGCAGCCAGGGAGTTAAGTTCACATCACTCCGGTTTTGGCGTAGGCGCAACTACTGCATACTCGCCAGTTGCCGGTTGCGGGAGCCTCCCGGCAAATAGCTCGGCTATGGGTTGCGTAATCTCCAGTCGACTGAAGATGATCTTCAAAACCGCCATGATGGGAGTGGCCAGCAGCATTCCCACAATTCCCCAAAGAAGTCCCCAGAAAATTAGCGACATGAGGATTGTGACGGGATGAAGGTCCAACCCTTCTCCCATTACAAGAGGCTCAACAACATTACCTACTCCAACCTGTACTATGCCCGGCACGAGAAAAACACCAGCCACGGCGAGAGAGCTTTCGAATTGGATAAGAGCTATCGGGACAGGAAGTAGCGTGGCGATCACCGATCCGACCGACGGGATGAAGTTCAACAAGAAAGCCAATACTCCGAAAACCAATGCCAGATCGAGGTCGAACGCCCAAAGAATCAAGCCAACCGCCAGGCCAGTGGAGGCCGAAACGATCATCTTGATAGCAAGATACCGGCGTACCTTAACGTCGATCTCGAGGTAGATCCCCTTCTTTTGCTGAGCCGGGTTCTTCCCGATCAACATATAGATGACGAAAATCAATACCAAAAACCCGTTGGTCAGGAGTCCGAACATGGTACCGGCTGCCCTACCAACCCAGTTCACCACCGGAAGCTCTCGGATGCTATTGATCATATCCTGGGTACTCTGCTCCAGGTCAGCCCCGATAGGCAGACCTGTCCGGTCCAGAAACGCAAACAACTGCGCAGCGAGTGTGGCCAGCCTGTCCCTGTAGAGAGCCTCGTTTTCCAGGATCCCGCGCACCGATGTCGAAATCAACAAACCCAACAACGTCATCAAGGTCGCCACAACCATGAGTGTGATGAACACCGCTAACCCGCTGGGACATTTGAATTTTTCGATCAGAATATCGACCAGCGGTGAGACCACATAGGTGATAAACACGGCAAGAACGAACGGAACCATCACCGGTTTGGTGTAGGCCAGAGCAAACGCGATCGCGACCGTAGCAATGACCATAACTGACCCGGTGATCATCGGGTTGGCGTCACCGCGCGGTCGCTGAATGTTTGATAACGTCGACATACATGGAAACTATGGAGTCAAAGGGAGACAGGAAAGACGCGACCCGGCCAGGTACAAAAAAGCGCCCCAAAAAATCGCAGCAAGCGATGGGGCGCAGAAACCAGACCAAAAAATGGCCAGGGACGGAATTGAACCGCCGACACGCGGATTTTCAGTCCGCTGCTCTACCAACTGAGCTACCTGGCCGGGGCGAGAATAATAACCACGCCGTGTCAGATGTAAACTACCTCTTGCAAGGTTGACTACCGGGGTCAACCAACCAACTTCATGACCAGTCCCATCGGGACATTTAACGCGTACCGAGTCCACAACCCATCAGGCCGAAAATGGCGACCTATAACAATCTGACTATCGTCAGCCACCCGTTGGTTCAACACAAACTTTCGATCTTACGGAAGTCTTCAACTCCTACCCGGGATTTCAAATCGCTTGTTGATGAGATCGGAACGCTGATGGCCTACGAGGCCCTCAAAGACCTCCCGCTAACTGATGTCGAGATCCAAACGCCGCTGGAGCCGTGCATGGCTAAAAAGCTGGTGGGGAAAAAGATGGTATTGGTGCCGATTCTAAGAGCAGGACTGGGGATGGTGGACGGTATATCTCGGCTGGTACCCAGTGCACGGGTCGGACACATCGGACTCTTCAGGGATCACGACACGCTGAAACCTGTGGATTACTACTTCAAAGTCCCAGCAGATCAGGCCGATCGGAGGTTCGTGATCCTCGACCCAATGCTGGCAACCGGTGGTTCGATGTCTTATGCGGTTGAAAAGCTGAAAGCCTCCGGCGCCGTCGATGTCAGGGCCATCTGCCTGGTTGCGGCACCCGAAGGAGTGGAAACGATGTTATCCGACCATCCCGATGTCCCCGTATTCACCGCTGCTTTGGATCGCCAATTGAACGATAAGGGTTACATCCTTCCAGGTCTGGGAGATGCTGGGGACCGGATTTTCGGCACCAGTTGAAGTGGATCCCAGGGGATTGCAACCAACCCTCGAATGAAAGCATCTAACCCAGAAAGGCTGATTTATGGCCGAGAACCGCGTAATTGACACAAAAAGGGTGTTTTCCGGCCGGGTCATCAATTTGGACGTTGACACCGTTTCCCTTGCCAATGGCGTGGAAATCAACCTTGAAATCATCAGGCATCCGGGGGCGTCGGCGGTCGTACCGTTGATTATGGATCCTGATCCCAAAGTGATTTTGCTGCGCCAGTTCAGGCATGCTGCGGGCGATACTATCTGGGAAATCCCTGCTGGGGTTCTGGAAAAAGGCGAAAAACCTGAGGATTGTGCTGTGCGCGAACTTGCGGAAGAAAGCGGGGCCCGCGCAGGAAAAATCGAGCATTTAAGTACGATTTTGACAACTCCGGGGTTTACGAACGAGGTCATTCACCTCTTTCTTGCAACCGAGATTGAAATGGGCGTTGCTAGCCCGGAAGATGACGAACAACTTGAGACGGAGGTCAGGACCTGGGGAGAGGTGATGGAAATGATTGAAAACGGTACTATTCGCGACGCCAAGACCATTTCCGCCCTCCTTTTGACGAAAAACCGTCTCCGATTATGAAACCGTGTGTCCGTTTTCGGACACGGACGCGGACATTTGGATTCATTCTGGGACGATGGGCAAAAACTGTAAACAGTTAGTACCGTTCACTTTAAAAGCCGATCTAGTTAAAAAGGGGCTGTTCGGTATGGTTTATGCGATCGGTTCCGACGTTCCCGATTGGGGAACCATTTGGACTAAACTACAGTCTTGATAAGTACTGATTAGACGGAGAACAGTATGTCAGGTAACGCAGCGCAGTCAGAAACGATTCACCACCTCTCGAAGACTTTCAGAGACGTTCCGCTCAAGGAGTTGGACGATTCGAGTGTGGTTGCAGCGCAATTGGCAGGCAGTTCCCTGGCGTTTACGGAGCTGGTCTCGCGTTATCAAAAGAGGCTACTGAACTTCATCTATCGCACCATTGGAGACCGGGAAAGGTCTGAAGATCTTGTTCAAGAGGTCTTTGTACGCGTACACAGGCACCTGCACCGCTTCGATCAGGAAAAGAAATTCTCCACCTGGATCTACACAATCGCTTCGAATCTGGCCAAAAACGAGCTGAGAAACCGCAGCCGTAACCCTCTTGTCCTGTTCCAGACAATCAAGAAAAACTGGGACAGCGAGGACCGTCCGGTCGAGTTCGAAGATCCCCATTACCGTCCCGACGACCTCTTCCGCAAGCGGCACCTGAGGGAGATGGTTGAGTGGTCGGTGGCACAACTACCTCAGCACCACAGAGTTGTATTCGTACTGAGGGAAATCGAAGGCAAAACGTACGAAGAGATTGCTGATATTACTGGCTGCAACCTCGGTACGGTCAAGAGCAGGCTCAACAGGGCACGCAATCGGTTCGCGCAGGTTATCGAACCACTTATTGACTAAGCTCCAAACCCCTTTTAAATAAAGTCAAGCTTTTCCGGCGTTTTCTTGGCATTCTCCGGGAACGAATTAATGTGCTCGCTGTAGTATTAGGCGGTCACACCTCAACTACTTGGCCCATGCACTGTTCGCAATTCAAAATCCATTACTCAGAATATCGTGACGGAATGATCCGGAACGAGCTTTTCCGTCGTCAGATGAAAGCTCATCTGGAGAGTTGCGCTTCATGTGCTGCCTTCAACGACTCGCTCAACAAGGGTGTGTCGCTGATTTACGATTCGGGAGAGATTCTGGTTCCGCCGGGCTTCAAGGACCGAATTGTGCGAACGGTCAAGGAAAAGGAAAGCGAAACGTTCGCTCAGCCTATAACTCCCGCCCCGGCGGGCCTTGCAGCAGCCGCCATGGTGGCAGCGGCAATAGCGCTTGTAGTTTTCGAATACCAACCGCAGTCGCCCACCGAGATGGCTCAGATTTCCCAGCCGGCCGAAGAGATCCTCCATACCCAGATGGTATCGCCTGTGCAAATACCTCAGGTGTCCTTCACCGAACATGAATTGCCCGCGATTGTCGAACTCCAACCCATTCCCGAAACCGGGCGGAGTGACGCTGGCGACGATGGAGAAAACGACCAACCCTAGCGGACGCACACCTACCTAGGCCCCTCACCGGTCGTTAAATTTCCGCCGATATGGCGGCACTATCGTTTAACTCCCTTTTCAAATCAGCGTCCAATGGCGACTTCGCGCCGGTTATCTATCTCACCGGAGACGAAGATGTGCTCAAAGACCAGTTGGTAGATTTGAATATCGAAAAAGCGTTGGACCCCTCAGCGCGCGATTTCAATCTCGACGTACGTTCGGCTGCCGACCTGGATGCCGAAGCGCTGATCGCCCTGGTGGACACACCTCCAATGCTGGCTGAGAGACGGGTTGTGGTTGTAAAGTCACTTGAGCAGTGGAGAAAAAACTCCAAACAATGGAAAACGCTCCGCACCTACTCGGAAAACCCTTCGCCCAGCACGGTACTGCTGTTGCTGCACCGTGCCGGGGGAGGTTACAAAGACAAGCCCGATCCAACCCTCGGAAAGAATTCCGCTCACGGAAACATCTCCAAACTTGATCCGAAACGATTAGCTGGCTGGATATCTAATCGCGCTAAAGCCATCGGCATTTCGTTGAGTGAAGAAGCAGTTTCGCATTTGAGCGATGTGGTAGGCCCCGATCTCGCGCTGCTGCTCACCGAGTTGAAAAAACTCGCTGCCTGCTGCCCGAATCAAGAGGAAATTTCCCGGGACGACATTTCCAGGTTAGTCGGCGTAAATCACGGAGAGACGCTGGCCGATTGGACCGCTGTGGTTGCCGAAGGAAACATACCCCGGGCTCTGGAGTTACTTGACGTAGTGCTTCCGCAAACGGGCGTCACAGGAGTACGGCTTGTAGCCAGTCTGGGACCTGTGTTTCTCGGCATAAAATTCGCAAGAACTTGTCTGGATGCTGGCCACAGTACGCGCCAGGTAGAAAGCAAGGTGCTTTCACTTCTCAAAAGCCTGCGGCCCTGGGGTATCGGTAGTTGGAGTGTTGAGGCAAAACGCTGGGCTCTGGCAGCGAATAGATGGACCTCAACGCAGATCGACAATGCTTTGCTTGCAGCATACGAGACGGATCGAGCTTTGAAATCGACAACCGTTACCGGCGAACGAGGCAAAATATTAAACATGCTCCTTGATATTGGCACCGAGCTGGAGAAGAAATGAAGGCATTGATAATCGGATTGGCCGCCATTGTCACAGTGACGACACCGGTAGCCGCTCAGCAAGACTCTTCCCTTATTGAGGTCGTTCGTCTTGCGACCGAAGGGCAGGGCGACTCAGCTCGCGCAATCATCCGCAACATCCAGAGCACGACGCTTCGAACTGACTCTTTGTACCCTGAGGTTCTCTATACAGCCGGGCTAGTGGCAAATATCGCCGATTCGGCCAGGGCCTACTTTACGGTTGTCGGAATCGAGCACTCCAACTCGCTCTGGGCTGATCGGGCTTTGCTCAGATTGGCACAGTTGGCGTTCGCCGCGGGCGATCCCCGGCTGGCTAACAGGCGGGCCAATCGTGTACTTCAAGACTATCCTTTTAGTGAAATAAAAGGTGAGGCTGGTTATTGGGCCGCCAGGTCACAAAAAGCGCTGGGCAACCAAACCGGAGCTTGCGACCTGTTCTCGCAGGCCCGACAGGATTCCGGTGAAGACGTAGAGTTAGCCAACCGGATTGATTTTTACCTCCAGAGTTGCGAAGCCATGACCTCCGCTGAAGGCAGTGATTCAACCTCGGGAGAGGCAACGTCTCAGGGCGAACGTTTCTCAGTCCAGGTTGCAGCACTCAGCAGCGCGGTAACGATTGACCAGGTGATGCGCTCCCTTCGCACCAACGGCTTCGAACCGCGCGTAGAGCCTCGTGGAACCGACGGTTTATTGCGGATCAAAGTAGGAGATTTCGCCACACGATCAGAGGCCCAGAGCGTAGCAGCAAACATCAGACGCAGGGTGGGCGGTGAGCCCTTTGTGGTCCCCAACCCTTGACCCCTAAAACAAAGGGAGGCGTCGCCAAAGAAAAAGAGACACCTCTGATGAAGCAGTACAAGGACATCAAGTCCCAGCACCAGGACTCGATCGTCTTTTTTCGGATGGGTGATTTCTACGAAATGTTTTACGAGGACGCCGAGCTTGGTTCAAGGGTGCTGGGGCTAACCCTTACGTCCCGCAACAACGGCGGGGCGGCCCGCGTTCCTCTGGCCGGAATCCCTGTGAAAGCAGCCAACGACTACCTCAAGAAATTGATAGAGGCAGGCCACCGAGTAGCCATTTGCGAACAGGTGGAAGATCCTAAGACCGCAAAAGGAATCGTACGCCGAGAAGTCATCGAAACAATCACTCCTGGAGTCGTTGTGGAGGGCGATTGGTTGGATCGCGCCCGGAACAACTTCATTGTTTCTCTTTACCCGGGTGACGTTTTAGGTATTGCTGCGATAGACCTTTCCACCGGGGAGTTTTTTCTCGAAACGGCCCCCTCCGACGGCCTTGAATCGGCAATCGGATTCTATTCTCCCCGCGAAATCGTGTTACCTGACAACAGCCCCGTCGAATCACTCAACGCCCTCATTACCACCCGCGAAGCCTGGGAATTTGACGCGGCTGAGGCTCGAGACGACCTGTCGGGCCGTTTCGGGGTGGCGGGCGTAGAAGGACTGGGAATAGAAAAAAGCGATTGGCCCGCTCTTGCTGCTGCGGCAGGATTATTCCGTTACATGGCCGAAATCCAACCTACGGGACAGACACAATTAGCTCGACCGACCATCCGCAGGGCCGACGGAATTGTGCTGGACGAGATGACCCGCCGCAATCTCGAACTCGTAACATCTTTGAGGGGACAGGACGATGCCCTAACCCTCTCCGGTGTCCTCGATCAAACCCAGACGCCCATGGGCGCAAGACTTTTGCGACAGCGCCTGCTGGCACCATCCAATGATATCGAAGAAATAGAGATCCGGCTCGACTCCGTCGAGGTTTTGTTCAATGACAACCCCGGACGTGATTTGCTTCGCGAGGCCCTGGATGGTATTCGGGATATCGAGCGGCTGTCCGCTCGAGCCGCTTCGGGTAGAGCGACTCCACGGGACCTCGGGGGCCTGAGAGACTCGCTGGGACGTATTCCGATTGTGCTCGACACGCTTAACAAATTTGACACCCTCGAAACAAGCGCCGGACTGAATCGTATCTCCGACAAATTCGACCCGATGGCCGACCTCAACGACATCCTGGTGAATACTCTCTGTGAGACGCCCCCAGGGAGGATTGGCGACGCTGACACCGTGGCGTCCGGAGCGAACGCGCAACTGGATGAGTTCCGCGGACTGCGCGACGGAGGAAAGCAATTCCTGACTCAATTACAAACCCGAGAGCGAGAGCGAACCGGAATTTCCAACCTTAAAGTTGGATTCAATCGGGTTTTCGGCTATTACCTGGAAATCACCAAGTCCCACAAAGATTCGGTTCCCGCCGACTACGACCGTCGGCAAACCCTGACTAACGCCGAAAGGTTTATAACCCCCGAACTCAAAGAGTACGAAGAGAAGATCCTCACAGCCGAAGATCGCATTGACGAACTTGAACGCGAAATTGTCAGAGACCTCTGCAATCAGGTGGGCGAACGGATTGAGCGTTTGCAGTCAGTCGCCCGCCTAACGGCTGAATTGGATGTTTTTCAATCCCTGGCCGACGTGGCGCGACGCGAAAATTATTGCCGCCCAGAGATGACCATGGGATCAGAACTTGATCTCGGCCAATGCCGTCATCCCGTTGTCGAACAAATGATGCCTCGCGGAAAATTCATTCCCAACGATGTGCGTTTGGATGACAGCCAGCGCGTTGTGTTGCTCACAGGACCGAACATGGCCGGCAAGTCTACGATCCTCCGGCAGGTTGGAATGGCGGTTGCAATGGCTCAAATGGGATCGTTCGTTCCAGCAACCAGAGCCCGCATTGGAGTCACCGACAGGATTTTCACGCGGGTCGGCGCCAGTGACAATCTTGTCCAGGGGCAATCTACTTTCATGGTGGAGATGTCCGAAACCAGTTCTATTATTCAGGGGGCAACCGCCAACAGCCTGGTGTTGCTTGACGAAATTGGAAGAGGAACGTCAACATACGACGGGGTCGCGATTGCGTGGGCCGTGACCGAACACCTCCACGACACGATCGGATGCAAAACGATTTTCGCGACACACTATCATGAACTCACCCAGTTGACCGAGGAACTGCAACACGCTTTGAACATGAACGTGGCGGTTATCGATACCGGCGACGACATTGTTTTTAAGCACAAGCTGGAATACGGCGGAGCCGACAAGTCCTATGGAATACACGTTGGTAAACTGGCAGGTTTGCCGGACCTTCTGGTAGCAAGAGCCTGGGACGTGCTTGGAGTATTGGAAAGAGACCATCGGGTTGTGCCAGGCGCTCCACCGCCACCATCCGACTCAAACCAATTGCCACTTTTCGAAGCAGAATCTCCATTGGTGTCCGACCTCCGATCGTTGGACCCGAACTCGATGACACCCATTGAAGCCCTGACCAGATTGGTTGAACTCAAGAAACGCGCGGAGGAAGGTTGAAAAAACTAGTTGCGATGGTGGCCCTGGCCACGGCGTGTACACCCGGCGGTGACGACGTTTCCAGTGGTGACGAGGAAACCCGAGATGACCGAACCGGTTACGAGGCACCTGTCGCCACCAATGCCGAATCGCCGGTTGCCTATCCTCCCGACCTCTTCGACCAGGGAGTGGAAGGCCGAGTCATTTTACGGCTCTTCGTCGATGAAACCGGTTCCATACACTCGGATTCCGCTATTGTCGTTGAGAGCAGCGGAAATCTCCAACTCGACTCCGCTGCCCTTCTCGGTGTCGCCGAAATGCAGTTTGCTCCCGCTCGCCAGGATGGCGTGCCGGTCGCCGGTACTTTTCTTCAGCCAGTTGATTTCCGAAACCCGGAAGCAGCTTCAGGTAACGAGACTCCATGAAACACAGCCACGAAAAACCGTACGATCACATAATTCACACAGTCGGGTGGACCCCCATGATCCGGGTCAATTCGGTAGTCGGTGACTGTGTTACACCGGTTTATGCGAAAGCAGAGTTTCTAAATCCTGGTGGGTCGGTCAAGGATCGGATCGGTCTGGCCATTATCGAAGAAGCTGAAAAAACGGGCGAGCTGAAGCCTGGTGGGGTTGTTGTCGAAGGCACCTCGGGCAACACCGGAATCGCGCTGGCTATGGCCGCGGCCATGAAAGGCTACAAGTGCGTTTTCACTATGCCCGACAAAATGTCCCACGAAAAAGTAAAACTCCTGCGAGCCTACGGAGCGGAGGTTGTGGTCACACCCACAGCGGTGCCGCCAGATCATCCCGACAGTTACTTCATGAAAGCGAAACAGATCGTTGCAGATACACCAAACTCTGTTTTCGCAAACCAGTTTTACAATGAGATAAACTCTCAAGCTCATTACGAATCCAGCGGCCCTGAGATCTGGGAGCAAACTGATGGGAAAGTGACCCATCTGATTGCTGGAGCAGGAACAGGAGGGTTTGTCAGCGGAGCTGGACGTTTTTTGAAAGAAAAGAACCCCGCCATCAAGGTTATCGCGCCCGATCCAGTCGGTTCTATGTACGGGGCCTTTAGCAGAAACGAAGAGAATCTCGACACCCACCCCTATAAAGTTGAAGGTGTCGGAGGAGACAAAATTCCGGGAATCCTGGCTTTTGACTACATAGACGAGTTCCGTAGCGTCACCGATCCCGAGTCCTTCCAGATGGCCCGGCGAATAACCCAGGAAGAAGGAATGTTCGTTGGTGGGAGCTCAGGGTTCAATATGGTCGTTGCTCTCCAGGTGGCACAGGAGTTGAACGACCCGAACGCTTTGATCGTCACTGTTTTCTGCGACACCGGGGAGAGGTATCTATCCAAACTTTATAGTGATGATTGGATGCGGGAAAACCAGATGATGGACGCTGAGCCGGTCACCGCCCGCCAGTTGTTGGATGAAAAAGGTGACGCCGATCCCAAGTTGGTGATTGTGGCCCCAAACGCTACGGTCCGCCAGGCCATAAACCTGATGTCCACGTACAACGTCTCCCAGTTGCCGGTTGTGACAGGTTCGGAATGCGTAGGATCGGTAACCGAAGCACAGTTGATGGCCAAGGGAATTTCAAACCCGAAGATCCTTGAAGGTAGCGTGGAAGAGCACATGGATCAGGCCTTTCCGGTGGTCGATGGCAACACAAACCTCGACAATTTGTCGTCTCTTTTGTCCCACGACGTGTCAGCAGCAATGATAAAAACTGGCGAGGATTTCGCAGGAATCGTGACGCGGCACGACGTCCTTCGACACAAAGCCGGTATCCGCTGATCGATGGGCTATTTCCTTTTATCTGCGGAAACCTCGTTTTCAGCCGCACACACCCTTCCAGGTGTGCCCCTCTGCGAGCGTTTCCATGGACATAATTGGACAGTTCGGTTGACCGTCCGAATGGAAGAGAACAAACTAGCTGCCAACGGCATGGGAGTGGACTTTCGAGATATCGAAACAGCTATAACCCAGGCAACAGCGGAGTTTGACCACCAATATCTAAACGAAATCCCCCCGTTCAACACGGTTCCGCCGACGGCCGAAAACATCGCACGCTTGGTTTCGGAACGGGTTACTTCGCAATTTACCGACAACCACAACATTGCCATTGAGGAAGTGGAGATCTGGGAGGCTGCTCAATACAGAGTGGTTTACAGGCCGGGATGAAAATCACCGTGCTAACCGGCGGCTCCACTGCTGAACGCGATGTGGCATTCGCTGGTGCGGCTCAGGTTGTTGTTTCGCTTCGCAATTCCGGACACGATGTCACTGTAGTAGATACTGTCACCGGACCAATGACTCCCGAGAGGGAATCCAAATTATTGAAGTCAGCTGTTTCAAGGGCCGCTCCGGACCATTCCAGTGTCGTGAATTGGCGTGAATTAGAAGAACAGACAGGCGCTCTTGGATCCTCCGATGTTTTGAACGCCGACCTCGTAGTGATCATCCTCCACGGAGAGCAGGGAGAAGGAGGCGACCTCCAGGAAGAGTTGGATAACGCCGGGGTCCGTTACGCCGGAAGCGGGCCAACCGGGAGCCGAAACGCGATGGATAAAGACAGAGCCAAGTCGCTGATGCGTGAAGCTAGCGTACCAACTCCCGATTGGGTCATGTGGAATGGACGGGATACCGATGTCACCCACCTGGGTTTCCCGTTGATCGTAAAACCGTCGAGAGTGGGTTCTACTGTGGGCCTTTCGGTAGTTCGTCGACCTGAAGATCTCGTGTCGGCAGTCCAAGAAGCTTTATTGTATGACAAAGATGTAATGTGCGAATTGTACGTTTCCGGACGTGAATTCACTGTCGGCGTTTTGGGTGAACGCGCCCTGGCTGTCGGTGAAATCATCCCCGAGCACGAAATCTTTGACTACGAATGCAAATACACGCCGGGAATGAGCCAGGAAATTTTCCCGGCTCCAGTTGACGAGAAGCTGGAAAGACGACTCAAAGAGTTGGCCCTTGAGGTCCACCGAGCCCTGGGCCTGAAACACTTTTCTAGAATTGACTTCCTGGTGTCCGCTGAAGGCGTTTTTTGCCTCGAGGCCAACACACTCCCGGGAATGACAGGAACCAGCCTCCTACCCCAATCTGCGGCCGCAGAAGGAATCGACTTCGACTCCCTGTGCAACCAAATCTGTTCCCTGGCTCTTGCATGAGAGGGGCTCAGGAACAACTGGTACCTCTCGGAGATATCATACAATAGACCATGTATACAAAATCATCTCCATTCGCTCTTGCGCCGTGGACACGACGAATCATCGTGGCCAACGCGATCGTGTACCTCCTCCAAATCACACTGTTTGTTGACTCCGGGCTGGGTGGACTGGCTTTTGTACCCGCCCTCATCGCCCAACAACCGTGGACGGCTTTCACTTACATGTTCCTTCATGGGGGCTTGCTGCACCTGGCGTTCAACATGCTGGTACTGTTTTTCTTTGGATCAGCGGTTGAGGGAAAACTTGGTGACCGGTACCCGGTTTACTACGCGATTTGCGGCGTAGGTGGAGCTGCGCTGTCTTTTGTTTTCGTGCCTCAGGCTCCAATCATCGGTGCTTCAGCTGCAGTATATGGAATTGCTTTAGCGTTTGCCTTCTATTGGCCGGACAACGAAATAATGGTTTTTCCGCTGCCGATTCCGATCAAGGTCAAGTGGTTGGTGGGTTTTCTTGCAGCGAGTTCCCTTTTCCTCGGTGTTCTGGGATCCTCAGACGGCGTCGCGCACTTCGCTCACCTCGGCGGCTTTCTAGCCGGAGGAATCTATTTGTACTGGACCAGAGCTGGACGTGAAGCTGCGCCCCATTACGCCAAACCCACCCCGCCCGAAATCCTCGTTCACCCAACCGCAAAACACAAAACCGAACAACCCAAAAAACCTTCACGCTGGAAGGACGAAAAACATTACCGCGACGTTGATCGCGTGTTGGATAAAATTTCGGCGAGCGGAATCGACAGCCTGACCAACGAAGAACTCCGAATCCTCGACGAGTCGAGCAAACATATGGGCCGAAACTAACAAGCCCAAAAGCTGCCAGTACGTCAACTAATTTTCGAAACGCTACTTTTTTCGTAGCGTTTTTTTTGAGGTCTTGTCACCGGGGAAAAAACCACACACATTGTGTGCGGCCAATGCTCAAGAATCTCGTTCCAGAGTTCCTCTCTCTTTTACAGTCGCCCGACCCCCTGGGCGCATACCACCAGTACCTAAAAAATCACGAGCCTGTTCTCTCCGCTTACTGGAGTAACTACGTTCTCGATCTTGAGAGTCCACACGTTGATGAAATAATTCAACGCGCGTTGAAAGCCGGACGGCAAGACCTCCGTCGTATGCTCGAGCAGCATGACATAGAATCTCTGGCCGAAAATACAATCGAAAAATGCCGAGACCTCTTCGAAATCGACCAGGACTTCGATGTCTACTTGATGGTGGGCGTAGGTGGCGCAAATGCTGGTGAGCTGGTGGTTGACGGGAAAGGAGTGGCCTTCATATGCCTGGAGCATTTCACCGGGCGCGCCAATCCCGAAACCTACGGACTGGGTTTGTCACCCGACCTCATTCCCCTTTGGATCGCGCACGAAATAGCACACACCGTGCGCTATACGTCGCCGCGCAGTCGTTCCGAAATTTCGCATATCGTGCAAAGCTCAAACGGATTCTACGACTACTGGGAAACCGGCAGCCGGGTGAAGTTGCTCGAGTTGTTTGTAAACGAAGGGCTCGCCGTGACCGCGTCACGTATGGCGGTGCCTGACCGGGACAATTGTGACTATCTCGGTTACGGAAGGCGGCAATACAAGAGATTGCGGGAACTGGAAGCGTTTCTCAGAAACGCCGTGACACCAGAACTTGAAAAAACCGGCCTCGGCTATCGACTGCGCTATCTCTCCGGCGGGATGAGTCCGGCTGCGCGCCTTGTATCCGGAAAAGTCATACCCGAAAGGGCCGGTTATTACCTGGGCGAACGAATGGTCGAAGCCGCAGTTTCCGACATGGGACTGGCGGAGGCACTTCGCGCATCAGCTGAAGAATGCCTTGCAGCGGATCAAAACGCTGCGGATATCCAAACCGCCTGACTACTTTCCGATACAAAATTTACTGAAGACCGTTTCCAGTACATCTTCGGTCGTAATCACGCCCACTACGTCCTCTAACATCGAAATAGCTGCGCGCAAATGAACAGATGCCACCACTGCGTCTGTTCCCATGGCGAGTGCATCGGAAAATTGTTTTAGTTCGACACGAGCCTTTTCAAGGGCGGCACGGTGTCTGGCCCGCGTCAGGGCAGGTTGATCATCGGTTCGAGTCAGTTGGTTTCCGAATGCCTCGGTCGCGAGCGTCTTCCTTAACTCGGCGAGGCCGGAGCCATTTACCGCAGACACCGAATTGGGGCCGCCGGTGTTGTCGGTCAACAAATCTGACTTCGTGCTCACCACGACAACGGTTGAGTCGATGGAATCCCGAAAAGATTCTTCTTCTTCCGATAGGCCCCTGCCAGCTTCCACGCACAGGACCACGATATCGGCCGCATCGACGTAGCGACGACTGACTTCGATTCCAAGCTGCTCAATAAAATCATCGCTTTCTCGCAGTCCAGCGGTGTCGACCAGTCGAATCGGAAAACCATCGCATGATACGGGAGCTTCTATTGCATCCCTTGTCGTACCCGCGATGTCGGTGACGATTGCACGATCAAACCCGATCATGGCGTTAAACAACGACGATTTTCCGGAGTTCGGCCGACCTGCTATTACCACAAGAGCCCCTTCTCTGAGCATCTCGCCGTCGTGGGCGGTGGCCAGGAGAGCTTCAATTTCATCGCTCGCCGATTTTGTTGCCTCCACAATCTTTTTTTGAGAGATCGGGCCATCATCCTCTTCGGGAAAGTCGATGTCGTAGGACATAAAGGCCTCTAAGTCCAAAACCCTGGCCTTCAGCTTTTCAATCCGGCGCGACAGCCCTTTGTCCAACTGAGCCAACGCCGCCGTTCTCTGCGCCGCCGCAGTGGAGTCAACGAGATCGCCGACCGCTTCAGCCTGGAGGAGGTCCATCTTTCCGTTAAAAACGGCGCGCATGGAAAATTCCCCGGGCCTGGCCTGTCGGGCGCCGGCGGCCATAATAGCGGCAAGTACATCGTACGGTATGAAGAGTCCGCCATGGGTGGTAATCTCTACAACGTCTTCGCCGGTGAACGAACCGGGCCCAGGAAAAAATGTGTGAATTGCTTGATCCAGCACATCCCCTGTGTCTGGGCTGCGGATCGGTGCGAGATGGGGCCTTCTAGAACTGCCGCGATCGAAAGTGGGAATCACTTGCGACACGATCTCTGCGGCGCGTTCACCGCTAACTCTGATCAAAGACAGGGCTCCCGTGCCAGCGGGAGAGGCTATCGCAGCAATCGTATCTGAAAGCACTAGGTCTTGTCTGTCAGCTTTTTCCCGGCCCTCTTGAGCCTCTCCTGGGCGACGAACCACTGCTGAGGCAGACTCGCGAGGTTGCTAACGCCGTAGTAGACATTTAGCCCGGCAGGGAACTTGATACCGAAGATCAACATCATCGCAGGCATCACATACAACATCATTTTCGTCTGCGGATTGGGGGGAACGCCAATTTGGCCGAGTTTGAATAACGCATACATCGAAGCAGCCATCACCACTGGCGTGATATACAATGGATCGGGGCCGGCAAGGTCTGTGAGCCAGAAAAACGGCACACCCCGTAATTCGATCGAATTCTGGAACACGAAAAACAGAGCGAAAAAGATTGGCATCGGAATCAAAGCCGGAAGACATCCTCCAATCGGATTGACTCCGTGTTCCTTGTAGACCTTCATCACCTCCTGTTGCATTCTCTGAGGGTCACTCTTAAGCCGTTCTTGAATCGCTTTGATCTCGGGTTGCACCGCCTGCATCCCCATCTGGGATCTCATGGCTTTTTGGTTCAAAGGCCAGAGCACCAACCGGATCGCGATTCCGAACGTCACCAGAACCCACCCGTACGCCAGGTTGAGGTTCTCGTGCATCCAGACCAGCAGTTTGACAACAATCTTGGCAAACGGCGAGACTACGGGGCGCAGGAATCCGCCAAAGGGGTTCACGTCCTCAAAATCATGTCCGATAGCGGCAAGCCTCCGGAATTCTTGGGGACCCACATAAACCGAATGGGAAAACCTCGCCCCGGGAGCTGGCAGAGAGGCAACAACATCCATCTCAACAGCAGTGCGGTCTTCCCTCGTCCTCCCCGTTGCGACAGCCCCGCCAATTCTGGGTTGTCCTTCTTCGATAGTCAGCAATGCCGAGACAAAGTACTTTGAGCGAAGCGAAACCCAGTCGAATGGACCGGGAACGGCCTCAACCTCCCCGGGGTCCAGGGAGCTGAACTTCACGTTGTCCAGGGAACGGCCCCTCGTCGTTAACGAAAACGAACGTGCGTCCCCGATGCTGTCTTTCTCGGTGCGCCCCATTCGCGGACCCATCCCGATCAGAGCGTAGCCAGCATCGGCACCAATTCCGTCCACACGTACATCCACATCAAAAAGGTAAGAATCGTCGTTAAACTCGTACTCGATGTGGATCGAAACAGCCCCCCGCCGTGCGACCCAGGTTAGAGGAACCTGGGGACCGCCGACGTCCAGTGTGGTTCGGGACGGTTCAAAGTTCCATTCGGCGAACTTGAGGGTGTCAGTCCCAAAAACCATACGGTAATCCATGAAATTAGATTCGAGCGGCAAGATCAACGCCTGTCCGGAATCTCCTGTATGAAACGTCAGGTGTCGTTTCATTTCAGCTGAAATCAGGCGGGCACCCATCGACGAAAAGGTGTACTGGTAGAGCGGAGAGGTTACAACAACCGCAACCTCGTTGATCTGGGCGGGTCCTTCCGCATCGAGGGTCGGCTCTACGGAGACGGCGGGTTCTGCCGTAGCGACTGCTTCGGCTGGCGTCGGAGTCGTTGGGTCTCCACCCGAGGCTGGTTGAAGCACTTCCGGAACCTCTGGTGGTGCGGGGTCTGGTTGGAAGAAAAACGAAGGTACTATGGCCACACCCAACATGAGCACAATGGCCAATACGGTTTTCCTATCCATGACTCCTATTTCTTCTCCGGCACCGGGTCGGCCCCACCGGCGCTAAATGGTTGGCAACGGGCAATCCTTTTAACACCCAACCAGGATCCCTTGATGGCGCCGTGCGTACGCACGGCTTCCAAAGTGTAGGTCGAGCAACTTGGTGTAAACCGGCAGGACGGCGGAAAAGGAGCCGAAAAGAATTGGTAGAGACGGATAAGGCCGATTACCCCATTCCGGGGAATTGCGCCTATTCGTTGGAAGATCGAAGCCATCTCAGTATCTCTGCCTTTAATGTCGGAAAATCCGCCCGATAGGCATTTGGCTTGGCTCGAATAACCACATCCACCTCGCCCAGCCCGTCCATCACCAGCCGCCGTGCAATTTCCTTTATCCTCCTACGAAGTCGATTCCTGGACACAGCAGTGCCACCGTAGAGCGGAACAACAAGCCCTAGGCGCGGATTTCCCATGTGGTTTGGTACCCAGGAAATGGCGAGATGCCCCGTGTCTCGCCGGAGGCCGTCTCTCATTGTGGACTGGATGTCGCTGCCGCGGCAAAGACGCCACCGCCGAGGGAAACCCTCGGACGTTTAAACGTCTCCGTGCTTGGACGGTAGGCGTACGGCAACCCTCCGACGCCCCTTCTTGCGGCGGCGGCTAAGCACCTCACGCCCCCAACGAGTGCTCATGCGGGCTCGGAATCCGTGTTTTCTTGTGCGGCGCTTATTGCGCGGCTTATAAGTCGGTCTCATACTCTCAAAACTGCGTTTTTAACGGGCGGGAAACCTACCCTGAACCCACCTCCGAGGTCAAGGTTGACTTTTCCACACGCGAGAAATAATATCCCCCGCCCTTATGATTCAAGTTAGTTCGCAATCGAGATAAATGCAGAAAAATCTTTCCGCCAATGACGTCTGGGAACGCCTGCTCACGGAAGCCCGCAAAGAACTCCCTGATGCTACCGTAAAAACCTGGCTGGAACCCGCAAAACCTGTATCCTTAACCGACAATTTACTGGTCCTTGGCACGCCCGATCATTTTGCTCTGGAATGGAACGATTCAAAACATTCGGAACTCCTGAAGAGAATCGCTGAAACTCAGTTTGGGGAAGAGGTCAGAGTTGAATTCCGAGTCCAGGAAGAAAAAGCTCGTCGCCCGCAAATGGATCTGTGGGTGCCTCAGCCTGATCAGCCCAAGGCAAGAAGACATTCAAAGCAGGAACGGCCACTTAACGAACGGTATACATTCAACACGTTCGTAATTGGTAAGTCAAACGAACTCGCCTCTGCAGCGGCCCATGCCGTGGCCGAAGTGCCAGCGAAAATCTACAACCCCCTTTTCATATATGGGGCCACCGGTCTGGGCAAAACCCACCTGATGCAGGCTATAGCGCACGCCCACCTCGAAAAGAATCCGAATGCCAACGTCCTTTACATGGGGGCTGAGGAATTCATCAACGATGTAATTGAAAGTATTCACTCCAGAAAGATGCCCGATTTCAGAAAACGGTATCGGAGTGAAGTTGACATGTTCTTGGTCGACGACGTGCACTTCCTTGAGGGCAAGGAGATGACCCAGGAGGAATTTTTTCACACTTTCAACACTCTGAATGAAGCAGGAAAGCAAATTGTGCTTACATCAGACCGGCAACCCAAAGAGATGCCGGGTCTGGAATCAAGATTGGTAAGCCGCTTCGAGGGTGGGATGGTTGCCGACATCGGGCAGCCAGACCTTGAGCACAGAACTGCTATCCTGCGGAAAAAGGCGGAGCAAGATCACCTTGAGCTAACCATCCCGGATGATGTTTTGCGTTTTATTGCAGAAAATGTTCGTAGCTCAGTTCGTGAGCTTGAGGGCTGCATAATCAAGCTTTTGCTTTTCGCATCGCTGAAGCATAGAGAAATCACGATCGAGCTGGCCGCCGAGGCCCTGTCGGACAAAATCCAAAGATCTGACACATCGCGCTCAGGTGCGCCGTCAGCACGCCCCAGTGTTGATCGTGTTCAGGAAGTGGTTGCGAGACGTTGGGGTGTGACTCCCGAAGGCCTGCGTTCAAAAGCGCGAACCAAGACGCTGACGGTTCCCCGACAGGTAGCGATGTACATTTCGCGCAACATGCTCAACCTGCAACTTGTGGAAATCGGACAGGCTTTTGGCGGACGTGATCACTCAACGGTTATACACAGTCTCGACAAGGTTTCTCGTGTGATGAAGGCGGATCGAGGTTTTCGGCAGAAAGTTGAGATGGCTGAAAAAGAACTTTCCGCACCTTAGATTATGGAAAAGTGGATAGTTGTCTGTTAAGGAACTGGATAAACCTAAAAACTTTCGACTAATCCCCACGCATCAACATTGTTTTAGACAGGAGTCAACACGGAAGCAGGATAACAAACTTAGAGAAAACAGACCTTTCTCTTTAGTTTTCCAGTTTTCCAGACACCCTACTACTACTACTATATTTATATAAACAAAAGCAGTTTTAGTTATCTATATACCGTCACCTGATTTCAGATAGGCACTCCAGAACATGAAGTTCACAGTTACCCGAGAACAACTTCACGAAGGCCTTACCGCAGTAGCAGCAAGCGTACCGACAAAAACCACATTACCGGTACTTTCCAACATCCTTGTGGAAGCGTCGGATGATGGACTGCGTCTTTCCGGAACGGATCTTGATATTGCCGTATCAACAGTGGTCGCTGCTGAAGTAGATGAGCCCGGGTCCGTGACTCTGCCAGCGAAAAAGCTTGTTGAGATTGTACGTGAACTCCCCAGCGCCGCCATCAGAATTACGACAGCAGGAGAGCAGAGAGTTAATCTTGAATGTGGAAGATCGAAGTTTCGTCTGCTCGGTGTTTCCAAAGATGAATTCCCAAGTTTTCCGCCGGTGGATTTTGAGGATCATTGGAAGGTTACATCAGCAGACCTGCAGAAGTTGATTGGGCACGTGTCTTTTGCTACTTCTACCGAAGAAAGCCGACCGATTCTCAATGGCGTCTTATGGGAATTGCGAGCTGACCGTATGCGAATGGTGGCTACTAACGGACATCGGCTGGCAAAAATGGATGTACCTCTTACCAGTGCCGGATCGACAGCTGATCTGATTGTTCCGCCAAAAGCGTTGGATCAAGTGAAGAAAGTGTTTGGTCCGGCTGACGAAATTGAAATTGCCAGGAGTGAAAACCACCTTGGTTTCCGCTGTGGAGCCACACGGGTCTTTACCAGGTTAATTGAAGGACCCTATCCGAATTATGATCAGGTAATCCCTAAAGGCAACGACAGAATAGCCACGATTGATCGTCAGACGATCATGTCCGCTGTTAGAAGAGTGGGTGTTGTGGCCAGCGATCAAACTCACCGGGTGAGATTGTCTTTCAGCCCGGGCACATTGCAGTTCTCAGTGAACACACCTGACCTGGGTGAAGCTCAAGATGAGATTTCGATTTCTTACGATGGAGATGCTATCGAAATCGGCTTCAATGCGAATTATTTGCTTGAGATTCTAAAACTCATGCCGACCGATGAAGTACAGTTGGCTATGCAAGCCCCTGAACGAGCTGCCACCATTGAGCCGGTGGGTTGGGACGATCCGGCTGCGTACCTCTGTTTGGTTATGCCGTTACGGCTAGTTGACTAACGACCTGCTGGCACAAAACGACGAACTGATGCTCCGGTCAGGCTGACCGCTTCAAAGCCGGTTGAACCGCCGATGCGGTCGAAAGAGGAAGTGGCCATAAGCTGATCGGGAGTTCCGAAGGACACTCCAAGGCTGAATCTTCCTAGTGAAGCGTTGTCGTTGAGCGTAACACTGCCGAACACTGAGGTGAAGCCTGAGGGCTCTGAGATTAGCACCAGAGCCCGATAAGTGAATTCAAGTCCGCCACTTCCGGGGAGGTCAGCAGCTAAAATCTCGCCGGAAACTCTCAGATTTCGGATCGGTAGAAAACTGATACTACTAACCGCCGTCGGGTCCAGTGTTTCTCGACGCAGGGCCGGGCGCCCGATATTTCTGGCCACGAATCCGATGTCCAAATTCGGAGTTGGAAAAAGGCGTACCCCGACGTCAAACCCTGTATCGGACGGTCCGGATCCTTTATAGAGAGTGTAGGAAACACCTATCGCCCCACCATTGAACTGGTTGGCTATGGATAAGCGCCATGTGCTGCCCGAAAGCCCGCTAATAAACCGATCCTTCTGGTAAACCAACGAAAAACCTCTCGAATTGAGGCCCAGGGTAACCTGCCCCAGCCGACTGGAACCGTTGTCAGGTTTATCAATTCTGATCTCGCCCATTACTGATGCTTCAGGGGTCACAGCCAAACCAGCCGGGTTAGCGAAACTGGCCCTCACGTCATTCCCCATTGATGCGGTGAGGTACTCAAGGGAACGAGGAGATCCTATCTGCGCATGCAGTTGGGCGGGAACCAGAGCGACGATCCACACCATGACGGCTTTAAGCATTTTTAGGAAGTTGATTCGGTTCGAGATAGCAATTCCTGTCGAGTACGTCCAAATACGGCCGAAAGTTGACCTGCTGATGTCGTGACCCGGAGGAGTTTCCAACCTTTCTTTTTCATATCTCCACGCCAGGAAACAAGGCGCTCCCATTCCTTCGGGGTCGTCTTGAACACCCGTAGGTCGGCTACCTGCTCCCAATCGGCTGGATACGGTTTCGGTTGGTTGTCGTTGGCTTCCATCTACCTCTAGTCTGGCGTCCTAATGTCTCCCAAAAAGCGGCGAGCAAGGAAATGGCGGGGCCGTAAGCCGAGTTCTGTTCGTTTGGCAAAAGCCTCACGGGCAGTCATCTATCTAGGGTTCCGGTCGCCCGAAACCTCATGCGGCCTACCCACAACTCAAGCAGTTCGGGCCGAACCTCGTTGCCTATTTGGCCTTGCTCCGACTGGGGGTTACCGTGCCACCCCTGTTACCAGGTGCGCGGTGAGCTCTTACCTCACCTTTTCACCCTTACCCCATTTCGGGGCGGTATGTTTTCTGTGGCCCTTTCCGTCGCCTCTCGGCGCCCAGGCGTTACCTGGCAGTCTGCCCTTTGGAGCTCGGACTTTCCTCAGCAATTCACTATGTAATCGCCGCGACCGCCACGCCCCACCTTTCCTAACTCACGTCAGAATGTAAGGGTTTTCGTCGTCGGTAACCATCCTAACAACCCCATCTCCTTCAAAATCAACTTCGGAAGGGTTGATAGAGGGTTGAGCTTCCGATGCTTGATTGGCACGAGTCAAACGAGGGAGTAGAGTGGTCGTGAGATTTCAAATCAAGTTGCCAACAGTGGCGACGTACGTCGAGCCATCAATGCGATCCAGGTTGGACGCAGCATCGCGGGGGACTTTTTACTCAATCCATGCGAGCTCGATCCAGGAGGTTGCCCGGGCTGTCAGAGAAGGTCCGGCATCAACGGTGTTGTTTTCCGCCCGCCATGTCGAAGAGACAAAAGTTGCCGGGGTTGAGGACCTTGTGAGGAATTTCCCGGCCGTTTCCGCTGTCGCAGTGATTTCATCAACAGAGCGGGTTGAACCAAAGACACTTCTTGAACTTGGCGCGTCGGGGGTTCGCAAGTCGGTCGATCTGGGCGACCGAAACGGCTGGAATCGGCTCCGTGAGATAGTCTCCGAACCGATGGACAATCTGGTTGCCCGGGTTGTGATGGCGGTTATTCCCTCCATGGAAGAACCAAGCTCCCAGGCGCAGGCCTTTTTCGAAGCCTTGCTAAGGGTTGCTCCGGAAACCACCACAGTTCGGACGCTTTGCCACGTTCTCGAGGTGCATCCTTCTACCTTGATGTCGCGATTCTTGAGAGCTGAGCTGCCATCGCCTCGGAGATACTTGTCGTGGGTCAGGCTCGTTTACGCGGCAGGGCTACTGGAAGACCGGGGTTTGTCCCTGTCAGATGTGGCGTATCGACTGGACCACTCGTCGCCCCAGAGTTTCGGTAGACATGTCAAATCACTTCTGCACTGCACCGCGAGTCAATTCAGGCGCGACCATGATTTTGAGAGCGCGACAGTTCTCTTCCGCGAAAGGATGGTAATTCCGTATCGGCATATTCTCGCCACCTTTGAACCACTACCAACAGGGGTGTTTCCCGGACAAAAAAGGTGACGTTTGCCGGTGCGGGGTTACCTCTGAGTTGTGACCCCGAGATCACCCAGCGATACGAGGCTGACACATCGATAGCCCGCCTCTCGGATGGCCTCGACCCCACCGCCTTCGCGGTCCACGACAGTCAAAACTCCGTTGACCGCAACGCCGGCATCCAGCGCAACTTCGATGGCTTTCAATGCTGAGGCACCGGAAGTGACCACATCTTCGATAATCACAACCGACCCCGTTTTTGGAAAACATCCCTCAATTGCTGACCGCGTGCCGTGAGCTTTCGGTTGTTTACGAACCGTGAAAGCGTCTATGATCCGACCGCCATTGTCGCTTGCCCGCGCGATTGCATAAGACACCGGATCAGCGCCGAGCGTCAGGCCCCCTACCGCGGCAGGATTCCACCCTTCATTGTGGATCAACTCAAGCCCCAATTCGCCAATCAAAGTCAAACCGTGCGCCGACATGGTAGTTTTTCTACAATCAATGTAATATGTCGATTTAGCCCCTGAACTTAGAGTGAAGTCACCGAATTGAAGCGACTTAACTTTAATTAATTCAATAAGTTCAGTCGTTTTGGGGGTTTTTGCTGTCATGGTTGTAGTAATGGCAACAACTTTAGTGTTTGTGGTTAGGTTGTAGTGATTGCAACTACGGTTATTTCTGCTTCTTCGAGAACATTCCTTTGATCGTGCCCATGAACCCGTCTGACGATCCGTTTGCGCCGCCTGTAAGCGAATTCTCGATGTCTTCGGCAAACTGTATAACGGTACTCTGGCGATCAGATGGAGACCGTGAGAGGGCTTTCATTACCGCCTCCTCCAGGGCGACGGGAAATTTCGTACCCTTTACTATCTGGTTGAGCGGTGTCGGCTCGGCGGTTAGGAGTTGTTGGAAAAGTTGTCGGGGTGAGCGCCCATCGTGCGGGTTCTCTGCTGAAAGCATGTGGTAGGTGATTTTTGCGAGCGAGTAAATATCTGCGGATGCCCCTACCAATTCGCCGGACAGGGCCTCGGGTGCAACGTATTGCAGGGTACCCACAAAGAACCCTGCTTTCGTAAGGCGTTCGGCCGGATCGGCCTCTTCGTCGCGCGCAATACCAAAGTCCAGCAGTTTCGCAACCTGGGTTTCGGGGTCATACATGATATTTTCGGGTTTTAGATCCCGATGAATAATCCCGACTTCGTGGGCAGCATTCAATGCGCCAGCTAACTGGGTCACGATCTTCGAGGCAACTTTGGGCGGAACCCTGCCGGTCTTATTGAGATACTTATTAAGAGGTACTCCGTCTGCCCACTCCAGGGAGAGGTAGTAGAGGTCGCCGTCTTCTCCAAAAGAGTGGGTTTTGACAACCGATGGATGAATGACCCTATCTCCGTAACCGGCTTCACGGAGAAAACGTTTGACGCCCGTTTCGTTGGAAGCCAGAGATTCTTTTAAAATTTTTACGGCACAAGTCCCGAGTTCCGGGTGTTCTGCCTTGTAGACTGTTGCGGTGCCGCCTTCTCCGATTCGTTCGAGGAGCTGGTATCCGCCAACAGATTTCCCAGAAATGTTTTCAGCCGCCATACTTGGTGTACCAGGATTCAGTGATGTTCAAACTTTTGCCACGAACGAGGTCATGCAATAATGGGTGAGTCCAGTCCGCGAGCCAAGGCTTTAATAGTAAGCATTTTCCTTGCAGGCGGTATCGGTTGTGGCTCATGGCAACGTGTTGGCACAGATATCACTCCAGACGCAGGCGTCGTGATCCCTGAACTATTTGATCCTGCGGTAGTTTACCGGCGGATGGGGTTGATCACGCGGGACGCACCTTTTCCGTTTGTTGCCTCTCTCAATTATCTGGCTGGAGCAGACCAACAAACAACAATTGCCGCGTTTTCGATGTCGTTGGAAAACAACGATCTCGCGTTTAAGCGAAGGGATGATCGCTGGGAGGCTCGGTACGGGGTCGAGATCACCTTCCGCGATCAACGAGGCAACATCGTGGCCCAGTTGTCCGACTCGCAAACCGTCGCGGTCGAGTCCCTGCGGGAAACGATGAGGGGTGGTGAAACAGTCATCTATCAACGCTTTCTCGAGCTGCCCTCAGGTACTCTTGCGATGGATTTGCAGGTGAAGGAGTTGGGCGCCGCGATAGTTTCGAGAGCGAACCGGATGATCGACGTGCCCGATTTCGACCGGGGTCCGTCTCTTTCATCCCTGGTTCCGGTTTATGGGGTGGATGTGTTTCGTTCCAACCGGGAGTTGTTCCCGGGCATGCTTCTCAATCCTCGCTCAGTCGTCCGGTACGGCCAGGATACACTGAATCTCTACGTTGAAGCGTACGGACAAGAAAACGCCCGTGTGGAGATAAAGGGTTTTTCCGCAGAAAACGAAACGCTGGTTTGGAGTGATACGGTCGCATTCGGGTTGACGGGCACGGTTTCGTCGTTGGTCGTTGTTGTACCCCCGGATAGTTTGCCGGTCGGCGAACTCCGGTTTGAAGCGGTCCCAGTTGGTTCTGCTGACACGGTGCGCACCTGGGCTTTGGTCAGTTTCTCTGACAACTGGGCCTTGAGCCATTTCGATGACATTCTTTCTCTGCTCCGCTACTTCGCCACCAGGACGGCCCTCAACGAGCTTCGTGATGCCTCGCTGGACGAAAGGGCGGCTGCCTGGGAGCGTTTCTGGAGGCTATCCGACCCGGATCCCTCGACACCCCAAAACGAAGCTTTGGACGACTACTTCGAACGCGTCAAGATGGCTAACCAGCTGTTCCAGGAGAGAAACAAGCCCGGCTGGTTGACCGACCGAGGAGAAGTTTTTCTTAGAATTGGGCCACCGGACGAGACTTTCGAACCGTTTCCTGACCCTGGCAGTCCAGTGCGTATTATTCGTTGGATTTATACACCGCTTCGAGTAGTGCTAATTTTTGAGGATCAGACTGGATTTGATGAATTCCGACTTTCCGAAGAGTCGCGAGACGACATGTTCAGGGTTATGTCACGCTCCCGTGGCAATCGTTAGACGCGCGGTTCTTGTCCCCGTCGTTGCGTTTGCGTTGATGGGGACCGCGGGTGGTTTGCACTCGCAGGAGTCACGGGAATGGCATCGGAGGGTGGGATTGGATGAAACCGACCCTTCGGCGTCTGGTGGTGTCAATTCTAGCCGAGAGTCTCTGGTCGCCCGAGGTGACTCCAGTGTCCAGGCAGGTCGGTTCGCCGAAGCTGGGTTGCTGTTCGCGTCAGCCGCCGAAAGCGCGGTCGGGATTGAACAGGCGGCGCTTCATGCCCGGGCGGCACGGGCGTACGGGGCTGCGGAATCCGTCGACCTGGCAAGGGAACAGTTCCGGCTTGCCGGTGAAGCGCACTCTGCTGCATCGGGGTGGGCTGCAGTTCTGCGCGCACCGTACGAAGAAGATTCTCTTGCCCTGAAATTGCTCACGAGAGCTCCTGAAAGTGCATTCAGGCTTGCTCAGAGCGCTGGTGCGAAAATCCAGATTAGGAAGGGCAATTGGAGTGGTGCGGTCAACATTTACAGACGTCTGGGAGTTCTTGATTCTGCTGTCTCGCTGGCTCTTGAAAACGGAGACTCCTCTATTTCCAGGGAACTCGCGTTCCAAGCGCTAAGATCCCCCCACCGGAACATCCGGCGTTTTGGAGCCGGTTTCATCGAAGGTCGTTTTGCTCCTCGCGGCGAAGAAGAAAGTTTTGTCCTTGGTAATACGGTCATGGAGCTTGGTCAACACGCCCGAGCGATCTCGTTGCTCAGTACGGCCGTATCTGCAGGGGATAGCACGCCACGGATTGTTTGGACGTTGGGTCGCGCGCAGGAAAGAGAAGGGAATCGAGTCGCCGCGCTCGCGAACTATGAGAAAGCGGCGGGCGGCAGCGACGACTATGCTGTGAACGCCCAGTACTCCAGAGGTCGTCTCCTTCTGGCTCTACGCCGCTACACTCCCGCAATGGAGCGATTAGGCGAATTCACACGGGTCCACAATAGACACCGGCACACCCCGGCAGCCCTGCAATCGATCGCAAGGCGGTTTTGGGATGTCGCCCAAAACAACGCTGGTGACAGTGTTGCTGGAATACTGGATCGGGAATGGCCTACAACGGCGCAAGCGACCGATGCCCGGATGAGAATTGGGGATAGGTTTGGGGCTGCTGGTGACATAGACGGAGCAACCCGTTGGTACACCAGGGAAGTTGACGCCAGAGGGGCGCAACGAAATTTCGCTCGTTACAGGGTTTCACAGGTTTTTCGCGATTCAGGTGACATCAACGCGGCTGATTCGGTGTTGGGAGTTCTAGCTCGGGTCGACTCTCTCGGGTATTACGGATTTCTTGCGCGTACCGAAGCGGGGCTTCCCGCACCGGTTTTCGCCGAAGCGCCTCTAACGATTGCATCTGAACGGATTCGCGACGTCCTCGATCAACTCGATTTTCTTGTTACGGCTGGTTTCGATGATCACGCCCGAACGCATGTGGCGCATTGGGTTGCCAGGGACTCGCTGGATGTTGACGAAATTCTCGCCCTGGCCGAGGGGCTGATTGAACGGCATTTTGTGCCAGCGGCCATTAGACTTGGCTGGAAAGCAGCCGGTTCGCTGAGCTTGAACGACATAAGGGTTGTTCGGACCGTCTTCCCGTGGCCCTTTCGAGAACTTATTGAATACGAAGCGGCGGAATGGGATGTTGATCCCTTCCTTGTCGCCGGAATTATTCGTCAGGAATCGGCGTTCGACCCCTCGGCCACGTCCAGAGCGGGTGCGAAGGGTTTGATGCAGCTCATGCCCCCTACGGCTCGTTGGCGAGCCAGCCAAATGGACCGTGACTGGACCGATGAGTACCTCGTGGTGCCAGATGCCAACCTTCATATTGGGGTCGGTCACTTCGCGGACCTCCACCGCAGGTCGGATCATATTGTGTTTACCCTTGCTGCTTACAACGCAGGTGGTGGTAACCTGGCCCGTTGGAGACGGAGGGGTGGCATGGATGATTCTCGGACTTTTGTTGAACGCATTCCGTTCCCCGAAACTAAAGGCTACGTAAAATCGGTGCTGCGCAATCGCTATCTGTATCGAGCCTTGTACGGGGATCAATGACTTCGTCCTCGATAAGGCGCGTCATTCATGCTTCCACGGGTCTGATAATTGTCGTTTCGGAGATGGATCCCTGGGTGTTTCGTTCCGTTGTTTGGGTTGCTGCCGTCGTTTTCTTGGCCTTTGACGTCTTTCGTATCAACAATGCGGTGCTGCACGATTGGATTTCGAAACGACTGCCAGTGTTCAGAGAACGCGAGCACCAGAGAATCAGTGGAGCTTCTTTTCTCTGGCTCGGCTATTCGATAACTGTCCTTTTTCCGGCCCCGGCCGTTGCAGTAGGAATTCTCGCTGCGGCCCTGGCCGACCCAGCAGCATCACTGGCAGGATCGATGTGGGGAAGAGGCCCCGGAAAGAGCATAGCTGGGTCTGCTGCCTGTTTTGTTGTTATCGGTGTGGGGGCGCTGGCGGTAGGGGTTGATCCACGGATGGCTCTTTTGGGTGCCGTGTTTGGCACCCTGATCGAACGGTTTTCTGGACAGATTGACGACAATCTGGTACTGGGGCCGGGAGTCGCTGCCACCATATTGGTTTTCGCTTGACAGCCTGGGGTTGTGTGCCCACTATAAATAACGGGCGGGCCGCCCGGCCCCTCGGAACCAACGTATTTCTGTCGTAGGAGGTCTGTAAATGGCAGTTGGGACGGTCAAGTGGTTCAATGAAACCAAAGGATATGGTTTTATCTCCAGGGAAGCTGGCGAAGATGTCTTCGTCCATTTCACAGCGATTCAATCCGAAGGGTACAAGACACTCGCAGAAGGTGAACACGTAGAGTTCGAGTTGACGCCCCGAGAGAAGGGTGCTCAGGCATCCAACGTCGTTAAGTGTTGACCTGACGAAAAACCCGAACAAGCCCCGCCGGTATCCGCCGACGGGGCTTTTTTTTATCTTGGGTCGATGTTTGAACGCGATAAAATTTTTCTAATCGATGGTTACGCCCTGATCTACAGAGCGTTTTACGCAATGATCGGCAAACCTCTGACGACGAGCAAAGGCGAAAACACTTCCATTTCATGGGGTGTTGTGAACTTCTTGCTCAGGCTTTTCGAAAACTATGACGCTCGATATATCGGTTGGGTGCACGACGCGGGGGACTCTGGTAGAAAAACTGCCTACCCCGAGTACAAGGCCACGAGAGAAAAACTCGACGATGAAATGCAGGAGATCTTCGACCGTTCGTTGGTTCGGGTAGCGCAACTGCTGGAGGCTTTCGGCATCCCCTTGATAACGGTTGACGGTTATGAGGCAGACGATGTGATCGGAACGCTTGCCGCCGTAGCGGAATCGGAGGACCGCGATGTCGTGATCGTCTCGGGCGACAAAGATTTTTACCAACTTATTTCGCAAAAAATTTCCTTGCTCAACCCGGGTCGACGAGGCCCTGCTTCTGTGGGCGAACAGATGGTCACACATGAGAACGCCTCGGAAAGACTTGGTGTGGCTCCGGAGTTTGTAGTTGACTACCTGGGCCTGGTTGGAGACTCATCTGACAACGTTCCCGGCGTAAAGGGCATTGGCGCAAAAACCGCTCAGGCGTTGATTAATACCTACGGTGACATTGAGTCGATCATTGCCCACGCGCCTGAAATAAAAGGGAAAAGACCAAGAGAAGCGTTGCTGGCCGAACCCGAAAATGCGCGACTGAGCCGGAAACTGGTAACGATCATTAGAGATGTCCCAATGGACGTCGGTCTCACCGATCTTGAGTTGGCCGCGCCCGACCATGCAGCTCTCGCCGACTTGTTGACCGAACTTGAGTTTCACACACTCGTTGCGAAAATCCCGGGGAAGAAAGAAGAGCCCGATAAACCAATTGGTCAGCCCTCGAACGTGGTCAAAGGCGTTGATGATCTCGCTGAGGTGGTAGCTGCGGTTAGGGAGGCCAGGGTTATGGCTTTTTCGGTCCAGTCGGACGGTCATGATCCCCGAACGGACAAGATTGCGGGCATTGCAATCGCGACAAAGCCCGATCTCTCCTGGTACTTGCCGTTAAACCACCTAGGATATGAAGAGAACCTTGTCGGTCTGGGAACCAGTTCGATGCGCGAGTTCGTCTCCCTTTTTTCCGATAGTTCAATCGAGAAGTTTGGACACGGGACCAAGGGCGGTTGGCATGCCCTTGTGGCGGCCGGCGTAGAGGTCGATAAAGTCTCCTACGACCTCATGATGGCTAGTTTTCTGGCCGAACCGGGGCGTCGCTCCTACGATGTGAACATCCTGGCAATGGAATGCCTCGGCAAAGAAATCGTTTCAAGGGAAGGCGTGGTTGGGAAAGGAAAAGGAGAGGTCGCCTTCAGCGATGTACCGGTGACGACGGCTGCGAACTTTGCCTGTCGCGAAACTGAAGTGGTTTTGGACCTGAAAGAATACTTCGCTGAAAAGTTGATGGATTTTTCTCTACAAAGTTTGCTGAATGATGTGGAGTTGCCTCTTACCAGGGTGCTGGTTGAAATGGAGCGGGCGGGGATCGTCGTTGATCTCGACGGTCTGAAGGATCTTTCAACACGTTTTGGCGAGGAGCTGGAGAAACTCGAAGCAGCTATTTACGAGGAGGCCGGCGTCGAATTCAACATCAACTCCACCCCTCAGTTGCGGCATATCCTTTTCGAAAAACTTCAGTTGCCGGTCATTAAGAAAACCAAGACTGGTCCTTCAACAGACGCGAGCGTTCTTGAGCAACTCGCGTCTAGCGGGTTTGCTCTTCCAACCGCGCTGTTGGAGTACAGGGAGTTAACAAAACTAAAATCGACGTACATCGACTCCCTTCCTGAATCCGTAGATCCTGGGACCGGGAGAATACACACGACTTTCAACCAGATTGGTGCGGCGACCGGGCGGCTTTCTTCTCACGACCCCAACCTGCAGAACATTCCCGTCCGTACCGAACGCGGAGAGATGATCCGGCGTTGCTTTGTCCCGGCAGACGGAATGAGTTTCGTGGTAGCCGACTATTCACAGGTAGAGCTACGCCTTCTGGCGCATCTCTCCCAGGACAAACTGTTGGTGGATGCATTCAATCGTGGTGGCGACATTCACCGGGAGACTGCAGCCATCGTGTTTGAGGTGGAGTTGACTGCCGTCACCTCCGAAATGCGAGACCAGGCCAAGACGATCAATTTCGCGACGCTTTACGGACAGGGTGCCTTTTCACTGAGTAACCAGCTGGGGATCACCAAACAGGAGGCCAAAAAATTCATTGACGTCTATTTCGAAAGATTCTCTGGCGTGCGGAGGTTCTTGGACCGCCAGATAGAGACTGCCAAAACGAACGGGCACGTTGAAACGATCTTTGGCCGCCGTCGATATATTCCCGAATTGAAAGATTCGAATTTCAACACTCGAGCCTTTGGTGAGCGCCTGGCGATGAATTCGCCGATCCAAGGATCGGCGGCTGATTTGATCAAAATAGCGATGGTACAACTCGCTGAAGCCTTGAAATCGGCGGGACTTGGTGCGAAAATGCTTTTACAGGTACACGATGAGTTGGTGGTGGAAAGCCCGCGGCCTGAGGTGGACGCTGTGATGGGGTTGATGAAAGCGAAAATGGAGGGCGCAGCCGAACTCAGTGTACCCCTTTTGGTTGATGTAGGGGTTGGACCAAATTGGCTTGATGCAAAGGCGTAAAATAAAGATGGCCGGTGGCAAGAAAAAAAACCGGAAGGGTGGTTTCACCCTTGTTGAACTCATCGTTGTGGTTTCGCTTATCGGTATTATTGCCGCGATAGCGTTGAAACAGATGGGGCAGACTCAGGTTAAAGCCTATGTTTCCTCGATGAAGGCTGACCTCCGGAACTTTGCTCTCGCCGAAGAATCTTACTTCTACGACAACGGCATGTACGCCTCGAACGCGTCAATGGTCGGAGACGCATTTATTGCCACCCCTGGTGTAACTATCACGATAAATGAAGCAACGAAGTCCGGGTGGTCCGCCACGACGACCCACCCCAGGACATCGATCAAATGTTATCTGTTCTCAGAATTCGCCGCGCCGATTGGAGCGGCAACTGAGGCCGGGACTCTAGTCTGCACATAACTCCGACCGGTTGGAGCGAATTTGAATCGCGCTGGGATGGTATGAGACACGCCCTTTCAGGCGGACTCTGGTTACATCGCTTTACTCTTCAGGGCGAACCAATGGCCCACCTTCTCTCAAGTAATCGCCAGGCAGTTCTCGACGCGGGCAAACTCCTCGACATGCAGTGCGAGTGGATTCAATACAAAGAACTCAAGGATGTTGCTACAGGAAACCCGGTGGACTCGTGGCATTGGGATTTGCTTAGAGAACGGTTGAGCCGCGCAGTCGAACTGGCGGGTCCCAAGGTACCTATCTTGGAGGGACGTCCCTAAGAGGAGATTTTGGGTCTCCCGTTGCGCTTGATGCCGGGCCACCAGTTCCATTCGCCAGCGATGTGCATTATTGCCGGTACCAAAATCATCCTGATGATCGTCGCATCCAACAACACTGCGATTGCCAGCCCAAAACCGATTAGTTTGGCCGCGAGCACTCGAGAAAAAGCTGAAACGCCAAACACGATGATCATTATTGTCGCTGCGCTGGTGATTACGGAAGCGGTTGCACTCAACCCTTCCATTGTGGCCTTGTCGTTGTCCCTCGTTCTTTCATAGGCCTCTTTGATGCGGGCCAACAGGAATACTTCGTAATCCATACTCAATCCGAAAACGACCGCAAAGACGAGAATAGGAACAGCTGCGTAAACGGCTTCCGTACCCCCCTCCAGTCCAAAGATTTGAACAAAGTGACCGTTCTGGAAAACCAACACGGTGAGACCGAAGGCCCCGCCGACGGACAATGCGTTCATGATCACGGCCTTCAGGGGGACCAAAACTGAGCGAAACGCAACGAAAAGGGCTACGGCGGTCACAACCAACACCAGTACTACTACGAGCGGGAATTGTCGCATCAAAACGTCCTGAAGGTCTACGGACGATGCGGCGAACCCACCCACCAGGATATCGATTGAATCCAATCCCCTCACCCCTGAATCAATGGTGGCCCTAATGTCCCTCACCAGAGCCTGAGACCCGGTGAAAGAAATCGTGTCGGCCAGGATAACATCCATCAGGATCGTCGACCCGGTGGGTGATATGTATGCGTTAAAAAATTCGGGGTTTCTTTCGCGTCCCCGATCCAGGTCGCTGTAAAACCCGCTGATTCGGAAGACAGAGCGAAACGGCAAATCGAGTGGTCCACGTACTGACTCGACTCGGGGGTTTGCCTGGATCGTATCCGACAGTCTCTGGAGACCGCGGAGATACCTGGAGCCAAGCACTTTGTCGCCGGTCGGGGATTGTATGACTACACGAACCGGCAACAGGGAACCGCGCGAACCAATAGCTTCGAGTTGTTCAACTCCCGCACCCGCCTCGGTTCCGGCCGGGAACCAGCCAGTTGCGGGCAGACCGATCTTGATGCCAACGAGGGGCCAGGTGATGACCGCGAGCATTCCCATACCCAGAACGATCGCGCGCCACGGATGGCGAGCCAACCATCGGGCCCACCGTTCCCATCGGGAGGGCGCGTGGTACCATGCGAGCCTTTTCGCCAGGGCCTTGGGGGCGTCGATTCCCCTTCCGAGCAAGGTGAGCGCGGCGGGTAAGAGCGTGACAGAAAGCAAAACAGCCACGGTAACCACTACCATTCCGCCCACGCCGACCGAGCTGGTTTCAAAGGCTGGAGTTACGAGCAATGACGCGAAGCCGATGGCGACAGTCAGTCCACTTGTGATGACTGCGTTGCCGGCAGTTACAATTGTTTTCCGCGCGGCTTCACGCCGACCGAGTCCATGATTCAGTTCTTCGCGGAAACGAGTGACGATCAACAGCGAATAGTCGATTCCCACCGCCAACCCGACCATCGTCACGATATTGAGAACGAAGACTGACATGTGCATCACTTCCGACAGCGCTACAATGATAGCCAGCGCCACGGTGATAGCGAAAACGCCGATGATCAGTGGCAACGTAGCAGCTACCAGAGCACCAAAAGCGAGAATCAACACGATGGCTGTCAACGGCAGCGCTCGTTCCTCTCCGAGCTTGGCATCTTCTGTGGCTATAGTGCGTGTGTCGAAACCGAGGGCAGGTCCTCCGGTGACATTGATTTCGTAACCGGCGCCCCCTCGTAACTGTCGGGCTGTCCGGCTGATCAGTTCACGCATCTCCAGGAGGTGGTCAGAGGGATGAAGCGAATCGGTCGGGTCGGATGCTGCGATAAAGAATGTTGTTTTTCGATCGGTGCTTATGAATGCAGAGTCAGGAGTGTCTAGAAAAGAAATGACCTGTGTGATGTAGTACTGGTTTTCCAGCGTGTCGGAAAGGGTTTGGATAAGAGATGTATAACCCGCTTCATCGACGACCGCCTGGCCAGTAACTCCAACGACGAAAAAATCACCAACCGGGTTGGGGAATTCTTCTTCGATGATCTGTTCGGCTTGTTTCGCCTCGGTTATTCTCTTGGCGCCGGACTCAATCTCAAGTGCGTCGCTGATGTGGGCGGCCTTGGGAATTGCTACTACGGCCACCAGGCCCCAGCACAAGAACACCAACAGAGGAAAACGGACGACGAGGCGCGCAACCTGCGCTATCAACAAACTTCGAAAAACCTTTCTCTATTAAAACGCAGTGGAACGGCTAATTTTCTGGATAATTGAACAATCAATGATAGACGGTGAAGGCCCAGCTTGCCAGTTTTTGGAGGTTGCGACCTTTTTCCCAAAAAGGGTCCAGTTAAAGTGATGAAAAAATTCTTGGTTGGATTGGCGGTTCTGGCGGCATTCGTTGGCTATCGCAACTTTGCTGGTTTGGAGGAGCCACCTGAGCCTCAACCTGCAGCTGAAGAGGCGGAGGATGTGGGTGGAGACGACCCGGATATTGGGCGCCGCCGAGCCTGGGAGGCTGCCCTCCGGTTCGATTCATACCTTCAAGCAATGACCGAGCGGGGGATTCTGGTAAGGTGGTCAGAGCGAACCCGGGACCCCCTGAGGGTGTTTCTTCCCTCCAGCGCCCTGGGCCCATACACGCCCGGGCATCGCCGCGCCGCGCTGGACGCATTCGGAAGGTGGTCCCGTGTCGGGCCCAGTGTTATTCCGGTGGTTTTCGATTTTGTCCGGGACTCCAGCGGTGCGGATGTAATTGTCGAATGGGTGCGAGTACTTGACGAAGGAAAAGCCGGTCTGGCCACGATCACCACCGACGGCAGGGGGTGGATTCGGAACGGGCGCCTATCTCTGGCACTCGGGACCGCCAGGGGAGACGTGTTTCCGGCCGAAGCGACTTATACGATCGCGCTTCACGAAATAGGACACCTGCTTGGCCTGGGTCATTCCGATGATGAGAGGGATGTGATGTTTCCTACGACGGAAATTCAGGATTTGACACTGCGAGATCGGACCACAGCGCGCCTTTTGTACCAAATCCCGCCCGGTTCTGTTGCCGGGTATTGACCCTTGTTTAGCGGCCGCCCAGCACCCGGTCGTATGCGATAAGGGTTGAAATGGCGTACTCCGCATATCGCTGCAGGCCGTCGAAAGGGAAGTCTGCATTCCATTCATCCGATCTTTGGTGGTATGCGTCCCATCTTTCAAAAAGTGCGTCGGATTCACCCTCGGTCTTTCCATCATACGGCCTGGCACCCGGAATAATGAAAATCGATGGGATTCCCATTCGATGGAATGGAAAGAAATCTGAGTTGGGTCGGGCAGCGGAAACTCTGACCCCCCAGCCATTGGTTTCTGCGACCATCTGTGCTGCCTCCCCGAGATGCGAATCGTTTCCCGCTACCACTTCCCATCGAGCGGGTGGTGCGGGTGGGGCTCCTGCATCGAGGTTGATCAGGCCAGCAATACTGTTACCTGCCTGACTGAAACTGGCGGCGAAGTGTTCTGCTCCCAGCAGTCCCCGCTCTTCTCCGGTGAAGAAGAGAAAGACTACCGGGCGAGAGACCACAGGTTGGGCCCGCAGACGCTCAGCTATTGCCAGTAACATTGCTACGCCCGCCGCATTGTCGGAAAACCCGTTGAAAATGGAGTCACCTGTCTGATCGACGGTCCCCAAGCCGAGATGGTCGAGGTGGGCGGACAACGCCAAGAATTCCTCAACCCCACCGCCGTCGTTTTCAAGAACACAAATTACGTTCGGTGATGTAAAGGGGTTTGTTTGGGTCTCTATCTCGAAAAACACTTCCCCGCCACCACTTCCGATGATGGAGGTTAAGGCAGCGGTGATGTCTGGCCCGGCGACCAATGACGGAATAGCTCCTGCAAAAGCTGAGGGAATGGTTTCGTCTTGAAGAAACAGGCGTGACCTACCGCGGCTCTCACGGAGAAGCTCGAAAAAACCGCTGTCCGGCATGAGTTGTATGACTCCGATGGCACCTTCGGCCGAGAGGCTGTCGATTTTTGCCGATGACCGGATCAGGCCTCCGGTAACCACAATTGCTCCAGTCTGTAGAGTGTTCGGGATTCGCCTTCCGCTCTGCTGATCCTCAAAAACCACCGGGCCGGAAAAAGAACGTAGCGTGCCCGCCTTATTGAAGTTCGGGAAAATGTCTGTGAAACTTTCAGCGCCGATTGTTAGCGTTGCCGAAGTGATGGTTGCGCGGGTCATGGGCACAGGATGGAAGTAGCCGTCTCCCAGCGGCACCAAACCAAACTCTTTACACTGAGAGGCGACATATCGCGCTGCCATCTCATGTCCGAGCGAACCGGTATCCCTTCCCAAAAAGGAATCCGCCGAGAGCACCCTGGCGTGTATGCTGATCAGGTCGGAGTCCACTGATTCCTGGGCGAAAGTGGTACCGGGAGATAAGACAACCACAACCGCCGCGGCGTGCGCAAATATTTTTGGAATGCGTAACATCGCGTTTTAAGTTTTCCCTTTTATCAATTCAGTGTCTAAGATACCCTGATGGCAGAAACCACAGTAAAAACCTCGGGGCCGAAACGTCTGACGCGGGGACTTTTGATCACATTCACAGGCCTTCTGCTCTTTGGTGCGACTCAGGCCCTCGCGTCGGCAGCCGCACAAGATCCGGAGGCTGTTGTCGATTCCGCAGTTGCCGCTGTTATCCAAAAAGGAGCCTTTCCTGGAGCAGTCGTTGTGATCGGGACCTCGCGTGATGTTCTATTCTCCCGTGGGTTCGGACATTTTACCTGGGACGGTAATTCAAGCGTCCCCTCTCCAGACAGTACCATTTTTGATCTCGCCTCGCTCACGAAAGTCGTCGCTACAACCCCCTCGATAATCAGGCTTCTCGAGATGGGAATGGTTAGCTTGAACGACACGGTTCAATCAATCTTGCCGGGGTTTGTGGGCGACGGAAAAGAATCGGTCACCCTGCTTCATTTGCTCCAACACCGATCGGGACTCAGGGCGTTCCTGCCTTTGAATGACCTTGCCGACTCCGCGACACAGGCAAAAAACCTTGTGCTTACCGAGGAATTGCGATGGTCTCCGGGGTCAAGAGTGGTTTATAGTGACTTGAATGCCATGCTTCTCGGTTGGATAGTTGAAGCTGTTTCTGGTCAAACGTTACATGAATTCGCGATGGAGAAGGTGTTCGTTCCTGCCCGGATGACCCGCACAAGGTTCGGAACCAGGCGAAGCGACCGCCCTCATCTGATGCCGGTCGGCCTGTGGAGGGGCAACGTGATATCGGGCAGGATTCATGATCAAAATGCAGCGATATTGGGGGGCATTTCGGGTCACGCCGGCTTGTATTCGACCGGAGCAGATCTTGCCCGCTACGCTCAGGTGTGGTTGAATCGTGGTATGGGTAGAAACCAACGGGTTTTTGGGCGGGCGTTGGCCAGTGCCTTCGTAGAACGGCAACCCGGTGGCAATCGGGGCCTGGGTTGGGAGATGCGAGATGTGGAGTCCACCGGGCACTCGGGGTCGCTGCTTACGGCTAGTGCTTACGGTCATGGCGGTTACACCGGAACTTCTATTTGGGTGGACCCCGAACTTGATCTATTCATTCTTGTTCTGACAAACCGAGTTTTTTCCCCGCGCACCAGACGGTCTATTACTGAGCTTAGAATTTTGCGAGGCGTGGTCGCAGACGCTGCGGTTTTGATGAAATTCGCGAGCTGCGATTCAGTTGAGGTTGTGGTTGCTAACAGCGGCGGTCTTTGCGGGTGAAGCTCTCGTCACGGGCCAAACCCCGAAAATCCACGGTCATTTATGATGGTGAATGCTCGTTCTGTTTGGCCTGGGTGGGTCGACTTTCTCGTTGGGACACAAAGAACCAACTGGAAATGTTGGCGTTACAGGCACCGGAGGCACAGGAGCTGACGGGGAGGTCCAGAGCCGAGTTGGAACACGCGATGCATTTCGTCGCTCCAACCGGAGATATGTATTTTGGTGCTGCAGCGGTGCGCGAGGCCCTGGGTAGGTCGAAATGGAAACATCTTGCCAGCGTACTGGCTTCATTGCCCGGTGCCATGTTTATTGCTGAAAGGGTCTACCGACGTGTCGCAGGGGCCAGGTATGTTCTGGGGTGTGACGGGACAAGTTGTAAAACAAAAACAAGATAGGCAGACATGACTGAAGAGATAAAACCAGAAGCGGAAGAAAACACCGGGCCCGGGGGCATTGAAGAAAGCATCCGTACCGCCCTACGCTCGGTCAAAGACCCGGAAATCGACCTCAACATTGTCGATCTGGGACTGGTTTACGACATCGAAGTAATAGAGGGAAAAGCCTACATCCAGATGACGTTGACTTCTCCCGGTTGTCCGGCGGGCCCTGAAATCGTTGCTGATGCCGAGCGTGCAGCTAGCGCTATAGATGGGGTTGACAGTGTCGCGGTGGAGATTGTTTGGGAGCCTTTTTGGTCACCGGAGAAAATGGACCCCCGGGTGAGGGCGTTTTTGGGTATGTAGTCAGGCGGGTGGGTTCGCCAGGGCGATGAGTTTTTCGGCTCCGAGGACAGAACCTTGCCAGTTTCTTAATTCTTTTATGGACCCCAGTTGTGTAGCGTCCTTTGGTGCCGCGCGGGCGATAGCCTGTAATGTGCCGTTCGGGCACAGCACGCCGGGTTCAATTCCCAGGTCGGTCGCTACTGTGTTCCTTAATCCTTTCAAAGAATCGACGACACCGTCGGGCACCAGAGGGGTTTTGACTCGGGTTTTCCTTTTCCGGGGTGCAGCGTAAGGCTTTTTTGCCCCTTTCAAGGAAGCTGCTACCAGATCTTGTCCGTACCGCCTCACCGAACCCTTCGGGACACCCGCTTTGAGTAGCTCGGGTTCGTTTGTCGGATTCGCTTTGGCGATGTCCAGGAGTGCCTGATTCGATAGAATTCGAAAAGGGGGTTTGTCTGTTTTTTCGGCTTCGTTTTCGCGCCACTCAAAAACGGATTTCAAGATCCCCAGGGCAGCATTGTCGAATCCCCGGGTCCCCTTCATTTTCAAAAACCTTGGCGTTGGATCCTCTTCAACCTCCCATCGAACGTGGGTCAGATTCGAAAACTCCTCGCGGGCCCATTCGATACGATCCAGCGCCACGAGGTTGCTTTCAAGTTGATCCCGCAAGGCCAACAGGTTGGAGGTGTCTCCAGCAGCGTAGTCTATCATCTCAGGATCCAGAGGTCTTTTCGACCAGTCTGCCCGTTGAAATTTCTTGTCCACCTTGATTGCGAAATACTTCTCAAGTAACGCCCCCAACCCGATCGAGGGTTCACCCAGTAGTTGAGCAGCAATCCTCGTGTCAAAGACGTTGGTGACATCCCACTGGTAGTCTCGATAAAGACTCCTGAGGTCAAAGTCTGCATCATGAAAAACGACCTCAATCGCGGGGTCGGCCAGGATCTCGCCGATACCATCCAGATTGTCAAAGGCCAAGGGGTCTACCACGGCAGTTTCGTCGTCGGATGATAGCTGGATCAAAAACACGCGATCTTGATAACGGTGAAAAGAGGCGGCTTCTGTGTCGCATGCCACTCGCTTAGCCGCGGACAATCTCTTAACGAGCGCGTCGAGATGAGGTTTTTCGGTGACCAGATTTACGCTGGTCATTGGGCTGTTTTCGTCATTGGTAGTGAAGATTAACCCCAAAAGAGTGGTTTTGTGACCCCGGAGTAGGATCGAATTGAGTTGGGTTTTCTACACCAGAAGTTTGATAAAGTGTTGTCAAACAACTACTTGAAGAATGGTGCGCGGACGCTGTGGGAAAGATGTGTGGATGATGAATCCAGTCGCTGGTCGACGGAATTTCGTCCGCCGACCAGAACAACACCTTTTCTACACTGTGGCTTGCTCAGAGGCCATGAATTCTGCAAGCATTTGGTCGAGATTCTGCGAATGGTGCATCGAACAAAACTTCGGGCCGCACATTGCGCAAAACTCGGCCGATTTGAAATATTCCGCAGGCAACGATTCGTCGTGGTATTCCCGTGCCCGTTCCGGGTCCAGACTCAACCTGAATTGCTCGTTCCAATCAAAGTTGTAACGTGCGTGGGACAGCTCATCATCGCGGTCTCGTGCTGTTGGGTGACCGCGAGCGATATCTGCTGCATGAGCTGCGAGCTTGTAGGAAATGACTCCCGTGCGCACGTCATCTGCGTTTGGAAGGCCAAGGTGTTCCTTTGGTGTTACGTAGCAGAGCATGTCGGCTCCGTACCACCCTATCATCGCGGCACCTATAGCCGATGTGATGTGGTCATAGCCCGGCGCGACGTCGGTCACCAGTGGTCCCAGGGTATAGAAGGGTGCCTCGTGACAAATTTCCTTCTGTTTCCGGACATTCATTTCAATCTGGTGCATTGGAATGTGGCCGGGTCCTTCAACCATTACCTGCACGTCTCGGTCCCAGGCACGAGTCGTTAGTTCCCCGAGGGTGTCAAGTTCGGCGAACTGCGCTTTGTCGCTTGCGTCGTGAAGACTGCCGGGCCTCATCCCGTCGCCGAGCGAAATCGTGACGTCGTAGTGCCGCAAAATTTCCAGAATCTCGTTGTAATGTTCGTAAAGCGGATTCTGCTTCCTGTGAGTCATCATCCATACTGCGAGGAGCGAACCTCCTCGGCTGACGATTCCTGTGACCCGACCGTGAATGAGAGGGATGTGTTCCAGGAGGACGCCGGCGTGGATGGTCATGTAATCCACCCCCTGTTTGGCCTGGTGCTCGATCATGTCGAGCATTCCCTGAGCGGTCAGATCGGCTGTTTCATCAACATCCAGAATAGCCTGATAAATTGGCACCGTGCCGATGGGGACATCGGCGGCCGCGATAATCGCCTCGCGTGTTTCGTCGATCATAGGACCAGTCGACAGGTCCATGACCGTGTCTGCACCGTACTTCGTAGCCAGAGTGAGTTTTTCCACTTCGACTGCCACATCCGAGCAAACAGAAGAGTTGCCAATATTCGCGTTGATCTTAACCTTGGCGACTTTTCCGATTGCCATAGGTTTGAGACTTGTGGCCAGGTGGTTAATGTTGGCAGGAATTACCAACCTGCCACGAGCGACTTCGGCCCGGATCAGTTCCGGTTCCAAACCCTCGCGATCGGCCACAAACTTCATGGCATCGGTAACGGTACCGTTGCGGGCAAAAAACATTTGTGTGTTGCAGGGTCGTTCGGTCATTTGACTCCCTCCGCCGGTATTAACCGGATCAGGTTCGTGGGGTTTGATCTCAGCCCTTTTTGGGTTGGGCACCCCCGTCGTATTACTCAAAGTAATCTACGGGGTTATGGGGTAGGTGGGTAGTTTGGAGAGAGCCCCGGCTGACAGTTCGGGTTTTCTGGTGTAGGAGTTTTGAAGAGATGAATCGGAGTTCAAACTTTTGAAGAAAATGATTTTCGCCGCAGCAACTGTCATTGCTCTCGCCGCTTGTGGAGACGACACAACGCAACCCGGTTCTGAGTCCGAGAACGAACCAAACATCGGGCTTGAGTTGGTTGTGTCGGGACTAGATCAGCCGATGTTTTTGACTTCGCACCCTGATATTCCGAATGTTCTCTACGTGCTGGAACGGCCGGGAAGAATTCGGGTTATTCGTGATGGTGTCCTCGAAACAGCATCTTATTTGGACATTTCAGCCCGGGTCTCAACGAACGGGGAGGGTGGGTTGCTGAGTATGGCGATGCTCGCGGATTTCGTGACAAATGGCGTGTTTTATGTGTTTTACACCGATTTGTCTGGAGCGACTGTGGTTTCGCGATTTCGCGGTTCTGCGGCGGGACCGGCGAATCCGGCGTCTGAAGAAATTATTTTCCGAGTCGCCCAGCCTTTTGACAACCACAACGGGGGCCAGATCGCTTTCGGTCCGGACGGGATGTTGTACATAGGGTTGGGAGATGGAGGGTCCGGGGGAGATCCGCTCGGAAGCGGACAGAATACTGGCACTTTACTGGGTTCGATTCTTCGCGTCGACGTCAATAACCAGACGCCAACGACCGGTTATTCGATCCCTTCTGACAACCCGTTTCTGGGCGATCCAGGGGGCAGAGATGAAATCTGGCACTATGGCGTACGCAATCCATGGCGTTTTTCGTTCGACCGTGTCTCAGGTGATCTCTATATAGCTGATGTGGGGCAGAATCGATTTGAAGAGGTCAATGTCCACCGAAATGGAGAGGCTGGAGGATTGAACTATGGTTGGAATACGCGGGAAGGCTCAGAATGTTTTGGTGGCGGCCAATGCTCAGCGGATGGGTTTACTGATCCTGATTTCGAATACGACCACGCGGCTGGATGTTCGATTACTGGAGGATACGTGTATCGAGGTGGCCGAGTAGAATCTCTGGTTGGGACTTATGTCTATTCTGATTTCTGCGCTGGTTGGGTTCGGGGTTTTTCAACAGTCAACGGCGAAGTAGCCAATGATATGGAACTGTTGCCTCCAGGAACCGTGGACTCTCCCAGTTCTTTCGGCGAGGGTCCCGACGGCGAGCTGTACGTACTGAGCATTGCTGGCACCGTGCATCGTCTCGTGACGCGCTAACCAATCTCCTCCCGGTTAGGGTGCAAAATTCAACTCAACACCCAAACCCAACACGTAGTCTACTCCGCCGTTGAATTCGCCAAGGGGAATCCTGAGTGTGGCGGTAGGCGTGAGGTCACCAAACGTCTTTCGAACAGCGGTTCTCACCTGGTGGAAAGTACGCTCGGCTACGCCGGCGTTGCCGGCGCTCAAAAACGCCCGGCCCTGGATTCGGGCATCCGCACGGAAACCGTTGTTATTCAGTCCAACTTCGGCAGAATAATTGAGAACTGTTTCACTGCCCACTCTGCCAAGGTCATCAAGCCAAGCTGAAATCCCGGCGCGCAACTTGAGAAAGGCTCCGCTCTGGCCGGTGGCGATGTAGTTCACGTTGCCAGTTAACGAACTGACATTGTCGAGAAACGCCTCGCCGGATTCTGGCGCCAGCGCCCGGAACGCCAGCGGGCTTGAGGCGTTTGCCCCGGTGGTTGGGAGGCGAATACCAAACTCGCTGAAAACGTTAGATCGGCGTGAACTAACCAGTACTCCAGCGTAGATATTGCCAAGATTTTGGCTTTGAAATGGAAAGCCTTGTCCGGCGTCGCTGAAAGGCAGCCCTATTTGGACGGAAAACATGTCGGTAACCAGATAGCTCGCCTGGATCCAAGCGAATGAAACTGATTGGTCCACACCGGGTGACGTGGTCGCTGCGCCAACTCCGATCCAGTGAGAGGTGGGAGGTGCAAGGGGGTCGGATTGGGCCATCGCCGAGGTGGATGCGATTGCGACTATTAACTGAGCCAGGGCGAAGGTTTTGCTGCTGCGTTTTATCGAAGTCATTTAGGATCGCGTTGAGGGGTTGTCCGGGATGGCCAATGGCAACACCACCATCCAACGCATTTCGGTCTTCAAATGTGCCGGCTTTCTCGGCCCACATCATTTTTGTCGACTAAGATTCGAACCAACCGCACCCGCCGGAACGTCTCATGTTGAAACACTACTCAAGTGCCTTCAATTTATAAGGTGAATCTTCCCTAGAACATTTAGGGAGAGGCGGTGTATCTTCCCTAGAACGTATAGGGAAAGGTTGTTATGACGCAGAAAAAAGCTGAATTGCTCCAGGGCACACTCGACATGCTGATAATGAAGGCCCTCATTGTTGAAGAGATGCACGGGTTTGGGGTCGCCCGTTGGATTGAGAGGACAACCGGGGACCGGTTGGTGATTGAAGAGGGTGCGCTCTACCCTGCTCTCTACCGTATGCAGCGCCGTGGTTGGATTGAATCGGAATGGGGAGTTTCCGACAATAACCGCCGCGCCAAGTTTTACTGTCTTACTATGGCTGGTAAACGGGAACTCGAGAAGCAGACGCGTTCCTGGAAAGAGTCTGTTGATGCAGTTGGTAGCGTTTTGAAGGCGGTGAATCCATGACCCCACGGCGCGAAATCGACGAAGAACTCGGACAACACATCGAGAGGTTGGCTCAGCATATCAAAGAGACTGAGGGGTTAGACACCCAGTCCGCACAGCTCGAGGCCAATAGGCGCTTCGGGGATCGCGGTAAAATAGCCGAACGTTGCGCTGAGCCGCAAGAAAAAAGCGCGTTTAAGTCCCGGGGGAAGCGTTTCGGTTTCGTGTTCAATGAGATCCGTTTTGCGATCCGCAATGCGATCAAAAACCCGGGTTTTGCGGCCGTAACGATCATCACCTTGAGCCTGGCAATTGGCGTTACAACTGCAATCTACTCCGTCTTTCAGGGGGTTTTGCTGCGTCCGTTGCCGTTTGCTGACCCAGAGCAACTGGTAGAACTAGGTGAATTCAATCCGCTTGAAGGTGTTATTCCCGGTGGTGGTGGGGTTTCTCGAAGCGCTTTCGCCGATTGGAAGGAAAGGCAAACATCGTTCTCAGGCATTACAGCGTGGGAGTGGGACACGTCCATTCTCGATAACGATGGCGAGGTAGTATCACTTGGGACCGCTCGCACTGACATCGACCTTTTCAGGGTGCTGGGCATCACTCCGGTAATAGGTCGGTTTTTTGAAGAAGGTGATGCCGTAGCAGGGCAGCAGCCGGGCGTGGTTGTTCTTTCTTTCGACCTCTGGAGAGACCGTTTTGGAGCTGACCCGGGTGTCCTGGGCACCTCGATCATGTTGGACGGAATCCCTCGAGAAATACTCGGCGTCATGCAACCGGAAGATAAGGCGCCCGGCCACACGGCGAAGTTGTGGTTGCCCAAAGAATACCGCAGAGGAATTCGGTGGGACAGGCATCGTCGAGACGCGATCGTGTATGGGAGACTTAATTTAGGCGTGACGGCCGAGCAGGCCAACGCTGACCTGGATCTTGTCGCTTCGGGCCTTGAGGAAGAATTCCCCGACATCAACGAGAATTGGAGGGTATGGTCCGCACCCCTGGCGGAACGGGTCATTGGCGATTCGCGGCCCACCATCACTGTTGCCTTTGCAGCAGTTGGCTTGCTGTTGGTCGTGGCCTGTGTGAACATCGCGAATCTTTTTCTCGCCAGAGCTGCAGGACGCCAACGTGAGATTGCAGTTCGAATTGCTCTGGGCGCAACGACCGGTCAAGTCGCGATCCAACTGCTGGCAGAGAGTCTTGTCCTCTCCCTGTCCGGTGCCCTCGTCGGGTTTTTAGCTGCATCGCCAATGCTAAACGGACTGATCGCTTTGCAGCCGGACATCATCCCGCGCTCGGGGGAAATTGCTCTTGATTTGAACGCTCTACTGTTTGCGGTAGGGGTCTCCGTTGTCGCAGGTGTTCTTTTCGGTCTTGCCCCGTTGCGAGGGGCGTTTGCCGAACCTGCCGGTATGGCGATCGGTGGTACGAGGAGTGTTTCCGCTGGCCGGAAAGAGAACAGGATTGGAAATTCGCTGGTCGTGCTTCAGATGGTTCTGACCGTGGTCCTGCTCAGTGGCGGGGCGCTGCTCGGGCGCAGCATGTGGGCGTTGTCTCGGGTTGATCCTGGTTTCCAGGCGGAAGGGAGAGTTGCCGCGAGGATGTTCCTCGATGGAAGTCGCTACTCGAACACTCAGCAGCTCACTACCTACATGGAAGGTTTACTCGAAAAAGTTGCATCGTTGCCGGGAGTGGTCTCTGCGGGTGCTTCGACGGCACTACCGATGGATCCTCTTGGTACCAACTACGACTTGCCGGTGCGGCTCCAGGGGGTGGTAGACCCGGACAACCAGCTCCCCCAATCCGATTTCCGATTGGTGACACCCGAATATTTCAACTCTCTTGGCATCAGGGTCGTGAGCGGTGTTGACCTTTCCGGCGTCGACCTGTCAAACCGAAAACAATCTGTGGTCGTTAACCAAACGATGGCGAGGCAGTTGTGGGGTGGGGACGATCCAATAGGCGCGAGTGTTTCGACACCCATACATGACTGGACGGACGTCCAGGTTGTTGGGGTGGTCGAGGATACGCACTACTATGGCCTTGGAAATGACCCTAAGCCTGAGATGTATGCTTCTCTGTTGGATTGGCCTACCACAGTGTTCACGGTAGTCGCTGAAGTTGGAGGAAGCGCAGAACTTTCGGTTGAATCGATGAGAAGAGGTTTGCTGGAAGTTGATGGCTCCCAACCTGCGCACAGCGTGGTAGTGGTGGAGAGCCTGGTAAGTGGTTCGGTTGCAGCTCAACGTTTCTACGCTGTAGTTCTCGGCGTTTTTTCTGTCGTTGCTCTCGTTCTTTCCCTCGCGGGGGTGTACGGGGTTGTTTCGTATTGGGTCAATCGGCGCACCAGAGAAATTGGAGTCAGGCTCGCGCTCGGGGCCGATCGCAAAAAGGTGCTGTCTCTGGTCCTTGGCAGAGGGTTTATGGTCGCCTCTGCCGGAGCGACGCTTGGCTTTTTCTTGTCCCTCGGCGCGACAAGGACCATCAAGTCAGTGCTGTTTTCCGTTGATGGCTTCGACCCGGTTTCGATGCTTGGAGTACCGATGGTGTTGGTGGTCACCGCCGTCGGGGCGTGCCTGGTGCCCGCAGTAAAAGCGATGATGGTGGATCCGGTCGAATCCCTGAAAGAAGAATAGTTTTTGTTGGGGCACGGCGTGCTGTGCCCCAACGTGGACTGTTAGTCTTGCCTGAGTGCTTCCAACGGACTGGTTTGCAACGCACGGTATGCCGGCAAAAGACTTGAAATGGACGCAACAATAGTGACGAGCCCGAGGACAGAGGCGAATATCCACGGGTCCGATTGGCTTACGTCGTGTAGGACAGAACTTACGGCTTTCGAGATACCCACTGCCCCGGCCGTTCCCAGAATCAACCCAAGGGTGGTCAAACTCATTCCTTTTTTTACCACGGCCCACATGACGCTTTGTCTGGACGCTCCGAGAGCCATTCTAATTCCGAATTCACTGGTTCGGCGGGCGACAGAGAAAGAAAGCACTCCATAGATCCCCACTGACGCAAGGATGATGGCGAGGGCACCAAACGAAGCTAATAACAGCATACTGAACCGCTCTTGGGCAACAGATTGGTCCAACAGATCGGTCAGTTGGTGGATGTTTGAAACCGGTAGTGAAGAATCCATTTCACGAAGAATTGTCCGAATTCCATCAACCACTTGCTGAGGGTCTCCAGTGAACCGGGCCGCAATTGTCATTCGACGAAACGGAGCTTGTTGATGGGGGAAATAAATCGACGGCTCGACGGGAATATCGAGCCCCTCGTACTTTACGTCCCTTATGATCCCGACTATTTCGACGTCATCGATTAACATTTCTCCCAGAGGCCCGAACGGTTGGGCCACGCCGTAAAGTCTTTGGCCCAGCGGATCCTGTCCCGGCCAGAATCTCGACGCTGCCGCTTGGTTGATCACCACCACGCCTGGAGAGTCGGAACGATCAAAGGGACTGAAGAACCTGCCGTTTATCAGTGGTGTTTCGAGGGCTTCGAAAAACCCGGGAGTGACTTGACGGTAGTAGGCTGTGCTCTCCTCGCCGGGAGCGGGTACGTCGCGACCGGCAACCCAAAACCTGGCTGGATAATCAGCGGGGACTCCGAGGGGCAAAGTTGACCCGGCCCCGGCGGCGAGAACCCGGGGAAGCTGCTCGATTTGTTCAACAAAGCCATTGTAAAAATCTGCTACCCGCTGCGGGGTGGAGTACGGTCCGTCGGTTCCGGGAGGTACGCCCGGTAAGGTCAACTCAAGGGAGACGGCACCGGCCGGAGTGAATCCCGGATCGGTGGCTTGCAACCTGTAAAAACTTTTGATCAAAAGACCTGCTCCGATCACCAGGATAACGGACACTGCTACCTGCGACACGACCAGAAGGTCGCGGAAACGATCACCCCCCGTTTTGCCAGCAACGCCTCGCCCGCCATCTTTCAACGGCGACTGTAGGTCGATTTCCATCAATCGCAGGACGGGGACCAGGCCAAACAAAAACCCGGTGACGACGGTGGTGACGAGTGCGAAGACCAGGACTTTGGAGTCTATCCCAACCTCAACAAGTCTTGGCAGATTTTGCGGCCCAAGTTTTATGAGGAATTCGACGCTGAGCGCAGCGAGGGTTAGCCCCGTCAATGCTCCGGCCGTCGAAAATACCATGCTCTCTGTCATCAATTGGCGCACAATGCGTCGACGCCCCGCACCCATGGCAGATCGGATAGCTATTTCCCGTTGCCGACCTTCGGCCCGGGATAGGAGGAGGTTTGCGACGTTTGCGCAGGCGATGAGCATGATCATTCCTGCGGAACCGAAAAGAATCCAGAGTCCTGATGAAACACCTGCCACCACTACGTCTTTCATTGGAGCAACAGTGACCCGCCAACCCTGGTTTCTTTCCGGGTCTGACTCTGCGATTCCATTCATGACCGATGCGAACTCTGAAGTGGCAACCGAAATGGAATGCTCCGGCTTGACTCTTGCCACCACGTCCATGAACCGATCCCGCGCTGAGACCATTTGCTCGAGGTTTGGGAAGACACTCCATACCTCTGCGTCGCCGGGAAGATCGAAGTCTTCTGGAAGCACGCCGACAATAGTGACAGAACCTCCCGCTGGCGTCGGTAGAGTCGTGCCCGCGACGTTAGGGTCGGCCGCGAACCAACGCTGCCAGAGCCCGTGGCTAATGACGATGGTTGGCGGAGCGTCAGGTTCAGTATCAATCGGCTCAAGTGTCCGACCTGCGATGGCCCTGACTCCCAGCATCTGAAACAAGTTGCCGGTGACCAATCCGCCCGGAAGGCGCACGGGATTCCCGTCCGTGTCCAGCAGTGAGGTTTCTGTCCGGTAGTAGCCGGCCAGACCGTCAATTGTTTGCATTTCGCGCTGGAAGTGGAGGTAGTCCACCGGAGCCACGAAATAGCGTTCCAGTCCTCGGGATGGGTTTTCGGACCACAAACGCACCAATTGGTCTGGTTCTTCATATGCCAACGGAGTCAACAAAACTCCGTTGATTACCGAGAAAATGGCTGTGTTGGCTCCGATCCCCAGCCCGAGGGTTAGTGTGACCAAAAGAGTGAACGTGGGCCGCCGAGCGAGAATGCGAAGAGTGTACCGGGTATCCTTCAAGAAAGATGAAATCATGTCTTGCTCGCGTTGAGTAGTTTTGTGTGCAGTCTGGGAATCGTGTCTTCGCTCGAAGGCGCGCCCAATGAGAGCTGTCTTGAACACGTCCCAAAAAGTACGAATCCAGAGACTTGCCAATGGTTTGAAGCCGCCCTTTAGCCGTACCTCCGCTGCTCGTGAGTCAAACGTCTCTACCATTTCGTCTCCGAATTCCTTTCGGAACCGGGTCGGATATAGATGCAACAGCAACTTGAGGAGGGCACGGAGTTCCAGGCGGCGGGACATGTCGGTTAGGATGGTCCCAGGAGATTTACGGAGCGGGCGGTTTTGATTAGGCTTTCCAACCGGCGGGCTTCCAGTTGCGCGGCTAGCCTACCGGTTTGGGTGATCGAATAGAAACGCCGGCGATCGGTTTCCTCGCTGTTCGTCTTTGATGTCTCAACCAATCCAAGGTCCATCATTCGGGCCAAAATTCGGTACAAAGACCCGATTTCCAACCTCACTGCTCCATCGGTTTGCTCGGAAACAACTTTCATTATTCCATAGCCGTGCGTATTCTCGCGGAGCAAGACAAGCAGGATCTGGAAGTCTCCAGGTTTCATCGGAATCAAATGTTCGATATCGGGTTTCACGGAATTCTCTCAAATTCATTATAAGTAAAACACTTATAGTGGTACCTTGTACTGTGTTTTGGGTTCCGCCCGATGACCACGAAAACCTTGCAGGCATGTCGTGCCCCCCACTTATCTTTAGAATTATGAAATACAGAACCCTAGGCTCAAATACCCGCGAAGTTTCTGCTGTCGGTTACGGAGGAATGCACGTTTCAGTGGCCGGGCGGCCTGATGAGGCGGTATCTATTGAGACGATTCACGCGTCTCTCGATCACGGAGTTACGTTGATCGATACGGCGGACGTCTATTGCCTGGACCACACCGAAATTGGACATAATGAGCGGCTCATAGCGAAGGCCCTGGACCAGTGGTCCGGCAACCGAGATTCAATCACTGTGGCGACGAAAGCTGGAATGACGCGCCCGGAGGGGAATTGGGAGTATGACGGTAGTCCTCAGCATATCAAAGCCGCATGCGAAGCGTCGCTTAAAGCCCTGAGTGTCGACTGCATTGACCTATACCAACATCACGCCCCCGACCCCAGGGTTCCTTTTGCGGATAGCATCGGGGCGTTCAGAGATTTGCAGGACCAGGGCAAGGTCCGTTGGATTGGGATTTCGAACGTTTCAGTGGCCCAGATTGAGGAAGCCCGTTCGGTGGCTGAAATCAAAACGGTGCAAAACAGGTTGAACCCCTTTTTCCGAGAAGCAATCGACGAGGGCGTTCTGGGTCATTGTGACGAAAACGGAATCTGTTTCCTGGCGTATAGTCCTGTGGGTGGTGGTAGGCTCAACAAGAAATTGCCTGACCACGCGGTTGTTGGGCCCATCGCCGAGGCGCATGAGACTACTCCCCACGCCATCGTCCTTGCATGGGTGCTTGCCCAGTCGCCGTCGGTAATAATCATTCCCGCGGCGCGGTCCAGCGCAAATGCTATCAACTCCACGACGGTGCCGGATATCGCATTGACGGCCAAGGAACTGGCGCTTTTGGATGGCGCCGAGTTTTCGAGGGCATGACTTGGGGGGGCTTGTATCATTGCGAGATGGAACTCCGGTTTATCTAGTTAGTAACATTACAGGCCTTTTGCGACGACGTTGGTCGCTCGAACACTACTTCCCCACCTAACCCGAGGTTTTACCCGTGAAAAAACTTTTCTCTGCCCTTTCCATTCTCCTTGTATCTGCGGGATCCGTGTCCGCGCAGATGATGGAAGAAGAGGAAGCGGTGATGGCAACGGTCAATCGCCTTTTTGACGGCATGAAGGCAGCCGATACGGCAATGGTTCGTTCCACGTTCAGCTCCGAAGCGACAATGGGTCGGGCCGGCGTTAACCCGAACACTGGTGAGGTCGAGATCACTACCTCTCCGATGGACGGGTTCGTGACGTTTATTGCCAGTATGCAGCCAGGCCAGTTGGATGAGCCGATCTGGGACCCGGTTGTCCAGATAGACGACAACCTTGCCACCGTTTGGGTGAAGTACGAATTGCTTCTAAACGGTGCGTTTCACCATTGCGGTGTCGACGCGTTCGACCTTTGGAAATCCGCAGATGGTTGGAAGATTTTTCGACTTACCGATACGTCTCGTACCGAAAACTGCTGGCATAAACCGGAGTAAAGTTAGAAGTCGAAAGCTAGATGTAAGAAGTTTGGGGGGGCGGGCCTTCCGTCCCGTCCTCTCGACCTGCCCCTAAAGTATTTCCGCTCTCGGAAAAGGTTCGCCTAGCCTGGACTCTTCCGGGTGATGCTTGTTCCACTCTTCCCGGTAGAAAAACGGGTCGAGTCCGTCGGCCCGATCAATAGCCAGGACACCGTCGAGGTGGTCTAGCTCATGCTGGAGGAGTTCCGCCAACGCTCCTTCGGCTTCAATGACGTGTTGTTTTCCTTTCAAGTCGGTGAACCTAACCGTTACCTGGAAAGACCTGTGAACCCTGACGAGCAGGTCTGGAAAAGAAAAGCAATCGTTGCAGACGTAGAAATCTTTTGATCCTATGTCTTCGATCTCTGGATTCACCAAAAAAGGGTGATCGCCGTTAGCCAGGTGGATCATACGAACCGGTGCACCGATCTGGGGTGCCGATAGCGCCCGACCAAACCCCAATCGAGCTTTTACATCCTGAAGTGTTTCCTGCAGGTCGTCAGCCACGATACGAATGGCCGGGGAACTCGGGTTAACAACGTGATCACACTTATTTCGTAGGATCGGGTCGCCGAGCAGGCGAATCCGGTGGATAGTCATGGGCAACAAGGTAGGGAAAAGAGGTTTTGGGGGGAAGAGGGAGGAGTTGGGGGAGAGGAAGTAGTGTTTGGGCGTAGAATCTCAAGTCCTCTTGGAAAATAACGTAAAGCAATGATTTGCAATGGTTTACAGGTTAATAGAACAAAAAGGTTGTTTTAGTTACATAAGTTGTTAGATTGAGCGTCCCTATGGAGCCTCAAACACCAGGTTTGGCGGGCCAAAAAGGTTCGCGCCAACAAATACTCTTGGAACTGAAAAAAGACCAACCTCTGGCCTCTGCGGAGCTTGCTGGCAGGCTTGGTGTTTCCAGTACGGCCGTTCGGAGACATATGAAGGAGCTTGAGGCTGAGGGTCTGGTGAGATACGGTAGGGAGCAAAGGGGCCAGGGGGCACCGACGTTTGCCTATACACTAAGTGCTGCGGCGGAAGGCCTATTCCCCAATCGGTACGAGGAAACCGCCACTCGTTTACTTGAGCACTTGGTCGAAAAGGAAGGTCGCGGTGCTGCTGTTGCGGTACTCGAACGACAGTACAAAGAGATCGTGAATCAGGTGTCCGGGAAGTTGGAAGGCCTGGATCCGAATCAGCGGCTCACCGAGTTGGCGAGCGCCCTGGAGGAAGCTGGTTTCATGGCCGAAACCGTGGGCGATGGTTCTGCGATGCAACTCTTGATACATAATTGCGCAATTCAAGCGATGGCATCGTGCCTTCCGGAAATCTGCGACGTAGAACGGAAGATGATCGAAGGTTTGGTAGGAGCTGAGGTTGAACGAAAGACACATATCGTAAGCGGCTGTAACGCCTGTGAGTATGTGGTCAGCTCCCCGGCAAATCAGCGCATTACAGCCGAGAACTAATTATGACGGGCATAGAACAACAGGTTACCCAACCTTACAAATACGGATTCATCACCGACATTGAGGCGGATTCGTTACCGCCAGGATTGAACGAAGATGTCGTAAGGTGGATTTCCGCAAAAAAAGAAGAACCCGAGTGGATGACCGAGTGGCGGCTGAAGGCTTACCGGCACTGGGTTACCATGACAGAACCCAATTGGGCCAACGTTAAATTCGAACCGGTGGATTATCAGTCCATCGTGTATTTCGCAGCACCCAAAAGACCAGAAGACGGGCCCCAGAGTCTGGATGAAGTAGACCCCGAATTACTCAAGACATTTGAAAAACTCGGCATCCCGATTTCTGAGCAGAAGATATTGTCCGGGGTGGCGGTTGATGCCGTTTTCGATTCGGTCTCGGTTGCCACAACCTATAAAGACACGCTCGCCAAAGAGGGTGTCATTTTTTGCTCTTTTTCTGAAGCGGTCAAGGAGCACCCTGATCTGGTGCGGAAGTATCTCGGGTCTGTGGTGCCTACCACTGACAATTTTTACGCCGCTCTGAATTCTGCTGTGTTCTCCGATGGGTCGTTTTGTTTTGTGCCCAGGGGAGTCCGATGTCCCATGGAGCTTTCGACCTATTTCAGGATCAACGCTGCAAATACAGGGCAGTTCGAACGCACGTTGATCGTTGCCGAAGAAGGCGCGTCAGTCAGCTATCTCGAAGGGTGTTCTGCACCAATGCGGGATGAGAATCAGCTTCATGCTGCAGTCGTCGAACTGGTGGCGTTGGATGACGCAAAAATAAAGTACTCCACCGTCCAGAATTGGTACCCGGGTGATGAAAACGGTGTCGGAGGGATCTACAATTTTGTAACCAAGCGCGGCAAATGCTCCGGTCGGAATTCAAAGATCTCCTGGACACAGGTCGAAACCGGGTCGGCCATCACGTGGAAATACCCCAGCTGCATTCTCCAGGGGGACAACTCCGTCGGGGAATTTTACTCGGTTGCCGTGACCAACAACCGGCAGCAGGCCGACACCGGTACCAAGATGATCCATATAGGGAAAAATACGAGTAGCACTATTGTGTCCAAGGGCATTTCTGCCGGTAAAAGCCACAACACCTATCGTGGTGAAGTGAAGATCCTCAAAGGGGCTGACGGCGCTCGCAACTACTCCCAGTGCGATTCCATGCTGATTGGCGATCGCTGTGGCGCTCACACTTTCCCCTACATTGACGTCCGAAACAGCTCCGCGATCATGGAGCATGAAGCCTCGACCTCGAAGATCGGTGAAGATCAGATCTTCTATTGCCAACAACGGGGCCTTTCAGCGGAAGACGCTGTTTCGATGATCGTAAACGGTTTTTGCAAAGAAGTATTCAAAGAGTTGCCGATGGAATTCGCGGTGGAAGCCCAGAAGTTATTGGGAATCACCCTCGAAGGCAGTGTCGGATAAAACGGAAAGCTTGAAAGAAAATGATTGAAATAAAAGATCTTCACGCTAACGTCGCAGGGACGGAGATTCTTAAGGGCATTGATCTCACGGTTAATCCTGGTGAAGTCCATGCCATTATGGGACCGAATGGTTCGGGCAAGAGCACTCTAGCTCAGGTTCTGGCAGGACATCCCAACTATGAAGTCACCCGGGGTTCGGTCACGTATGAGGGTAAAGACGTCCTCGAAATGGAGCCCGAAGAACGTGCCTGCGAGGGAATTTTCCTCGCATTCCAGTATCCCATTGAAATCCACGGGATTTCGAACGCTTACTTCCTTCGAGCTGCGGTGAACTCGGTGCGGAAACATCAGGGCCTGGAAGAATACGACACGCTCGAGTTTCTGGATGTACTCGACGAGAAACTAAAAGCGATCGGTTGGGACGACAGTTTGATGAACCGCCCGGTAAACCAGGGCTTTTCAGGTGGAGAGAAAAAACGCAACGAGATCCTTCAAATGGCTGTTCTTAATCCGAAATTGGCGATTTTGGATGAGACCGATTCAGGATTGGATATCGATGCTTTGAAAACAGTTGCGGAAGCGGTCAACAAGCTACGGACTAAAGACAATTCCACGATTTTGGTGACCCACTACCAGCGGCTCCTGACGTATATCGAGCCCGATTTTGTGCACGTGCTGGCAAACGGCCGGATCGTGAAATCTGGTGGTAAAGAGCTTGCACTGGAGTTGGAGGCGCGAGGCTACGACTGGATCAAAACCGATATGGCCGCGGCGGTTTGAGGATCATATGAGCCAGACTGCAGCAGAGCGCTTCCTGGAGCAATACAGAACCTTTGAAAGCAACGGGGCCGGTCAATCTCCCGAGTGGATCAAGAAGCTCAGGGCCGACGCCGTCCGCCGTTTTGAAGAAACGGGGTTCCCAACTACCAGGGATGAAGAGTGGCGTTTCACAAGCGTGAAGCCAATTTTCGAAAAAGAGTTTGCCCTGACTGGACAACCCGACAGAGAATTCGACGATAACTTTATCGATCCGAACGCTTTCCGTGTTGCGGTTATAAACGGAAAATTTTCTTCGGAAAACTCGGTTTTGGAGGGGCTCCCGGAGGGCGTGACGGTCATGTCTCTAGCCCACGCCTCGGCCTCGCATCCGGACCTTGTGTCCAGATACCTGGGCAAACAGGCTGCAACCGGCGGCAATGCCTTTTCCTCTTTGAGCTCGGCGTTCTTACGGGACGGTGTGTTTGTTCACGTAGCGGCTGGTGTAGAGGTGGGGAAGCCGATCGAAATTCTTTTCGCCGCTGTTGAAGAAGGGGTCGTAGAGCATCCACGAGTACTCGTCGTCGCGGAGCCAAACGCCCGTCTGCAACTGGTTGAAAACTTTGTGGGGGACGAGGGTTCCAGGTACTTAAGAAATTGCGTGAGCGAGATCTTTGTCGAAGAAGGAGCCGGTGTAGAACTGTGCAGATTACAACGGGAATCGAAATCCGCGTATCATACCGCGACTACCCACGTAAAACAGGAGCGGTCGAGTAAATTTGACGCCACGCTGGTGGTTTTGGGATCGCTAATTGCCCGTCATGACTTGACCTATGTGTTGGACGGCGAAGGTGCCGAGGGAACACTTCGAGGACTGTACCTGCTCGATGGGAAACAGCACGTCGACCATAACACGGTGATTGATCATGCTATGCCCAATTGCCAGAGCAAAGAATTCTTGAATGGTGTTTTGGACGGCGAGTCTCACGCCGTGTTCACGGGGCGCATAGTTGTTCGCGAAGACGCCCAAAAGACCGATTCTAAACAGAGCAACAACAACGTTTTGTTGTCCGAGTCGGCCAGGGTCGATAGCCAACCGCAGTTGGAGATATATGCCGACGATGTCCGGTGTACCCACGGGGCCACTCTTGGCCCCCTAAACGAAGACTCTGTCCTCTATTTGCGCACGCGAGGGATATCGGAAGTGGAAGCCCGGCGGATGTTGACCTACGGGTTTGGCGTTGAAATAATCGATGCGATCGGAATAGACGGTGTAAGGGAATCTCTCAACCAGATGGTCCGGGACCGTCTCCTGGTGGAGGTCTAATCAAGAGTGGATACGAGAGAGTTGTATCAGCAGGTCATTCTCGACCACAATCTCAGTCCAAAGAATTTCAAGAGGATTGAGGAACCCACCAGAACCGCGGTTGGTCACAACCCTCTGTGCGGGGACGAAGTGACTGTGTCACTTATCGTAGAAAACGGTGTGATTGAGGACGTTGGTTTTCAGGGTGGCGGTTGCGCCATCTCTCAGGCATCGGCCTCAATGATGACAGCCTCCGTCAAAGGGAAGACCGTTTCAGAAGCCAGAGCACTCTTCGAAAAATTTCATGCGATGGTTGCTGAGGATGGAGAGTCTGAAGCCATGGGCAGGTTGGCAGCTTTCAGTGGGGTGCGCGAATTTCCGGCCCGGGTAAAGTGCGCAAGTCTCTCCTGGCATACTTTGAAGGCCGCGTTGGATGAACGAGCCGAAATGGTGGTTACGGAAGAATGAGTTGGAGGGACGACTTTCCGGTCTTCGATCGACCGGAAAATGATCGGCTCGTCTTCCTGGATTCGGCGGCCAGTTCCCAAAAGCCGCGATCGGTCATCGATGCGGTAAGCAAGTACTACGAAGAGTCAAACGCCAACGTTCACAGAGGGGTTTACGGCCTGGCGGTGAAAGCGACCGAGGCGTACGAAGGAGCTCGAGCCAAAGTAGCGGGATTTGTCGGTGCCTACGACAAGAATGCGGTCATCTTCACCAGGGGAACGACTGAGTCTGCGAACCTCGTGGCATTTTCCTGGGGGCGGCAAAACGTGGCCAGCGGGGATGTTGTCGTTGTTACCGCCCTCGAACACCATTCCAATCTTGTCCCGTGGCAGATATTGTGCGAAGAAAAAGGGGCCACGATTCGGATGGTTGAAATCAACGAAGATGGCTCCCTGGATCTACAAGACTTTGCAAAGGCGCTGTCGTTGAATCCCAGACTGGTAGCTGTTTCTCATATTTCAAACGCTATCGGCACAGTGAACCCGATCAAGCGTCTGGTCGCGATGGCCAGGGATGTCGGTGCAACGACTTTTGTGGATGGTGCCCAGGCTGCTCCGCACGTTCAAATTGATGTCAGTGCACTACAAGCTGATTTCTATGCTTTTTCGGGTCACAAGATGTTGGCACCGATGGGTATCGGGGTTTTGGTTGCTCGACCTGAGATTCTTGATGCGATGCCCCCGTTCCACGGAGGGGGGGAAATGATCAAAGTCGTTGGAGATACCTCTTCGACTTTCGCCCCGATCCCTTCCAAGTTCGAAGCCGGCACGCCGAATGTTGGAGGGGCGGTGGGTCTCGCCGCTGCGATCGACTACCTGGAGGGTTGTGGCATGGAGGCGGTTCTGAAACACGAAAAGGAGTTGGGGAGGCTGGCGATTCAGGGTTTGCAGGGGTTGGGTGGTGTGAAGATTTTCGGACCAGAGTCAGAGCGAGCGGGAGTGGTGTCGTTCTGGGTTGACGGAGTTCATCCCCATGATCTGGCCACCATACTGGATGAGAGCGGAGTAGCAGTTAGGGCAGGACATCATTGTGCGCAGCCGCTGATGAGAAGGCTGGGCGTAAGCGCTACCGCACGGGCGTCCTTTTATGTCTACAACGACGAAAAGGATGTTGACGCGTTGATTGGTGGAGTACGGAAAGCGAAAGAGATCTTCGCAATTACAGTATGAAGGGGGGGCTGCTGGGTCCCCGGCTGAACTAAAGCTCTCCCAGGTCTTGCTTCCGGCATCGCTCGGCGATAGCCATCAGCTCTTCCGGAGGCAAATTCCCAACCAAAAGGCGTGCTGTGTCGTGCGCGCCCCATACAACGGTGTTTTCGTTGGCCGTGGTGTGTTCAATGAAATGAGGGCCGTCTCCGTGCGACACCGATTTGCTCAGGACAAAAGAAGTCGGTACGACGACATAGGTGACCTGAGTGCCGCCAACGGTATATGCCACCGTCGCACTTCTATAACCGTCAAAGTTGGTAAGCCCGCCACCGATCAACCTTCCTCCCTGGATGTCAGGTACCATAACGGGAGTTTCGAACTTCGAGGAAAACCACTCTTCTAATTCGTGGGCATCGGTTTTGGAGACCCGTTGGTCCGAGAAATCCCATATGCCCGCAGCTGTAACCGCCTCCGGTGTGGCGATTGGGGTAGTGGTTGGCACCGTTCGAGCAATCAACAACGTTAAAACAGCAGCCATAGCGATGATCGAAAGTGGCAGTGTTATGCGATTACCAAAAAGCGGAATTACGTCACCCTGGCTGTTTTCTTGATCTTCTGCTATGGCGGCCAAGATAGATGTTCTAAGAGACGCTGGGGCTTTTTGGGTTGAAAGTCCGGACAACATCAATTCGATTGCTCGGTCGTCTCGGAAAAAGCGCTGGCACGACCGGCACCCTTCGACGTGTTGCTTGGCTCGGAGATCAGACTCCGCACCGGTGCCGTCGTCCGGGTTGGGCCAGAGGGTTTCTCTGGCTAGTGTACAATCAAATGAATCGGTCATTGCTGAAAAGATAAATCCCTGTGTTCTGGTTGCCAGTGCTGCGTTGTAACAAATATTCAACCGTTTAGCGGCCTGCATAGTTCCAAAACAAACAAGCCCGCAACGAGAGAGAGTCCTTGCCCTCATGGACTTAATGGGTGGTGGAGAGGTTGGAGTGGTAGCAACAACTAATTGAAGAATAGTCAAGAGCACAGTTTTGTGGATCGGCTGCCGCCGGACGAACAATCGCATCCATTATCTGGCAGAGGCAAAAATTGACATTTCATGTTTTTGTGGTGGTTGCTGGTGAGACAACTACTTCATACCGATTCTAGTTTGGTCCGACGAAGGGGAGGAGAGTTTTTATGGCTGGGTGTGGGCGCTTGAGGGTCCTGGGGTGTGACGGAAGAAGGTCTGGCGAAGGAGAATGTGGGGTTGCGGTAATGACCTCCGTCCGAAGAACGCTTCCAGTACGAAGCCCACATGAACATGAAAAGGACTCCTCGGCGGCCTCGCTTGAATGTTCCGTAAGTTTATTCTTAGTAACATGTTACATTGTGTTAGGGTCGGTCAGTTGTCAAGTTGGCGAGGTTGAGATCTTTTTGGGGGGACCCGGACTACTTAAATTAAAAGGCTATGTCTGAAAAATTTGATGTGATTGTTGTCGGTGGTGGCCACGCGGGGTCCGAAGCTGCCGTTGCGGCGAGCAGGCTGGGCGCGTCGGTGCTTTTGGTTACTACCAATCTTGAGACTATTGGGCAGATGTCCTGCAACCCGGCCATTGGTGGGATTGCTAAGGGGACTGTCGTGCGGGAGGTTGATGCTCTCGGCGGCGTTATGGGGCGGGCCGCAGACCAGGCGACGATACACTTCCGGATGTTGAACAGGTCGAAGGGCCCCGCAGTCTGGTCGCCGCGCAGCCAATGCGACCGAGGACTCTATCGGAGAGCAGTGCGTCGAGAGCTCGAAAAACATCAGATCTCTTTCTTGCAGGGTACTGTTTCTTCTTTGACAGTGCAGAACAACGTGGTAAAGGGTGTAGTTTTGAACGGTGGGGGGGAGGTTAAATGCGGGGCGGTGGTCCTGACAGCGGGGACGTTTCTGCGGGGAAGAATTCACGTGGGTGGAGTTGCTGCGACTGAAGGCGGGCGCGCCGGTGACGCTGCGGTGGAGGACCTCGCCGAGAGAATGGGCGATTACGGCCTCGACGTGGAGAGGTTTAAGACGGGAACCCCCCCGAGAGTGGACGGAAGGACGGTTGACTACGTCCAATTGGAGCGACAAGACGGGGAGCTAAGCTCATACAACTTTAGCGAATACGATAAAACAGAAAGGCCCGGTGCTCTGCCCTGTTGGATCACTTGGTCCGGTGATCAACTCAAAGACATCGTTAGAACCCACCTGGACCGTAGCGCCCTGTACGGAGGGGAAATTTCAGGTAGAGGGCCTAGGTATTGTCCTTCGATCGAGGACAAAGTTGTAAGATTTCCCGAAGCCCCTGGGCACCAGGTGTTTTTAGAGCCAGAAGGCCTTGAGACAACAGAGTTGTACGTGAACGGTCTTTCGACTTCTCTCCCACCGGAGGTACAGGTGGAATTCTTAAGGGCTGTTCCGGGCATGGAGTCTGTAAAGATGACCAGGGCGGGTTATGCGATCGAGTATGACTATTATCCTCCTCGCCAATTGACTCCTTGGCTCGAAACAAAGACCGTGGAGCGGCTTTTTCTGGCCGGACAGGTAAATGGCACCACCGGCTACGAAGAGGCCGCCGGGCAGGGCCTGGTGGCCGGAATAAACGCCGTCATGAGGGTCCGCGGAGAGGAACCGGTCGTTCTTCGCCGAGATGATGGCTACATAGGTGTTTTAGTCGACGACCTGGTCACCAAGGGCGTCGACGAGCCTTATCGCCTTTTTACCTCAAGGGCTGAGTATCGCCTATTATTGCGACAGGACAACGCCATCGACCGTCTGGGGCCGATCGCTCAAAAACTTGGTATGTTGTCATCGGCCGAAGAAAAAACGTTGGCTTCGAGGGAAAAGGGCCTACAAGGGTTATTAAGAGAAGCCCGTTCCCGGTCGGTGAAGCCAGAGGCTGTGGAGTTGTTGATGGCCCGATCCGGCCAGACCCCTCCAAAGGAATCTCGCAAAATATCGGATCTTGCCAAACGTCCTTCGGTTTCCCTGAAGGAGTTGTTTTTGCTGGACGATCTCGCGACTCCAGAGTTCGATGAAAACACATGGCTTTCGGCCGAGATCGAAATCAGGTACGAAGGTTACCTGGAGCGTGAGCGAGAGTCTGTGGAGCGCATGTCCCGAATGGCTGACTTTGACCTTCCGGTCGACTTTCCCTATTCGGAACTCTCAAGTTTGAGTACAGAAGCCCGTCAGAAACTTGCCACAGTGAAACCCAGAACCCTCTCTCAGGCAGGTCGCATTCCCGGTGTCTCGCCGTCTGATCTACAGAATCTTGTTTTCGAGGTCATGAAGCGAAGTCCCAAAACAGCCTAGATCAATGCTGAAATGTGGAAATGTTTCACGTGAAACATTTCCACATTATTCTTTTTGTCCCATAGAGTCTTTACTAGCAGTGACTTTGACACTATATTCTCGCCCCTCACTCCGATTTTGAGGTGAGATCGAAAAATTGGGATCGTTTTTGTGTTTTCTGTAACCTGTTGATAATAAAAGAGTTAGCTGTTTATGGCGAGAGTGATCGCGGTCGCAAATCAAAAAGGTGGAGTCGGTAAAACCACGACAGCGGTCAATCTCGCTGCTTCGCTGGCTACCGCAGAGAAGCGTACCTTGCTGGTGGATGCAGATCCTCAGGGCAACGCTACGAGCGGAGTTGGGTTAGATAAAGGTGCGCTAGAGTTATCCCTCTACGACGTTCTTTCCGGCGAGCGCTCCGTCTCAGATGTAATCAACCGCTCTGTAAATTTCCCTGCACTGGATGTGCTTCCAGCCACACAGGACCTTGTTGGCGCTGAGATCGAATTGGTGAACAAACGCGGTCGCGAAGGGATGATGCGCAAAGCGCTCGATGAAGTTGATTCAGAGTACGACTTCGTGTTGATCGACTGTCCGCCTTCTCTCGGTCTACTGACTCTGAATATGCTTGTTGCGGCCAATGGCACGTTGATACCGATCCAGTGCGAATACTATGCCCTTGAAGGTCTCTCCCAGCTTCTCAATACGATTACGCAGGTGCAGCAAAACTTTAATCCAAACCTTGCAGTTGAAGGTGTTTTGTTGACGATGTACGATGCGCGTCTCAATCTGTCTAAACAGGTTGCCAAAGAAGCTTGCGAGTACTTTGGCGATGCGATGTTCAATACTGTGGTCCCCCGCAACGTGCGGCTTGCAGAGGCGCCGAGTTTCGGACGACCCATAATCCTGTACGACGTGCAGTCAGTCGGCGCGAGGGCCTATCTGTCGGTGGGACAGGAGTTGATCAAGAGAGTGGATTCGTTAAATGACTGATACCGGTAGCAATCCGAGGAGGGTACAGTGAGCCAGACCAGCAACAAGAGGAGGTTGGGTCGGGGCCTCGAGGCACTTCTGGGTCCTCAAACAACCGAAACAAACAGTGACCACTCCCTGGAACAACTCCCTCTTGCCAGGATAGAGTCGAACCCCTTCCAGCCTCGGACCGCGATGGACCCCGTCGCGTTGGATGAACTAAAACAGTCTCTCGATTCATCCGGGTTGCTTCAGCCAGTTGTGGTCAGGAAACACGGCAGCCGTTTTCAGCTCATTGCAGGAGAACGCCGTTGTACAGCAGCGAGAGCGCTGGGGTGGAACGACATAAGCGCTATCGTTCGCGAAGCTGACGACAAAGCTCTCCTGGCCCTGGCACTGGTTGAAAATATTCAGCGAGACTCCCTCTCCGCGATTGACGAGGCTATTGGCTACCAGACACTGATAGGAGAGTTCGGAACGTCGCAGGCTGAAGTTGCCGACATCGTAGGGAAAAGCCGGTCGGCGGTAACCAACGGGTTGCGTCTGCTGAAACTTCCCGCAGCGGTGCAGAATTTGGTTCACTCGGGCGACCTCTCAGCTGGCCACGCCCGGGCGCTGCTGCAGGTCGACGACGAAGCTCAGATGTTGGCGCTCGCCGCAGAGGCGGTCGAAAGCAAGTTTTCGGTCAGGAGGCTCGAGGAGCTTGGCAAGAACAACGGCAAGGGCGCGACCAGAAGGCCTCGGGAACGCAAAGTCGATCCGCAGATTCGTCGTATTGAAGAGGAACTGAGGAAACATCTGCGCACCGACGTCCTGGTGGCCCCCCGGTCCAAAGGAAGCGGAAGGATCTGGCTCAACTTCTATTCCGACGACGATCTCTCACGCTTGCTTGAACTGATACTGGGCAAACCTTACGAAGGCTAATTTGGCTAAAAGTCCGAGTGTCACGCTGATGATCCACCGTGACGGAACCGTCGATTCTAAGTCGCTTCGGGTTCCGTTGTGGGTAGTGCGTACGCTAACGACCCTTGGGGCGGTGCTGGCGCTAACCGTGATCGTGGCGGCCATCGCTTTCACCCCCATTGCGCGCAGTGCGGCGAGAGTGCCATCGCTAGAACGTGAAATCGACCAACTCCGGGAGGAAAACCTTCAGGTTCGCGAGCTGGCGGCTACTGTTGGTAGACTCGAAGGCACTTACTCCCAGGTCCGCGAAATGCTGGGAGGTGAAATCGTTCCGCCGCGACCCAATGCCTTCTTTGCGTCCCTTCCCATGGCGACTCCAATCAAAGCAGCTTTACCGGGCGCGTCTTCGTTGTTCGATAGAAACCAACGAATGCCGTTGACGTGGCCGCTAATGGATGTAGGGTTTGTGACTCGGGAGTACATCGATGCCGGGCCCGACGAGCACCCCGGGATTGATGTAGCGGTATCGATGGAGACGCCGATACGCGCTGCCGCTTCCGGCGTTGTCGGCGAGGCGGGGGTGGATTCAATTTACGGACGTTATGTGCTTGTGGAGCACATCAACGGCTACCAGACCATGTACGGACATGCCTCCCGAACGCTGGTAGTTGCGGGAGACTCGGTGGTGACAGGGGAAGTGGTCGGGCTGACGGGGTCAACCGGGCGGTCAACTGCACCACATTTACACTTTGAAATCAGACTAAACGGTCGCTCAGTCGACCCACGACAGGTAATTGAGGAGGTGCCCTGATATGGCACGACGCGATGACAACAATAAGAATGCCGGTGAGACAACTCTTTCTGTGATAGCGGTCGGCGCAACCATCACCGGGGCGCTAGAGAGTAATGGGATTGTGAAGGTCGAAGGGCGGGTTGTTGGAAGCGTTAAAGCTACCCGGCAAGTCCTGGTGGCCAAGGGCGGTGTAATCGACGGCGATATCCTCACCGACGAAGCAATAATTGGTGGGGAAGTAAAAGGGGCAATCTTCGCTGAACGACGTACCGAAATCCAAACCGACTCCAAGATAGACGGAGACATAGTTACGCAGAGCATCGTGGTCCATGAGGGTGGAGAGGTCAACGGCTACATAAACATGGGCAATCCGGAAGCGGTGCGTGAGCGAGCCAGGAAAGCTGGGGCGCTTGACGGAGGTGAGCCCACCGAACCTCGCCTTGTTGCTGAGAGTACCTAGTGGAGTTCGTGTTGAATGTTTCGTAGGTCGACAAATTAGGTGATCCGAGTGGTGTAATTCCTTGTGGTTCCACATGTTGCTACGGTGCTCCTGTGGCCAACGGCTTAAAACTGGCGTGATGGTGTTTTGACACTGTTGGATAATTGTATCTGCATAAAATTCATAAAATCGGCGATTAATGAGTGTTGAAGCCAAAAAACTGACTGAGTTTCTCGATTGGTATCTCCGAATTGGTGAAGTCCCAGACTTCCCGACGGCCTTCAACGGATTACAGGTAGAAACAACGGCCAACGTCTCAAGGGTTTTGACCGCGGTTGACGCTTCACAGGCTTCTGTGGACGCTGCCGTGGCCGGCGAATACGATCTCCTTTTGGTGCACCACGGATTGTTCTGGGCGGGCTCCCCAACCGTTTCCGGTCGCAACTATAGTCGCCTCGCCCCACTGATCAAAAACGACATAGGCGTTTACTCCGCCCATATCCCACTTGATCTACACCCGGAGGTTGGGAACAACGTGATCATAGCGAACATGCTGGAGCTTGTGGATCACAATCCGTTTGGACAATACGAAGACGTATTCCTTGGAATTCAAGGCGCATCGCAGATGACCCCGGGCGAGTTGAATGACAAACTTGAAAAGGACCTGGGGTGCCAGTCGAGGTTGATAAGGGCCGGGTCACCTGAAGCTGGCAGCGTTGCGGTGGTCAGTGGGTCGGGAGGCTCCTTTATTGAAGAAGCGGCTCGCAAAGGAATCGGAACGCTCATAACGGGAGAAGCGAGCCATCACAGTTTTTTCGAGGCCGAAGAGTCCGGGGTCAACTTGATTCTAGCCGGCCACTACGCCACCGAGACGGTTGGAGTGAAGGCGCTGGCTGGGAAGCTGTGCGAAGAGTTCGACCTTGAATGGGAGTTCTTCGATCACCCGACAGGGTTGTGAGGGAGTGTTGAGCTAGAAGAAAGAATTCGAAAGACCCAGGCTGGTTCTTAAAATCTTCATTTTGTATCTCGTTGATTCTTTTTCGCTGTTTCCACGTTGCGTTTCATCCCCTTTAGCCCAGGGCGTTCTAACGGAGTTGTTCCATATTTCTGGTCGAAAGCAGCCTCCTCCATGGTGGCGAATTGCTCTAGCTCAACCCACTCCAGCCCATAGTTCTGGCGCAGCCATTGGTTTTGAGGTGGTTCTGCGAACTTCACGTTCCAGGGGCACACGTCCTGACAAATGTCACAACCAAACACAAGGTCCCCCATAAGGGACTGTAGTTCTGCAGGGTGACCTTCTTTGCTTTCGATTGTGAGGTAGGAAATGCAAAGTCTCGCGTCCACCACCCTTTCGGATACTATGGCCTGTGTTGGACACGCCTCGATGCATCGTCGGCAAGAACCGCAATGATCCAGCGCAAAAGGGGCATCAACGGCCAGATCAAGGTTGGTAAATACCGACGCAATAAAAAAAAAGGAACCCGCCTTCGGGTCAATCAACATCGTGTTCTTTCCGATCCAACCCAGGCCCGCTCTCTGAGCGAGTTCCCTTTCGGGAACCGGACCGGCATCGACATAAGTACGGGCGATTGTGCTGTCGTCTCCTACCCCCAGAATATGATCTGCAAGTTCACTGAGCCGCTCCCCAATCGAATGGTGGTAGTCCTTACCTCGCGCGTAGCGGGCGACCTTGCCCGCCTGTCCGTTCGCCGGACCGCCGTCCTCGAGAAAATAGTTCTTGGTAGCAACGACGACCCGTGTTGCTCCAGGGAAAATAAGACTCGGGTCCAATCGGCGTTTCGCTTGTCTCGGCATGTAACCCATGTTGGCAGCCATGCCGTCGGCGATCCATTGGCGCAACACGTCACCGTGGGGTGGGGGAGAAAGGTCAGTGATTCCCACGGAATCAAATCCAAGCTCGAGCGCTTTAGCTTTGACCGAACCTGCGGTATCGGTGGCCATCAAACCCCCATCACTTGCCTCTTCCACCTGGCAAACCGAATAACATCGGCCACGGGGGGTACGGCGTTTTCGTCTCCATAGGCCGTATACATTCTCCAGCGCACGTACGCCGGCGGGGGTAGCGGGAGAAAGGGGAAACGGACAAGCCAACGTCTCGACCGGAATGCCCAGACAACGCCCAGGAGATCAACCGCAAGGCGCGGGTTTATCAACGCTCTCAAGAACAGGGCGAAAAACAATTTGCCCCAGCTACCCGGAGCGCTGTTAGTTTCGGTCACAATCTCTTAATTTCTGGTCTGTCAAACACTGGGAACAATCTAGTATCAGCTAAACCTTTCAGGGAGACATTCCTTCCGGGGTCCAGCAAATCAACGATGACCGATAACAAAAAAGAGTTACTCTCCGGGCCGAAACTTGACCCGACTCCACTGACAGGAGCTGAGTCGGTTGTTGATCTCGTCGACAACTCGCTGCTCGCATATAATGGCGCCCGGCTGCGGGAAGCATCGCATCTGCTATCGCAAAAGATGCTGGCTCCCGACGCGACCGTGGGTTTGAGTCTTAGCGGGGCGATGACTCCGGCTGGCCTCGGAATCACTGCCCTCATTCCTCTTATTGAAGCCGGTTTCGTCGACTGGATTGTTTCGACTGGAGCCAATCTCTACCACGACCTCCATTTTGCGCTCGGGTTTTCTCTCCATCGGGGTTCCCCGTTCGTGGATGACGTTACTCTTCGTGAAGAGCAGGTCATCCGCATCTACGACATCTTTTTCGACTTCGACGTCCTGCTCAAAACTGACGCGTTCCTGAGAGAGGTTTCATCTCAGCAAGAGTTCCAGCGAACGATGACCACGGCCGAATATCATTATCGTCTCGGTCGGTATGTCCTGGAACGAGAAAAGGTTCTCAACGCACCGCGTCGTTCTCTGGTCAGCACCGCCTACGAGTGCGGCGTTCCGATTTACACGTCCTCCCCGGGCGACAGCACGCTCGGTATGAACGTTGCCGAACGGGCCCTTTCAGGCGGGAAGTTAGCCTTTGACGTATCTGGCGATGTAAACGAAACGACCGCTATCGTATTGGATGCCAAACGAAATGGTGGAAAAAGCGGGGTGTTCATAGTAGGCGGTGGCAGTCCGAAGAACTTTGTCCTCCAGACGGAACCCCAGATCCAGGAGGTGCTTGGAATCCCCAACGAAGGGCACGATTATTTCCTGCAGATCACCGATGCTCGGCCTGACACGGGTGGTCTTTCCGGGGCCACCCCCAGCGAAGCGGTTAGCTGGGGCAAGGTAGACCCGAACCGGTTGCCCGATTCAGTCGTGTGCTATGTCGACAGCACTATTGGCTTGCCTATCCTTGCTGCGTACGCCCTTGGGACGGCCGAGAAGCGGCCCCTGAAAAGACTCTACGATCAACGCGAGGACTCCGTCGGTCGTCTGGTCACAGCTTTCAAGGAAGTTGGGAATTATGGGAAAAATGACAAGCTTGGGTGAGTATCGACTTCAAAGGCGGACTCGGCCCAGAGAAGCGTTCTTAAGGAAGCTGTTTGATGCCGAGCCAGGGTTGTTAAGCCGAGACTTGCAGCCCTGCCCCCCCGCGGTCGTTCTCTCGTCGAAACAAACGGGGTACTCCGTGGCAACACTTTGATTATTGCTCCGCCGAGCGTACCGTTATTGTAGCTCCATTAATCAACAACGGAGTGTCCAATGCCGATAACGGCAAAACTGTCGAAAAAATTTTACGACCGATTTGGCGACGACATCGCTGGTGAATTGGTAGATTGGTTCAATAGCGTGGATACGACTTACCGCACGGACCTGCGGGAATTGAACGAGCGTAATTTCGAACGCTTCGACGGCCGATTGGAGCAGAGGTTGGCTCAAATGGCGGGAATGTTGCATACGGAGATCGGTGAGACCCGAGTGAGTTTAATCAAATGGATGTTCGTGTTCTGGACCGGTATGACAGTCACCAATGTGGGCATAATGTTTGCCTTGGCGAGGTTGGTTGGGTGATCGAGTTCAGTCTTTAGTCCGAGACTCGAAAAGCGGTCATTGCCTCAACCTCATCCAGATAGTTTTTGAGCTGAGATGCCCGTTCCCCGTCATCCCAGCCGAGTTCGTTTCCAACAATCTCCGCCAACCCGGGCGCTTCTTTGACTCCGTGTCCGACCACCTCATAAAACAGGTGGTTTCTCCGAATCAGAATATCGCATAACGTAACTGCCATCTCCTTGCGGCAAGAATGCACCAACTCGGCCCGAATACTCGGGTAGCCGTCGACGATCGGCTCAAGTAGCGTCGGATCCTCGTTTGATAACTCCAGGAGAGCCAGGCTCTCGGTTCCATAGCTCCGCCAGAGATGGTCAGCTGTTTTCGGCGAAATCCCAAAACTCGTAAGACGGGATTCCCATTGGCCGGAGTAGCTGTCTGTGCCTCCAGGCAATCTTTCAACGTCCGTAGGCGCAAAATCTGGAACTGACATTCCTGTCGCCCGAAAGCGGGTAGCTGCAAGGTCCACCACTTCCGCACCCATTTTACGGTAAGTAGTGAGCTTTCCGCCGACGATTGAGATGAGCCCTGACTTACCCTCAATGATCCTGTGTTCTCGAGAGACCGAGCTTGGGTCAAGCGGATCGTCAGGCCTGAGCAACGGGCGGAATCCGGCCCACGCGGAGATCACATCAACTTGCGTTAAGTCAGCGGAAGGGAATGCGGCGTTGGCAGACTCGAGCAGGTAATCAACGTCCTCTCGATCAGCTTGGACACTACGGGGATCTGCGTTATCATCGGTATCTGTTGTTCCAATGTAAGTGAGGTCCCCCCACGGAATAACGAACATGACCCGACCGTCTACGTCGGAGGTTAGTGTGATGGCTTCGTTGTTCCCGAGTCGCGCACGATCAACAAGAATGTGTACGCCTTTGGTGGGACGCAGGGCGTCAACTCCGTCTTCGCGAGTTTCGTCCGACCAAGGACCGGTCGCGTTGATTACCACTTTCGCCAAGATTTTGTGCTTTTCTCCGGCGATTCGATCATAAATTTCTGTTCCAACTATCCGATCGTCCATTTTGACAAACGATTCGGACCGGACATAGTTTGCCACAAACGCCCCGTGCTGGTGGGCGGAGATGATGTTGGCCAGAGTCAGCCTGGCGTCGTCGCACTGAGCGTCGTAGTATCTCGCCCCTCCGACCAACCCATCTCGTCTCAAAGCGGGCTCGGCTTCTTCGACTTCCCGCTTGCTCAACATCACATGACGCTGCACATTCCGGAAAAGCGATAGTATGTCGTAGCCCCAGAGCCCGATGGCTAACTTCCACCTGGGAACTCTACTAGTTTTGAAGACAGGGAAAACGAAAGACCTGGGGTGGACAAGATGTGGGGCGATCCGCAGAAGAGTTTTGCGTTCGGCGCTGGCTTCGAAAACCAGTTTGAGGTCACCCATCTCGAGATAGCGTAAGCCACCGTGTACTAGGCGTGATGACTTTGAGCTGGTACCCGATGCGAAGTCGAACTGGTCGATGATCGCAGTGCGGAGGCCTCGCATAGCGGCATCCCGCGCAATACCGGCTCCAGTTATGCCGGCGCCGATAACAAGAAGGTCGACCGGGTGCGAGGTCATTTCGACCAGGTTCGCTCTACGGGTTTTTATAGAAAAATAGGAGTCTTTTTGGTTGTCTGACATCAAAATCTCAAGACCAAGCACCTGGTTCATGTGGCATAGCCACGTATTAAAACCCGGAATGCGAGTCCTCGATCTGGCCTGTGGCAAGGGCCGACATTCCGTCGCAGCCGCAGCACGGGGGTGCTACGTCACATCCATAGATAAGGATCCTTCGCGTTTCAAGGAAGCTCAGGAGTACTGCGCCAGCAAGAATCACAATGTGCAGTGGCTTGTCGAAGACCTCGAAACATACCAGCTCGAACCTGCGCACTACGACATGGTGGCGGTGTTCAACTACCTGGATCGCAATCGTTGGGACGATTTCAAGAACGCCGTAAAACCAGGCGGGTATTTTATCTGCGAGACATTCACGGAATGGCAGCGCGGTCAGGGTTGGGGGCCCACCTCGGATGACCACCTTCTCAAGTCTGGGGAGTTGCCCCGGCTGATGGAGCCTTTTGACCTCATTCTCGGGCGAGATGTACTGGAGATGGTTGATGGCCAACCAATGGCCGCCGCCAGTGCGTTTGCCAGGCGACCGGAGTAAGGACAATTAACACACGCAGGGTGGCAATCGTCGCCGGTTGCCGCACTCCGTTTTGTAAATCAGGTACAGTTCTCAAAGACCTGTCCGGTGTTGATCTCGCGCGACACGCAGCGGCGGAGCTAGTCCATCGGGCCGAGCTAAACACCGATATAGTCGACGAGATGTATTTCGGTCAGGTCGTGGCCAGTCCGTTGATGCCTAACCTGGCTCGCGAAGTCAGTCTTCTTCCGCAGTTTCCTAAACACATCCCCGCCGCCTCGATTAATCGGGCTTGTGCTTCATCTAACGCCGCGATTGTGCAGGGACACAACCAGATAACTCTGGGCTACGCCAATGTGGTTATGGCTGGTGGTGCCGAGAGTCTGTCAGATATTCCTATCCTGCACTCGCGGAGATTCAGTGAAACTCTGGTTGCTCTCTCCAAAGCCAAAACTGTTGGGGCCCGGGTTGGCCTCCTCTCTCGAATTCGTCCACGGGACCTGGTGCCCGTCGCGCCCGCAATCGCAGAGCCTTCTACCGGCGAGTCGATGGGTCAGTCCGCTGAAAAGATGGCCAAGCTGAACGGCATTCGTCGAGAGGATCAAGACAAGTTTGCATTGCGGTCACACACGAATGCCCACGCCGGAACCGAAGACGGAAGGCTGATGTCCGAAATAGCGCCGATCGCTGTGCGCTCGGGTGTTGTAAAAAGGGACAACGGGGTGCGATCCGATTCCACTCTTGAGAAGATGGCATCATTGAGACCGGTATTCGACAGAAAACATGGCTCGGTTACGGCTGGCAACGCATCTCCTCTCACAGATGGTGGAGCGGCAGTGCTGTTGATGGGCGAGGACGTGGCCCGAGCCAATGGATATGAACCGATCGCTTTTATTAGGTCTTATGCAGAAGCCGCGCTCGACCCGGGAGAACAACTTCTTCAAGGGCCCGCGTTTGCTGTCCCCAAAGCTCTCGACCGAGCCGGGATTACTTGGAAAGATCTTGATCTAATTGAGATGCACGAAGCGTTTGCTGCCCAGGTACTTTCTAATATCCAGGCATTCGAATCGAAGAAGTTTGCTCAGGAGAGGTTGGGGCGCAGCGAGGCGGTAGGTGAAATGAATTGGGATATCCTAAACGTCATGGGGGGATCGATCTCTATTGGTCATCCCTTTGGTGCAACTGGTGCCCGGATCACAACGACGCTCGCAAATGAAATGCGAAGGCGCAATGCGCAATTCGGACTGATCTCGGTGTGCGCAGCCGGCGGGATGGGCTTCGCGATGGTTCTGGAAAGGTCCTGATGGCAGCCATCCAAATCCGCTCGGTCGACGAGGTGCTTGTCGTTACCCTGGACCTTCCGGGCGAGCCGGTTAACAAAATCACCAGCGGCGTTCGTGATGAAATTGAGGAAGTTTTCCGGACGTTGCGGTCCGACAACTCGCTCAAGGCGGCCGTGTTCATTTCCGGCAAGAAAGACAATTTCATTGCCGGCGCAGATATAGAGGAGTTCGTCGCCCTCAGGACTCTGGAATCCGCACGCCGCCTTGTTCAGACCGGCCAACAGTTGATTAACCAGTTTGAGAACATTGGGAAACCTGTTGTCGCCGCGATTAACGGAGCCTGCCTGGGTGGTGGGCTGGAGTCGGCATTGGCGTGTTCTTATCGCATCGCCACCAATAACCCGAAGACATCTCTGGGCCTTCCTGAAATCCAAATCGGAATTATTCCTGCCGCTGGCGGGTGTCAGCGACTGCCCCGATTGATCGGGGTCCGGGCCGCGCTGGATATCATCCTCGCAGGCAAATCGGTTGACGCAAAAAAAGCCAGGAGGCTCGGACTCGTTGACGACCTCGTTCACCCGGCCGAACTGGAAACGGTGGCCATCAAGGCAGCCAAAAAACTTGCCGGCGGCTGGAAACCAAAGAGAAAGTCCGCTGGCCTGGTCGGCTTTGTTTTGGAAGGGACATCTCCGGGTCGACGCCTTGTGTTCGCCCTGGCCCGTAAGCAGGTGCTCAAGAAAACTCGAGGTAATTACCCTGCTCCTCTGGCTGCGATTGATGCCGTCTCTACGGGACTTTCTGATGGGTTGAAGGCGGGGTTGGCACGCGAGGCCGATCATTTTGCCATCCTCGCTATGGGTGATGTTTCGAGGCACCTCGTGCAGATATTCTTTGCTACTACTGCACTGAAAAAAGATCTTGGTGTCGAAGGCGACGTGGTTCCCGGGAAGGTAAACGCGCTCGGCGTGGTTGGTGCCGGGTTTATGGGCGCCGGAATCGGAACAGTGGCCGCTCTCAAGGCCGGATCAGATGTGCGGTTCCAGGAATCGAGTTGGGACAGAATCGGAACCGGATTGGGGCATGCGCGCGCCGAATTCAGGAAGCGTCTCAAACGACGTAGATTGTCCAAACACGAGCACCGTGACTTATCTGATCTGGTTTCCGGCACGACAGATTGGTCGGGGTTCAAGCGAGTAGATCTGGTAATCGAAGCGGTGTTTGAAGACCTGAAGGTGAAACAGGAAGTATTCAAAACGCTGGAAGAGAAGACCAAGGCCGACTGCATTCTGGCCTCAAACACCAGCACCATTCAGATCGCTGAGATTGCCAGTGCGGTTGCCAACCCTGAGCGGGTTATCGGGATGCATTTCTTTTCCCCGGTTGAGAAGATGCCTCTCCTTGAAGTGATCGTTACCCAGCAAACGTCTGCTCAGGTGACGGCGACCTCGGTAGCATACGGTCGTCGGCTGGGAAAAACCGTCATCGTGGTAAAGGATCGACCGGGATTTTGGGTTAACAGGATTCTTTCTCCATATATGAATGAGGCCGGGAAGTTGCTTGAAGAGGGGGCGTTGATAGAAGATCTTGACCAATCCATGGTGGAGTTTGGTTTTCCAGTTGGACCGATCACATTGCTTGAGGAAGTTGGACTCGACGTGGGAGTTAAGGCCTCGGGAGTGATGCATGGAGCCTTCGGTGACAGAATGAAACCTGTGGCGGGTATCCAGAAGCTTGTTGACGCCGGGCGATTGGGGCGAAAGAACGGCAAGGGCTTCTTCTTATACGAAAAGGGGAAGAAAAAGGGCGTTGACGAGTCGGTTTATGAGATATTTGGCAGTCGCCCTTCAACAGGTCCCAGCGCGGAGGAGGTGCGGGAACGCCTGGTCTTCTCGATGTTGAACGAAGCCGCTCTGGCACACCAGGAAAGTGTGGTTAGGTCGGCCCGAGATGGCGACATCGGAGCCATCTTTGGGATCGGGTATCCGCCTTTTCTTGGTGGCCCATTACGTTATATGGACACTTTGGGCGCTTCCAGGGTGATCGAGGTGCTGACGGCCCTTGAAGCCAACCACGGTGAACGTTTCAAGGCAGCGCTATGCATCAAAGAGCAAGTAGAATCCGACAGTGGGTTTTACGAGAACAAAAAGGACTGACCGAAGGGTCCTTCAAATGTCATTCAGGAGAATCTTTTGTTGCGAAGCAGCCTCCTCTGGTTGAGCGAACAACCAGGGATTTTCAATTTCATAAAAAACAACAGTCTCGCTGGAAAATTCGCATCCCGTTTTGTGGCCGGTGAGACGCTTGAAACCGCCATTGAAGCTGTTAAGAAATCCAACGCCGCAGGCTTAACGGCAACCCTTGACCTGCTCGGGGAGAGCGTGTCGACCAGGGAAGAGGCCGAACAGTCCCGTGAGGAAGTGGTGGAGATCCTTGACCGGATCCACGCCGAAGGATTGGACGCCAATGTGTCCATCAAGCCAACGCAGATGGGACTGGATGTCGACGAGGAATTTTGCAGAGCCAACCTCAGGAAGTTGATGGAGGTTGCAAAAAAATACGATACGTTCGTTCGGCTCGATATGGAGAATGCGACCTATACGGATCGCACTCTTGAGATCTTCGAAGAGCTAGCTGCAGACTATGGCGATCTTGTTGGCGCTGTAATTCAGACCTGCCTTTATCGTTCGCCTGCGGATATAGAAAAGCTTGTGAAAACACGTTCCCGGGTTCGACTGGTCAAAGGTGCCTACGCCGAACCCGAGTCGGTTGCCTACCCAAAGAAACAAGACGTTGACGACGCGTACTGTAATCTGACGGATGTTCTCCTCGAAAGGGGCAACTACCCGGCAATGGCCACGCATGACGAAGTCATGATCGAACACGCGAAGCGTTTCGCGAAAGCGAAAAACATTTCGCCTGACCGGTTCGAGTTTCAGATGCTTTACGGAGTCAGGCGGGACCTCCAAACGCAGCTGAGATCAGAAGGTTACAACGTCCGCGTCTACGTGCCCTATGGAACGCAATGGTACCCGTACCTCATGCGGCGTCTTGCCGAACGCCCGGCCAACATCGCCTTCATCGTCGGCAACGTGATCAAGGAGTCGGTGCGGGGACGGTGAGGGACGAGAAAACGCTTGGCGGATATTTTGATCTTCACGAGCGTCCGCCCGCTTTTGAAGGCAAAGATGGCAAAGCCTACTCCGTTTCGATTCTGTTGTCCGACGACCCTGGCCCTGAGGGGTACGGTGCGGCCTTGATGTACCTGCGGTGGTCCGACCAGGGGGATGCCCCGGTCGGTCATGTCGAGACCGATTATTTGTTCTTTGCGGCCTCCGCTGTTGAAGTCGAGGCCCTTTTGTGCGATCTCAGTCTTCACGACGTAAAGGAGCATTTGGACATTGCGATTGACTGTGCGTCGGAGCGAGCGGAGTGGTAATTGTCTACTGAAGGGGTAGTTCTCTCCAGATCCGGCGGACTTTATCGTCTGTGGGTGGAGGGCAAACTTGTTGATGCTTCTTTGAGGGGGCGGCTAAAACACAGGTCTGCTACCAAAGTCCTCGTTGGTGACCGAGTCTTTTTCGACGAAGATGAGGACGGCAACAACACCATCGAAGCGATTGTGGATCGCACGTCACTGTTGCAGCGACGCAGTCCGGGAAAATCGCGGGGTGTACGGGAGGTGGCCGCTAACCTGGATCAGGTCATGGCCGTTGGTGCAGCAGCGTCACCCACGTGGGATCAACACATGATGGACCGATTTGTAGTTGTGGCGGAAGCAAGCCGCCTACCGGTGACCGTTGTTATTAACAAAATTGACCTGGCCGCCGATTCAGAGGATCTGATCAATGTTTACCGCGAAACCGGATACAAAACGATCATGACATGCGCTAGCGATGGTCGTGGTATAGAGGAGCTATCTTTATCCTTGAAGGGAAAAATTTCGCTCTTTACCGGGCCTACCGGTGTGGGAAAGTCCACCCTGCTAAACGCGGTACAACCGGGACTTAGTTTGCGCACCGGAGAGGTCAGCAAGAAGTCGGGTGCTGGACGTCACACTACGGTTTCGCCGGAAATGTTTCCTCTACATGCCGGCGGGTTCGTAGTCGACACACCTGGCTTGCGGGATATCGGGCTCTGGGGAATCGAACCAAATTCGGTCAACGGAGCTTTCCCCGAAATTGAGCAGGCTTCTCAATCATGTCGGTTCGACGATTGTAGACATGGGAAGGAACCTGACTGCGCTGTTCACGAGGCCGTGGAAGCCGGTCGGATATCGAAAATGCGGCTTGAGTCGTATCAGCGTTTTTTGAACGAAGCGATCATCGCTGGAAAAACATGGGAATAGAACAAATGCAACCACTCGTAGCACCGTTTTTTGGGGAACGCTATTCCTCTCCGGATCAAATGAGCGATCTCATCTCCCCTCCATACGACGTGATATCACCGGAAAAAAGAGAGCGCCTGGCGTCGACGAACAGGAAAAACGTTGTTTGCGTGACCCTTCCCGGAGGTTCTGATCCCTACGCCACCGCTGCGTCGATCCTGGACGATTGGCGAGCCAGCGGAGTGATTGTGCGGGATCCGGGCGAGTCGGTTTACGTGCTGCGACAAACATATCAAGTCCACGGAGTGACTCACGCCAGAACGGGTGTTATTGCCGGCGTCTCGGTTGAACCATATGAAACCGGACGTGTGCGGCCACACGAAAAAACACATTCACATGTGAAGGAAGATCGGCTGGCGCTACTCCGGAGTACTCGAACGATGTGCGAGTCTCTATTCTTCCTGGCACCCGACCGCGACGGTAGCCTCAAAGATCTTCTGGCGTCCGCAACGTCAGCCGACCCCGATGTACGCACTGAGTTGGAAGGAGTAGGCGTTGAGCTGTGGATTGTCGACGGCGACCTCGGGGCTCAAATAGCGTCCAGTGCCGGGACCACCCACATCTACATAGCTGACGGTCATCATCGTTTCGAGACGGGCTGGGCGTACCGTGATGAAGAACCGTCGGCGACGAGAACGCTTGCTTTGATAGTTCCTCTTGGGGACCCTGGTTTGATTGTGCTTCCGACGCACCGAGTTCTGGATGGGTCGAGTGTTTCTCGGAATGACGTCGAAATGCTTTTGAACGGGCGCTTCAATATGCGCGCTCTTGCTGCAGGCGAGACACCAACAACCGCAATTGCGTCGTCGAATTCTACCGCCTGCGTAGTTTCGCTGTCAGGGGGTGAAAAGGTTCTCTGTGAAATGAAGCCGGATGCCGACATCTCAGACTTCACCGAATCGAGAGATAGTGCGGTAGCGAGCCTGGATATAGCTCGAGTCGACGCGTTGGTTGTTGATCCCTTAAAGGAACTCTCCGACGCGACAATTAGTTACTCGGCCAGCGCTGACGAGGTTGAGCAAAAACTGGCTGCCGGCAGTTCCCTGGCCGTGATTGTGCGGGCTACTGGTGTAGAAGAAGTGGTGAGAGTTGCGGATGCAGGGGCGGTAATGCCCCAGAAGGCGACCTATTTCATCCCTAAGGTACCCAGCGGAATGGTGTTCTTAAACCTGGCTGAACAGGGAGAGAGGTAGAGAATAATGGCGGGCAGACCACGCGACAGGGTCATGAACAACCTGGACACCATTTTTCGGGAAGCCTACGAGCGTGCCAAAGAAACGGATGACGCTGCTCGGATGGCCGATCTTGATTCGTCGTATCAACGGGAGCAGTTGTTGCTGGAGGTCCTGTTGGATATCAGAGAGGCCTTGGAAATCCCCGCGGAAGAGCCCCGACCTTCCGGCGAAGCTGCGCTCGAGAAAATAAACATGTTGAGGAAAATTGTAAGACCACGTTAAAGTGTATGGCAGGGTCGCAGTGCCCCTCCCGTCTTTCTTCTTTTGGGATAATTTTACCGGATGCCTACAGACATCAAACCTAAGACCAAAACGACCCGTCCCGCTTCATCCAAGCTGGCCAAACAAGATTTACTGGACATCTACCGGACGATGTTGCTTTCTCGGGGGTTGGACGATCGAGAGATCCAACTGAAACGCCAGAACAAGATCTTCTTCCAGATTTCAGGTGCTGGACACGAAGCAGTACTGGTCGCCGCCGGAAAAGTCCTAAAGCCCACCTACGACTGGTTCTACCCCTACTATCGTGATCGGGCCCTGTGCCTGGCTCTCGGTATGACTGCCACCGAAATGTTGTTATCGGCTGTTGCGGCCGCCGACGACCCCAATTCCGGAGGCCGCCAGATGCCATCGCACTGGGGTCACAAAGCCCTGAATATCGTCTCGTCCTCCAGTCCCACGGGCACTCAATTCTTGAACGCGGTCGGTTGCGCGGAGGCGTGGTCCAAATACCATCGTATCGAGGCGATCACAGACGCCGACAGGCATATCAAGCATGACGAGGTTGCTTTCGTTTCTTCGGGTGATGGCACCACCAGCGAAGGAGAATTTTGGGAAGCGTTGAACTCTGCTTGCACGCTGCGACTTCCGGTTGTTTTTCTGATTGAGGACAATGGCTGGGCCATTTCGACGCCGGTCAAAGTGCAAACACCTGGCGGTTCGATTTCGAAGCTAGTGCAGGGGTTTCCGGGGTTACATGTTGAAGAGGTTGACGGATGTGATCCTCTGGCTTCGTACGATGCCTTCACCAGAGCGGCAAACTATTGCAGATCTCGCAAAGGACCCGCGCTCGTGCACGCTCATGTCATCCGGCCTTACTCCCACTCACTTTCGGACGATGAGGTGCATTACAAGTCCGCGGCAGAACGCGACGAAGAAATGACTCGCGACCCGCTGACAACGTTTCCGGCTCGATTGTTGAACGAAGGCGTGGCGACTCCCGAAGAAATCGAATCTATCAAAGAGGAAGTTGTTGACGAAATTCAACTGGCTACGGACCTGGCGCTGACCTCGCCTCAGCCCGCTCTCGATACGATATACAACTACGTTTACTCGCCCGATGTGGATCCAACCGCGGAGCAGTTCGATACCGAAGATGACCCCCAGTTTGACGGCAACCCCACCACTATGGTGGACCTCCTCAACAGGTGCATGGCCGACGAAATGGAGCGCGATCCGAAAGTCGTGATCTTCGGTGAAGATGTGGCTGACTGTTCCAACGAGGAGCACGTCGAAGATGTTAAGGGTAAAGGCGGTGTCTTCAAGGTGACCTGGGGCCTGCAGAAACGATTTGGTGGGGAGAGGGTTTACAACACTCCCCTGGCAGAAGCGAATATAGTGGGGAGGGCCCTTGGGTTAGCAACGCGGGGGATTAGGCCTGTCGTTGAGATCCAGTTTTTTGATTACATCTGGCCCGCCTATCACCAGATCCGAAACGAACTCGCAACAATTCGCTGGAGAAGCAACAACGACTTTAGCGCCCCGGTGGTTATCCGCGTCACGTACGGCGGCTATCTGAAAGGTGGGGCGATTTATCATTCTCAAACCGGGGCCGCGTTGTTCACGGGCATTCCCGGGTTAAGGGTTGTTTGTCCGTCCAACGCGATGGATGCCGCAGGCCTGCTCAGAACGGCCATCAGATGTGATGACCCGGTGATCGTTCTTGAGCACAAACACCTCTACCGACAGACCTACAACAAAGCGGCCTATCCGGGACCAGGCTTCATGGTTCCTCTGGGCAAGGCTCGCACGGTACGTGAGGGTAAAGACCTTACAGTGATTACCTATGGCGCCACAGTGCAACGGTCCTTTACGGCGGCCCAGAAGCTGGCGGAAGAAGAAGGAATCGACGTTGAGGTTATCGACCTGCGTTCACTTTCTCCGGTGGACTGGGAGGCGATAGCGATATCGGTGAAAAAGACGAACAAAGTGATTGTTGTTCACGAAGACTCAATGTCCTGGGGCTACGGTGCGGAAATTGCCGCTCGAATTTCTGACGAACATTTTACCTGGCTCGACGCACCGGTAAAAAGAGTTGCGTCAACCGATACGTTTGTGGCTTACTCGCCTGAATTGGAGGATGCGATTCTGCCGCAGACCCGCGATGTGGAAGCTGCTATCAGGGAAATATATAAATACTAAGTGAGAAGACCAAGTTGACAGTTAGAAGCTAGAAAGACCGATGGTGGGTTGTGTCTAACTTCCCACGTCTGACTTCTTACCTATAGCTTCCCTGATCTCGCCTGCGGCGCCGATCGCAGCGTTAATGTCGATCGACAACGCCTCTGCCTGCTGGGTTGCCCGGGTTAGATCGCTTAACACGTTGTCTACTCCCGCCGACCGCAAGCGCAACATGTCGAAACGCACTGTTTGGACCGCTAGAACGCAGGATTGGAATTGATCTTCAACCGAGGTTTTTCGACTCACCAACTTTTGGAGCGACTCGCGTTGGCCCTCCAGCAAAGACAGATGGCGGTTGGCTTCAGACTGTTCATCAGCGTCGGTTCCAGCGCGGGCTGATTCGATCCGCATCTCGATGTCCTTGAGGGCCTTTACGTCGACACCTTCGTCCATTTGTTGCAGGGTTGTTCCAAGCGTTACAGCCCGTTTGTACAGCTTGTCGACCGTATCGAGAACCTCGGGGAGCATTCCCCTTTCTGATGCGTCGAGCTTGCCATGGATCTGTATGATTGCGTCACGATCCTTCTGCATCTGACGCATTTGAACTGCTAACTGCCCAAACTCTCCTGTCGACGGTTCGGGGACCTTCAGTCTTCTCTTAGGCGTCGCAACGGATGTGGGACCCCCCTCAATCGCGTCTGCAGCCGGTGGCCGATAGATGACGTCGCGCCAGCTGTAACCCGCGGACCAGAGTTTGCCGTACGATGAGGCGATCCCAATTCCCCAGAAGCCAGCTGGAATCAGGAACCAGGGGTCGGCCAGGCCAGTCATGACATTGATCAACATCAAACATCCGTTGACCGATACATATGAAGCAAATTGCCCTCGGAACGTTCTTACCAGTTTTGGTTCGCCATCTTCCTCTTTGGGCTTAACCGGTTTCGGCGCACTCCGACTTCTGCGGACTAAGTCTTTGGCTCTCTCATTGCGTGCTGAGTGATGCGCTGCGTCCCGACGGCTTCTGGATCGCGATGGCCTCTCCTGGCTAAGGCGACCCTTCCGGTTCGCGGAGTCTCTGGCGGGCAGGCGGGACGTACTGCTGCGGCGGGGTACCGAAGAGGAACGCCGGGGTTTGTACGGTCCCGAAGACCTGGATTCCAGAGCTCGCCTGAGTGCTTCAGCGGTCGCCCAACGTTCGCCGGGGTCTTTTTCAAGCGCCCTGTGAATCGTAGCGGCCAGTTCTTCGGGGCACTCCGGACGACGTTTGATAATGTCGGGTGGCGCTTCGGTGATTTGTTTAACCAGAATGCCTGGGACGGTCGGAGCCTGGAATGGTGGTGACCCGGTGATCATTTCATACGCGACAACACCGAGCGAGTAGAGATCACTACGCGCATCCATCTCACCTTCGCCTGCCGCTTGTTCGGGGCTCATGTAGGTGGGCGTACCGATCGCTACCCCGGTCCCGGTAAGGCCGGACCCTGAGTCGGTCAGTGCTTTCGCGATTCCGAAATCGGTTACCATTACGCGGCGCCTGGTACCTTCGAGTAGAATGTTGTCCGGCTTGATGTCGCGGTGAATAACGCCCTGGGAATGGGCCATGCCAAGCGCGTCGGCAGTTTCTTTCATTATTCGCCTGGCTTCCTCGACCGGCAGCTGCTTGCGGCGGCGCAGACGCTGGCCGAGCGATTCTCCATCTACGTACCCCATCACAAACCACACGAGGTTTGACTCGGATCCGACACCGTGAATCGGTACTATGTGGGGATGCTGCAAACGAGCCGCAACCTGAGCTTCCTGGGTGAACCTCTGGCGGATATCCTCCCGAAACGCTAAATCTGGGGGAAGGACTTTGATTGCGACACGCCTCTGGAGGCTAATGTCGCGAGCAGAAAAGACTACACCCATTCCGCCACGGCCAATTTCGCCTTCGAGCGTAAAGGAGTCTTTAACCGCCTCAGCGAGGCGGGTAGCTATGATTTGATCTTGTCCGTCAGTCATATATTCCCCAGGGACCTGCGCGGGTAGATTAACGATACCCTGCCCGTCAAGGCAAGAGGCTGTAATCTGAGGTAGCCGTATGGTTCATGTACATGATAGCGAAGGCCGCGAGTGGCTGGCCGAAAAAATCGGACGTACTTCAGGGATTTTGTCTCCTACAGACAAGCCCGACGCGCTGCTGGCGCCCCACGACATAATTCGTTTCTCTTGCACTGATGTGGCTGGCGGTCTGGTTCGCGAAACCACGTTGACCGTAGGAACACTGGAAAACCTGTCCGAGGAAGAACTCCTTGATGTTCTCTCCCAGGCAAGGACCGTGTAGGTCGTCTTTCTGGTTTCCTGTCATTTCGCCACCCACTACGTTGCAATTTGAACCGCAATACGTTTTGTCCGACATTTTGGCGCAAAACGTGGTAGGTACGTCTGGCATGAGTGATGCTCACCTGTCGGCTCTTACTGGACTTTTCACCTTACGTTGAAGCTGTGGTTCGGATTCACTGAATAATACATTATGACTGATAAAAACGTGAAGCGCATAAGGCTGCCTGTACTACCTCTGCGAGAGGTGGTTCTCTTCCCCGGAGTTGCTACCCCGATCGGCGCCGGTCGGCCCGGCACCTTGCGAGCGATCGAAGCGGTGATGAAAACCGAGGATCGGTTTATTATGGCGGTGTCGCAAAGAGAAAATGTGGAAGCGGTGCGAGCCGAGGGTCTCTACCAGGTCGGGACCGTTTCTCGTATTGGTCAGCTGCAGCGCGGACTTGGTGGCGTCCAACTCTTGCTTCATGGCGAATATCGCGGCCGAATTCTCCAGTATTCTGAAGTCGACGGTTATCTCGAAGCGGTTATCGAGGAAGTTGCCGACCTTCATCCAAATGATCCTGAGGACGCAGGTTTTCTAGCGCTTCACAGAGAGGTTCGGGAGCGCGCATCCGAACTGGGCCAGCGTACTGGACTGGCCGAAGAGGTAGTGGATCAAGTCCTGGACAGCGTCGACGATCCCGGTTCCCTGGCTGACCTCGTTGCCGGTTACCTGGACCTTGCGGCCACAGACAGGCAGGGGTTGCTGGAAGTCGTGAGCGTTGAGGAGAGGCTTCGAAGGGTGTTGACACACGTCCAACGGCAGTTGGAACTTCTGGACGCGCAGGAAGACATCAAAGTTGCTGTTCAAGAAGAAATTGGTCAGCGCCAAAGAGAGATGTATCTGCGCGAGCAGCTAAAAGCTATTCGAAAAGAACTAGGGGACGACGAAGACGAATCGCAATCCGACGAGTTGGAGGAGCGCCTGTCGGAGTTGGATCTACCAGAGGCAGCGAGAAAAGAAGTCGATCGAGAACTGGGTCGACTGCGGCGAGCATCTCGGGAGTCGATGGAGGGACAGGTGATTAGGACCTATCTCGAAACCGTAGCCGAGCTTCCATGGAATGAGAGGTCGGAGGAGCACTTCGATCTGAAAAAAGCCGAAGAGGTTCTCAATGAAGATCATTACGGTCTTCAAGATGTAAAAGATCGGGTGCTGGAGTTTCTTGCCGTGAGGCAGCTTAGAAACTCGGTGGGCGACGCCGACTCCGATGTGCCTGGAAACGAGGACGACAAAGGGACCCGTAACCCGACCATGCTTTTTATCGGTCCCCCGGGTGTAGGGAAAACCTCGATTGCTAAATCCATCGCCAGGGCCATGGGTCGCGAGTACGTGCGAATCTCCCTCGGTGGAGCGCGCGACGAGGCGGATATCAGGGGACACCGCCGCACCTACGTAGGTGCGATGCCCGGGAGGATTATCCAGGGAATGAAAACCGCCGGAGCCAGGAATCCTGTTTTCCTTCTCGACGAGCTGGATAAACTCGGAGTGTCATTCCAGGGTGATCCTGCATCTGCTCTTTTGGAGGTCCTCGACCCGGCTCAGAACGATTCTTTCGTAGACCATTACCTCGGGATTCCCTTCGACCTCTCGGAGGTTCTTTTTGTCGCGACGTCGAACATCCATGACTCGATTCCGGCACCGTTGTTGGATCGTATGGAGGTCGTCGAGTTTTTGGGTTACACAGAGCAAGAAAAATTGGAGATCAGTCGACGGTACCTGGTCAAGCGACAGCTTTCTGACGCGGGGTTAACCGAAAAGCAGTTGGATTTCAGCGATGGTACGGTGAAAACGATTATCTCTAAGTACACAAGAGAGGCAGGCGTTCGGCAGCTTGAGCGAGAGATAGGCAGGGTAGCCCGAAAGGTGGCCCGCAAAATCGCTTCCGGAGAAGAGGAAACCGTTGAGGTCAGCCCGGACGATGTGTCCGGTCTTTTAGGTCGCCAGAAAGTCAGCCCGGAAAGGGCGTTTGAGATTGATCAGGTTGGAATCGCCAGCGGGATGTATTACACGCCCGTTGGTGGAGACATAATGTTCGTTGAAGTTTCGGTAACAAACGGCAAGGGCGAACTGGTCTTAACCGGCCAACTGGGTGACGTAATGAAAGAATCTGCCCAGGCGGTGTTGACATATGCAAAAACGCACGCCGAAGACCTGGGAATCGACCCGGGTATTTTCGCCGCTCTCGATGTACACATTCACGTGCCGCAGGGTGCAGTTCCCAAAGATGGGCCTTCGGCTGGAGTGACTATGGCGACGGCTCTGGTCAGCGCCCTGTCCGGCAATCCGGTGCGTCACGACCTGGCCATGACCGGAGAGATAACGCTGTCGGGTCGTGTGCTGCCGATTGGCGGAGTCAAGGAAAAAGTGCTCGGCGCCATTCGAGCGGGAATTACCACCGTGGTGCTGCCTCAGGAGAACGTTGCCCACGTCGAAGATATTTCCGAGGACGAGCGAAAAAAAATACAGGTAATTGGAGTGGATTGCTTGCGGGATGTCTTAAGAGTTGCGCTGGACAAGCCAGACCTCAACGATGGTGGGTGTTAACTGGACACCCACCAATCAATCGTGCGTTCCACGATTACCAGGTTAGCCAACCGTTGAGCATGGAGATCGTGGTTTTGAGCCATTCGGCTGGAAGGGCATCTTTTCCCAGAACTGGAAGCCCGGCAGCGAAGTAGCCCACCAGAAGTAGGACTGCCTGGCGAGCCACAATGTCGGGATCTACGTCATCTCGGTGGTGCCCGAGTCCCTGTCCCAGTGAAATGCTTTCCGACAGCAATCGTGCCAGGTGGTTCAGGATGTCGTTTCTCTGACTGGCGTCTTCAGATGTTCCGAATAGGAGGATTCTGGTGAGTTCGTGCGATGCCAACAGCGAATGGAAAAGACCTTCAAAACTTTTTCTGAAATGCTCGCCGTCACCAGCGGCGGTTTTTGCCGCACGGGTCAGCTCATCTCGAGCGCCATTCATGACGGCCTGGAAAAGCCCGTCCTTGGAGTCAAAGTAATAGAATATTAACTGTTTATTGACTCCAGCAGTGCGGGAAATCCGGGCAACCCGGGCGCCGGAAAACCCAAACTTCGCGAACTCGCCACGTGCAGCTTTTCTTATGAGGGCTCTGGTGTTACGTGTGTTTTTAGCCATTTCAACCAACCGGTTGGTTGATTATAGCGTATATGGCACAGCCGTCAATCCTCGACTATCGTCCTAATGGCTGCCGCCACCAAACCCGAAAGAAGCGGCTCGTCTGTCCAGTATCCTCCCGCGCCCGGCTCAGCTAACCCAAATACCATCGTTGTTTTTCCGTTATGGTACAGACCGGCTTTGTGTCCGATTAGTGTCACCAGCCTATCCGGTTCAATCCTTCCGGTTATTTCAAGGTCATCGGGGCCATCCCATTCCCCAACGCACCAGATTGCCGACTGGTGCCGATCGACTACCCTCTTTCGCCACGCCGGGGCGAGTTTCTGGATAACACCGGATTCGCCAACAAACGTTACGTTGTCTGTGGCACGGGCGGCATCTCTAAGCACCATTTGAACGAACGAGCGTTGCGTGTCGATTGGCGTTATTGACGGCTCGGATGCACCCGAGCTTGCGGCGATCTGGTCCTCCAGGTCTCCCAGCAGCTGTGCCTGTTTGTTGACGATCTTGGCGTAAAGAGCTTCAGGGCTTATTGCCCGATATTCGGCAGGTTTCTCCTGCACTAAGACCGCCGCCTCCTTACCCACAAGCCCCTTTAGAGCCTGGTAAGTATTGGCTCTAGCGATCCCCAGGGCATTGGAAAGGGGATAACCTCCCGAGGGTCCTAATTCAATAAGGGCCCGATAGACCGAGTTTTCGGTCGGGGTGAAGCCAAATGGCGTAAGATCGAGGTCTGACATCGTGGTATGAGTGACTACAACTACCACGATGATAAGAAGAACGGCGCTTTAAATCAACAACGGGCTAATTGAACTCAAGTTCCCAGCCAAGGTGTTTCGCGATCAGGGCCAATCGGAAGGTGACGTCTGTTCGCCGCTGTTTCGAAGAACCCGCACTCTCTTCAATGGGATAGTAGAAGCTACCGAGTTTCGACGGACTCGGTGAAAAATTGCGGGGCAGTTTCGGTGGATTCCAGACTCCCTCATCGCATTCCTTCAGCAGGCGCATAAGAATTCTGGTCCCGACTGCCGAGTACTCTAGCGCTCCAAGCCGGGCCAACACCTCTAACCAGTGGAGAGCGAAGGGTAGGTCTTTTGGATGGCCCGCACTGTCAGCTGCCAGCGGCTCACCCAGGATGTAATAAGTTGGCGCGAAAGTCTTTCGCCCGAATTGTAGGCAATAGGACTTTTTCGGCGCCGGTCTGCCAAGGAACTGCCCAAGGCGGTCGACAAAACCGGCCCTCTCTTTTTGAAAAGAGGCTAAGTAGGACACCATCGCGACCGAAAAAATTGTAGGCGGGTTGGCTCCCTCTTTGAGAACTGTCTTAGATCCCCTCTTTTCCAGCGGATCGTCGGCCATGTCGTCTCTCAAAAACCGCGAGATATCTGTGGCAATGGTATGTGCTGAACCGCGGACTCGCGGATCTTGATCCAGGCCGCCGTGAGCCAACGCACACGTGGCCGCTTGTCGCAGCACTCCCCGGAACCAGATGTCGACGCCCTCATAGGTTTGAGCTGATTTTTTGTTTTCGAAAAAGAGGGCGGGATCGTTATCTCGCGACAACAGACGGAAAAGCCAACGATTGGACCGGCGAATCGTCCTATGGTCCGGTCCGACACCGAGTTCTAGAAGCCGTCTGTACTGGTGAATGGTCCCTATTCCGGTCGCCCCGGTGGTCTTTGATGCCGCCAACTCGAGCATATTTCTCGCCCAAAGTCCGGAATCTCGCTGTTTCTTCGCGATTTGTACAACGGTCTTTGAGTTGTTTACCGCATCAAGCAGCCCGTCCATCTCTTCTTCGAATACATAATCCCGCGGTATAACGTCTCGGGCCATTCTCCAGCAAATTGAGGGGGATGCGTTGGCTTTGAGCCAGCTAATAGGGACAATGTGTGACGACGGGAGTTCCAGAATTACCTCATGGGCTTGGCGTGCGGTGAAAAGGTACGAAACGGGACCGTGCAAAGCCAGTTTTTTCAGCAAATCCACCCGAGTCAACCGAATTTCTGACATAATAGCCCATTTTGTTCGGCTATTGTTCGGGACAACTTGCTTCGTAGATGGTGCCCGCTCTGCCCCCCACTCCCTCGCTGACCAGCAGTACCCTGTTCTCGTCGAGGAAATCGACCGCTTCGCCCTGGGGTTCAGCTGCACCCAACCAGCACACCATCGGCGTTTGTTGAAGTCGGCCATCAGGGCTGCGGGAGAAAAAATACAGTTCCGTGTAGGTTCGCACGACCAACCGCTCACCCGTCGGCGAAATGGCTGCCCCCGTGACCCACCGGCCTATTTGGCGCATAGGCGTGATCGGCAGAGGACCAATTACCCGAGCTTGAACCTCTTCTTCACCGACCTCTGCAGCCGAGATCCGGAACTCCATGATTCCGGAGCGGCGTCTCCTGCCTTTCGAAACAAGCGTAATCGAACCGTCTGGAGCCACCGCCATGGCCTCAACGTCGTATTTGTGCCCGTCTCCGTACCTCACCCTTATCCTTTGAGCTGAAGCAGTCTTGACTACACTGTCCGGCGCTCCAGCTGAGGGATCCGGTTCGGGAACAATGTAAATAGAGACGCTGCCCCGTTCTCGTTGATTGTCACCGGTGTCGGCGATGTAGAGGCAGCTGGCCTGGGTTGTCGGACACGGACCAAGAGCGATATCCTCCCAATCTCGCGAACGAGCCCCACGGACATCAAAAGAAGCCAAAAGTCGGCCTTCGACGTCCATCGCAAACAAAAACGGCCCGTCACCCGAATCGTTGTGGGTCCAAAAAATTCCCGGATAGACTCGGCTCGCCGCAACTCCCGACGCCTCTCTCATGCGCCTGTTTTGGATGGAACCGGTTCTGACCAGATTGGCTTCCCGAGCCTCCTGGGCGTCGCCGGCGGTTGAACGACACGCCACCAATCCGGTAATGAGCGACAGGGAGAGCCCAAGTCCACGAAAGTATTTATTCACACTGTAATATTAACCGCCAACTTGCCCGGTGTGCCTGCTCTGGTGAGTTTTCGTTTCTTATGAATGAATCATTGAAGAGCCGAAAGGTCGACAAACTCCCCGAGAAGTTATCTCTCCAGGGGCGCATACTGTTTCTCGCTACTGATCCCCAAACCATCTCCCGTCAACTTGACGGCGAGGATCTCGAATACACGCCGGATCTCCAGCTGAGGGACAACATATCAACCGACGAGATCACGCCCGCCTACATCTGCTATTACTTCGATCAGACACTGGGCGAGTTCCCGTACCTGGGTCTTAAGGCGGGAGAAGAGTTTCCGCTAACAAGGGGTCGTGTCAAAGACGGCGGTTTCGTGTGTTCGGTGTCGGGCAAACGCCGAGGCAAGGGAAGTTCTCGCGAGCAATCCCCTTACGCGGAACTTTGCGCTGGCATAAAGCTGGTGATCGGCGAGAGCATCGAACGCATTTACCGAGAGAATTGCCAGAACCTTGGCATTTTGACCAGCACCGATTTTTCGTTGATTGACCGCCTGCGCTCGGGCGAAGAGTTATCGCTTTCAGAGTTCACGGCAGGTGAGGGAGAAATCACCCGCGGCATCATCGAGTACGGCGGTTTGTTTGCCTACAACGTTGCTCGTATGCAGGGTGGTGTTACGGTTCCGCAACCCCAGACCCGGGAACGCCCCCTGACCCTCGCGGAAAAAATCCTGGCGCGACATTGGGTTACCGATCTCGCCGAAAACAAAATCGGTATCGATGTGGTCAAACCGGGCGACGAAGGCTTTGTGAGAACTGACATCAGGTTTAGTCACGAGTACGTGACGCCTATGTCGGCAATTTTCTGGCGCGACCTCGTTGGGGCAGACGAGAAAGTTGTCGATCCTGAATCAATCTTCTTTTTCCGTGATCACCTGACATTCCTCGCCGACACCATGACCGAAGAGCGCAAGAAACAGGGTCTGTTGGACGTTGCTCTGCAGTTGAAAGCCAAGCAGGAAGAGTTCGCTGAGGAGCAGTCGATCAAACTCTACGGGGAATTGCCGCGCCTGGCCAACGGAATGGTCAATGGGTCAGAAGCGATTTGCCATTCGAAAATTCTTGAGGATCACGCGTTGCCCGGTCACCTCATCATTGGAAGTGATTCCCATACGCCTCATGCCGGCGCAATCGGTGCGATCGCTTTTGGCGTTGGTACGACGGCAATTTTTAATTCGTGGCTGACCAAAGACGTGAGAATACAAACGCCGCCCACGGTTCTCATCAAAGTAAACGGTGAGTGCTCTCCAAATATCACGGCCAAAGATTTCATGCTTCAAATCCTGAAGCAGCCCTACGTGCGTGACGGTCACGCTATTGGAAAAATCGTTGAATATGCTGGCGATGCTGTGCAGGCCCTGTCAGTCGATGAGCGCGCAACGATGACAAACATGGCCGCTGAGGTCGGTGCGTTTACAGGTGTCGTGAAGCCCGACGAAAAAGTAGTCGAGTATCTTGTGGCCGAGCGCGGAATGTCCGCTGACGATGCGCGCGCGCTAACAGACGGACTTTACTCCGACCCGGACGCCGAGTACGAACACGTTATTGAAATCGACGCCAGCGAACTCAAACCGATGATTGCGCTTCCTGGCGATCCAGGTAACGGCCTCTTCATCGAAGACCTCGGTGAACAAGTGAAAATTGATATCGCGTACGCCGGCTCATGTACCGGTGGCAAGAAAGCCGACATGGACATGTACGCTGCGGTGTTTCGGGATGCAGTGAAGCAAGGCAAAAAAATTCCCGAGCACGTTCAGTGCTTTATCCAGTTCGGTTCTCAGGACGTTCGAAAGTATTGTGTTGAACAGGGGCATCTGGAAGTCTTCGAACAGGTTGGAGTGAATATCATTGAGCCCTCATGCGGTGCATGCATCAATGCCGGGCCCGGTGTGTCCTATGAGACCGAGACGGTTACCGTAAGCGCAATCAATCGTAACTTTCCCGGACGTTCAGGGCCGGGGCAGCTTTACCTTGCGAGTCCGTATACCACTGCGGCAAGTGCGGTGGCGGGGTATATCTGTGGCTGGGGGCCGCAGGTTGACGCAGATTGACGCAGATTCTCAATCGACCTTGTCTAACAACCTGGGGCCAGTCAATTTAAAGGGAGGAGTTGGGGGAGGAGTAACCCTCATTTCAAGACGGATCTCGCCGGTCTTAACGGCCAAACGGTGCTATGGCGCTAATCCAACAATTCCTGCAAAGCTAGCCGAGTCTTTGGTTGCAGCTGCCGCTCGTCGAAGTACTTGGACACGATGGCCATGGCCTCTTCCGAATTTGAGATATTCAGGTAGCGGAGTAGATAGCGCACGTCTTCCAGGTCATGAAACTCTTCTCCTAACCGCATGGCCGCGCATTTCATCGCCAATAGATATTGTGGTTGCGCAATGAACACACGGAGATGGCACATGTCGATAAACGGGTCAAAGTCACCGTCGGTGCTCAGGTAACCCTTAACGGCGTCGTTTAACCATCCGGTCGCAACGTTGTGTTCCGCGGCTATCCGTCCGGCTGCCTCTCGAATCACTCTGGTTGGTCGAAAAACGGCATCGATGTCCTTTGTCGAATCGCGGGCCTCGAAGGCCAGACACATCACCGCGCCGCCAACCAGGTAGACCTCTCCCTCTTTCGCCTGCTTTTCCAACTCAGCGTTTAAGAGGTTAAAAAGGCGAATGATTTCGGCTCGGGTCAGTCCGCTCAATTGATCATCAAATCAAACCTGATCACCGACCGTTGAGTCGATGAACAGGTTGCGCCTTTTGAACGCAACCGGGGATGCGCGAAGCAGGTGTATCCTAAGGCCCTGCAACTCGGTCGCGAACCAGGGTTCGGCAAGCGGCGGGATTCTCTTAGCCCAACTCGGCGGAGCCTTCCCTCGCAAGTGAAACGTGTGCTCGATCATCGCCGCCAGATAGTTTGCTTCAAACAGAGGCAAGCCTTCGAAATCCATTTCCTCGCTAATCTCTCGGAGCTCCACCGGGGCGAGTTGGCTCAACAACGAGTTGATTTCTGCGAATACGTGCTTTCGGCTCTCTGCGCGTTTGAGAGCCGAAATGAGATTGGAGAATCGTGTGCGAGTGGGTGATGGCAATGCGCGACCCAACACGTAACTCGATAGGTCCATTCCCGCCTTGCAGGCAAGTCGTCGCAAGGTTGCCTTTTCATTTGCTGACACGCGGATCTGGAGTTGCTGGGCTTTGGCCATACCTAAACCTCTACGCTTCGGGGTAAATGTCAATACATACGTATTGACATTTACCGGTCCGAGAGAAGCTTCTTTTGAGATAAAAAGCGAGTTGTTTCAATGTGAACTTTTTCTTGACAGCGAAAGTTCACATCGCAAAGTTATTATCGGGCGCCACCCACTTGTTTTGAGGAGGAGTAGTGCGCCATCGATTCAACGTTTTCTTCCCGATCCCTTCCCTTGGCCACAAGTTTTTCCTTCGTGAATCGTCTTACTTCCGGAAGCGCAACTTCGCCGTGCGCGTTGCAACCAAGATCGTTGATTTTGAAAACTTAGGACAGGAATAGCCGCATGACGTCCCTTAGGAGTTGCTTCATTTAAATACTATTGAGCCTCATGCGAGAGAGTCGCGCCTGCGATCGGCTGTTGCGGAGGCTGAGGATGTTGATGACCCGTTGGCGAGGTGAACGAGGTGGGGAAAGTCCCGCCCGAGAGTGTTGCGGCCGGTTATCGCATGGCTCTCAAAGCGGCGATTCGAAATTGGTGTTCGAGCGGATCCCTGGATCCATTTTCGTCTGATTCCCGGCTTCGCAGTTTGAAAGAACATTTGATGTCCAATTTGTTTTTTCCCGTTTCCCGAGACGCAGCGGCTGCGCTGGTTACCATGAAGCCCAGTACGTTTTCGATGTGGTTCAAACGAAAGGTGGGCATGCCGTTCAGCCGTTGGGTTCATGAGGTGAGAGTCGCGCAAGCTGTCGAGTTGCTGTTTGACTCTCAATGCACGCTGGACAGTGTTGCCTATAGAGTGGGATATTCTGACATCTCCACCTTTCGCCGCAATTTCAAGATCGTTACCGGCATGGTGCCTGGGCACTTTCGTAGAGCAGTTTCGGACGCCAGGGCGGTCACCCCTTTTGATACAAATCCGACACTTGACCAATTGCCTTTTTTGTTGACCAAATGCAACGCTCCAATTGACCCGAGCAGGTATCTTTCGTAATCACCTGACCAGGGCTCCACGCCAGTTTGTCAAAAAATAATTGGAGGTATGTCATGAAGAAACACTTGCACTTTTTCCTGTTCGCCATTGCGGGTTTTGTTGCGGTCCCAACCCTTTCGTCAGCGCAAGGTCTAGGCACAGGGGGGGCCACCGCGCAGGCGACCGCAGGGTACTGTTGGAACTTATGTGTTACTATTACGGACCATATAACAGGCGAGCAACGGGAGGCGTGTGAAGCAGGACAAGGGGCCAACGGCGTCGCAATGCAATGTGGCGATCCCTTTGCAGAGTGCCTGTGGAGCAATTGCACTTGGCAAGCCAATGATCTCGTTCCGAAGTTGTTGGAGCTGCGGGGGCGCCCAATCGACGATGCGGCGATAGTTCAATTGGTTTCTGATTTTCCCGACGCTCTTATTTTCTCAGCGGATTTAAAAAAGGTCGAAGTGCTGAATTGCGAAGGCAAATCGATTGGGTTCGTAGCGTTTGCGGCGGCTCGAACAGACCTTTTTGAGGGTTGATCACGCTGAAAAACAGCCCTCGGGCTTCGTTCGGGGCTTCAGTGTCCCAAAGCCCGAGTGGTCTTTTGTCTTTAGCCATATTCGAGCGAGTGATGATCTCGGTTCAGAAGTGCTTCGTGAAGATTCAAGCTTTTTTGCGATTTCTGTCTGGAGGCGTGGTTGATATTCGCGTGAGCTTCGTCACTGCCGGGGGCGCTTTGTGCCAATCAATGGTAGTTGCATCGCTGGCGTTTGCTCAGAGCCCGACCATGTCCTCCGGCGCGGTTGAACAAAATCTTCCCGAATGGAGTTTGTCTTCGCAGCCGACGCTAATTCTCGGGGGTCTCGGTTCGTCGGCCGAAGCTACGTTTTCTCAGACGGGCTATGTCATAGCAATTGGCGATACGTTGATCCAGGTGGCTGATTGGCGTGAAAAGCGGATTCAGTACTTTCGGTCGGATGGGTCTTTTTTTATGTCGTACGGTCGCCCTGGAGGCGGTCCAGGGGAATTCACGAACCTGGGAACCGTGATACCGTTTCGCAGCGACACGATGGTTGCGTTCGACTCTGCTGCCAGACGGCTAACGTTTTTTGACCTTCACGGAAACACGATTCGCACGGCGCGAATCCAGCAACCCGAGTCTGAATTTGGGCGACCTTCTATGCTGGGGGTCGCAGGCGAAGGAGGCTTTTACTTTGTCTTCTCTGCCGCATGGGTAGGCCAGGTTGAGGATGTGCTCCGAATCCCTGTGAACATATACGTTGTGAACTCCGAAGGCGTACCGGGTGAGTTGCTTGTGTCCTTTCCTGGGTCTGAATGGGTAAGCACAAGCCGCGGAAACGGACAGTCCATATCGGGCCAGAGACCGTTTGGACGAAGACCCATTCTGTTCGCGTCACACGGTTTTTTGTATGGAGGAGACACCGGAGTTTACAGCGTTTCCGTTTTTTCTGACCAAGCGCTGAAACGTACCGTTAATCGAACTGTTCCCGTTCAAAGAGTGACCCGCCGGGACATACAAAACCTGCGAACTGAAAGAGTTGATGCTCGTGGGACGTCAATGGCCGAGGCGGAACGTCGTTACCCGAACCATTTATTTCCCGAGACGTTGCCAGTTGTTGCGCGGGTTTCGGTTGACGTCTTCGGCTTCCTTTGGGTTGAACGCTTTAGAGCCCGAGCAAACGACGACCATCTCTGGGACGTTTTCGATGACCGGGGCGTCCTAGTCGCCCACGCAAGCACGCCCGCGTCTGTCACTATTAGCTACATAGGAGCCGATTATGTGCTTGCAGTCGAGAAGGGAGAGTTCGACGAACCGCTGGTTACGCGGTACGAACTCCACCGGGGTGATCGGTAGCTTAAAACAACCGTGCATGCTGAGCCTCCGCCGTTCGACGGTTAGAGTCGTCACTAAAACCCTTCGATAGCCTAAAGAAGGTCCTACCGAGCTGCGGCCTAAGCGAAAGTCGCTACGATCCCGCTTGTTGTCCTGTACCTTCGTCGGGGTTTTCGCTCTCTCCCTCGGCGGCGTTCACGCCTTCGGGTGGCTCAACTTCAGTAACGTCGACACCAGTCTCCGAATTCGACCGGAACGACCCCGGTTGATAAACCCCTCTGGCGTTCCAAAAAACCCAATCGGTGAGTCCCAGTTCTTCAACCGCGCGAATCTGTTCTCGAATTTCATGGGCGCGATAAACAACTCCACGAATTGAAAACGATTGTAAGAACGGTCGAATCCTACCCGCGTTTTCAAACGGTTCGCTTCGTTCGATCGCAGGGATAAGCGCGCGTCGTACTGTCTCGTACGGCTCGGCGTTGGGAAACGGAATACCGTAGTCGCCTCTGGAGTAGTGCGACGGATACACCATCGGAAGAACTGCATCAGCCAAGCCGATAAAATCTTCCCAGTATTGACCGATGCCCATGCTGCCTCTGGCGCTTGTGGTCATGCCGAACACATCGATCGTAAAAGGTGCGCCCATCGCGTGCACGCGGTCGCGCAGATAGGTGAGTTGCTTTCTGATGGCGGCTCGCCGCGTAAGGCCCTCTTCTGCCGAAGGGAAAATTGCGTACTGCATCCGTTCGGCCGGTTCATCCGGGAACCTCACGTAGTCGAACTGGATTTCGTCAAACCCCATCAGGATTGCTTCCGCAGCGACGTCGGCGGCGTAAACCCATACCGAGTCGTTGTAGGCATCGATCCATTTGTGCCCCAGTCTATCCTCCCACAACCCGCCTCGTGAATCGAGCACGGCCAAACCCGATTTGCCTTCGGCAAGCAACGGGTCTTTTCCAACGACGATCCTGGCTATAGAGTAAATCCCATGCTCTTTGAGAGTTGCCAATCGCCGCCGAACGTCTCTGGCGCGTGGTTCGTTGTTGGCTCCGATCTCAATAGCCGTGGGGATTGCGGAACGATAGGTGAGGAAACCAGTCGCGTCCTTGACGTCAATTACGAAAGCGTTGATCTCGGTGGTGTCTGCCAGAGCGACGAGGCCGTCGAACCTTTCAGATCCGAATGTCCAGGCACCCAGGTAGATCCCCCGTACCGACGCGGGTGTTGCTCCCGGTGGTGGTGGTGGGATGCGAACTGTTTCACGGGCTGCCGGAAGAATGTCTTCCAGGTAGCTGGGACGCTCGGCGTCATGGTGATGCTCGTTGGCACTTTCCTGGGCGCGCGCATCCTTTGGAGTGGTAAATGCCACTGCAAGAGCCAGCAAGACCAGGGGCCGAAACCGACCCATTGTGGACATCACGGGTTTTGAGTTGCTCATCTTGAAATAAGTCGCAACTCTACCCGGCGGTTCTGTGCTCTTCCCGCAGCCGAATCGTTGGTGGCAACAGGCTCGTCGGGGCCAACGCCGCGTCCTACCAGTCGGGATCCTGAAATCCCCTTCGAGATCAAATATGTTCTCACCGATTCCGCTCGACGCCCGGAAATTATCTGGTTGCCGCGCCGCGAACCCGTGTTGTCCGTATGGCCTACAATCTCAATCTGTACAGTGGGGTTAGCTATCAACGAAGCTGCTACCTGATCGAGCACGATAAACGAAGTTTCGGTCAGTTCTGAGCGACCGCTTCTGAAAGTCACTCCTTCAAGAATTAGCGGTTGAGCCCTCTGCCCACTCTGTGTCACCTCGAACAGAATCGGGCACCCGTTAGCATCTACACTTCTGCCGGGTGTTGTATTGGGGCAGCGGTCCAGAGAATCATCCACGCCGTCCCCGTCGGTGTCCACAACAATGCGACAGCCTCGGGAGTCTACGTTAGTGCCCGCTGGAGTTGCGGCGCATGCATCGGCATCGTCGAGTACTCCGTCTCCATCGGTGTCGGCCGGGCAACCAGATGCGTCAACCGTTGTACCGAGGGGCGTTCCGGGGCACTGGTCCAGGCCATCAAATATTCCGTCGCTATCTTCGTCAGTGGGGCAACCAGCCTCGTCCACCGTGGCTCCGGCCGGAGTGTTCGGGCATGAATCAAGTCCGTCGAAAACCCGGTCGCCGTCAGAATCAATTGGACATCCGTTGGTGTCTACGGTGGCCCCGTTCGGGGTGTTCGGACATGCGTCAATCCCATTGAAAACGCCATCTCCGTCAGAATCTGATGGGCAACCCATGGAATCGGTTGTGGCTCCTGAGGGTGTGTTGGGGCAATTGTCGAGACCGTCCCATGCGCCGTCTCGATCGCTGTCGGACGGACACCCAACCCCATCAACGAGGGCACCCATGGGAGTGTCCGGGCACTGATCAACTCTATTGGCTACGCCGTCTCCGTCTCCATCTCGCGGAGGTCCTCCGAATGCAAAAATGCTGAAACCGGCCGACGCGCTGAGGTTAAGGGCCTTGCTTTCACCCGGGACAAGTGAAGAACTGCTGAAATACGCTGCGTTACCCTGAACCCTCAGGGCGGCGCGTCCACCAAGATAAAAACGGTTCCCGACGATCGCATGAAACCCATTGTCATCGCTTGCCACTCCGCCGCGGTAGGCCACCCTCTGGTATCCGGCACCGAGGATAAAACTTCCGGCGCCGTGCGCCAGGTTGGCAAGCAGGGAACCTCCAAAAACGCGGGCTTCCACGTCGCTGCTGGTGGTACCGGAAACACTCGGGTAGTTATAGCTGTTGAAGGCTTCGAGGGAGAACGTTGGAGTGAGGAACAACCCGATCAACCCACCGGCCCCGGCTTTGGTGGTAAGATTGACTCCGGTGTCGTCATATTTGGTGAAGTTAGCGAACGCGCCGAGTTCCACCTGTCCTCCTTTTAATTGCTGGGAAACGACATTGGCAGGTGTGACAAAGAGGATTCCGGTGGCGACTAGGGCCCTGAGGTTCATTTTCATTTCAATAAAGTAAGAAAATTGGCGTCAGAAGAAAGAAGTTTGCTAACTTACCACCGCCCCTCGGAGAGTTTTCGAAACCCTGAACGGAGACAGGATGGACGTTACCATACAGTATTGTGGCGTTTGAAACTACAAACCGCGAGCCTCCAGTTTGGAGGTTGAGATCAAGACGGCCTACCCGGATGCCCGGATACGTTTGGTTGAAGGCGCCGGCGGAGTGTTCGAAGTTGCAGTCGACGGGGAACCTGTGTTTTCGAAACTGCGACTCGGGAGACACCCTTTTGACGGCGAAGTCATGAGCCTGCTAAACGAAAAAACGGAAACTTCTTGAAAATAGTAATTGCTACCGGGGGTGGAGATGCGCCGGGCCTGAATGCCGTTATTAAGGGAGCGGTCTCCTCGGGTCTTACCAAGGGCTTCCAGATGTACGGAAGTCGCCGGGGGTTCGGTGGACTTCTTGGAGACGCGCGCATAATCAGGCTTAAATCAAAAAACGTCCGTGGCATTATCCACCAGGGCGGTACAATCCTCGGTACAACCAACCGGGGGAATCCGTTTCGTTGGCCACTCCTGGGGTTGGACGGCAAGTGGAGAGAAGAGGACAGGTCTGCAGAGTTAGCGGCTGTGTTCAGGGAGCGAGGATTCGACTGCCTCATCGCGATTGGTGGAGACGGCACACTGGCCATAACGCAAAAGCTTTCTGAGCTTGGTCTTCCGGTGATCGGAGTGCCTAAAACGATTGACAATGACGTGGGTGCCACGGATGTGACTTTCGGGTTCGACACCGCAGTCTCCATCGCCACCGAGGCTCTAGATCGGGTACACACTACGGCTGAAAGCCACGAGCGCGTCCTGGTTGTTGAAGTAATGGGAAGGAACGCGGGGTGGATCGCCCTACACTCGGGATTGGCGGGTGGCGCTGACGTGATCCTCATCCCCGAAATCCCATACGACATCGAATCCGTTTGCAAGAAAGTCCGTGATCGAGAGGCCAGGGGCATCCCGTTTTCCATAGTGGTTGTAGCTGAAGGCGCCGCCCCTAAGGACGGTGGTGTTAGCCTGAGAGATCCCGGAGAGCCCGGAGGGGTCGAGCGGCTTGGTGGAATAGCTGAATTGGTTGCGAACGCAATCCACGCCAAAACCGGAAAAGAAACACGGACACTAACGCTCGGCCATTTGTTGAGAGGCGGTTCACCCACAACCTTCGACCGCCTCCTTGCGGTCAGGTTTGGCGCTGCTGCGGTTCGCGCAGCGGAAAGAGGCGAGTTTGGAAAAATGGTCACGTTTGCTGGCCAGGAGGTATTGACGATGCCGATCAAAGACGGAATCGGGCAACTGAAAACCGTCCCGCTTGGGGCGGATACAGTCCAAACGGCTCGGGACCTGGGCGTCTGTCTGGGTGACGGTTGAGCGAACCCAAAGGAGCTGAGTCGGGCCAGTCGGTCCGCGGAATCGACACCGCCGAAATTCGCGATCACTACCTCCCCCCCGATCGGGACGCGTTCGTAGGCTCACGGTCAAGCGGGGGTCGAGTAATCGTTATTGCACCCACCAGGGCGGCCTGTGAGACTATCGAACGGGCTCTTGAACTGGATATTGACACTGTATTACGACGTAATCATGGTGAAGAGATCGTTCAACTCGCCCGGAGTGGAGACGGGTTCGGAATTGTGGCCGGAACGGGAACAGGCAAGACGCTCGCGATTCGCCCCATCGCCGAGGCGGTGCTGGGGGCTGATCTCAAAGTGGGCGTGGTTAACCGTGAACGGGAAGCCACGCCGGAAACGCCATCGTGGAACGTTGTAATCGTCACAACTGGCATCGCTCGTCGCTGGTTTCAAGACGAGTTGATCACAGGCAAGGACACTCTTGTCGTCGACGAAATTCACCAGACATCAGCTGAATTGGAGTTATGCCTGGCACTCGGGAAAAGGGTTGGATGCCGTTTCGTATGGCTTTCTGCAACGGTGGACCCCGATTTTTTCTCACATTATCTCGAATCCAGCCGGGTGCTCCACTCCACCGCGTTCGACCCGGATCTCGCCGCTGCTGTGTCGACCAATCGGCATACCGCGGTGGGGTTCATACAGAGTCAGTTCATTAAGCGTGTTATCGAAGAGCAAAGAGGGGTCGCAGTGTTTTTACCGACCCGTGCCGAAGTCGAACAACTCGCCGCAGAGGTGGGAGACAGATGGGCTGGCTTGAAAACCGCCTTCTACCATGGCGGTGAACCGATAAGGGTAATCCGGCCGTTCTTAGATGGAGAAGCCAAAAAGCCTTTTTTGTTAGCCATGACGGCCGCCGGGCAGTCGGCCCTGAATATTCCGGGACTCGATACGGTGGTGATTAGTGACGGTCGGTTTGCCATCAATGTGGACAAAGGGCGTAAGATCCTGACTCGCAAACCCCTGGGCTCGAACGAACTACTTCAAATGGCTGGAAGAGTTCACGGGAGAGTTGCAGGGGGCGAAGTGCATATCCTGACCGAACGGAACCTGAATTTCAAAGCTCTCAAGCCCGTACCACCGGAATTCCAGTTAGCGGGAGATTCCGAGCGGGTCGCGTTGACCGCTGCGGCAATTGGAGTAGATCTTGAAGAACTGGAACTCCCTGTGCCCCTGGACCGGCGGGCTTATCGTCGTGCGGTACGCAACCTTGCCGAGCGGGGAATAATCGAACGTGGTCGCCTAACCGAGTATGGTCGCGCCGTGGAAACGATGCCTGTTGACCGGCCCTGGGCTGAACTACTGGTGCACTGCGACCCCAAAATTTTACCATATGTGGCCGTTGCGTCCAATATCGACTCCCTGCATCGAATGACAAGGGATGATCCTAATTTGACAGGACTTGTGGTGTCGGGATCAGACCATTTGACCGCTTATAACGTCTTTGCCGAAGCGGTGAACCAGTACGGCCAGGTGGGCGAGGTTTACGGCCTGGAACGCCATGTCTTTTCTGATGAACTAGAGGATTGGGCTGAAGGAAGAGGGGTTCTCGTCAAGGCAATTGAGGACACAGCGCTCGGCATTGCGTCAGTCTTTAGAACCATTGGTCGTCCGCTGCCGAAAAAACTGCCGAACGCCACCACCGGCACGCTAAAGCAGTTGGCCGAACTTTTTGTCCGCGTAATGCCGTTCGATCTGGTGATTGACCAGCAGCAATCCAACGGCCGGAAAACAAGGGTCAGCCGGGGATCGGTATGCAATAAATGGGGACCGGTGACCGGGGAAATCAGGTATTTCGCCCTGAAAGACGGGTCCACGAGGGCTGCGATAGAAGGTACCAATCTGCCGCTGCGGATGCTCACAGAAAATGCGGTGGATGCGGAATCCATTGTCGAGTATCTGCCGCGCGGGAAGCGCTCCAACCTTATGATAACCCGGGTGAAACGCTTTCACGGCTTTGAAATGGACTTCCACCGAGAACCGCTGCCCGAACCGTTTCCCAAAAACCTCTCTCGCGCTGCTAAACTCGGACTCGCTGATTCGCTGTTGGCAGGCGCCACCCCCCACGCGGACCAGGCGGAATTGTCGAAAGTGCTGACCCAAATTGCGGAGTACTCGAAAAAATCTCTCGACATCTACGACCGGGCAAATCCGGACCGTATTACCTCTATTCTGGCCGAAAAACTCGACGATGTCACCTCGTTCCAAAGCTTCCTGGATACGCCAATTTCATTGGCCGTGGCTGATATCGTTCCCAAGAAACTGCGTCAGAAAATGGATTCTCTTCCGATATTTGTTCAATTCGGCAAGACCAGAGTCCGGCTCGAATACGAAATGGACGATGGCGAACCCGTCGCGACCGTTTTTCTAAAACCCAAGTTTGCGTTGGGTTTGACGAACAGAGATCTCCCCAAACTAGACCGTCCGCTGCGGTTTGTTGTGTTTTCGGGGACCCGTCGCGCCGCCAGGGCCAGGTCGCTGGGTGAGCTGCGGAGTTTGCTGGCCAGATCGGATCGGAGCGAACGCGGTGGGAGAGGCAAGTTTCCCAACCCTCGGGGATCTGGGCCCGGCCGTAGAGGTGGTCGCAGGAAAAGGTGAGGCTGGGGTTTACTCTTGCGTGAGGGATAATATACCGAGCCATGCTGCAGCATAGGCGCCCTCGAGTTCACCTGGATTAATTCCCGCGCTAAGCATTTTGCCGATTCCGTGTACCACCGCCGCCAACAAGTTACCCAATTCAGACATGGGTATCCTGGGTTTTAAGTCGGCCTTTGCAAGTGTAGCCGAGGCGCTTCGTCCCAACTCTTCACTGAAGGCTTGATGCTTAATTTTGACTGTCTGTTCAGTCAAAATTACGTTTCTGTCAATTGTCTCTTCCCAGATATTGAGTACACCTTCCCTGGCTTCCGACAATAGCAATCTCCATGATTTTTCGATCGCGGTTTGGGGGTTGTCGGATTGCAGGGCCGCCTGCCAGGAGTCGATTCGTTTTTGGACCACACGATCGCCAACTATCTCTACCAGGCTTTTTTTTGTACCAAAGTGGTAATTAACCAGGCCTTTGGCGCACTCCGCGCCGATGGCGATTTCGGCAACGGTAGTTCCTGTCACCCCTTTGGCCTTTATCAGATCTTCTGCTACAGCCAAGATATTGTTCTTTGCGTCCATTTCATTCTCCGCACGAGCAATATGACTGAGTGGCCAGTCAATTCCTTGAACATAACTGGCAGTTTATGAGTGTCAAACAGAGAGCCCCTGAGGATTCTTTTCGTTCATCATCGTTCGTCCGTGAACCAATCCATTTCACACCAGCCCATGAAACATTGGAAGCGGTGGCGCGTATCTCTTCACAGCATGGCAGCCCCAAATTTCAGGATTAACAGTCCAGAGGTTTTCACCGCCTTCAACAGGGCGGTGCTCGATGCGTTTTCAGAAGGCGTGGTTGTTTTTGATTCCGCAGGTGAAATGGTCTATGCCAGCGACCAGGCCCGAGTCACTGCCGGCTCGCTTTTAGAGGGCCAACCAGCGATTGAAGAGGACCTTCTCCCGGAGCTTGCGAAACTCGGCGGACGTTTGAACACCGTACGGGTTGATGGTCTATCGGTTGGCAAGGTTGTTTTCTTGCCGAACGCACCCAGTCCTTCCACTCTTGCTCAACGAGAAAAGGCAGCCATAATAAAAACGCTGGATGAAAAGGCCTGGAAACTTACAGATGCTGCGGAAGAACTCGGCATCTCCCGCACGACCCTGTGGCGTCGACTGCGCGTATACGGCTTGCGACCGCGAAAGAAAGGCAAAATTAAAACCGTAGAGACTTCTGTCGAGTCAGTTGAACCACAATTTGACGAGAATTCCAAGGATGGCGGTGAAACCTAAGTCATCTAGGCCAGTATACGTTTTCTTTTTTTTGTTTTTTGCCCAACCCGCAACCGTCGCCAATTCCCAAGAAATCTGGTCTCCCTCTGATTCAAGTGTTTACAGCGATTCGGCGACGGCTGCCACCGTAATCCTGGCACGAGCAAGGCATTACCACCGCGACTCGATCATTAAGAATTACAGTGCCATAGCCACGACCAGGGCAGATGCGGGTATTGGCAAGCGCCGTTTCGGGTTGATTCCTCCCATGCTAGCAACCGAAACAGTCTCCCGAGTGTCGTGGCAATACCCCAACGATTTACGCCTTGAAATCCTGGGTGCCCGAGACACCTCGGCGTTGGCCGGAGTGGACGAAATTACGATGGATTTTGATCGCCCGTGGTTTGTGCCGCGAAGTGTGGGAGACAGCATCGGTCTTTTAGAGGGAGGGTTTCCCGAAAACTCAGCTCTGCATCCCCTGGCAGAAGGGGCGGGAGAGTTCTACCACTATGCGATCGTCGATTCGGTGACAATTTCCATTCCTGGACTTACGGTGCGGGCCATTAACGTTCGTGTCGAACCGCGGAAAGAGGCGCCTGCATTGGTGGCGGGTGATATTTGGATCGATGCCGATTCGCACGAGGTTGTCCGAATGGCCATTCTTTTTGTCGGTACCAGCCTGTGGACGGATCTGGATGACGAAGGTAGTTCTGATCGAGAAAGGGATCTCGCTAACCGGGTATTGAGTGCCAAGGCTGACCTCGAATATGCGCTTTATGAACAGAAATACTGGTTGCCGTTCCGCCAGCTTGTAACGTTAGACGTAGAAATCCCATGGGTCCTAAACGTGAAGATTCCCGTGCGGTTCATCACCGAGTTCTCTGATTACGAAATCAACACTTTACCTCCTATCGTTTTCACCGTCCCCCTGGAGGAACTTCAGGTGCCGGACGACAACGATTCGACTCAATTACGCTGGAGGAACCGGGTTCACTGCCCGGGCTGTGGGTCGGCTGAACCCGACAGCGGCCAAGGAAGGGTCCGAACCCAACGGCGCCGCGCAGAAGTCGGTTACACCCGAGCGGGGGGCGACGGGATTGAAAGGTGGGAAATAGTGAATCCGCCGCGAGATTCGCTTGAGGCGTACGAGTGGGATGAAAAGCTCAATCTGGGATTGGGGCCCGACGACGAAGCCCGCGTGAGAGAGACGCTAGGGGAACTGGCTCATCTGGCAGAAGATTTGGAGGGTTCGCTGGTGGGCAGGACAAACCGGGCTCTTGCCTGGCGAGAGGTTGCTGACGTTGTTCGCTTCAACCGCGTGCAGGGTTGGTCTTTCGGAATGGGATACATGATCCGGCCCGGTCCCGCGTTTACCACTATATACGGTCAAGCCCGTTTCGGACTTGGCGATTTGCGCCCGATGGCTGAATTGGCGTGGCAGCGAGAAGCCCCGGAGGGCACCTTCGAATTAAGAGGGTTTCGCTCAGTTGGGGAAACTGATCCCTGGAGCAAGGGCCAGAGCCTGGGGAATTCCCTCAACGCTACCTTTGCGGCGCACGACGATGCGGATTACTTCACCCGCCTCGGTGCAGCTGTGTCATTTGAGTTTTACTCCCGGACGCTTTCTGAGATGAAATTGGAATTGTCTTATGAGCGGCATCGCTCGATGGTAACTGAATCCGGAGCGATTTTTACCAGCATTCGCTCCAACCCGCCGGTCCTCGAGGGTGAGTTTGTCAGGGGAAACATTGAACAGCGCCTTCCCTTCGCGTCGGGTGTAGCGATCAGTGGGTTTGAAGGCCTTGCGGGCGAATCGCTTCGGGCGGCACGACTCTGGACCTCGTTCGAGAGGCAGATTCCCAATGTATTCAATACGGTAATCACAGGTCGCGTGGGTGGCACGTTCGGGGACAACATCCCCCAGTTTCTCTACCGTGTTGGCGGCCCCCACACGGTACGCGGGCATCCGTACGGGTCGAGGATCGGACCCGATTTTTGGTCTGTCCAGGTTGACGTTCCGATAAAACCTTCTAATGCGCTGAGTCCCGTGGCGTTTTTCGACATAGGCAACGTTTTTTCACGGAACGACCCACTTATGGGAGTGGGGGTAGGTTGGTCCCTTTTCGACGGGTGGATGAGGCCGAATCTCTCCTACGGGTTCAACCCTGACGAGGGTTTCCGTTTCGATCTCCTCTTTGGGGCAGCGCGTTAGGCAAGCAGCACGGGGGCACACGGGACAGGAGAATCTTTAACCCCCCCTCACGCGTTCCCCCCTTTCGTCTTTCACCCGTACTCAATATTGCGCACGGGAAATGCCCCCATACTTTTCCCTCGTGCAACCAAAACCCTTTGTTATTGACGAATACGTCCGTTGGTCGGACGTCGACCACGCAGGGATTATCTACTACGGCGCGTATGTAAGGTTTTTCGAGATCGCAGAAACCGAAATGTTTCGTGACCTGGGTGCGCCCTACAGTGTATTATTCGATCGGTTTGATTTCTGGCTCCCTCGCGTGCATCTCGACGTTGATTTCCTTTTTCCTCCCAAATTGGACGATCAGTTGAAGGTGGTCGCCTATTTTACGAAATTTGGGCGAAGTTCGCTGCACATCAACTTCGATGTCTGGCATGTGGAGACTGGCCAGATGGCGGCCCGAGGAAAGGAAGTTCTGGTCTGCACGAACAGGCAAAGTTTGAAGTCCAAACCGTTACCGGAAGAGCTGTTGACTTTGCTTCGGGGGCATCACGTCACCCCGGACAACGCCCGCAGCGAGTACCAAAAGACTTAAGGAGTTTTCAGTGAAGCGAATAACTATTCTGGTTGTGGCTGCAGCTGCCTGCACCGGTCAATCCGACGCCGACGTTGCCTCCACGCCCGCGGATTCAACGGAATCGGTTGTGCCGGATTTCGTCACCTTTGTGGATTCGTCAGAATTGCCGACGATGCCTGGCTATCCTGCCGCCCGTTCCGGAATGCTTCAGGTCGTCAGCGCCGGCGACACCGATTTGTCGCGATCAATCGCGGCCACAGCCAGCGTGTGCACAACTCCGTCAATGCTTATCCTCAGCGCGGGCGGTGGAGACGACTCCTGGGGTTACATCCTTTTGATGCAGCTTCCAGAGTCTGACCGAGAAGTCGTTTATCCTCTGGCCCACGTGGATAGAGGTTTCCCTGTGCCTCCGGCTTCTGCTATCGGAGTGGAACGGGTGTCTGGAGATGCGGGGTCGGCGTACCAGGGCCTTCAGGGTTTTGCCGAGGTCACAGATTTTTCGGAGACGTTAAGCGGTCGTTTTCAGATCACCGTACGGCAGATCATAACTGAAGAATACGTTCAACTCGCTGGATCTTTTTCCGACATCGAAATTCATCAGAGAACGGCGGAAGAGTGTCTCCCCGCTGCCGCAATTAATTGATGATTTCCACGGCCTCGAATTGAAGAAGGTGTCCGCTCATGACTGACCAGTATTTCAGGCGCGGGTTCGGATTAAAAAAAGAGATTGCTGGTACTCTGGTAACGGAGTACCACAGCGACCTCGTTGAACGCATCCGCGAAACAGACAGCACGATGACCGCCGGGCCGTTGACCTTTCGGTTAGCCAAGGAGTTTGGTTTTTGTTATGGCGTGGACCGAGCAGTGGAATACGCCTATGAAACGCGGCGCAAATTTCCCGAGAAAAGGCTTTTCCTTGTTGGCGAAATTATTCACAACCCGCACGTCAATAACAAGATGATGGAGATGGGTATCGAAGTGATCATGGCATCGGACGATGGTGCCTTTGATTTCTCGATGGTCAATAGTGATGACGCGGTCATTCTCCCGGCTTTCGGCGTTTCCGTGGCCGACTTCAAGCGCCTTGAGGATATCGGTTGCGTAGTGGTCGACACGACGTGTGGGTCGGTTTTAAACGTTTGGAAACGTGTTCAACAATACGCCAAGAACGGATTCACGTCTGTGGTGCACGGTAAATATTATCATGAAGAAACCAAGGCCACGGTTAGTCAGGTAGAGAAGTTTGAAGGTGGCAGTTACATAATCGTTCGTGATATGGACGAGGCAGAGCTGGTTTGCGAATTTATCGAAAAGAGAGGCGATGGAGTTGCCCTGGCCGAACGCTTTTCAAATGCGGTGTCACCTGGCTTCATATCGGATGCGAAACTGGAGAGGATTGGAATTGCCAATCAGACCACGATGTTGTCAAACGAGTCCCTTGAAATCGCGGCGCGGTTTCGCAGAGCAATAGTTGCCCGTTACGGAGAAGATTCGATTGCCGATCATTTCAAAACCTTTGACACGATTTGCTCGGCCACTCAAGAGCGGCAGGACGCGGTAATCGACCTGATTGCGGAACCCCTGGACGCCATGGTTGTTATCGGGGGCTACAACTCAAGTAACACGAATAATCTTGCCACGATTTGTGCTGAAAAAGTGAAGACCTTTCACATCAAAGACTCGACATGTATTGATGTTGAATCGGGTATGATAAGCCACAAACTTCTTGGTAAGGCGGATGCGGACATTGTTGAGGAGCCCTGGACCGACGATTTCAATGTTATCGGGGTAACTGCAGGGGCTTCAACTCCCAATAATAAGATCGGGGACGCCATCGAGCGGGTTATGGCGATTAGAGGAATTGACCTGCCGGAAGCCTATGTGGCTGTGGCAAACGCCGACTAGTGGACTGTAACAATCAAATGTTACAGTCCACTAGATCATCGTGTCAAACAATAACCAAGCCCCGAGGGCTTCAATCCGCCGACGAAGCCTCTTTCTCTTTCGTCCGTATTTTGGAATCAATGGAATAGAAGGAGGCAACAGTGTAGACCAAGGCGCCAAAGCCCAAGAGCTCAATTAACCAAAAAGGGGGCTTGAAAAAAGCCACCCCGACCGCAACTCCACAGATTACCAGTAGCGAACGAAGCAGCCCATTGGCATGCCTGCGCCGAAGGTCCCTTAGCTCAATTCCTGAACGTGAGGGTGCGTCGCCAGACCCAAGGTTACCCCCGCCATAAGACTCTAGTAACGACGGACGCCCCAACCAGAAGCAAACCAATACGAATCCAAGAGACCTCCGGTGCCAACACCATGTTACAAACCTAGGCAGTTCGAAAAATTCCTGTCAGTAGTATAGATATACGAAAGCTCGCTAAGGCCTTCCGCTCCGGCTGAGAACAGAGAAGCGAGAATCGCTCCCCCCGACGTTGCCAACGCTTCGCCTTCTCGGCTTAGTCAATCGGATCAGCTGTGCCGATGGGAGCCGCGATTCCCCGGAGGGGACCAATCTCAACTCAGCATTTTCGCCACAAATGATATCAACGGCGCGCGCCGATTCAAGGCTCTCCCACTCCCCAAATTTCACCTCTCGATGACCATGATGTGCCAGCAGATCACGACCCCAGCGGCGAACAACCAAATCACGTGCGGATGAGTTGCTCGGATTGAAGCCCGTAAAAAAAAGAGCCTCGCCAAAATCAGCGAGGCTCTTAAAACGACTACAGCAAATCGACTCCCTACCACCGGCCGATCAGCGTGCAGTGCTTAAGTTTGTTGACGCACTCGTTACCGCACGAAGACGGTCAGCATAAAGGTTCCCCTTGCGGGCAATACCCGTCAATTCGGTTGCACAGACCAATATCGTTCACCATATGCGCTAATCGCACGGTGGCCGAGGTGGGATTAGTCGAAAAGGCGAGTTGCAATCTCATGACGATCCGTGCCGAAGTGCTGCGCAACTTCGTTGAGGATGGCCGCGAGAGTCCCGACCCTGAGAGACTTGTGAGACGGAATGGTGAGGTTGTGTTTCCCGCCCTCGTGGGTGGTGACTCGAATGTGGCTGCCCGTCTGCCGGGTCACTTCATAACCATAGGTTCCCAGCAGTTTGACCAGATCTCTCCCGGAGAGATCACGCGGAAGCTTCAAGCTGCAATGACTTCGTCGTGCACGAAATGGAGGCGAATCATTGTTGGCTGGTCCTCTTCGTCAAAATGGCAACGGACTGAATCACGAACCAACTCGCGTAATTCGTCGATCCCATCGGCTTCGGTAACAATGGACGGACCGATCGACCTGGCGATGTAACCTCCTTCAGCGGCCTCTTCAACTACAAATACGATTTCCGACATTCCAGTCATCCCTTTGGGTTGAGTTGACAACGACGACTACTATTTTAATCTATGGAGTTTCGAGCGGCGAGGGGACCCCGAACTTCCATGAGATTTGTGCGCCTCAAATTGCCGCAGTAAATCAGATGCACTGGATCTTCGAAAGTGGATTAGCCTGGCGCAGCGCCGATGAGTTGCTCGGTTTGAAGCCCGTAAAAAAAAGAGTCTCGCCAAAATCAGCGAGGCTCTCAAACGACTACAGCAAATCGATACCCTTCCAGCGGCAGACCAGCGCGCCGTGCTTAAATTCGTTGACGCGCTAGTTACCGCTCGAAGAAGATCAGCGTAACCAAACTCCGCTCAACGAATGGTATCAATTGGCTCCAAAATCTCATCAAGTCCTGGGATGATCCGAGACAGGTGGTCCAGTTCTCGGGATCCAGCATCCAAATAACCATCCCCTTCGTGAGCGATGGATACAAGCCAGGGTCCACCGTCGGGCCGCATTAGACAAAGATCTTCCGGCAGTCCCGGATGTTGCCAATCATATAAGCCTACTGCCGCCCTCTTCAATACCGCTACAGACTCTGCTTCCAAAGCAAACTGCTTTAGTCTTGCGGTATCCGAATGTAGTATGGTTCCTGGCCATTCTGAAACAATTTCATCTTTGGTCGTGTACGGGTCCAAACTTCGCAGGACAGCCTTCGCGGATTCGTTGATCATTTCCGACCTGCGAACGACGATAAGCCCTGTGTAAAATTGTCCGATCGCATAGTCAAGTAGTTGACCGTAAAGCTTACCCCGGGGCTCGCACCGAAATGTCCGCCGCGCAACTGTCATGGTGTAATCACTGGGATGTGGTTGATAGGGCCAACGTGTATATGGGGCTGACTCCCGAATTTACGACCGGGATGGGACTCCGGCCCGCGGGCAGGCAAACCGACTTCCTTGCCAATTTCCACCAGAGCTTCAGCCTCGTCAGGCGACAATCCTCCTTGGCGTTTGGCATCCTTGGCCAGTTGTATAGCGGCATCTTGATCACCATCGAATCCTTCCGCAGGTGCATCGGCATTCTCGTTGAAAAGTAGGTTGCCAACAAAATCTCCGAGAAGGATACCGCCCGCGACTCCGAGACTCGCGCCGATTACCCCCCCAATGACCGCTCCGGGGAGAGAACCGGTTAGGCCACCGATCGCCACCCCACCACGCCCACCAGCAGCCGCAAGCCGCATGCAGGATTGAATTGGTGGACACAGCCCAAACGGATCAGTAAAGCTCGCCGGGTTATTCCCTACATACTGATAAAGATTGATCCCACCCGCAATGCCAATCGGGTCTTCCGGCAGCAGCGCTTAGAAAACCGCTTATGCGGTCTTTTTCGCGCTGTGCCGAGCCGCTTGGCTAACGCCAGCGCGATCTTGGGTTATTGTCCTGTTTGACGCTTCAGGCTACGACCCCAACTCGGTCGGTCTATTACAATTCTTTTCTTTAGCCGCCACCTCTGTTGAATTTTGATCGTAATCTGTACTAAAAACCGCCGACGCGCACTTTTGGGGGGAGTGGGGCGCGTTTCGAGTGGGGCGGGTATAGTTTTTCGGACGTGCGAGGTCTTCGGAAAACCCCTCCGCACCATCAGGCTGGCACAGGGCATGACTCAGGAAGAGCTGGGTGACGCCGTCGGCGTTTCCAATCGCGTCATTGCCTACTACGAAGCCGACGATGCACAGCCACCGGGGGCCATGCTCGTCGACCTCGCTAAGAAACTCCGAGTCTCCAGTGACGAGTTACTCGGACTCAAACCGGTCAAAAAAAGACCACGCCCAAGGCCGCTCGACTGCTCAAGCGACTGCGGAAGGTCGAGACGCTACCTGCAGCGGATCAACGCGCGGTGCTAAAATTCGTTGACGCACTCGTAACCGCACGAAGACGGTCCGCTTAAAGGTTCCCCTTGCCGTACCGTCACTTCTGTTGTACTGACCAATATCGTTCACCATATGCGCTAATCGCTCGGCGCCGCGGCAGCTCGATCGCCCACTGCTCAGAATCGGCGCGCCCGTCCGGATCGACAAGCAATTCCAACAACGTACCCGTCCCGAATTGGATTGAAAGTGACAGGTCCATCTGCACCTTAATACCAGTTATCTCATCGTCCGTTAGAATACTAACCTTCTCATGAAACGATTGCTCCGACTCGATGCGGCTGTCAACTTGACCATCACGCATCTTCAACAGGGCGTCACAGTCCCACAAGTCAATAACCCATGTGCCGTGTTTTTGGCCGACCGCGCCCGGAGGTGGGTCCAATCTCTCCACAAGGCGTCCAAAATGTAAGCTGACCATCCTGCGGTAGCCCTTTTGGCATAGGACACATCGCTGTCCAATCAATCCTTCGATCGCCGAGTTAAACTGCACGCGATCATCGTCTCGAAACTCCCTGGCCGCGAAAACTTTGAGCTGGTTGCTCATACTTGCCTTTACACCCTTTGAATTGTTGACACCATCCCTCATTGGATACCGAAAAATTCCTTGGCCCTGGTAATTAACTCCGAGAAGGTAAAGTCTCCCTTACTATTTTTTGAGCCGGTATCGCCTCGTTCTTTGCAGTCTTCACAATAGCGTCCAAATTCACGACGGTTCACCACGGTATTGGCGGCTGCACCCATAACTTGACTAATGGCCGCGCCTAGTTCCGCGGATTCACCCTTCAATGCCATTACCCCTGCATCAACCGCCAATCCGAGGCCTCCACCAATCTCCGCACCGGCTGTCGCGCCAGCGACGGAGAAGACCGGAACACTGGGTAATCCAGCACCACCACTGCCGGCGCTAAGAAGGAGTCCACCACCGCCGCCACCAAACCCACCCAACAAGGCCCCCGCCATCGCTCCAAGAGCGGTAAAGGTCCCGGGGGGGCAATCCGGCGGGCACCCTCCCGGCATCAGCCCAAACGGATCCGTAAAACTCGCAGGATTGTTGTTAGCATACTGATAAAGATTGATGCCCCCCGCAATCCCAATCGGGTCTTCCGGCAGCAGCGCTCAGAAAACCGCTTACGCGGTCTTTTTCGCGCTGTGCCGAGTCGCTTGGCTAACGCCAGCGCGATCTTGGGTAATTGTCCTGATTGACGCTTCAGGCTACGACCCCGACTCTGTAATCTATTGCAATTCTTTTCTTTAGCCGCTCACCTCTCCTGAATTTTGATCGTAATCTGCACTAAAAATCGCCGACGCGCACTTTTAGGGGGGAGTGGGGCGGAAGGCTACGAAAACTGGCGCAACAAAGAGCCTCGCCAAAATCAGCGAGGCTCCTCAAACGACTGCAGCAAATCGATACTCTACCAGCAGCGGATCAACGGGCCGTGCTCAAATTCGTTGACGCGCTGGTGACCGCACGAGGGTTCGCTTAAAACCAACTCACCTAGTTACGTTTAGCAGCAGCAAGTGTCAATTCGAGAATGAACACTCACATTTTCAATCTGCAATCTGTACAATATCCACATCGACTGTCGCACCCAAAGCCGCGAGCTGTGCGACCAGACCAGGCTCAAAATTAATCGCGGGCATCTGATCCGAGACGTAAAGAGTACAACCGATTTCAGAAACGAAATCGTTTTCCCTCATGAGATCACCAATACGCTTTGTCAGCGGATTGACAATATCGAGAAGTTCGTTGATGTGAGCCCCAACATCACACTGATCACCAGCTCTCTTCACTGTCAATATCCATGCATTGCTTCGACGTGCGAGAAGGCTGCCTTGCACTAACTCCCCTTTTGTCCATGTCGCCGTTGGCGCACGCCCGAGAACTCGAGATACCTGATCAACGTCGAGGGCATCTCCAATGAGCCTGAAGTAGGTTGTTACATCTTTCGACATTTGGAATATCCCCTAGTCATTGAAGTTCGCCCAAGTTGATCCCAGTCGGATCCCCGGGTCCTGAACCGTCCTTGGGTTTCACTGATATGTTGCCATCGCGATCTTTGAAAAGATCGTATTTCGAATTCGGTTTTAAGTCATGAACGTCATAACCAGCTTCTTCAAGCTGTCCTATTTCGCCAGGGGAGAGACGTTTGTCTTGGGGAGACTCAGCATCATCTGATGTATTTCCGTTAAACACCAAGTTGCCGACAATGTCGCCGAGAATGATACCACCCGCGACTCCGAGACTCGCGCCGATTACCCCCCCAATCACCGCTCCGGGGAGAGATCCGGTTAGGCCACCGATCGCCACCCCACCACGCCCACCAGCAGCCGCAAGTCGCAAACAAGATTGAATCGGCGGACACAGCCCAAACGGATCCGTAAAACTAGCCGGGTTATTCCCTACATACTGATAAAGATTGATGCCTCCCGCAATCCCTATCGGGTCTTCTTGGGTTATTGTCCTGATTGACGCTTAAGGCTACGACCCCGACCTTGTAATCTATTGCGGTTCTTTTCTTTAGCCGCTCACCTCCCATGAATTTTGATCGTAATTTGTACTAAAAATCGCCGACGCGCACTTTTAGGGGGGAGTGGGGCGCGTTTCGCTAATACCGCACGGCAGTCGTGAGCTCGTGGGGCTCTCCAATCGATGGTTGCTTATTACGAGCGCGACGACGCTGAGCCGCCCGGACCGTTACTCGTCCAGCTCGCACGC
>JAJCZX010000020.1 GCA_029262195.1 Gemmatimonadota bacterium | reverse complement strand
CACGCGACGCTGCCGGGAAAACGGCTCGACCGGGAGCGTCGGCTACACTTGTACGCCGTTCCGAAACACTTGCGGCGGACATGTGATGGAAACGGAGGAGCGAGGGTTCGAGTTCTACCAAGACGCGCTTCCCGTTCAAGTATTGTCGGGTACAAGAGGCGGCGACCCGACGCCGACGATCGGCAGCCGCTTGCACAGGCTGATCCAAGGAGTGCTGATCAATCCCCGCAGGCTCCAGGCCGGCGGTTCGCTATACATACGGCTTCGATACGCGTATCGGTGGTACGTCGAGGGTTGAAGAACTATTGGGCGGGCCGATTGTTGCTGGATCGCCTCGCGGTTTCCGGACCGCGATTCCGCGATGACGCGCGTCTCGCCGCCGAGGTTCGGACTTACCGCACCGCCTTCGAGACGCACTTCTTGAGCAGCTTGAGCTCCAGAACCGTGCTGAGGTTTGGAGCCACGGGAGCGGCCGTCTAAACCGAAGTTCCAAGCCCGGAATGGAGTGAAGTCCAATGAAGGCAACGAATTGGCGTGGATTCGAACTTGGAGGTGTAGCCACGAATTATAGAAAGTAGATGTTGATTGTTCCTGTTGTATGTCTTATAATCAGTTATGGCATCCAGGTCTGGCGCTGTTCATGTAGCCACAACGATGCGCCGTTACAAGGGCAAGACCTATACCTCCCATTTGCTGCGTCGCTCCGTCCGCGTCGGTAAGAAGGTCACCCACGAAACGCTCGGCAACCTCTCCCATTTGCCCGCTCCGCTGATCGACATCATTCGCCGCTCGCTGGCCGGCGAAGCCTTCCTGCCGGCTTGTGAATCCTTCCAGATCGAGCGCTCGTTGCCCCACGGCCACGTCGAAGCCGTGCTGGGAACCGTGCGCAGACTGGGCCTCGAGCGGCTGCTCGCTTCCCAACCCTCGCGGCAACGCGATCTGGTCACCGCGTTGGTGGTCGAACGCCTGCTGGCGCCTTGTTCCAAGCTGGCCACTGCGCGGCTATGGTCTGAGTCCACCCTGGCCGCTGAGTTGGGCGTCCAAGACGCCGACGAGAATGAGATCTACAACGCCCTCGATTGGCTCGGGGCGCGCCAATCGCGCGTCGAAGCCAAGCTCGCCAAGCTGCATCTCCAAGACGGCGCCACCGTGCTCTATGACGTTTCTTCGAGCTACTACGAAGGCCGCCATTGTCCGCTGGCGGCCTTCGGACACAGCCGCGACGGCAAGCCCTCCAAGCCGATCATCGTCTACGGCTTGCTGTGTGATTCCCAAGGCCGTCCGCTGGCGGCCCAGGTTTACCCCGGCAATACGGCCGACCCGAGCACCGTTCCCGATCAAGTCGATAAGCTGCGCGAGCGCTTCGGTCTGTCGCGGGCGCTGCTAGTGGGCGACCGCGGCATGCTCACGCAAACGCAGATCCAAGCGCTCCAGCAGCGCCCCGGATTGGGTTGGATCTCGGCGCTGCGCAGCCCGGCGATTCGCAAACTGGTCGAGGGCGGCGCGCTGCAGCGGTCGTTGTTCGACGAGCGCAACTTGGCCGAAATCGCCTCGCCGGACTATCCCGGCGAACGGCTCCTCGCCTGCTACAACCCGTTGTTGGCCGAGGAGCGCAAGCGCAAGCGTGAAGAGCTGCTCCAAGCCACCGAGCAGGCTTTAGAACGCATCGCGGCCGAGGTCGAACGGCGCACCCGCACGCCGCTCACGGCGGATCAAATCGGGCTCAAGATCGGTCGCACACTGAACCGCCACAAGGTCGCCAAACACTTTGAGATCGAGATCGCCGACGGCGTCTTGGCCTTCTCCCGGCGCGAAGACTCGATCCGCCGTGAAGCCGCGCTCGACGGCATCTACGTGATCCGCACGAGCGAAAACGAAGCCTCGCTGCCGGCCCCCGACGCGGTGCGCACGTACAAGTCGTTAGCGCAAGTGGAGCGGGCGTTTCGATGTCTCAAAGGCGTCGATCTGCGGGTGCGACCGATCTTCCACCGCCGACCCGAACGCGTGCGGGCGCATATTTTCTTGTGCTTGTTGGCGTATTACGTCGAGTGGCACATGCGTCGCGCGCTCAAGCCCTTGTTGTTCGAAGACGAGCAGCTCGAGGCCGGCCGGCGGCTGCGCGATGCGGTGGCGAAGGCCGAGTCTTCGCCGGCGGCGCGGCGCAAGAAGGCTCTGCGGCGCACCGCCGACGGTTTGCCATTGCACAGCTTCGCGACCCTACTGGAGGCGCTGGCCACGCGTTGTCGCAACACCTGCCGGGTCGCCGGCGCCGCGCCCGGAGCGACTTTCGAGCAGCTCACGCAAGCGACGCCCCTGCAGCGACGGGCCCTGCATCTGCTCGGACTGTAGCCAGAACCGCCCACTCGTGAAACCGACTTTGCCCCGCAAAACCAAGGCCTTAGCTTTTCAACCGGTGTGGAACTTCGGGTTAGTCCTAGCGCTTGATGTTGTAGAGAAACACGAACTGCAGCCGCACTTCGGGCCCGGAAAACTCCGCCGGCAGCGGTGGCATCGGCAGCGAAGCGCTGATGCCGGCGACCGCCGCGCGGTCGAGCGGCTGCGAGCCTGAGGGGTCGGCGATCACCAGTTTGGGTACGTCGCCATTGCGCACGATCACGAACTGAATCGCCACCCGCCCGCGCTCCAGGCCCAGGCGAGCGCTCTCGGGAATCACCGCGTACCAGTTGCGGCGCACCGAGTTGAGG
>JAJCZX010000019.1 GCA_029262195.1 Gemmatimonadota bacterium | reverse complement strand
AATGGTTTGCAGCAGACGGGGAAGTCGTTTTCGCGAAGCGCTTGCCGGGTTCGCTTCGCGCCCGGCAAGCTCGGTGTCCCGCGGACGTCGAGCTGGTAGAATTGCTCGTCAGCCCCGCAGCTGAAACCAAGGTCGTTAGGCGGACGCATATTCCGGATGGAATTCGAGTGGGATCCAGAGAAAGCAGAGCACAATCTGCACAAGCACGGCGTCTCGTTTCCGGAGGCGTCTACGGCGTTCGGGGATCCGCTTTCGCTCACGAAAGTCGGCACGGATACGTCCGGTGAGGAACGGTTCATCTTGGTCGGCCAGACGCTTGCTGGTCGGCTCGTCCTGGTCGTGCACACGGACCGCGACGAGACGACACGGATCATCAGTGCTAGACTAGCCACGGCCAGCGAACGAAGGTCCTATGAGCACTCCTGATAATCCCGGCGAACCGCTTCCCGAATACGACTTCTCCGATGCTGTCCGGGGAAAGTATGCGAAGCGCTACGCTGAGGGAACGAACGTCGTGGTTCTGGATCCCGATGTCGCAGCGAAGTTCAAGACGTCCGAAGCGGTCAATGACGCGCTGAGGAAGGTTCTCGACTCAGGGAAGTAGCGCCGCCTAACAAAGGGCTGAAGCAGACAGGGAAGTCGAGAGCGCGAAGCGCTTGCCGGGTTCGCTTCGCGCCCGGCAAGCTCGGAGACTCATTGACGTCGAGCTGGTAGAATTGCTCGGCTGCCCTGCAGCTTAGCCCTAGATCGTTACGCAGACAGGAAGCGGGGAAAGAGATCCGCCGTGCAGCCCGCGACGGCCGGGCCACCGGGGAGCGTGATGGAGCGATCGACGCGTCTGGCGACCTGGCGCAGTTGGGAGTTCCGGTTCGACCGCTGGATGTCTCCCCGGCGCCCTTGCCGCTCGCAAGAGGCGAGTCGAAGAGGCCACCCCGAGCTCTGACGCGTCGATTTGATCATCACAGCAGCTCGAGTTGAGGAAATCGCAAGGCTCCGTGGGCTGCCGGCTGCTGCGTAACAATGGTTTGCAGCAGACGGGGAAGTCGTTTTCGCGAAGCGCTTGCCGGGTTCGCTTCGCGCCCGGCAAGCTCGGTGATTCAATGACGTCGAGCTGGTAGAATTGCTCGTCAGCCCCGCAGCTGAAACCAAGGTCGTTATGCGGACGACACGCGTACCGGTAGCTTGTCCGCCTGGATAGCCGAAGTTTCCTCGGCACCAACTCGTCGTGGTACCAGATGGTTGGTGAACGAACGCCCGGCGCGCTTTCGGCCCACTCTTCCCGTTCCAGCGGCCTTGTGGTTCTTCTTCGCGGGGGAGGTCGTCTATGTCGGGTACCACTTCGTGTTGGCGCAGGGCCTCAGGTTCTTCGCGAGTCACTATCCTGAGCGTGTTCGGATCTGGGTCGAAAGCGCGCCCGAGCTGCGCAGCTCGGGGGCGGGCTTCTGGATTTACTTCGTCATGGCCGCGATCTGTCTGGCGTTGCTTGCGTCACGGTCGTTGTACTTTCCGCCCTTTGCGCTCGTGTTCTGCTCGGTCGCCATTCTCTGGGAAACGGTACGTCTCGTTTGGCGTCTTGGTCTGATGGAGGGCTACGCCGTAACTATCGGCACCACAGAGATGATCGCGGAACCGGCTGGCCGCATCGTCTGGTGCGGTTCTTGGAGCACGTACGGCTTTCTCTCTAGCCGTGCGCGGCGGACGTTCGGGTGGGGACTGAAGTCTGAACTCAAGCCGGACTGATGACGTCGCCGCATAACAAGTGATTGCAGCAGACAGGGAAGTCGATTTTTCGAAACGCTTGCCAGGTTCGCTTCGCGCCTGGCAAGCTCAGAGATCCACTTCGCGTCGAGTGCTAGACTTGGGCGGCTGCCCTGCAGCTGAATCACAGATCGTTATGCGGACCACCCGTTCAACGTGAAGTACGAAGCGCGCATTCCTGATTCAGAGCGACGGCTCCTTCGGAGTCTTTTCGGGCGTCGACTCTCCGCCGTCATGAATGATGCCCTCGCTGTGTATCTGATCTTCGATGACGTCATCGTGTCCGTCGTTCCTGAAGAGCACCTCACACCCGATGACGCCCATCCACATGCTGACGTCTCTCGCCCATCCTTTCAAGAACAGCCGACTCGGCCGTCAGATAGCGAGATTGACGCGGTGGATCTTGGGACTGTCCGCGAAATTAGGATCACCTCGGCGACTCTTGAGTGGTCGCCCATTGAACAAATCCCGGCGAGTGATGCGCTTCCCGCCCATGTTGGGTACGATGCGGTGTTCGTCGAGAGTTCTTCGCCCAACCGACCTGAGGACGCGCAGGTATCCGTCGACGTCTGCGTTAGCTTCGTAACTGATTCGTCGCGGGTGGTTCATGTCTTTACGGACGGCTTCAGCTACTTTGCCAGGTTAGCGATCGATGAACAGCCCGACGAAGGTTGGACCGCACATGCTTCCACGGCACTGTTGAAGGCCGCATAACAATGGATTGCAGCAGACAGGGAAGAAGATTTTTCGAAACGCTTGCCAGGTTCGCTTCGCGCCTGGCAAGCTCAGAGATCATCTTCGCGTCGAGTGCTAGACTTTGGCGGCTGCCCTGCAGCTGAATCCAAGATCGTTAGACCGACTTCTGGTTTTGGTCGGAGGTAAGCTGCCGCGGTTTGCGGACCGGTCCTCAGGGGGCCGTCGTTGGTTCGGGTCGCGCGTCAAAAGTGAGTGCCGCGGGAAGACGCGTTGGACCATCCGCCGCCGTTCG
>JAJCZX010000018.1 GCA_029262195.1 Gemmatimonadota bacterium | reverse complement strand
TGCTTGATAATGGCTCGCTTATTGGGTAGGTCCTGCTGGGTGAGGATCTTGCCTGTATGATCCAGGGTGGTAACGTAAGAGGTGCGCTTGTGTAGATCGATGCCGGTGTAGTACATGATTCTTGGTACCTTCCTGGAAGCGTTTGTTGGGGAACTCGACCGTCTCTGAGAAAGGTCGGACTCCACAGCACTACTTGGAAGATTCAAGCGCATGATACGTGTCGCCGCCGCGAGGGTCGTAGAGGTGGAAATATGGTTAGGTACGGAGGTAGCTTAAGGGTATGAAGAAGTTGTTGATGGTAGCGGCGCAGTATATGCGCAGAGCCGTTAGGCGGCGCATTCACTCCCGAGATACGGTGAAAACACCGACCCGTTTCGTTTTTCTTGCCTGTATATTGGTCTTTCTTTCCTGTGAAGCGACCAACGAACCCTCAATTGTAACCGAGGTTATAGTTGCACCCGAAGCGCACACGATCAACGCGCTTGGAGATTCTGTCCGCTTAACTGCGGAAGCTCGTGACGCAAACGGTGATCCCATCCCGAACAAGATGTTCGCCTGGTCGTCTTCTTCTGAAAGCATTGTGATGGTGAGTTCCAGCGGCATGGTTACGGCGGTTGGGAACGGACGAGCGAGCATAAATGCCACGACCGACGGGGTTTCTGGTTCTGCGTTAATCACCGTCGATCAGGTGCCTGCCTCTGTAGCGATATCGCGCACAGATGTAACATTCAGATGGATCGGCTCCTTCGCCACCTTGACCGCCGAGGCTTTGGACAGTGCTGGGAATCCATTGGCAAACGCCACCTTCATTTGGTCTTCTTCGGCGCCAAGTGTCGCGACAGTCGATTCAGTGGGCAGGGTGACCGCAATGAGCGAAGGTGTCTCCACGATTACCGCTGCCACGGAGGGGGTGTCTGGGTCCGCGAATATCATCGTGGCCATTTATAAGGCTACGATAATCACGAGAACGGAGGGACTGGACGCCTCAGAGGGTTTCGATGGCTGGGCAGTAACACATCTTGGCGAGAGTAGGTTTTCGATGGGTGCAAACGACACCTCGGTCATATCGCTAGCTGTGTTCAGTATTCTCAGAGAGACCCCGGTAGACGTTTACCTACGCAATGTGCCATCGGATTGCTCCCTACCTGGAACCGTACACAAAATTTCGGCGTACGCTGACACGACATTGTTCTTTGACATATCCTGCAATATCCCTGTGGATTATCGAGTTACGATTATCACAAAAACGGACGGCCCGGACGCTCCAGAAAATTTCGAGGGTCTCGCCACAACGCATCTTGCCGAAAGCAGGTTTTCGACGGGTGCAAACGACACCTCGGTCGTATTGTTAAGGGAGTTCGATATCCTCAGGGGGTTCCCAGTAGAAATTCGCCTGACCAATGTGCCCGCGAATTGCGACGGACCTCTCGTGCAAAACATTTCAACTTTCGCTGACACGACAATGTTCATCGACGTACGCTGCCATCTCCGTCTTTTGCCCGGAGAATATGCGGTGTCTCCGAACGGATCCACCGTGTTTTTGAATAGCCAACGCGACAGATTATTCGACCCGGCAGCACGGACAGAAATTTACTCAGTCAGTATCGATGGTTCGGGACTTACCAATTTATCTCAATCACCGACATCCAATGACCAGTTCATCCGCGGCGGTTTGTCGTCCGATGGGTCGAAAATCTTGTTCGAGAGTGATCGCCGCGGATGTCTTTTTGCCGTGTGTTCTGACATTTTCGTTTTGACTGTGTCCGACAAGTCCATCATCCAAATTACGAATCGCGACGAGGGAGACTTCGGACCGGCTTGGTCGCCGGACGGTTCGAAAATCGCCTTTTTATGCCGTTATGATGGCAATCAAGAGTTGTGTGTTGTTGACAGTGATGGGGCGAATCTAACGAGACTTACTTTCTCCGCGCTCCTACGGGTTAGGCGGGTAGACGGTTGGTCTCCCGATGGGACCAAGATTCTCTACCAAGCTGCGAGTGGCGTTGCGAACCAAGACATTTCTATTTGGGTAGCTGAATCGGACGGCTCGGGGGTCGTGGCCTTGAGCTCGGAGAAGGGTGACTTGGACCCAATGTTTTCTCCGGCAGGTGATCGGATCGCTTTCGTCACTGTTGACCCAGATTTTGAGATTGCAGTAATGGACGCAGACGGAACCATGAGAGCCAATATATCCCAAAGCCCCGAGACCATTGACAATGCCCCCGTATGGTCGCCGGACGGGACTCAAATTTCTTTTATCAAAAGCGGAACAACTACCGGCGCTCCCAACGTAGTTTGGCTCATGCAGCGAGATGGTTCGTTGCAAATCCCGTTGACCAGCCCGTCCGACAGTTTTCCTGACGTTTGGGGGCCTGCTTTTTGGTTTCCCTCCGGATCGGAATTGTTGATTTCGCAGATCGTTGAAAATAGGATAGGTTTCCGCGAGGTGGCCCTGTTCAAAATCGATTCTGATGGTAAGAATTTGAAACGAGTATCGCAGTAGTTGGACTAGCCGGAATCGACTAATATCTTCTACGTCAGTGCCATGCGAAAAACATCTTGTTTGGCTCGGCGGTGTCACTCGGGGAAGCCCGGAATGAAAAGAATGCGGTTGGGTAAAGCGACCGGGAACCGTCGGCAAGATCGTTACTCCGGCTCCTCAACCCCATGCGCCGTCTAACTCCGTTAAGTAGTTCTTTGTCAAGTAGACGTAGTCGTCCCTTACGGTGAGCTCTAGCTCACCGATCTGTGCTTTTGTTCTGTGAAGTAGTCGCGTCGGCCGCAACCAGGGTTTGTTTCAGCTCGGCAATTGACGACCAAACACCGTTTTGGGATCTAACGCGGAATCAGTGTTCCGCGTGGCTCAGTTTTGA
>JAJCZX010000017.1 GCA_029262195.1 Gemmatimonadota bacterium | reverse complement strand
CGACCCAATCCCCAACGCCCTTGGTTTGCGTGGGCTCCGGTGCCACACCCCGCTGCGTGCAACTCGCGCAAAGTGCCGCGAAAAACCACACTTGCGTCGAACGCCAGTTGGATCGGGGCAGCCTAACGGCTCTGCGCATATACTGCGCCGCTACCCTCAACAGCTTCTTCATACCCCCAAGTTACCTCCGTACTCCGACATATTTCCACCGCTAAGAACCTCGCGGCGGCGACACGTATCATGCGCTAGTTAGACTGCGCGCTAAGAGCTTCGCCATAAATCGGGATCTCGACGATGATGAAAACAACGCAAAACTACGATCTCGGACTTAGTGATTTCGTAGATGATCGAATACGGGAATCGGCGAAGCACGGCTTGTCGATAATTCTTGGCCACCACCGGAAACGATTCAGGGAAACGTTGAATGCCAGCGATCACCGCGTCAATCGCACGAGTGAACTCCAGACCCAAACCGTCAGCTTGATTCGCGTACCAGTCCCGTCCGTCTTTAGCTTCTTGGCGTGCTTCGGGCCGAAAGACCAGACGCGGCATCAAGATTCGCGGTCGTAGAGTTCCTTGATGACATCTTCTGCAGGAATTGCGGTATTCCTATCGTCGCGATGTGCGCATGACCGGCGGTCCAACTCGGCAACATCGGCTTCAGCTAAGGGAAGCGGATTGGCTTCGCGAGCTATGGAATCCCAAATATCCTCGACCAGCTGGAGGCGCTCGGGAACGCTCAATTTGGTGTAATCAATCGCCGGATCTGCCATGACTACAATCTCTTGTTTCTTAAGCTGTAAGGCAAGACCCCGACGCGCAGCCTAACGGCTCTGCGCATATGCTGCGCCGCTACACTCAACAACTTCTTCATCACTTTAAGCTACCTCCGTACCTCACCATGTTTCCACCTCTAAGAACCTCGCGGCGGCGACACGCATCATGCGCTAGTTAGACGGCAACACGCGCACCATCAATTCATGAAACCGTTATCGGTCAACCAATTCACCGACTCCGAGACGCCAACGCCCTCAGCTTCAATCGCCCAAAGTGCGTTCGGCGCGTACTCTCGAAGGGATTGGCAAATCTCTGTCATCGGTATTGTACCCTGCCCCAATCCCAAATGCTCATCCGCTTCCCCGTGGTTGTCGTGCAAATGAACGTAGCCTATTCGGGACCCCAGCGTTTCCACCCATTTCAATGGCGAAACCCGCGAGTAACAGTGTGCGTGTCCAACATCAAAAACGACATCAACATTTGGGCGGTCGATTTCGTCGACCACGTCCGAAAGCAAACCGGGTTCTCGCTCAAGCATGTTCTCAAGATGATATCGGACAGTCTCCGATTTCCCGTCTACAAAGTCACGCCAAAACTCAGTCGAACGTTTGATCCAACCGTCTCGGCCGCTTGTGCCCGGGACGTATCCGTGGTGGAAAACGATGTGACCAGCATCCAGGGCCCTGGCGACCTTGTAACCTTGCTCAAATCGGGTTCGGGCTAGCGCTCGAACAGCTGAGTCGAAACTCCCCGGGCACAGGTCCCCGAATGGAGCATGAAGGGCACGAACTGGGATCTTGGTGATACGCGAACGGTGTTGCTCAACCTTTGTGTCATCTTCGAGCGCTACTGGAATGTAGAATGCCTGGACCTCGATCCCGAATCCGTGGCTTTCGCAGTAAGGAGCGACCTCATCAACGTCGCCGTCATCACATATCAGAATGGCACTCATGTGGTTGGCTTGTGTTGCCGCCTAACGGCTCTGCGCATATACTGCGCCGCTACCCTCAACAACTTCTTCATCACTCTAAGCTACCTCCGTTCCTCACCATGTTCCCACCTCTTTGAACCTCGCGGCGGCGACACGCATCATGCGCTAGTTATGACCGCATGCGCTCACGACAACACAAGGAATGAAGAATCTTCGTCCGACCCAAATGCCTCAATCGCACCTGCCCGGGAACGTAGCAATTTCACAACGTCGACAGTCGTGCAATTCCCCAGCCGAAGCCAAACAATTTTCGGCGGATGACCCAGGAGAAACGATCTCTGATGGAAATCAGAATCCTTCGACACAATGGCGAATCCCTCAGAGGCTGCGAAATCCCAGACTGAGGTGTCCGGCGCAGATGCCATATCGTAACTCCGAACGTGCGATGATTCAGGGAACAGATCCTCTATCTGACCTACCAGCTTTGGGGAGAGATTCTGATCGAAAAGAAGTTTCACGCAGCCGGAATAGAAACTAGCCGACGTTCTCTGTCAGCCGCAAAAGCCAAACAGGCGCGAATATCTTGCTCGGTCAAATCGGGGAAGTCGCTCAAAATTTCCGACTCCGCCATCCCACCAGCCAAATATTCCAGAATGTCGTAGACCGTGATACGGAGATTCCGGATACACGGTTTTCCTCCGCGCTTGTCCGGCTCTATCGTAATCAGATTGCTATAGTCCATGACCAACGTTACCAAATACGTGTGTCAGTGGCAATTGGCGTGCGGTACTCATGCGGCATAACGGCTCCGCGCATATGCTGCGCCGCTACCCTCAACATCTCCTTCATTACTCTAAGTTACCTCCGTTCCTCACCATGTTTCCACCTCTAAGAACCTCGCGGCGGCGACACGCATCATGCGCTTGAATCTTCCAAGTAGCTCTGAACAGTCCGACCTTTCTCTGTGACAGTCGGGGTTCCCAATAATCGCTTCCAGGAAGGGACTTCAAACATGTACTACACCGGCATCGATCTACACAAGCGCACCTCGTACGTTACCACTCTGGATCATACAGGCAAGATCCTTACTCAGCAGGACCTGCCCAACAAAAGAGCCATCATCAAACACTATTTCGCTCAATTCCAGGGCCGCCATTCGGCGGTGGTCGAATCAATCGGCGGCTGGTACTGGTTAAGCGACACCATCGGTCATCAGGTAGATCTCAACCTGGCCCACGCCCGCAACCTCAAGGCGATTAGCGCGGCCAAGGTAAAGACTGATAAGATTGATTCTGAGACCCTGGCCCTGCTACTAAAAGCTGACCTGATTCCATATGCTCACATGATCAGCCCGGAATTGAGAGCCAT
>JAJCZX010000016.1 GCA_029262195.1 Gemmatimonadota bacterium | reverse complement strand
TTCGCCTTGGCCAAGACTTCTACCTCCGAACCGCTATTCAAGAATTCCTTCTCCATCATGGTGCTCATCACCATTTTCCTTCATCGCCCTGCTCACTAAACTATTAAGAGTAAAGTGTCTCATCTATATTGGCAGAGAGGGAATTGCCGAGCCGCCGAACGGTCAACCGCTGGTCTCCGACCGTGCTGCCATGACTAGGCGCGAGCCGACTGGTTGCCACGCCACGATTCGATCCGCTGGCGGAAGACTGTAATCGCATTGTCTATTCCTCGAAGTAGGTTTCGGGTGGCGCCCGATTTCAAGGCTGTAGCTTGGCACCTGACCTGTCAAGCGAACCTCAAAACGAAACGTCTGGTTTTTGACGCCAGGTTGATCCCGGAGCCCATCGTTGCCCGAACTTCGACAGGGAGACGTTATGGGACAATACTTTGATTTCGGGTACCCGATACCGGACTACGACAGGCCTAACGGGGAAGGCTACGAAGAGGCGAGGGGGAAGCGGCTTAGTTTGCTGGAATACCGCGAGGGCCGAGCCCCTACTGAGAAGGCTCGAAACATCTGAATTCACCGAGGAGACTTAGAAAAGATCAGGGTGGTGGACAAAAACTCTTTAGGTCGGCGTCCGAGATTGCGTTAAATGCAACGATCCATTGCTCCGCGCTCAGGGCATAGAGCTGACTGATATTAGGGTCGAACCCATTCAACCGTTGGATCCCTGGCCTTTCAATATTGTAGTCCGATTCAACACGTGCCTGCTTCAGATCCTCAAGTTCTTGAACCAGTGTACCCATCGGTGCTTGCTTTCACCGTGCGATGTCGGTTCCGGGTGTCACCTTCGGGAATTATTTCCCTGATGTCTCCGATTTCCCGCCATCCTACTACCTGAGGTAGATTTATTTGAGCATTGCTTGGGACGTATGTGGAATAATTGGCAAAAAGGGGGACGGATGATTGAGCGGGAGACTGTTTTTGTGTTGGGGGCAGGGGCCAGCAAACCCTATGGGCTTCCAGTAGGGTCGGATCTTCGGAAGGACATCATTAAAGGGCTTGAACCGAACGGGGAACTACGAAAGGAAGTTTTTCTCGTATTGGACGGACTACAGTCCGACGATTTAACCGACTTTGCGAGCCGGTTACTTGCAACTAAAACTCCGTCGATCGATTCCTTTATTCGAAAAAACTCAAGGCATGATTTGATCGCCAGGATCTCAATCGCGGCCAGACTGCTCCACGACGAAGATGGTCGCGTCGTTGACAACGCGGGGGATTGGTACGAGGACCTTTGGCATTTCATGGAGAAAGCTGAAAGTTTCGAACAAAACAAGTTGCGGGTGTTGACGTTCAACTATGACCGTTCCTTTGAGGTGTACTTCACTAGAAGGCTGGCACAGCTGGACCCAGATTGGGAGAACCCCGATTTCGAGGCAGTCAAGTCAGTTGTTCACCCGCTTCATATTCACGGCAGTCTGGGTGAGGACGTCGAGTTCGGTGGGATCATTCAAGAAAACCGTATGAGCCCCATGTTGATCCAGGAAGCCTCGCGAGGTTCGAAGATTTTAGCGACCGACCGCACGTCTAGGCCAGCTTACCACGAAGCACAAACCGTGCTGGCTAGGGCTGAGGTAATCTGCTTCCTCGGGTTCGCGTACCATCGCGACAACATGTACCGCTTGATGCCCGAGAAGTTGCAAAAAGACGTCCAGATCTTCGGCACCACGTTCAAGATGGTGGCCCGCGACATCCGGTATCCGAAGGGGCAGCTTGAGCGTCTTGCGCGAGAGGCTGGAGGCAGTGCAAAAGTGGAATTGCTTCCGGTCGATTGTCGGGAGCTCTTGGCCGAACATGTCACTTACTGACCGGCGACAAGCGAGTTAAGGCCCAAAGGGAACCAATGAACGAACCTGTACGCTCTGTCTACGAACAATTCTGCAACGGTGGCTGGTCTTACCTCCAAGGTCTCGCAAAGGATCGGGAAGAGGAGACCCTTCACCTCGACTTCAAACGCAAGAAGGATACTCAAAACGGAAAACCCGATCGCATCGACAAGAGTAATTTTTCTAAAGCGCTGAGTGGCTTTGCCAATGCGGAAGGTGGGGTTCTAGCGTGGGGGGTGGACGCTCGCCAGGGGGCAGACGGATTCGACGCAGTTCAGGGATTGGCGCCAATCACGGAAGTCGACAAATTCGCCTCCCTTCTCAAAGGAATGGCACCCCAACTGACGTCGCCACCGTTCCAGGGATCGAATTCTACACGATCCCGAACCCCGAGAGCCCGTCGGAAGGTGTGGTAGTATTCGCTATCCCAAAAAGCGACGCCACGCCCCACATGGCAAATGCCAAGGGTTCGTACCAGCGACGTTACTACCGGCGCACGGCAGACTCCACGTTGCCGATGGAGCATTACGAGCTCCAAGACATGTTCGGGCGACGACCACACCCCCTGATCGATATCCGTGCAAAGGCCGTGCTCAAGAACATAACGGTCACCAAGGCATCAGGTTCTGCTACTTTGTGGGTGTCTTTCTACTTCTGCAATATCGGTCGAGCCGTGCTGAAACACGCATGCTTGACGTTTTCGCCTATGGAAAGCCTTTGGAAACACAGCGGAGCCGCTCACTCTTCTCCGTTTCTAAAAACCAACGCGCCGGTTGATCGTGACCTTCGAGTTGTATCCGAAAGAGGCATCATCTACCCTGAGGACACGACCAAAGCGGTTCGCTTTGAGTTCGGGATAAGTTGGCCCCCTTCGCGGCCTGACCTAGAAATCCTTTACTGGGCGATCGGGGAGGATTGCTCTCCAGAGGAAGGGAGCTGCGTCGTGTTGTGGAGTTCAATTATCGACCGATTCGAAGCAAATATGGGCTTGCCTGAGATCGGAATTCCCTGTGAAGTGCGTGGTTTGGCGTAGTCTCGGCAAACATGGAGAAGACGTGGAGAGCGAAGACGTAGGGGCGGGAACCTCAAAGGTAGCTTCTATTCCTGAGGCTCCCCGTGTTTCTACGCCGCCGGATCGAACGGTACAACTTTTCCCGACACGGAGTTTCGAGCCCCTAGAACGCGATCGACTTCTTTCTGAGATTTAATGATCCTCAGAGCGCTGTCCCCGGCTGAGACAGTTAAGTCATCCCGGCAGCTCTGAATCAGGGGTTCGAATCCTTCGGTTCCCTCAGCCACCTCGTTGATTTCTTTCAGTCGCGCTACTTCCGCGGTGCGCTGCGCCGGCGACAAGTGCGCCCACCTCGCGCTGGCCATCACTCCGGAGCTGGTTACCCGGCTACTGTGGTGCCCCGTCAATTCGGCTCCGATCGGATCCTTTTCTTTGGACGGTGCTCCAAATGCTTCGCCTTCCAGTTTGTCTACCGCTTCGGCGGACAGTGCTTGGTTCTTCATGATTTTTCTCCTGTTTGGTAATCTTCTTCGTCATCCGGGATATCATCCCCGGAGTGCAATTCTTCTATGATTTCTTGGATGACGGGCTCTATCCGCTGTATCGCTTCCGTTGGGGTTTTCACGCCAACCACCGACGACGCTAGCCTGGGTGGCGCATTCTCCAGTTTGATGCGTACCCGAGTGAAAGCTCCCTCCAACACTCGGCCGAAATCCTCCACCGTCATCAATCTGCCCTGCTCGTTCACCAGGTCGATCTCCGCCCGCATCGCCTCTGCTTCCATCTTCCGAGCCCGGGCCGCCTCATATTTCATCCGTATTTCGTGCAGGTCTGCGGGGATAACCCTGGACTCTCCGGCCTCAACGTCCTGAACACGCCGCCAGGCAAAACAGTCAGCCGAGTCGTAGGTCAAATCGTCGTTCCGGTCCATCTTCGGATGGTTTTGACGTGCACCCCGAAAATGGCCGCTAGCTCTGATTGGGACATGGTGGTCTTTGACGATGTCCTCTTTTTTGCTTTTGCCCTCACTGCGTAAACCATCCTCTTTCAGGGGACAGGACATTGGGGTTTTCGGCCCTCTGTGTATACGAATTCATTGGGGTCGTGCGTAACCCTTGTTCGAAATATTTCGCCAGAGGGACCCGTAGCGTTTCATACCGAGTACCTGATCCATATTTCGTCAACTATCGGACCGCTGTCGTCAATCCAATGGTGTGGTGATGACGGCGTTCTCGATGTCGTCAGCGATGCTTCGAAGCCGGGCGACAACTTGAGCCCCAGTTTGTGACGGGTTGGCAATGACGGCGATTTGTGACTGACCACCTACCATGGTTGTTGCCAGGTGCTTCGACGCCACGACGTCCAACGCCTTCACACCCGCGGGGTTGATGCCATCGGACCGAATGATGATTGGGTGGTGCATGTTGTACTCCTATCGTTGAATCGTTTGCCGAGACGCCACAATGATCGGTCATGGCGTGAACCTCTCGAGAATCGAGGCAGCCAGGATGGCTACCGCTTGCTGATCAACCGCCTTTTCGGGTACTTCCGACACACTCGCCAGCGTTTCGGCCGAGAGCTCTACCGCTCCCGCAACCAAGAGGCGCACCCGCTCCGGACTCCTCGGCGGTGTTACTGCGGAACCGTCGGGCGTGGGAGCCTTCGGGGTGGAACCATCAGCCCGGTCTATGTCTATTACATATCCCGTGCCCTTAGTCTTCTTTCGCTTCTGAAACCGAAGGCGGGGGGTGCCAATCATTTGATAGCTTGGCGGGTCGCCCGCGATCACGGTAATCACCCCCAATTCCTCGAGCCGAGCAACCTTGGCCAGGCTCAGGTACAAACACCGTTCGCCACCATCAGGGCCCGAGAAGATCACTCCAATTTCGTCGCTGTACATCTCCGAGGGCATGTACTCGAATCGGCGTACCTCCACGTCGATCGGTGTGCCATCGTTCTCCAGTTTGTGCTTCACCGGGAAGCTCCTCTGATCCCCCTGTTAAGGACGGCGCGCCCTGCACGGGGATCCTTCGGGAAGCCTGCATTGTTCAACTCGTTCCCATCGGCGTCCGTAATCTTTATTCCCCCGGCTTCGTCCCTCTCGGCCGGTGTCCGAGTGTCGAGAACCACCGGCTCAGGAGCCTTGTATTTCTTGAAGTGGCACTTCCAACTCTTGCCATCGGCATTCAACGCTGGAATCACGGCCGCATCTGGGAGCCGTAGGTTCCCACCCTTTCGGATCTCCCACTCGGGATGAAGCGGCAGGTCCTCGATCCGGCCCACCTGTTTTAGCTGACGCCGAAGACGGTCGACCGCGGTGAAGTTGGTATCCAGCTGTTCCAGAATCGGGACAAGTTCCTCAACCAGCTCCCCGTACCGACCCATTGCCTCCCGGGCAGCGTCGCAGAGATCCTGCATCTCTTGGATCATCCCATCCTGGCGCTCTATCTCTTCCCGCTTGCGAGCTTCCACCAGGGCTATCTCCCAATCCTTCCGCCCTCCACGAATCCGCCGAAGGTCGGTGCGCTCGGCATCGAGTTTTTGCTCGACCGCTTTGATCCGGGACTCATTTCCCGTGGCCAACGCCTCTGCAAACTCACCTTTGAGGTTCGCACGGGTCTTCTTCTTCGCCGCCTCAAGAACTTCGAATTCTTCGAGGCGTTTCTGAATTGCCGCCGAACCGACAGGGGTCTTGGGGCGCTTCAACATTTTGAAAAGATCAAGCATGGTTTCGATTCTCCGTTATTTGAATTGGGAATGAGAGGTGTGCCCCGATCGGCTGGCGAACCGGCCACGACAGCCGCCAACAAGGGAAAACCGCTGCCTTGCACCAGCCGGCCGGGACAGAGAGAAACCCCACCGGCGCAAGCCTATGCGCAAACGTCCGGCGATCACCCGGTGAAGGGTCGGTGGGGTTGGAAACAGTGGGGTGCTAGCACTTTTGTTAGCAGTCTGGGAGAGAAACAAAAGACTGAGGGGGAAGAAAACGGAAAACGCCCCAAGAGTGACGGCACGAAAAACGGAAGTAAAAGGACTGAATCGGAAAGAATCGGACGTAAGCGGAAAGGGCCTGATGCCCTTAAAAGTCCGTTGCTCTACCAGCTGAGCTACCCGGTCGGGGAAAACAAAAGTCGCTAGTGTTAGCGAGTTAGACAAGTTCTCATTTTCACACCGGTGTCACCCACCCAATATGAACACGGCGAATTGCAGAGCCTGTGAGATCACATTGGCTAGTGGCCAGTCGAGACAGGCTGGCAAAAAAGGGCCGGACCCAAGGTCCGACCCCTTGATAAAAAGTACCTAGCTACTGGTGTTCAACAATACAATCCACCTGACGAAGTCACTGTCACGGTTTCGGTCCTAGAGTCAACAAAAACTCCGCTAACCCTTAACTCAGCCTTGAGGTCAAAGTTCGTAGTACCTGCGTCCATTTCAAACCAATCTCCCGTGCCAACTTGGGTCCATTGGAAACGTTTCAACTTCTTGTACCATGTGACCTCGTGAGGCCCACTTCCCCCGGCTAGAACGGCAGTGTAACCACAGGATTCGTTTTCGTGTATCGCTATTTCATTGCCGGTTATATCTGATATACCCGTTGGGGCCGCCCAAATCGTAATCTTGACGCTGTCAGCAGGCCACGGGAATCTCACGTTCTCTCCGGCTGATTCAGCGACAAGCCAAACAGTGCCCTCGGTTGAGCCTGCGGTCACCACTACCGAATCATTGTTCGTTGAAGCTGGAACTGATGCGAGCCCACTGCTCACTGACCACGCGATTGAATCCGGTTGCATTCCGCCTGCAAACGCAGAAAGGGTGTATGTCGCCTGAGTACCTACCCCGAGGGAATCCGGAGACGACAAGAAGGATGGCTTAGTGCTTTCAAGCTCTCGGCCCCAATCGACGCCGATCGGCCTTACACCCCAAACCCAGTCTTCTGCTTCCCATTCGTGTAAACAACCCGCCCCGGTTACGCCATTATACGAATTGATGGGACATCCTGACAAGAAGCTGAGGTTGCCTAGGGAATCATTGTTCAGTTTGTGGTTGATTCCGAGAAAATGCGCGTGCAATTCATGCTGAATTAGGTCGGCAATTTGGCCCGAGCTGCTAACATGTTGATTGTCAACCCCACCCAAGGTGCAGGAGGCGCTGAACTGTTGGATCTTGATATCCGACCCATCTTTCTTTCCACACCATTTCGTGCCGCTGGCATCCGCTACATCAAGGACCACCTCGATACCACCGCTTCCGGTGGTGGCCAATTGAGGTGTATTGGGGTGGACACCCGCGTTCCACCGACTAACAACCGTGGCCCTCGCAGATGAAAGTGCTCCGTATAGTCGCATTGGCGTGCTACAACTGAGATAATTGCTTGCAGGTCCGCCTGTGATCGGGTCGGAATTCGCCGTGGATACACACGTGCCGACGGCAGTAGCAAAACTCGGTGTTTGGTCAAGCAAGAGCGGATCGGTCGGCTCGTCCGCGCACGCCAAAACCAGTAACGCCGCCCCGAGCGCCGTGCCAAACAACATTTTCCTGTGTTTCATACAAAACTCCCCTGAGTAAGTAGTGAAAAAGGTTTGTTGGCGCCCCATGAACAGAAGCCTGTCCACCGTAAAGAAACGATTAGGTTCTCTATAAAGCAAAGGTGTGTTTCACGATCAAACGAGGGCGGATGTCGCCGGTCTTTTTCCGCTCATGTCCGTTCACGAACACCTTCGGGGACGCCTCTTCCCTAGTGAGGTGGTCACCACGAAGGGCTTCGGTTGCCTGAAGCCATATCTAGAGAAGAACGGGCATCCCGGTAGCGGGAGGTATCTTCGCGACAACGCGAAGCGGTTGGTCAGGGGACCTCAGGTCTCCCTCGACTGGCCCGGTACAATCTGTACGCCCGACATCCCGCAACGGGCGTCTCAACAGGCTGCGGTGGTCCCGCAGCTCTTCAGAATCGACACCAACCCTGGTGTCACGGATGGTCGGAACGGGAGTCAAAACCGGCCTCCTAAACACGGTCAAAATGAGACCATACGAAGCTGCCTCACGGACGATCCGACCACTCTGACCAACGGCCCGTTCCAACCACTCTGTGCTCCCCTCTGTTTTTCCCTCTTGTCCCCCTCATAAAAGGTTTTACCTTGGATGCCAGTCGGAGCTGGTTTACCGAGAGGAAAACAACTCAAACTCGAGGGATCCATGGCTGTTAAAAAGAAGAAGGCGGCTAAGAAAAAAGCGACCAAGAAAAAGGCCGCTAAGAAAGCCACCAAGAAGAAGGCCGTGAAGAAAAAGGCCACCAAGAAAAAAGCAACGAAGAAAAAGGCCACCAAGAAAAAGGCCGCTAAGAAAAAAGCAGTGAAGAAGAAAGCCACTAAGAAAAAAGCGGCTAAGAAAAAAGCGACCAAGAAAAAGGCCGCTAAGAAAAAAACGAAGCGTAAACCAAACGCAGCGTTCATGGCTCCGGTAACGCCGGATGCAAAACTCGCCGCAGTAGTTGGTGCCAAGCCCCTTCCGCGCACCGAGCTTACCAAGAAACTGTGGAAGTACATCAAGAAAAACGGTCTTCAGGACAGCAAGAACAAACGGATGATTAACGCCGATGCAGCGTTGAAAGCAGTTTTCAACGGCAAAGGCAAGGTCTCCATGTTCGAGATGACGAAGCTCGTAAACAAGCACGTCAAGAAGTAGAAACCTTCAGTACCCAGCCCGACGTTGGATGGGAGCCGGCGCGCTCGCCGGCTCCCGTGAAGGGCTTTCAAATCAGGCCCGCTGACACCCCTTTCCCCCCGGCGCGCCACTGGTAAATTTCGGCCATGCATGAATTCGCTCTGTTACGGGATCTCTTTATCTTGATCGCCGTCGCAATCCCCGCCGTCGCGCTGGCGCAAAGAATCAACATCCCATCCATCGTGGCATTTCTGGTCACAGGTATCGCGATCGGTCCGTCGGGCCTGGGACTCATTTCGCGATCGGATGAAGTCGTCCTTCTGGCTGAAGTCGGAGTCGTATTGTTGCTCTTTGAGATCGGGTTGGAAGTGTCCCTGGGCCAAATCGTTCGATCCCGTACAATCATACTGCTGGGTGGATTGGGGCAGGTCGCCCTGACGTTCGTCGCTGTAGCCGGAATTGCAGCGGCCACCGGAATGCCGCAAAACCAGGCAATCGTGTTTGGATGCATGATTGCCGTGTCATCCACAGCAATCGTCCTCAAGTCGTACCAGGATCGCGGTGAACTCGACACACCCCAGGGGCGAATTTCGCTCGGTGTGTTGTTGTTCCAGGATTTTATGATCGTTCCGATGATCGTTGTGGTTCAGCTATTGGGAAGCGGAGATTTGTCCGGGGCTCTGCGGCCGCTCATCGGTTTAGGAGTGTTAGTCATCATCGTCCCGGTCGGGTTTCGTGTCGTTCCCGGCCTTTTAGACCGCATTCCTGACATACGAGGGAACGAACTTTTTACATTGACCATTGGATTTCTTGGACTCGGCATGGCATTTCTCACTGCTTCGCTGGGGCTATCGCTGGCTGTAGGAGCATTCATCGCCGGGCTTGTCATCTCTGAATCCAAGTATGGCGCGCAAGCGATGTCGGACGTGTTGCCTTTTCGCGCCCTTTTCAGCAGCGTGTTCTTCACGTCCGTCGGCATGTTGCTGGACCTCGGGTTCGTAGCAACTCACCTACCACTCGTAATCGGCGTGACAGTCGCAGTGGTCGCGGGCAAGGCCGTCATCATCGTCGGGGTTGTGACGTTACTGCTGAAGCGACCGATGTTCAACGCGATTCTGACCGGTGTTTCACTTGCTCAGGTCGGTGAATTCGCGTTTGTCCTCGCAGCTGTCGCGACCGGAGCCGGGTTGTTGCCACCATCAGATTACCAGTTGTTTTTGGCGGTAACCGTTTTTTCAATGGTCGCAACGCCTTTCCTATTTCAAATTGCCCGGCCAATGGCCGGCAGGGCTGTAGGATTGAACGAGGCGGCGCTTCAGAGTCTCGATGACCGCCCGGGTGTATCGGACCTGAAAAACCACGCGATCATAGTTGGATATGGCATGAGCGGTCGCCATCTCGCTCAAGTCCTCAAGGCGGCCAGCCTTAAACACATCGTTTTAGAGACCAACGGGCTGGTCGCTGACTCCGCCCGGCAGGAGGGCGAGTCCGTGCTGTACGGAGATGGCACCCGACCAGAGGTTCTCCTCAAGGCCGGAATTCGTCAGGCCCGAGTATTCGTCATGAACATCTCCTCTCCCATAGACGAGAGACGTGGCATAGCGGTGGCCCGCCAATTGAATCCCAACGTAAAGATCCTGGTGCGGACAAGGATGGTAAGCGCCATCGCCGACCTGAAAGAAGCCGGTGCTGACGACGTTGTAGTTGAGGAATACGAAGCAGCCCTCGAATTATTCCAACGAGTACTGCGCCACTATCGAATTCCTCTCAATACAATTGGCACGGAAATGGACGCGGTGCGCGCCGAACACTACGGACTGTTGCGTGGCGTACCGAAAGACATCCTGCGTCTGGACCAATTGCGTTTCCTCGGTATTCATCACGCCTTAGAATTGTTCGAAGTCGAATCCGGATCCACCGCCGAAACGGAAAGCGTGGTCGATCTGGATCTCCGTTCAAAAACGGGGGCAACCGTCGTTGCGGTGGTTCGACAGGGACAACCCTATTACGATATCAATTCCGACTTTCGCTTCGAACGAGAGGACACAGTAGTGGTCGTTGGACCGTCGCCAGCCCTCGTAAAAGTACGCGAAGTCTTTTGCAACAACCCGGTTGACTAATGATAGCCCTCTGAGTCCTACCGCCGCGTAGGATGGGAACCGGCCGACTCGCCGGCTCCCGTGAAGGGCTCCCTACGAGGTCATACTAACCTCTAGTCGTCCCCGTCAAGAATGTCATCAATCCGGGCTACCACGTCGTCGAGGTGATAGCGAGTGGCCTGATCAAGCCGACGCCTGAGAGCGTTCTGAGCCGATGATCTCACAGCATTCAGTTCGCCTCTCACAAACGGCCTGATATCAGACTGACTGACTGTAACCGCCGTAGCGTTAGCAGCAAAAAAGGCCGGAACCGGTGGCGCTTCATTTTCCATTAACCACCTCATACGCTCGATGTATCCGCGCTGCAGGTTCCTTCGATAAGGATCGATCGTCCTTCCACGACTGAGTTCCCCCCAGATCCCTCCCCGTAGGTCCGTCATCATCTCGCCCAGCGTGTACGCCGCATCGCCGTGTAAAGCCTCGGCTTCCACCAGACGTTGCATCCGCTGGGGATTGAGGAGGTTGTTGACAGCTCCGACCTGACGACGACGAATGCGTTCCACAACACCAGCGTGTTCAATTCTGGAAAGGACGTCCTGGTTGATCATCCACGTAGGAGTCGCAAAAACTTGCCGGGCCATAAACTCCATAGCGCGCTGTTGGGTTTCCTGCGGCACCGGTTCGTACATGGTACCCTGTTGACCGAACGTCAGCGAGGTTCGATGGACACCACCAACGTTGGCCAAAACGTGCCCGATATATCGGTTCCACTGCCCCACCACGTTCTGATACAACTCATTCAACTGGCTGAAGTCGTCGCCTTCTTCGTAGGCCCAGGACAGGAGGCTATCCACGATGGTCGCAAGGTTGTTTATGCCAAAATCGCTCGCTCTCATGGCGTCGTCGCCGATCGCTTCGGTCAGTGAGGTCGGATCGTACTGGCTTCCGTTTCCGAACAGATACGTCGGATCGCCATCGTGTTGCGTAATCCAACCGTTCAACACCTCGCGTTCTTCATCAGGTGTATTGGCCGATGGAATAGGCCTGTAACCCCACCGGATCGCGTAAATGTCGTACACACCTACTCCGGGCATGAAACACACGCCGTCATCGCCCGGCTGAGCCACGTAGTTGAAGCGAGCATAATCCATGATCGCAGGCGCCACCCCCATCGAACAGGAGTACGATGGCGACCTGAGGGAATCGACTGGCACGGATGAACTGGCCTTCATGTTATGGGGAAGCCCGAGCGTATGGCCTACCTCATGAGCCGAAACAAAACGGACGAGTTCTCCCATGACCGAGTCCGGCATGTTTACATGTCGTGCCGCCGGGTTAGCCGCTGCGGTCTGGATAAAGTACCAGTTTCTCAGCAGGTTCATCACATTGTGGTACCAGTTGATGTCGCTTTCGAGTATCTCGCCGCTCCGGGGATCGTGGACATGGGGACCCGAAGCATTCTGGACCGAAGATGTGAAATACCTGATCACCGAGTAGCGAATATCTTCCGGGCTGTACTCCGGGTCTTCCTCAGGGGTTGGCGCATCTCGAGCGATGATGGCATTGCTAAACCCGGCCGCCTCAAACGCCACCTGCCAGTCTTCAATGCCCTGCTTCAAGTACGGACGCCATTTCTCCGGAGTGCTGGCGTCAATGTAGTAAATGATCGGCTCCACCGGATCCACCACCTCGCCTCGCGCAAACGCCGCCGGATCACTCGGCTCGAGCCTCCAACGCGTTATGTATCGTCGCGACTCGGCACGGGCTACGGGGCGTCCGAAATCGGTCTGCGTAAGGCTAAAATAACCAACCCGATCGTCCCATAGCCTTGGCATCATTGGTTCATCCGGCAGCATGATCATCGAGTGGTTCATCTCAAGTGTGATCGTACCGGTAGCTGTCTCAGAAGGCGCTTTGGTGGCTTCGTACGTAAGGACATTGCGTACTTCGATGTTGCGAGGGTAGCTGTGTGCCCATTGAATAAACGACCGATCTCCGTCGAGCTTGCGAACTCCGTAGGTCGTGCGTCTGCCGCTTGAGAGACCCAGCATCGGAACATCGCTTTCGAAAAGCGACGTAACGTCGATTACCACCGACGACGAATCATCATTGAGCGCTTCAATCTCGAACGTTTCGACAATGGGTTCGAGATTTGAATTTTCTACAGCTCTGGCAATTGAAAGTGTGTCGTCGGCCACGTTAACGTGGGATGTGACACGAAGGAAAATTTCTTTGTCATGTCGCTGCCAGACGACAGTCCTGGTACCGAATTTTTGCCCCCCGTATCCGACTCCGTTGGCAGTCCGCGCAACTCGCGTTACCAGTAGCAGTTCGCGATCGAGCATGTCGTTGGGGATTTCGTAATAGAGTTTGTCGTCGACTTCGTGCACGATAAACATGCCCGAATCAGTGACAGCCTCTTCGGTGATCACATCCGCATAGGACTTCAGATCATCGTCCGACCCGCTACCGGAATCGGTAGAATCCTGCTGAGGTTCGATGCTGGCAGTGGTTGCACCGGCCGAGGAACAGGCGATCTGGCCAGTTATGAGTAGCGCCGCAAGGGCAGAGTGCAGAACACGTGACATCCCGACAAACTCCGGTTGAAGGATGGAAACTGAGATCCGCCAAATCTACACAGGACTACACACTCATGGAGGATACAAATCGGGCCCGACAAAGGATTCCACTAAACGGAGATCACCCCATCGGGCCCGACCAGCACTTCCAGCGCGAATTAGGACTTCCGGACGGACTTCCCTCCGCGGCCCCTCGGAGACCATTTGCTGCGTCTTTTGGTTCCGGACCTTCTGGGCGGCCCGGACTTCTTCCTGGCGGCGGTTTTTGCCGTTTTTGCTTCAGATTTCATCTCGAAACCGGGATCGAAACCTTCTATTTGAAGCCTTGGGATCGCCGACCCGATCATCTTCTCCGTGCTCCGGAGCCAGGCTCCGTCTTCGGCGGTAACGAAAGTCAGAGCCACTCCCTCTCGCTCAGCACGCCCGGTCCGCCCAATGCGGTGCGTGTAATCCTCCGCAGTCCGGGGAACGTCGAAGTTGATCACGTGAGAGACATTGCTGACGTCGATACCACGGGCCGCGATGTCGGTGGCAACAAGGATGTCAAAACGACGAGAACGAAAACCGTTCATCGCCCGGTCCCGCTGCCCCTGGGTCATCGACCCCTGCAGACCCACAGCGTTGTGGCCAGCTTTCTTGAGCTGGTCAGCCAAGCGGCGTGCGCGATGTTTGGTCCGTGTGAAAACGATGGCGGTTTCGCACTCCTTCGATTTCAAAATGGTTTCGAGCAATACCTTCTTACGCTGATCCGGAACCAGATACAGGGCATGGTCGATAGTTGACGCCGGTGCCGCGTGCGCCAGTTCAACAACATGTGGGTTATTGAGAAGGTCGTTCGCCAGGCCACGAATCTCTTTAGGCATGGTTGCCGAAAAGAGGAGATTCTGACGGTGCTCGGGAAGAGTCGCAATGATTTTTTTGATATCCGGCAAGAACCCCATGTCGAACATATGGTCGGCTTCGTCGAGGACGAGCGTTTCTACGCTACCCAGGCGCAAGTGCCCCTGCCCGATCAAATCCAGAACCCTACCCGGGCAACCAATGATGATATCGGGTCGCCCACGGAGAGCATCGATTTGATTGCGCATCGACACGCCGCCGTAAATGGTGAGACTCTTCAATTTGGTGAAAGTAGAGAGAACTCGGATTTCTTCCGCTATCTGCGTGGCAAGTTCTCGTGTGGGAGCCAGAACCAGAGCCCTGGGCCCCTTGGCGCGTCCGCCTCCGTAGAGACGATCCAGCATGGGCAACGCAAACGCCGCCGTCTTGCCGGTGCCGGTCTGAGCCAGCCCCAATACGTCCCGACCTTCGCGGCCGGCGGGGATGGTGTCGAATTGAATTGGACGAGGGGTTTCAAAACCCGCCGCGCCAATGCCGCGCAGAATGGATTCGTCGAATCCGAACTGAGCGAATGGTGATGCAATGCTTGTTAATGAAACAGTCATAAAAAAATGATTTTTCCGCCGCTACGCGCACAAGCATAGCTTGCACGACAGGGCCGTAAATTTCCGACCCAAACAACAGCGAGGGACAAAAAAGAGAGTACTGCGGCGTGTCTTCGGAAGGAAAAGCTTGAAGGCCTGTTGTTCGCCGCTATCGGACAGAAGTCCAAAGTGAATGTACAATATAACAGGTTTATTGTGGATAAGGTAATCGGATTTACCGAAACGAACGCTCAGGGACCGAACAAATTCATTTGAGACACGGGCGTGAATCCCATTCGATGGTGTTTGGTGGGCCCAGCGGCCCCCAATGCTGAAAGATGTTTGGCGGTGCCGTACCCCATATTGGTGCCCCAGCCGTAAGCGGGATATCTGGCATCCAAAAGTGTCATGAGATAGTCCCGCAACACTTTGGCCAGAACAGAGGCCGCCGCGATGGATTGAGACACCGAATCCCCCTTTACAACCGACTCGTGGGGCCATCCTACTTCCGGGAGGTCTGTCCCGTCCAACAACACGTGATCCGGTCGGACCGGAAGCCTCTCGAGGCAACGTCGCATCGCAAGCGCGCTGGCCTTTCGGATATTGAGACGGTCCACTTCCCTGGCGGAAGCGGCGGCAACGGTCCAGCAAAGTGCCTGACGGGCCACAACAAGAGATACTTCTTCCCTGCGTGCCGCCGTCATCTTCTTGGAGTCGTTCAAACCTCGAATACGCGGTTGCCCCGGAGCGAAGACTACGGCGGATGCGACAACCGGACCCGCGAGGGGGCCACGCCCTACCTCGTCGAGTCCGGCTACCAATTTGCCCTGCGCCCAGAGCGCGCGTTCGCGCTCAAGCGTAGGGAGAGACACCAGCTAGTACTCTTTGCGCTCTTTGATTCGAGCTGCCTTACCGGAACGTTCTCGGAGGTAATAGAGCTTCGCGCGGCGTACTCGACCTCGTCGCACAACCTTTAATTCAGCCAGGTTGGGTGAGTGGATCGGGAAGATACGTTCAACACCTATTCCCTGAGAAATCTTCCGCACGGTCACGGTTTCGTTGACGCCACCGCCGCGGCGACCGAGGCAAACTCCCTCAAATGCCTGAAGCCTGACTTTTTCGCCCTCTCGGACCCTCACCATTACACGAAGAACATCTCCCGGTCCAAAATCCGGAAGCTCGCGAAGTCCTTCTCTCGATATTTCTGCTACTCTTTCCATAATTCTATTCCCCGTCTAATGGGAGTCGTCCGATCCCAATTCACCTTCGTGGCGTTTCCAAAGATCTGGACGCCGTTCTCTGGTCAAAGCTTCGGCCTGTTTCAGCTTCCACTTCTCTATTTCAGCATGATCACCACCCAGCAACACTTCCGGCACACCCAACCCCCTGTACTCAGCGGGCCTGGTGTAGCTGGGGGCGCTCAACAATCCGTCGTAAAACGAATCAGTTGAAGCAGATTCATGATCACTGATTGCGCCGGGCAATAACCTCACCACAGCATCGGCGATACACAAAGCCCCGAATTCACCACCCGAAAGAACGAAGTCTCCGATAGAAATTTCCTCGGTATCCTCTCGCTCCGCAACCCTACCATCAACATCCTTGTAATGCCCGCACAGCAACGTCAGCTCACTCCGGACGCTAAAGCGCACGGCATCGTCGTGTTCGAACTTCCTGCCACGGGCCGACAACAGCACCACGGGCCCCTGTGGCTTTACGTCATCAAGAGCCTCAAAAAAAGGCTCCGGCTTCAGCACCATCCCGGCACCCCCGCCGTAGGCGTAATCGTCGACTGTCCTGTGCCGGTCGTGAGTGTAGTTTCTCAGGTCGACCACCCGATAATCTACCAGACCGGCTGTAGCCGCCCTGCCCATTATGCTGGTTTCAAAAGGTGATTGAAAAACCTCCGGAAACAGCGTCACAACATTTATTCGCAACATCGATCAGACGTCCAACAATCCTTCTGGAGGATCCAACTCGATCCGCCGTGCCCGCCGATCAATACTCACCAGAATTGGGCTCTTAAAAGGAAAGAGCAGTTCTTTTCCGCCAACGTCTACCGAAAGGAGATCCCCCGACGGTACCTCAATCAGGTGGCGCGCTTTGCCAATTACCTGACCGTTAGCAACCACTTCCGAACCGGGAATTTCGTGGACATACATCTCGTCATCATCCGGTTCCCTTAGTTCTTCTTTTGCGACTCCAAGGATTAGTTGAGGCCACGTCGCCATCTCGTCGCGTCCTTCAATTCCTTCGAACTGCAACAGCCACTTCCGATGGAAAGGCCGCGACCGGTTAATCACAAACTCCTGGCCCAGCGGCTTTCCATCTTCATCCAATCTCACCAGCCTTCGGCCTTCAACAAAAACGTCTGCGGGTTCATCGGTAAGCGGTGTTACCACCACCTCTCCTTTGAGCCCGTGAGGCTTGCGAAACTTCGCAACCGCCAGGTAGGCGGTCATGTTTTAGTCCTCCGCCGGAGCTTCGGGCGCTTCCGCTTCTTCAACGGGAGCATCTTCTACGACGGGGGCCGCTGCTACTACCACAGGCTCCACGACCGGCTTAAAAACGCCCGCTTTGCGCATCAACGATTTCACAGTTTCCGAAGGTGTCGCACCCTCAGAAAGCCAATGCAGGGCTTTCTCTCTGTCGACGTTGAGGACCACAGGATCAGCCTGAGGCTCATAGTGTCCGATCGATTCAATAAACTTGCCATCTCTCGGAGCCATCCGGTCAGCTACAATAATCCGGTAAGTCGGGTGCTTCTTGCGCCCCATACGACGCAGTCTAATTCTGGTTGCCATAACTCTTCCTAAACGGTTATCTCATCATCGGCATGCCCATCCCGCCCATGCCTTTCATCATTTTTTTCATCTGCTGAAACTGCTTCAACAGCTGATTTATCTCAGGGACCGGCCTGCCGGAACCCCGAGAGATCCTCACCCGCCTTGATCCATTTAGAATCTGCGGGTTCTTTCTCTCTTGAGGCGTCATCGACAAGACAATCGCCTCAACGTGTTTGATCCTGTTGGGATCGGTTTTCGCCTGCTTCAGCATCTTGGAATTCACACCCGGCAACATGCCGAGCAATCCATCCAAAGGACCCATCTTCTGGATCTGCCTCATGGCCGAGAGGAAATCCTCCAGATCCATGCCCTTCCTGGAGGTGGCCTTCCGCGCCAGCTTCTCAGCTGATTCGGTGTCTACCGCCTCCTGTGCTTTTTCAACGAGGCCAACAACATCCCCTCGTTGCAGAATTCGTCCGGCCATTCTGGCGGGATCGAACTTTTCAAGCGCATCTATTTTTTCGCCTACGCCGACGAACTTTATCGGCGCACCGGTTACTCCAAACACCGAAAGCGCCGCACCGCCCCTGCTGTCGCCGTCCATTTTCGTTAACACAACGCCGGTCACACCGAGTACTTCATGAAAGCCCCGGGCCGTTTTGACCGCATCCTGGCCCGTCATACCATCGGCGACGAGCAGAATTTCAGTGGGGTCAAGAGCTTCCTTGATCCCCTTCAACTCGTCCATCATTTCATCGTCGATCTGCAATCGACCGGCAGTATCTACGATCACCGTCCTGGCTCGTTCGGCGCTGGCGGCTTTGATTCCCGCTTTCACCAGATCGAGCACCGTACCGTCACCGAAGTCAGTTGGGCCGTACGCCCCAACCTCGATCGTTTCTGCCAGCTGCTTCAACTGTGCCTCAGCCGCTGGCCGATAAATGTCAGCGGCAACCAGAAACGGCGCTTTTTTTTCTTTTTTTAGACGGCTGGCCAACTTCGCCACCGTCGTTGTTTTACCGGCACCCTGCAATCCGACTGCCAGAATTACGGTCGGGCCCACCGGATCAAACTCCAGCGGGCTTTCCCGTTCACCCAGCAAAACGATCAGTTCGTCGTGAACGATCTTGACCAACTGGTCGCCCGGACGTACCGACTTGAGGGTCGGCAAACCTACTGCTTTTTCCTTGACGCTCTTCACAAAGTCTCGTGTAAGCTCGTAGCTTACGTCGGCTTCGAGGAGAATCCGTCGTATTTCCCTAAGGCCTTCGTTGACCGCGGCTTCAGTCAATATCCCGCGGCTGGACAAACGCCGCAGAGAATCGCTGAGTTTTTCTGACAAAACGGAAAACATATAGCCTGTTAATATAGATAGGACCGGTGCTGAACGCCAAGGGGGGGTCAAACATCGAAACACTGGCCCGAAAAAGGCGTAATTTTCTGAGAGCGGGGAGCAGGGAGGGGCACGGAAAGTGCGATACACTGAGTGGAGTAGTTGGGTGAGCGGTTTGATCGGAATATTTGACATCATCTCGGGGGTTTGGACGACTAAATTGGTCAATAAGACACACAGACGGCAGCTCGGGTTGGCCTTCCCCACTTCCCCACCTACTAATGGCCCAGTTTAACGCACTGAACGCGCTCGTCACTGTCCTTTTCGGGGCGGCGGCCGGCGGCTTTACCAATATGGTCGCAATTTGGATGCTCTTTCATCCTTATGAGGCCAGGGGCCCGGGAAGATTGAAATTCCAGGGGGCGATCCCAAAGAACAAAGCTCGAATGGCCAAAACCATCGGTCGGACGGTTGGTCAGCGCCTCATAACTCCTGGAGACATGGCCGAGCACCTCGCATCACCGGACTTGAAAGATGCGTTCGAGGGCACGCTCAAGAGACTGGTAGGTGCGGTCCTTGAACAAGAACGCGGGTCTTTGCGAAACGAGATGGCCCCCGCTTTTACCACCGAAATTGAGCGAACCCTGCATGCCATTTCTCCCGTTATCGCTGAAAAGGTCCAGGCGTTTGCGGCCTCCGAGGAATTCAAGCAGACGATAGCCAATTTCATCGACAAGGCAAAAGAAGAGCTTTCCGACCATTCAATTGGTGAAATACTGACCACAGCTCGACGAGTAGCCATACGAGAGACAGCCGAAGATTGGGTTGAGGAACTCGTCACCACGGAGGACTTCGAGAACGCCATCAGCGGCTGGCTGGACCGCCAACTGGTAAATTTTGCCAACGATCACACCCCGCTATTGGAGCGGTTGCCGATTGGGCTTGTGGCGGCTGTCGAGCGTGCCATCGCAGGGTATCTGCCGGAAGCCCTGGACAAGATGGGCGAAGCTCTGAGCAACAAGAAAACACGGGCCCGCATCCAATCAACGATGCACGACCTCTTCAAGAAATTCGTGGACGACCTGATGTTCCACGAGCGTATCGTGGCTCGTCTTGTTGTGACAGAAAAGACTATTTCGCGGATGCTGGATACGTTTGAGAAAACTGGCGCCGACAAGGTGGCCGCTCTCCTCGAGCAACCAGAAATGAGAGAAGAAATAGCCCGGAGCGTCAATCAGGCGATTAACAACTTCCTCCGGCGCCCATTGTCCCATCACGTCGATTACCTGGGCCCTGAGCGCGTCATCGGTATCAAAGACACGGTTCAGGAAAACATCGTCAAAGGCCTGCGCGACCCCGGTACCCGGGCCTATGCGATCGATCGCCTGGATCAGTCACTCAAGGGATTCGAAAGCAAAACCTGGGGTGAACTGCTAGGCCATCTACCGCCCGACCAGGCTGCTTCGCTGGCCTCCGACGCAGCTTCAAGCAACCGGGTCCGGGAGTGGCTTGAAGAGGCAATTACAAAGGCGGTCACGGGGTTGCTGGACAAACCGATCGGCAAACCGAAGGACTGGGTGGACGAAGATATGGTAGAACGCATCACCGAACGCCTCTATCCAGCCCTGTGGTCATGGACTCAGGAACAGGTCCCGAGGATCGTGGCCCAGATCGACGTTGAAACCATGGTGGAAGAAAAAATCCACGGGTTTTCACTCCAGAAAATGGAGGACCTCGTCAAAAAGGTCACCCAACGGGAGTTGGACGTCATCGTACGGCTGGGATTCGTACTGGGAGCCCTCGTGGGGAGCACCGCGTATGCCCTGACTCTGTTCTTGCCCGGTTAGGTGCATCCAACTAGCCACCACCCTGCTCCCTGCTCTCCGCTCCCTGCTCCCGTTATCGACTCACCATTTCGGAAACATCCCGCCAATCAGAGCCCCGATAGTTGCGAAAGGCACACCGGCAAGAGCGACACCCACCACTACATCCAGCGGAGAAAACACCTGATCTCCGAACATCCCACCGCCCGACATGTATGATATTGCGAGCGCCACCCCCACGATCCCCCCTACCAGTGCACCTTTCTTCCATTGGGTTTCACCAGAACTCGGCGACACCCTGTTTTCGAATAACTCAAGTTCCCCCGAAACCGGAAGTGGAACCGTTTCGAAGGGCTGCAGAAGCGAAAATTCCCCCTGCACCACAGGCACCAGAACCGGCTGCAATTTCACCGACTCAAATCGATGAAACCGATCCATCACGAGATCCTGCGCGACCAGCGGGTGGGTCGGAAAAATTAGCAGCGGAGCGAATAAGAACAGATTCATAAGACGCGCAGAATTCACCCGGCTACGCAGTTCCAGTCTGCGCTCGTTCGCCCCGTAGTTTTCATTCATCGTCCCACCTTTGTTCAGAAACCGGTCGTTTGTTTCACTGAACAGGTTGAACAACACGCGTCAAGCAGGTGTCAAGGCGATGGGCATTCGGAGCCAGCAGGATTCATTTAGTCTTGGAATTACCGGAGACAACAAAGGGTGGCAGAGAAAAAACCTCTCAGAGAGCCCCACCTCCCGGTCGGACGAATCTGACCGCCGGAGGGGAGTCAAACATCGCCCAATCTCTCGGCCCGTCGACCAATCTCACAGCAGCCCTGTTTTCCACGACCGTCTTTTGAATCGAGAACAAACGTCCAGTGTTTCTTGCTCCCCATTCCCGCTCGAGAATAGTGGCAAACCGCCTGGCTTGATCGTCGGTGTCCCATATGGTCCACCACACCAGGCCGTGTGTGTCACCTGTTTCAAAAATCGCAAATCGGTCGCCGTCCCAACCCTGAGCTGCTGCGCTGCCAACTGCCTCTCTTCCACTCAGTTGGTGCAACAATATTTTCGTGGAAAACTCCCCGAAGCCGTCCGCATACCTCGCCTGATCTTCATCGACAAATCGTAAATCCACCGGTTCATCACCCTCAAGAAATTTCTCAGGATGCATGATCTGCTCTGTAGAAGTGGGCATCAGACGCCCAAGCGGCACAGTGTCAGGATACTCCTGTCCAAACCACCGTATCCAGTCAGCTCCCGCCAGATAGGGGAAGATCGCCTGCTCTTTGAGGATGAGGGGCGCCGCCGAAAAAACGGGCATGGCATCTCGTTCCTGGCGTATCAACTCTCTGGCCTGGTCCCCGAACGAAGCCGGGAAGTCGTTAATATCCTGCGTGGGCATCAACGCCAGCAGCGATGAGATTGTTGCCTGACCCTCCAACACGGCCTGTGAAGCGGCCGCCCTGTCAGTTTCCCTGGAAATGGATATTAAGGAGTCAACGTTTGTGTATTGATCCTGGAGCGAATGGACCAACTCATGAGCCATCACCAACTTGAGTTGGAGTGGGTCGGTGTGATCGACGACGTAGAGCGTGGTCGAATCTGGATCATAGAAACCAACAACCTGTTCGGTGTACAAATCCACCAGAAGTCGGCTCAAATCGAGGGAATCGGGTATCAACCCGAAAAGTTTTAGACTCTCCTGAAAACCTTCCAGATCTTCCACGGGCACAGTCTCCGCAAGCCTGTTGAGCAGGTAAGCCTGCACCTGTTCCCGGGACCTGACCGCGACCGCAGGTTCTGTTTTGAACCGCAGCCCTGTTGCGCGTTCGACCGGCTCCATGAGTTCGTCCCTCAGCGCATTTACCGTCTGTTGCTCAACGGACTCGATACCATCGGCCCGGGGAGCTCGTGCGGCAAATTCACGGGTAAGCAACACAACCACAAGCACCATTATCACCACAGCCAGGAGTACGGCGAGAGATTTCAATGACTTCACAGATAGACCTCTGGAACGGGACGAATCGACGGGAAGGAAGATAGAAATATGCGTAGGTGTCTGGTAGCCCGCAAAGCATAACTTCCCACGCATCGAATAGTGGTAAAGTACCCGAACGGCGTGTTTATTGTTCTTCATGGACACGCGACCAACCACAAGAAAACTCTCGTTTCTGGACCGCTATCTGACCGGCTGGATCTTCCTGGCTATGCTCGTGGGAATCGCACTCGGTAATTTCTTGCCCCAACTCAACCAGAGTTTGCAAGCGTTGAGCATTGGAACCACATCCCTGCCCATCGCGGCCGGGCTGATCTTGATGATGTATCCTCCCCTTGCGCGCGTCCGGTACGACAAACTCGGCAGAGTGTTTGGCAATACGAAGGTGCTTTCGCTTTCGTTAATTCAAAACTGGATCATCGGTCCGCTGTTGATGTTTGGACTGGCCTTCATTTTCCTTTCGGATAAACCGGAGTACATGGTGGGCCTGATCATCATCGGGCTGGCGCGATGCATCGCGATGGTCATCGTGTGGAATGACCTCGCCGAAGGAGACAGGGAATTCGCCGCAGGACTCGTCGCCCTCAATTCAATTTTTCAGATCATCTTTTTTTCATTCTACGCATGGCTGTTCGTGACATGGCTCCCCGCCAAACTTGGGCTCGAAGGCGTGGTGGTAGACATCACCATTGGCGAAATCGCTACCAGTGTAGGGATTTATCTGGGCATTCCGTTCATGGCAGGGTTCCTGTCCAGAATAGTGCTCACACGGGTGCGTGGTGTGGATTGGTACGAGCAGCGTTTCATCCCCGCCATCAGTCCGATAACCCTGGTTGCTCTGCTATTCACAATCGTTGTCATGTTTTCGTTAAAAGGCGAAGCGATTGTGCAACTGCCCCTCGATGTAGTTCGAATAGCATTGCCGCTGCTGGTCTATTTCGTGATGATGTTCATGATTTCGTTTTACATGAGCAAACGGGCAGGAGCTGACTATTCCCAGTCGGCTACGCTTTCGTTCACTGCGGCTTCCAACAACTTCGAACTGGCCATTGCGGTAACTGTAGCGACCTTTGGGATCAACCATGGGGCGGCATTCGCCGCGGTCATCGGACCACTGGTCGAGGTACCGGTGATGATAGGACTTGTGAATGTGGCGTTCTGGTTCCGGCGGAAACTCTTCTAAAAGGGCTACGGCGCCCAACAACCTCCGCGGCTCCCGAGACTGATCGTGCCCCCGAATGACTCCATCTCCACCCGGGCGCCACCCGCACCGATCTGGAACTCAAATTGCCTGCCGCCACTTCTCGTGCGGGACATCCTCACAGCGCATTGAGAGTCGAACTCTCCCTGTACAGTTGAGACTGTAACCCTGGCACTCGCTTCAGAATCGAGGATCAGAGTTAAGTCCCCGTTGTGGGTCGAAAACGAATATTCGCCGTCCGGGTCGATCAAACCATCGTATTCGACATCTCCGTTCATTGTCGTCACATCCATACGAGTGGCGTCCGACCGACGAAAGGTTATGTCACCGTTGGTTGTCTCAATGGAGATCTCGCCGTTTGAGTCGTAAACATCAATGTCACCGTTCATCGTGCCGACATTCAAATGACCGTTGGCGCCGGTGACAGTCACATCGCCATTAGTGGTTGTCAGTTCCATAAAGCCCGACCCACCTCTGATGATGAGGTCCCCGTGGGTGGTGCGGGCCTCAACGTCTCCCTCGGTACCAGAGATCGAGATTTCGGTGTTAGTGCCCTGAGCACTGACGGCCATCCACCGAGGTACGGTGATCCGAAATTCAACTTCTCCGGAGCCTCTGCGGGAGCGGCTGCGGACCTCAAGCACTCCACGGCGTTCTCGCACCGTGAAGTCGCCTCGACGATCGTCGAAGTCAGCACTAATTCGGACTCGATCCCGATCCCACGCATCGACAATTATCTCGCCGTGCTGGTTGTGCACCGAGAGATTTGTGCCCTCCCGCACACTAAACGTGGTGTCGCGCCCCTGTAACATTGGCTGCGCGAGGGCCAGCGCGCTGACCGCGAATGCAATGACCATATCCCCTTACAAACTCGCCGCGGCGATTAAGTTATTTCCGTGCTCTAACACATCCATTTTTCGTCTCATTGTGCGGGTCAGATACCGATTCAAATAAGCACTGGAAGGATCCACTGCGAGCGCCATTCGGGCCTCCCGAATCGCACTGTCGATCACCTGGAGACTTTCTTCAAGAACGGCTATTGTGGCTGAGTCGAGAATAGTGCGCCCGTCCCGGAGTACTTCCTCCATATCTCGGATGGCGACCTGAAAATCTGCCTCAATGTTTCCGGCCAGGTGTAAGACTTGAGCTTCGCCTGCTTGAGTTGCTTCCCGGGCAACCTCCGGAACATCGACCTTCCCCGAAAATCGCAGAGCGACGCCCCCAGAAATGACGATCAAAGCGATGGCGGCGGCGGCCAGCTGTGGAATAGAGAAGACCACCCGGCGCACTTTGCTCTTGCCCTGGGTACCGATTTCAACGACCCGATTTACTTCTATCCTCCGAGCAATATTTTGCCAGAGATCGGCCTCAGGTTCGCGATTTTCTAACGCCCCCGCAACGCGGGCCACAGCCCTCAGTCCTTCGAGTGCCGTGGCACAATCAGGGCATCCGGCGAGATGGGGTTCCAGCTGTCCCACCTCCTCCGGAGATAATTCACCATCAATGTATTCTGAAAGTCTATCAAGCCACTTATCCGACATTTGCCTGTCCGTTCCTAGCGCTCCAAATATTTCCTGAGCGTCATTCTTGCCCGGTGCAACTGGGCTTTTGACGTACCAACTGAAACTCCTAACAATTCGCCAATTTCTCCGTGCTTGAATCCCTCTACATCGTGAAGCACAAACACGTTTCTGGCACCTTCGGGAAGTCGTGAGATCGCCACATCAAAATCCATACTCAAATCGACCTGATGAGATCGGGACGACATTCCTGAAAACGCGTCATCCCCCTCGACCATTCGGGCCCGTTTCTTCCCCGCAGTTTTGCGAAGCGCGAGAAATACGTTTACCGCAAGCCTGTGCAACCACGTACCAAACGCCGCATCCCCTCTAAAAGTGCCCAGTTTGTCCCAGGCCCTCACGAACACGTCCTGAGTTGCTTCGTCGGCTTCGTCGGGGCTCAGCATCCTCCGAGCCAACGAATGCACCCGTGCCACATGGGCCCGATACAATCTCTCAAAAGCCCGTGAATCACCCTTCGCCGCAAGGTCCACATCTTCTGTGTCAGATCTCACCGGCGTTTGGGGCATGTCACCCAAACTGTGAACTCCGCGGGCAGATCCCTTCATGCACCCCTTTTGATAGAGGCAGGGGACAAATGGTTGACACGCCCCTCATCGACCGAGCGCATATTCCAGGTACCAGCGTGCGAGGTCATCTCCAGTAACAAAGACAATTGCAGCCGCAAGGGCCAGAAAAACGCCGAATGGTACGAGGATTTGCTTTTTTAAAGAAATAGGCCCGAAAATCACCGCTCCAATCAGTGCTCCACCAAATACAGTCATCAACACACCAGGCCAACCAACAAACGACCCCACCATAGCCATCATCTTGATGTCCCCACCACCCATCGCCTCTTTCTTAAAGGCCTTTTCGCCGGCCCACGCCACACCATACAGGAGTGCAAACCCCACTACAGCCCCGATAACCGCATCGATGATCGCCGGAACACCGAACGCCACACTAAAACCCAACCCGACAATCAGGCCTCCCCAGGTGAACTCGTCGGGTATGATGTACTCACGAGCATCGGTCATCAGGATACCAAGCAGCAACGTGCCGAACACTGATGCCTGGAGTGCGATCAGAGTGAGGCCGTAGTGGTAGAACGATGCTCCCCAGATTAGGGCCGTAAACAATTCGACCAGAGGGTAAATGGCGGAGATGGGTTTGGTACATTTGCGACAGCGGGCCCGAAGTGCCATCCACGAGACAACCGGAATGTTTTCGAACCAGGCGAGTTGGTTACCACACCGCGGACAACGCGACCGGGGACTGACAACCGATTCGTTCCTGGGGAGGCGCACGATGCAAACGTTCAGAAAACTCCCCAACAGGGACCCAAACAAACCTGCTACAAACGCTTCAATCACTTGTGGCGCCCTTTCAATAATTCGTGCATTAAGATTCCGGCCGCCGTTGCGACGTTTAACGACTCAGCATCATCAACGATAGGAATGCCGATTCTTTCATCCACAACGTTCTGGATTTCAGGACTTATTCCGGCCCCCTCATTACTTACGATCAGCACCCGTGGAGTTGATCGTTTCCCAAAACCGTCTATGGGGATACCACCCACATCGCCAGCAACCACCTCTACCTCATGAGACATCTTCCAGCCGAGAAACTCGACGTGATCTGCAACAGCAACTGGCAGTTTGAAGCTGGAGCCCATTGCAGCCCGAAGCACCTTCGGATTCCATAGATCTGCGGTGCCCGACAGTAAAAACACCGCGCTCGCACCGAGTGCGTGAGCCGACCGAATCATTGTCCCAACGTTGCCAGGGTCCTGCACGGCATCAAGAGCCAGACCCAGTCCACCCGCTCCGATTTCTATATCGGACACATTGGTCGAAGTTTGCTCGACCACTGCCAGGATTCCCTGGGACGTTTCAGTCTGGATGATTTCATCGAATTCCGTCCTTCCGATGCGTTCCAGGGGGAGTGACGCGGATTCAAGCCGATGAATAATGGATTGAATCCGTTCACCGGTATCTGCATCGTCGGCAACAACAGCCCCCCGAATCACAAGATTCGCGTCAATGGCCTCTTCGACCAAACGGACGCCATCGAGTACTCCCAAACCTCGCCTGCGCCGGGCTTTGCGGTACCTTAGATTTCTTATGGTACTTATCAGCTTGCTAGTCATAGATCCTATCGTCGGCCAACCAGTCGGCAGAACACCTAACAATAGATTCTCAGCCAGTTGGAGGGAATGATCGCATGAACATCGCCCTGACAATTGCCGGGTCTGACTCGGGAGGTGGAGCGGGAATTCAAGCCGATTTGAAGACGTTCCACCAGTTCGGAGTCTTTGGGACCTCTGCGGTTGTGGCCGTCACGGCGCAGAATACCAGAGGCGTCGACTCGGTGCATACAATACCTCCGGGGGTGGTGGCCGCTCAACTGCAATCCCTCGCAGATGACCTGCGTCCGCACGCCTTCAAGACAGGAATGCTGGGGACCGGCGACCTCGTAGAGGAAGTTGCAGCTGCCATCAAGAAGCACAATCTGACCAACTTCGTTTTGGATCCGGTGATGGTAGCCACGTCAGGAGACCCCCTTTTGGAGCACGGGGCGGCGAGAGCCATCCGGAAGTTATTGATGCCTCTCTGCGACCTGATAACGCCCAACATACCTGAAGCTGAGATTCTGTCTGACCTGGCGATTACAAATGTTGAAGACATGGCAGCAGCGGCAGAAAGAATGGTGGCAATGGGCGCCGGAGGGGCTCTCGTGAAGGGAGGGCACATGAACCGTGAACTTGTAACCGACGTTTTTTGTTTTGAAGGACGAACAGAGACTTTCGAAAAACCCCGACTGGAAACCCGTTCAACACATGGGACCGGTTGTACTCTTTCTGCCGCAATTACCGCAGGCCTGGCCAAAGGACATCACATGCTAGAATCGGTCGCTGCGGGTCTTGAATTTGTACATCGAGCGATTGCCACCGCACCGGGGCTCGGGTCCGGGAATGGGCCCCTAAACCACTTCAGTGAAATGCCATAGATGACGAAACAACCGCCCAACATCGCGCCCGAAAGAGGGATTTTCTGTAACCGGACTCTGAACCTCCGATCAATCCGTGCCATAGGGTACGATATGGACTACACGTTGGTTCACTACAACGTAGAGCACTGGGAAGCCCGCGCGTACCAATACACCAGGGGAAAATTGATCGAACTGGGATGGCCGATCGAGCACCTTGAGTTCGACAAAAGCTTGATGATCCGAGGGCTTGTCGTGGACCAGGAGTTGGGCAACGTTGTGAAAGCCAACCGATTCGGATACGTGAAGCAGGCGTTTCACGGCCCCCGTCCCATGGACTTCAAAGATCAGAAAAAAGCATACTCCAGAACTCTGATTGATCTCAATGAGCGCAACCGATTCGCATTCCTGAACACACTTTTTTCTCTGTCCGAAGCATGTATATACTCGCAGCTTGTTGAGCTTCTGGACCGGCATGAGCTACCTGGAGTCATGGGATATTCTGACCTGTACGCCCGGGTCCGTAACGCTCTCGACGAGAGTCACGCCGAAGGGATGCTTAAGGGCGAAATCGTCCAGGATCCCGAGCGTTTCGTGGACAGGGATCCCGATACTGCAGCGGCACTCCTCGACCAGAAAAATGCTGGCAAAAAGTTGGTCTTGATCACGAATTCGGGCTGGAACTTCACGAACGCTATGATGACCTGGGCGTTTGACGAATTCCTTCCGGACAGCCAGACATGGCAGGACTTATTCGAATTCTCGATTGTCGAAGCCCGCAAACCGTCGTTTTTTGAATTGAACAGCCCCACGTTTAAGGTCGACACCAAAACCGGTCTCCTCGATCCGACCCACGAATTATCCCCGGGGGGAGTTTTTTGGGGTGGCAATGCTGCTATGGTCGAAAAACAATTGGGTCTTTCAGGAGACGAAATTCTCTACGTCGGGGACCATATCTTCGGGGACGTGAAGGTTTCGAAGGTGGCGTTGAGGTGGAGAACCGCGCTGGTACTTCGGGAACTGGAACGAGACATCCAGGCCGAGTGCCAATTCAGTGCACAGTTCAAACAGCTCAACGAATTGATGCAGGAAAAAGAAGAAATCGAGTTTGAACAGTACCAGATGAAGATAGAATCACAGCGTTTGAAAAAAGGCTACGGTACCACCTCCACGACGTCACCGAAAAAAGAATTGGACAGAAAGATTGAGCAACTTCGAATCCGAGCAAGTGAACTGGACGAAAAAATTGCACCGCTGGCCCGTGCCGCAGCAGAGATAAGCAACCCCAACTGGGGCCTCCTCATGCGCGCCGGCAACGACAAGAGCCACCTGGCCAGGCAGGTAGAAAAATCCGCCGACATCTATATGTCCAGAGTCGCCAATTTCCTTCCACAAACTCCGTTTGCGTTCCTGCGATCAGCACGAGGTTCCCTGCCGCACGATCAGGCTTGAAAAAGTCGGGAAGATGGGAAGTCGGGAGGTCAGGTGCGAACCAACCCTCGACAAAAGTGATTTCACGTGAATATTGGATGCGGGTGCCAACCACGTTCGGACAGGGCTGGGTCAACGAAGAATGGACCGTCCCACCCCCTGACTAAAGTGCTTCTATTCTTTAGAATGACGAATGGTAGACGTGAGAGAACAATTTTTCGCCCATACCCGGGACGGGGTCGGGCAAGAGGGCTGGCAGGGACTGGTTGAGCACCTGGAGGGGGTGGCGGAAAGAGCGAGCGGCTTCGCCGATGCGTTCGGAGCTGGCGAGTGGGGCGACGCGGCCGGACTTTGGCACGACCTCGGCAAGTTCGCGGTCGCCTTTCAGAAATACTTGCGAGGCGAGGCTCAGAGCCCAATCCACGCCTTCGCCGGAGCGCGCCAGGCGATTGCGGCCAACCCTGTCCTCGGGTTCGTACTTGCCTATTGCATTGCCGGGCACCACGCCGGGTTGCCTGATGGCCGAAGCGAAAACGCATGCCTTCTTTCCCAACTAAATAAGAAAATCGAACCCTGGGAACACGGCCTTGAGTCCACCAGGACGCCTCGGCCGCTGGCCCCAGTTCCACCACTACAGCAAGCTCTCGACTCAGACGACCCCTTCGCAGCATCGTTTTTTACCCGGATGGTTTTCTCATGTTTGGTCGACGCGGACTTTCTCGACACTGAAGCCTTCGTCGCCCCGGACCGAGCCAGACACCGCCCTTCGTGGCCGGATGGAACGCTTACCCAAATGGAAACGGCCCTGAAGGAATACATGCGAGCGAAGCAACGCAATGCAGAAGATTCGCACGTTAACCAACAGAGGGCGGAGGTATTGCAGGCTTGCCGAGCAGCAGCGTCCTTATCACCAGGTTTCTTTTCCTTGACAGTACCCACGGGTGGTGGAAAAACCCTCTCCTCCCTCGCTTTTGCCCTTCGCCATGCCGTCGCTCACGGGCTGAAGCGGATAATCTATGTCGTTCCGTTCACCAGCATTATTGAACAAAATGCTGAAGTTTTTCGGGAAGCTATGACATCTCTGGTAGTCGATGGTGGGAAAGACCCTGTCCTGGAACATCACAGCAATCTACAGTCGGACAAAGACACCAAAGCCAGCCGCTTGGCCACGGAAAACTGGGACTCACCGCTTATCGTCACCACCTCAGTCCAATTCTACGAATCATTGTTCGGCCATCGAACGTCGCGCTGCCGAAAGCTGCACAACATTGCCAACGCCGTAGTCATTCTGGATGAAGTCCAGGCCCTTCCTGTAGACCTACTGAAGCCATGTCTGAAAGCCCTCGACCAACTGACCAGGAATTACCGAACCAGCATTGTTCTCTGCACAGCCACGCAACCGGCGATTCACCGGCGTGACGATTTCAAAATCGGTTTGGATGGAGTTCGGGAGATCATTCCCGACCCACCGACCCTCTACGAAACGCTGAAGCGGGTTAAAACCACAGATATCGGCGGTCAAACCGACGAGGAACTCGGCGAAAAATTGCTCGGCGCAGAGATTGTCCTCTGCGTGGTAAATACGCGAAACCATGCGCAGCGAATTTACGAAATCCTTGGTGACCGGAAGGGACACTTTCACCTTAGTGCACGAATGTGTCCGGAACACCGAACGGCCGTCATCAAAACAATCCGACAACGACTTGGGGACGGAAAGGAATGCCGCGTCATCTCAACCCAACTGATCGAAGCTGGAGTGGATATAGACTTTCCAATCGTCTACCGATCCCTCGCCGGGCTCGATTCTATCGCGCAAGCTGCGGGACGTTGCAATCGTAACGGTACGCTGGGGGATGAAGGAGGCCGCACCTACGTTTTCCGCTCCGAACACCCCCGATCAGAGCGTTTCCTCCGCGATACCACCAACACGGCAGAACAGGTGCTCGATTTATTCCGGGAAGACCCGCTCTCCCTGAAAGCCATCGAGCGCTATTTCAAACTCTACTACTGGGACCAAACCGCCAGGTGGGACGCAAAAAGGATTCTCGACAATTTCAAGTTATTACATAACGACAGAGATTTGCCCTTCAGTTTCAGTTTCGCCACCGCTGCCAGGGATTTCAAGCTCATCGAAGACACCGGTCGGACTGTGATAATACCTTGGCAGGAAAAGGGGAAATCACTCTGCGAACAGTTGCGGAGGGGACCCGAATTACCTCGCCGTGTGTTGTTGAGGAGTTTGCAGCGATATTCGGTTCAAATCCCCGAATGGGTGTGGAAGCAACAACAAGTCAACATCGAACTCGTGCACGATAGGTACTCCGTTCTCGTGTGTCCCGAGGTGCACTACTCCGACAAAATCGGCCTGTCGTTCGACGGGAATCCCGATGGAATCCTTTGTGCGTAAAGGAGAGGTAGTATGTCCTATGGAATCAAGTTAAGGGTCTGGGGCGATCTAGCCTCGTTCAACCGCCCGGAAATGAAGGTCGAGAGGGTCTCCTACGACGTGATTACTCCAAGTGCAGCCCGCGGCATCCTTGAGGCCATCTACTGGAAGCCTCAAATGCGATGGGTAATCGAACGCATTCACGTTCTACAGCCAATACGTTTTACGCACGTTCGGCGCAACGAAATTAGTTGTAAAATTTCCGCACGGAACGCGACGATGGCAATGAAATCGGGCAATCACACCCTGGGGATTGCTGTGGAAGATTACCGCCAACAACGAGCGGGCATGATCCTAAAGGACGTGTGCTACGGGATTGAAGCCAGCGTCGAGGTGCTCGGCTCCGACCCCAACCAGCCGACGAACGCCAAGCCTGCGGCCAAACACCTTGATCAATTCAAACGACGCGCCCGTAAGGGGCAGTATTTCCACCACCCCTACCTGGGGTCGCGAGAGTTCCCGGCCAACTTCGAACTCGTCGACGAATTCTCTCCCGGTCCCGAAGAATTACTCGGCGAAGTTGATCTTGGCTTCATGCTCCATGATATGGTTTTTGAACCCGATGCCAAAGGGACAATTGTGGAATCGAATCGGGGGACGCGTTTGACCGCTGAACCGCGTTTCTTCCGGCCGACTATGACGAACGGTTCGTATGTCGTGCCTCCGATTGAGCAGGCGAGAGGCTGATCATGATCCTGCAATCGTTGAATGAACTCTATGACCGCCTGAAGACGGACCCTGATTACCAAATCGCCCCCCCGGGTTATAGCATCCAAAAAATAAGTTTCAAAGTGGTTCTAAAACCGAACGGAGAGCTTTTTGGGATTCAGCCGGTGCGAGTGACGTCGGGGAAGAACGTGAGACCGCGACTTGAGACGGTGCCGGGTACGGCAAAACCGCCTGGACAAGGACTCAACCCCTGCCTGCTCTGGGACAACACAGGCTACATGCTGGGATTCAAACCGGACGATCCGAAGCCAAACCGCACGCTGAAGGCCTTCGGATCGTTCAAGGAAAAGCATTTAGAACTTGAACGAGAGATTGACTGTGCTTCATTCTCTGTGGTTTGCAGATTCCTGGAGAACTGGGACCCCGCCTCGGCAAACGAGCATGAGGTGCTGAAGGAAACCTCTACCGGATTCGGCGTCTTCCAGATTCAGGGACAAACCCAACTCGTCCACGAAGATCCCGACGTCCGGGGCTGGTGGGAGAACTCACGTGCAAAGGAACCTCCCGGTGACGAAGCCCAATGCCTTGTTACCGGTACGATTGCCCCGATTGCTCCCACGCACCCCAAGATAAAGGGGGTGAAAGGCGCCCAGAGTTCTGGTGCGTCTATCGTTTCGTTTAATGAAGACGCCTACGAGTCGTATGGCAAAAACCAGAGCCTCAACTCCCCCATCTCGAAAGTGGCTGCGTTCCAGTATGCTAAGGCATTGAACGCGTTGCTGGACAGCCCGCGGCACCGTCTTTCACTTGGCGAAGCAACGGCGGTCTTCTGGACGGCAAAGCCTACTTTAACGGAAAGCGTCTTCGCGCGATTCTTCTCGGAAGGATCGAACGCACTGGATCAAGACGAGGCGCAGGACGAGTCGGTACGGGAAAAACTCGCTGTGTTTCTGAAGGCGTTGAGAACAGGGCGACCGGCGTATGAAGCCCTCGAACCTGACCCGGACCGGACACCGTTTTTTCTCCTCGGCCTTTCGCCGAACGCAGCTCGGCTGTCGATCCGCTTTTTCTATTCAAACTTCATTGGCCAACTCCTGGACAACCTGCGCCAGCATCACCTGGACATCGGCATCACACCCCAACCGTCAGTTGGGAAGCGGAGAGCGGATCTGGAGTTTCCGCCAGCCTGGATGCTGTTGGCGGAAACCGCACGGGAAACGAAGGAAATCCCTCCGATCCTTGAGGGCCCCCTGCTCCGAGCAATAATCATTGGAGCTCAATATCCAGTTGGTTTGTTCCAGGCGGTTCTGCGCCGCATTCGTGCAGATCGCACGATGAATTATGCCCGAGCCTGCGTCATCAAGGGTTACCTGACACGGAATCTCAAGAAGGAGGTAAGTATGAGTCTCGATTTGGAACGCGAAGATGTGGGTTACCTGTTGGGGCGGCTTTTCTCTACGCTCGAAAAGACTCAGGGCGATGCCCTGGGCAGCGTGAACGCATCCATTCGAGACCGCTTCTACAGTTCTGCTTCCGCAACGCCGAGGAGCGTGTTCCCCAGATTGCTACGGACCTACCAACATCACCTCGCGAAACTCGAGGGAGGACGCAAGGTAAACCGAGAGAAACTCCTCCAGGAAATCGTTGATCCTATCAAAGACTTTCCGGCTCAACTCGATTTGGCCGACCAGGGGCTTTTTGCGATCGGATATTACCATCAGACACGCGATTTTTACACAAAAAAAGAAGGGACCGCCGAATGAACCGCTACGACTTTGTTTACATCTTCGACGTGAAAGACGCCAATCCGAACGGGGATCCGGATGCCGGCAACCTACCGCGGGTAGACCCAGAAACGGGACACGGACTCGTTACAGACGTCTGTTTGAAAAGAAAAATCAGGAATCACGTCGCGTTAACCAGGGGGAACAAGCCACCTCATGAAATTTATTTCAGTGACAAGGCTGTGCTGAACAACACACACGAAAGGGCCTACCAGGCAATCGGAGAGAAGCCGGTCTCCAAAAAGCTTCCGAAAGATCTCACCAAAGCCAAAGCCGTAACCGATTTTATGTGCACCAACTTCTATGACATCAGGACTTTCGGGGCGGTCATGAGCATGGAGGTGAATTGCGGACAGGTCCGCGGCCCGATACAGATTTCGTTCGCCCGCTCGGTAGACCCAATCGTCACAAGTGAGCACGCTATTACACGTAGTTCGGTAACGAACAAAAAGGACCTTGAGAAGGAGCGCACAATGGGTCGTAAGTTTACGATCCCGTACGGTGTTTATGTGGCCCATGGTTTCGTGAATCCCTTCCTGGCGGATCAAACCGGTTTCGGCGACGACGACCTCGAATTGTTGTGGGAATCCCTCGAACAAGCCTTTCAATTCGATCCCTCCGCCGCTCGGCCACCAGGCAGCATGAATGCACGCGGACTCAAGGTCTTCAAACACGAGAATCAACTAGGGGCGGCACCGTCACACAAACTGTTCGAAACGGTCACGGTTCAACGCAAGGAAGGGGTTGAGGTGGCTCGGGCCTTTGAGGATTACGAGCTCTCCATTGATCGAGATGGAATCCCGGATGGTGTCGAGTTAATCGAAAAGATTTGAACAAGCGCTCTAACTCGTGACCTACTCTGAAGACGATTTCCTCGCTCTCTCAGGCCTCCAACACCTCGTGTTCTGTGAGCGGCAATGGGCATTCATCCATGTTGAACAAACATGGATAGAAAACCGCCTCACGGCTGAAGGAAGGTTGTTGCATAAAAAAGCTGATTCCGATCGGATCGAAGCGCGCAAAGGGGTCAGAGTAGTTCGAGGGATGCGAATATTCTCAACAAGGATGGGCCTTTCGGGCCGGGCCGATATCGTGGAGTTTCGCGAGAAAGATGATCCGGGTGGAGAAGATCCGATCACACCGGTCGAATACAAACGCGGCCGCCCAAAACCGCATGATGCGGACAGGGTGCAACTGTGTGCTCAGGCTCTTTGCCTCGAAGAAATGTTTGACGCGCAGGTACCACGTGGCTGGTTGTTTTACGGAAAAAACCGACGACGGACGGAGGTTTTGTGTGATAAGGAATTGCGCGATACCACAAGGAGACTCGCGACCCGAATGCACGAGCTCTTCGAGAGCGGCGTAACGCCGACGGGAAGGAATGACACAATGTGCGGCAACTGTTCGTTCGTGGATCTGTGCATGCCTGAAGTTTCATGCGGATCGGGCGAGCGAAATTACCTCATGACGATGATCGACAGTCACCTCCAGGCGCCCTGAAATGAAACGATTGCTCAACGTCCTGTACGTCACCTCAGATGGCGCCTACCTGAAACGAGACGGCGAGTCGGTGGTCGTGAAGGTGGAGAACGAGATCCGCTTGCGTATCCCAATCCACACTCTTGAAGGAATCGTTTGCTTCGGACGAACCTCGGTGAGCCCCTGGCTGGTCGGAATGTGTGGAGAGAAAGGGGTCGCCCTGACATTCCTTTCCACTTACGGGAAGTTTCTGGGCCGAATGCAGGGACCGGTGTCAGGTAATGTTTTGCTGAGACGGGGACAATACCGTCTTGCGGATTCACCGGATCGGGTACAGGGAATCGTCCAGGCGATCGTTGCCGCCAAGGTGGCCAACAGCAGATCGGTTGTACTGCGCGCTAAGCGGGAGACTGGTGTCCCCGAGCAACAGTCAAAACTACAGTCGGCCGCCGACAACTTGAAGCGAATTCTGAGAAGAATCCGGGACGGAGGTTCGGTCGATACGCTCCGCGGGTTTGAAGGGGAAGCGGGCCGAACCTATTTCGGCGTTTTCGACTCCTTGATCCTCGAGAAAGACAAGGGATTTGTATTCAACCGGCGCTCGAGACGGCCCCCGTTGGACCCGGTCAACGCCCTCCTTTCGTTTCTCTACACACTAATCAGGTCTGACGTCCAATCGGCTTTGGAGACAGTCGGGCTGGATCCAGCCGTCGGCTTCCTTCATAAAGAACGTCCCGGCAGGCCGAGCCTCGCGCTGGACCTGATGGAGGAGTTCCGACCGCTGTTGGGTGATCGACTGGTCCTTACGCTGATCAACAGAGGCCAGGTAAAGTCGAAGCACTTCAAATCGGTGGAGGACGGCGGCGTATGGATGAACGACGACACGCGCAAAGCCGTTCTGGTAGCCTATCAGGAAAGAAAGCAGGACGAAGTTCTACACCCGTTTCTTAACGAGCGGATTCCACTTGGTATGGTACCGCACATTCAGGCACAGTTGATGGCAAGGCACATTCGAGGTAATCTCGAATCATACCCTCCCTACTTTTGGAAATAACCCGAAAGGACCCAATGTCACATGATGGTTCTTGTCACCTACGATGTGAACACAGAAGATAGAGCCGGGCGCAGACGCCTTCGACGAGTCGCTAAGGTATGCGAGAGCCGTGGTCAGCGGGTCCAGAATTCAGTATTCGAATGCCTCGTCGATCCCTCCGAGTGGGTCGAACTTGCCGCTCGCCTGAAAGAGGAGGTTCACTCAGACTTGGATAGTTTGCGGTTTTACTTCCTCGGTAAAAACTGGAAGCGTAGAGTCGAACACTTCGGAGCCAAGCCAGCCTATGATCCAGAAGGCCCGATTGTGGTATGAAGCTCCAACTGCGCGAACCTCAAGTGAACCATCTCTTACCCTGTCGTCCGCGAATCGTCGCAACCGCCTGCGAGTCAACAACTTCCCACGTTTCATATAACCCCGCTCATCACACCCGGTTGACACCACAAGCGGGTTCGCGCCAATTGTATCATAAGCTGTTGTCCGACCTGGGGTTGTAGGTCGGCGGTCGCCCCCTCACAGGGGGGCGTGGATTGAAACTTTATCGGACGGGTCGTCGCCGAAGAAAACGTCGCCCCCTCACAGGGGGGCGTGGATTGAAACCCGAAGATACCGGTTACGTCTCTAACACTAGTCGCCCCCTCACAGGGGGGCGTGGATTGAAACATGAACATGAATCGCATAACCTGCAGCCGTCGTCGCCCCCTCACAGGGGGGCGTGGATTGAAACGGACGGTTCGGTGGGTACTACTTCTTCTCGGTCGCCCCCTCACAGGGGGGCGTGGATTGAAACATCGCAGGTACCGCCCGTCGACCGAGCAAGGTCGCCCCCTCACAGGGGGGCGTGGATTGAAACACATACTTAGCCGAGAACTGCCCCGTCTCGAGTCGCCCCCTCACAGGGGGGCGTGGATTGAAACAGGTAATAGGGCATGACATCTTTTTCTCTCGGTCGCCCCCTCACAGGGGGGCGTGGATTGAAACCCTGATGTCCGTCACTATGGCGATGTCATCGTCGCCCCCTCACAGGGGGGCGTGGATTGAAACTCGGCCTTGGAGCGATCAAGGCACCCGAGTTGTCGCCCCCTCACAGGGGGGCGTGGATTGAAACAAGAGCAACACGAACGCGAAATCGAAATCGCGTCGCCCCCTCACAGGGGGGCGTGGATTGAAACGCTGAAGTTCGCCGCCTGTGTCAAAAAAGCCTCATGTCGCCCCCTCACAGGGGGGCGTGGATTGAAACACTGAACATGAGGAAAATATCGTCAACCGTGGTCGCCCCCTCACAGGGGGGCGTGGATTGAAACAAGTTGTTAGCACTCCCTTGCCTCGCAAGTCGTCGCCCCCTCACAGGGGGGCGTGGATTGAAACATAAAAAAGGCGCTTGGCACAGTTGCCAGGGTGTCGCCCCCTCACAGGGGGGCGTGGATTGAAACCCAAGTTCGTCGGATCTGTTCGACGATCCAGTCGCCCCCTCACAGGGGGGCGTGGATTGAAACTCCATCGGACCGCCCACCCGCACGGGTATGGTCGCCCCCTCACAGGGGGGCGTGGATTGAAACAGCTCGGCAGGTGAGGGCGAGTTCGACGGTTAGTCGCCCCCTCACAGGGGGGCGTGGATTGAAACGGTGGTGTGGCGTCTCAACCGGCAGCGACCGTCGCCCCCTCACAGGGGGGCGTGGATTGAAACATTGTCGACGCCGACGAGTTTGTGGCGAACGCGTCGCCCCCTCACAGGGGGGCGTGGATTGAAACAAGAACGTCACTAGTGTGGTAGCACTCAACGGTCGCCCCCTCACAGGGGGGCGTGGATTGAAACAAGAGCGTCCTTGCTTTTGGACCCATTAACGTCGCCCCCTCACAGGGGGGCGTGGATTGAAACACGCGCCAGAAGAGACCGACGCCGGAGCGGTGTCGCCCCCTCACAGGGGGGCGTGGATTGAAACATCCCGATCGCGCAACTCCTTCAGGAGTACGTCGCCCCCTCACAGGGGGGCGTGGATTGAAACTTCTAAAAGCTCACCGGTGCCGAGCGCGTAGGTCGCCCCCTCACAGGGGGGCGTGGATTGAAACACGATATGGTCGTCATCCACATACGGCCGAGTCGCCCCCTCACAGGGGGGCGTGGATTGAAACACCTTCTCCGACTGGCGACAGTTGCCGGTTGTCGCCCCCTCACAGGGGGGCGTGGATTGAAACGGGGTGTGTAATAAATTGAACTTCTTGGAAAATAGGGGTAGTCGCCCCCTCACAGGGGGGCGTGGATTGAAACGGGTACCGGCCCCTGCTCGCGCTCCTACGTGGTCGCCCCCTCACAGGGGG
>JAJCZX010000015.1 GCA_029262195.1 Gemmatimonadota bacterium | reverse complement strand
AAACTTCACAGCATCGGCAAAACCACGAGCAGCCTGATTCTTCGTGATCGCCGCTGTCAACGTCGTCTTTCCATGATCTACGTGTCCAATAGTGCCCACGTTTACGTGAGGTTTGTTACGCTCAAACTTTTCCTTGGCCATGCTCTAGTCCTCTACCCTTTGACCTTGCTGATGATTTCATCCGCCTTTGACTGCGGAACTTCAGAATAGTGCGAGAATTGCATGCTGTAAGCAGCACGCCCCTGGGTGTTCGATCTCAGATTGGTCGAATACCCAAACATCTCAGCCAGCGGAACACTGGCGCCGATAACCTGTGCCTCGCCACGTTGTACCATACCGCCAACTCTGCCGCGCCGGCTGTTAAGATCCCCGATGACATCGCCCATGTAGTCGGACGGCGTCACAACTTCAACGTCCATAATCGGTTCAAGAATGACCGGCTTGGCTTTCATCACGGCGTCTTTCACACCCATCGAAGCGGCGATCTTAAACGCCATTTCGTTCGAGTCAACGTCGTGGGAACTACCGTCGATCAACTCCACCTTGACATCGACCATCGGATATCCAGCAAGAACACCGTTTTCGAGAGCTGCCTTAACACCCTGCTCAACAGCATTGATGTATTCCCGCGGTACCGATCCACCGACCACCTTGTCCTCGAAGCAGAATCCGTGACCCTGTTCGTTCGGCTCGACGTTCAGAACGACGTGACCGTACTGACCACGACCTCCTGACTGCCTGACAAATTTTCCGTCCACTTCTTCCACGCGGTTGCGGATGGTCTCCCGGTAAGCGACCTGAGGCTTACCGATGTTGGCCTCGACCTTGAACTCGCGACGCATACGATCAACGAGCACTTCGAGGTGCAGTTCGCCCATTCCCGAAATAATGGTCTGAGCTGTTTCGTCATCCGTACGTACCTGGAAGGTGGGATCCTCTTCGGACAATTTCATGAGCGCCACGCCCAGTTTGTCCTGGTCACCCTTGGTCTTCGGCTCAATAGCAACCGAGATCACCGGCTCGGGGAATTTCATAATCTCAAGGATGACCTGGTTGTCCTTGAGACAGAGAGTATCACCCGTTCGCGTGTCTTTCAGACCGATCGCTGCCGCAATGTCGCCGGCGCGAACCTCTTTGATCTCTTCGCGTTTGTTGGCGTGCATCTGGAGCAGACGACCAATGCGCTCGCCCTTGCCCCGGGTGGAGTTATAAACAGCCGAACCGGCCTCCAATATACCCGAGTAAACCCTGAAGAACGTCAGCTTTCCAACGTAGGGGTCGGTTGCGATTTTAAAAGCGAGAGCAGCAAAAGGCTCTTTGTCTGATGGTTCACGATCGACAAAAGTCTCGTCGTGGTGCGGCAGGTGCCCGCGAACCGGCGGCACATCCAGCGGAGACGGCAGGTAATCAACGACGCCATCGAGAATCTTCTGTACACCCTTATTCTTAAATGCTGATCCACAGAAAACCGGCACCATCATCCCGGCCACAGTCGCTTTGCGGACAGCCGAACGAATCTCGTCCTCTGACAGCTCTTCGCCATCAAGATACTTGCTCATCAGGTCGTCATCGGCCTCAAGAGCTGCTTCGAGCAGTTCATGACGAAGCTCCTCTACCTGATCGGCGAAGGCCTCAGGAATCGGACCCTCGATGAATTTCGCACCCAGAGATTCGTCGTCATAAACAACTTCTATCCGGCGAACGATATCGATCAAGCCGGTAAACAACTCTCCCGATCCCAGGGGAATCTGGACCGGAAAGGCCTTCGCTCCGAGCCTGTCCCGGCACATCTCCAAACAGCGATAGAAATCAGCTCCTACCCGGTCCATTTTATTGACGAAAATGATTCTGGGAACACCGTATTTATCTGCCTGCCTCCAGACGGTCTCAGTCTGAGGTTCAACACCACCAACAGCGTCCAAAACAGTCATTGCTCCGTCAAGAACCCGTAGCGAACGTTCCACTTCAACCGTAAAGTCAACGTGTCCCGGAGTATCGATGATGTTGATCTGGTAGATCTCATCGTTCCGTGGCCACTCGCAGTAGGTAGCGGCAGACGTGATCGTGATTCCACGCTCCTGCTCCTGCTCCATCCAGTCCATCGTCGCGGCGCCATCATGCACCTCGCCGATTTTGTGGGTCCGGCCCGTATAGTAGAGAATACGCTCGGTCGTAGTCGTCTTACCAGCATCAATATGAGCCATGATGCCGATATTCCGTACGTGTTCCAGAGCTGTTTTTCGTGCCATTTAACTATCTATCTCAATTCAAACTTCAACGTTGTTGCCATACTCAAAAGACTAAAAAACCGGGGCGACCATGCGCTCGAATCATCTCGAACCGGTCTCGCTCCGTCTTCGTCCGGGTTTCCCTCTGGACGCGGGGTCCCTTGTAGCAGGGCCTCGTAATTGTCGTTTAAGTGTTACGTACTACCAGCGATAGTGTGCGAACGCCTTGTTCGCCTCGGCCATCCTGTGTGTGTCTTCCCGCTTCTTGATGGCACTGCCTTCGCCATTCGACGCCGAGATCAACTCGGCAGCGAGACGTTCAGCCATCGACTTATCTCTGCGTGCCCTCGAGTAATCAAGGACCCATCGCATCCCCAGCGCCGTACGACGGTCGGGACGAATCTCAATCGGCACCTGATATGTGGCACCACCAACACGACGACTCTTCACCTCGACGTTGGGTTTGACGTTGTTAAGGCCCTGCTTGAAGACCTGAACACCCGTCTGGCCCGTGCGCTGCTCAATCACGTCCATCGCTTCATAGAAAATCCGCTCGGCAACAGATTTTTTGCCGTCGAGCATCAAACTGTTGATAAACTTCGTTACCGTCTGGCTGTCGTAACGCGGATCGGCCGGGACGGGGCGTTTCGTCGCTCTTTGTCTTCTACTCATTTCTGCCTCTTCGCGCCGTACTTCGAGCGACGCTGACGTCTGTCCGACACACCCGAAGTGTCGAGTGTACCACGAACCACGTGATAACGAACACCGGGCAAATCCTTAACTCTGCCACCCCTGATCAGGACAATGGAGTGCTCTTGAAGATTGTGGCCCTCACCACCGATATAACTGGTAACTTCGAACCCGCTGGTCAAACGAACGCGGGCCACCTTACGCAGCGCCGAATTAGGTTTCTTGGGCGTGGTGGTATAGACGCGGGTACAAACGCCCCTTCTCTGGGGATTCCCCTTGAGCGCAGGTGCCTTTTCCTTCTTGGCAACCTGCTTACGTCCGTGGCGAACTAACTGATTAATGGTCGGCATAAACTCACAAATTACAATTCACAAATAACAGGTCTCCGGCGGAAAATTTCCACCGGAGACCTACAAACATAGAGCACTCAAGGCCCTGGGTCAACCCAGTTTCCGGCTATTTGACGGCGTCAATATCGACCGTCAGCCTCCGGGCTGCAAACGGACTCGGGACCTCTTCTTCAACAGGCGGCTCCGGCGGCTCGAAACCCTCCGGCGGCTCGATCTCAATCTCGGAATAACGATAGATACCCGTTCCTGCCGGAATCAAGTGCCCGATAATGATGTTTTCCTTCAGACCTAACAAGTCGTCCCGGGCTCCCCGGATAGACGCATCGGTCAGAACCCGCGTGGTCTCCTGGAACGACGCAGCCGAGATAAACGACTGGGTAGTCAACGAAGCTTTCGTAATACCCAGAAGCACCGGCTCGCTGGTAGCAGGTTTGCCGCCACCATCGACAATCTGCCTGTTGGTTTCGCGGAAAACTAATCGGTCAACGTTCTCACCCTCAAGGAGCTTGGTTTCCCCCGGATCAACAACCCGCAATTTCTGGAGCATCTGGCGAACAATGATCCCGATGTGCTTGTCGCTAATCTTCACGCCCTGAAGACGGTAAACCTCCTGAACTTCGTTCAACAGGTATTCCTGTACGGCGTTCTGCCCCTTGATGAGCAGAATATCGTGCGGATTAACCGGTCCTTCAGTTAGGCGGTCGCCAGCCAGAACCTTGTCGCCCTCGTGGACGCGAAGGTGTTTACCGGCCGGTACATCGTAGACCTGTTCTTCACCCGACTCCGGAGTAACGAAGACTTCACGCTTACCGCGCTTAATCCCTCCAAACCTCACAACCCCGTCAATCTCGGCAACATGGGCCGGGTCCTTCGGGCGGCGAGCTTCGAACAACTCTGCAATACGTGGCAAACCACCCGTGATGTCGCGAGTCTTGTAGGCTTCCCGAGAGATCTTGGCAAGAATCTGTCCGGCTGTAACCTCCTGACCGTCATCGATCAGTAACTGCGCACCTTCCGGCAAAACATAGTTGCGAATTCGGCGCTCTTTCCCGCCTTTGATCGTCTGTACAACCTCGATATGCGGATGGAGCTTCTTGTTGCGGTCTTCAATAATCACGCGCTGACGACGGGCGGTCAGTTCGTCAAGCACCTCACGGACCGTTTCGTCTTCAACGATATCGACAAACCGAATTCGTCCGGGAGTGTCGATGATTATCGGATTTGAGTAAGGATCCCATTCGAACAGCAGATCGCCCTTCTTGACCTCCTGGCCATCCTTGACCGAAAGTAGCGCACCCAACGGCACCGGGAAACGCGACCGCATCTGGCCCTCCTCATCCATGAGTACCACTTCGCCTTCGTATCCGGTGACGATGTCGGCCCCATCAGCGTCTTTCACATGCTTCAGACGTTCGCCGTAGACAATTTTACCGGCCAGTTTCGTCTTGCGTTGCGTGTGCTCGGCCTCACGCTGTGCCGTACCACCAATGTGAAAGGTACGGAGCGTCAGCTGAGTACCCGGCTCGCCGATGGACTGGGCGGCCAGAATCCCAACCGCCTCGCCGAGATCAACGATCTTCATTGTTGCGAGGTTACGCCCGTAGCACATCCGGCAAACACCGCGACGGGCTTCACAGGTCAGTACCGAGCGAATGCGGACCATTTCAATTCCGGAGTCCTCAATCGCCGTGGCAATCTCCTCGCCGATTAACTGCCCGGCAGCTGCCAGGAGATTAGGATCGCCGTGTTCATCCAACTCGTAGGGATCGTAGACATCATCCGCAGCTACCACTCCGGTGATCCGTTCACTCAGCGGTTCGATGACATCTTCACCCTCTTTCAGAGCAACCGTCTCGAGGCCGAGTATCGTCCCGCAATCCTCTTCACTGATGGTTACATCCTGGGCAACATCAACCAGTCGACGCGTCAAATACCCCGCGTCAGCCGTTTTCAGAGCCGTATCAGCAAGACCTTTCCGTGCTCCGTGTGTCGAGATAAAATATTCCAACACCGAAAGTCCTTCACGGAAGTTCGATTTAATCGGGCTTTCAATAACCTCACCGATTCCCCCAGTCAGCTTTTTCTGCGGCTTGGCCATCAAACCACGCATACCGGCCAACTGTCGGATCTGATCACGACTACCACGACTACCGGAATCGTACATCATGAATACCGAGTTGAAACCACCTCGAGAACCAGAAAGATTCTTGACCATCGCATCGGCGATGTCGTTATTGGCGTGAGTCCAGGCATCGAGAACCTTGTTGTACCGCTCACCAAAGGTTATTTGGCCTGCCTCATATGCTTTCTGGAAACGAGCAACTCGCTTGTCGGCCTCTTCGATGAGTTCGTCCTTCTCGACCGGGATTTCAAGATCGGCGACGCCGATTGAAACACCACCGATTGTCGCGAACTTGAAGCCAATTGTTTTCAAACGATCCAGGAACTGGACTGTTTCACTAAGCCCGGCATGGCGATAACTCTCGAACACCAGGTCCGAAAGAATCCGTTTTTTCATCGCGATGTTCTGGAACCCGAGCTCTTTGACCACGACCGGCGGAATAATGTCGTTAAACAAAACCCTGCCGACAGTCGTGCCGATCCAACCGCTCTCAAACTCGGATCCGTCCAGAGCGTTGAAGTAGAAACGCACAGGAGACTGGTAGTCCAGCACTCCGTTGACCACGGCCATCTCCAGTTCGTCGACGTTGGAATAATAGTGGTCCGCTTTTTCGGCTTCCTTGGCGAAATTAACCGGCTCCTTGGTCAGGAAGTAACTCCCCAACACCATATCCTGACTGGGTTCTGCAACCGGTCGCCCATCCGAAGGCTTCAAAATATTGTTACTGGAAACCATCAGTACTCGCGCCTCTAACTGTGCCTCAAACGAGAGGGGAACGTGTACTGCCATCTGATCACCGTCGAAGTCAGCGTTGAACGCGGCGCAGACCAGCGGGTGAACACGGATCGCTTTTCCTTCAACCAGGACCGGCTCAAAGGCCTGAATACCCAGGCGGTGGAGAGTCGGAGCCCTGTTCAACAACACGGGGTGATCCTGAATAATCCCTTCAAGAATCGAATAAACTTCAGGGTCTTCCTTCTCTACGATTTTCTTGGCGCGTTTTACCGTCTCAGCGATACCCTTTTCAACCAGCTTGTGGATCACAAACGGCTTGAACAACTCCACAGCCATCGTCTTGGGCAAACCACATTGGTGCAGGCGCAACTCGGGACCAACGACGATGACCGAACGACCGGAATAGTCAACGCGTTTCCCGAGCAGATTCTGACGGAAACGACCTTGCTTACCTTTGAGCATGTCCGACAACGACTTCAGGGGACGCTTACCGCGACCTCTGATCGCTTTGGTGCGGCGACCGTTATCGAACAACGCATCGACGGCCTCCTGCAACATCCTTCGCTCATTCCTGAGAATGACCTCGGGCGCCCTGTGCTGGATGAGTTTTTTCAGTCTGTTGTTGCGATTAATAACTCTGCGATAGAGATCATTCAAATCGGACGTGGCGAAACGCCCGCCGTCCAACGGTACCAACGGCCGCAAATCCGGCGGCAACACAGGTACTACATCGAGGATCATCCACGCCGGATCATTCCGAACGTCGTCTTCGTTCCCGGAGTTACGGAAGGCATCAATGATCTTGAGCCTTTTCAGCGTCTGTTTCTTCCGGTGCTGGCTCGTTTCGTTTATGACCGATTCACGCAACTCGCCGGCAAGTTTGTCGATGTTGGTGCGGTTGAGCATCTCCCGTACTGCAGGGGCTCCGATGTCGGCGAGGAAGTCTTTGTCCCCTTCAGCATCGGCCTTGTCCTGGAGTTCAAGGTACTTGTCCTCTTCCAACAACTCGTTGACCTGGACTTCTTCCTGCTTGCCCGGGTCAATAACCACATAGTTGGTATAGTACAGAACCTTTTCCAGATCCCGCAGAGTGAGACCCAGGAGGTTACCCATTGGACTTGGAAGCGTCTTAAAGAACCAGATGTGAGCGACCGGTACAGCCAACTCAATGTGTCCCATCCGTTCGCGGCGGACCTTGGACAGAGTGACTTCAACTCCACACCTGTCGCATATAACACCCCGGTAGCGGATCCTTTTGTATTTTCCGCAGTGACATTCCCAGTCCTTCACGGGACCGAATGTACGCTCGCAGAACAAACCATCGCGCTCAGGCTTGAACGAACGGTAGTTGATGGTTTCGGGCTTGATCACCTCGCCCCATGACCACCAGTTCCTCTGGCCCTGGAGTTCAAGGCGCTCGCGCTCCTTGGTGTCCTTGGGCCCACGAATCTCTTCGGGGCTGGCTATCCGGATCTGGATGTAGTCAAAGGTCGAGTTCTTCTGCTCGCCACGGCTGCTTCGAAAATCTATCATTGAACTCTCTACTCCTCTGCCTCATCTGTGGTACCCAAAGTGACCTTCAACCCCAGAGCCTGAAGCTCCTTTACCAGAACGTTGAACGACTCTGGGATGCCGGGATCAGGCAGATTTTGTCCTTTAACGATCGCTTCGTAGACGCGACTGCGCCCGTTGACGTCGTCTGATTTTACCGTCAGCATCTCCTGCAACACATGAGCCGCCCCGTATGCTTCAAGCGCCCAAACCTCCATCTCACCAAACCTCTGACCACCGAACTGCGCTTTACCGGCCAACGGCTGCTGTGTAACGAGGCTGTAGGGACCAATCGAACGGGCGTGAATTTTGTCGTCCACAAGGTGTGACAATTTGATCACGTAGAGCGCGCCAACGGTTACCTCAAACGTGAAATCATCCCCGGTTCGTCCATCTCTCAGTCTTACCTTACCGGCAGGAGTCAAACCGGCCAGTTCCATCAATTCGACGGTTGCCGCATTGACATCTGCATCCTTCACGGCACCGAGCATCCCCGAAAGCGCCGAGTTTCCTCTGGCATCCAGGGCGGCCCCGGCTTCCCTCGCATCATCCGACTTGGAAGCTTTGAGACCGGCCTTCATACTCGCCAACTCGGTGGCGTCCATTTCCTCTTCAGCTGCCGCTTCAACTCGCGAGGAGTGGAAATCGCAACGCCTTTCAGCTTCGTTCTTCTCGCGCGCAGCTAGCTCTTTGGCCGCGTCCGTCAGGAATCTACGAATCTTCTTGTAGACGTCGCGGGTCTCCTGAGAAAACGCCCTGCCGGAAAGAGATTCGAGACTGGCATTTTCCAAGCGCGCCGAAGGCCCAACGGCCGGCGGCATGCCCCGGAGATCCTCAAGCATCTGACGGATCGTCTCAGGAGCAACATCATCGAAGCGAGTAGAAAGACGCAATGCCTCCCCAGCCCATTTCAGTCCCGACATACGGAGCAACAAACCGATTTCAGTCTCGTTTGCTCCCTGGAAGACCGGTGTCTTGGCTTCAAAACCAAGAAGGCGAGCAATCCACCCGAGGTGTGTTTCCAGGATCTGCCCCACGTTCATTCGCGAAGGCACACCCAGCGGGTTCAGCACGATATCGACCGGCGAACCGTCGGGCAGAAACGGCATATCTTCTTCGGGAACGATACGGGCAACAATACCTTTGTTACCGTGCCGTCCAGCCATCTTATCACCAACAGCAATTTTTCGTTTCTGTGCCAGATAAACTTTCACGAGCTGGATCACACCCGGCGGTAATTCGTCCGGCTGCAAGATCTTATCGATCTGGTCCTCAGCTTTTTCTTCGATCTTGGCGCGCTCGGCATCGGCAACTTCGAATCCGGCACGAATAGCATCATTCGCATCAGTGCCTTTGACCCGTAACGTCTTGATATCAACTTTGCTGAGATCGATATCAGCCAACACATCTTTGGTCAGCTTGGTACCGGCCGACCGGAACTCCTCGACCTTGCCGCTCTTGAGCATCGTAACAACCACCTGATCGAGCAGGTGGTCGGCGATTTCGTCAAGAAGCGCGGTGCTGACACGAGATTTTTCTTCGTTCTCCAGGCGTCGGACTTCACCGATTCGCTCACCGCGATCCTTCTCAACCACCTGATCTTCAACTCTACTGAAGATCTTGACGTCAATCACAACACCTTCGGTGCCGGGAGATACTTTCAGGGATGAGTCTTTAACGTCTTTGGCTTTTTCACCGAAGATGGCCGTGAGGAGTTTTTCCTCAGGCGACAACTCTGTTTCGCCCTTCGGCGTTATCTTGCCGACCAAAATGTCACCGGCTTTGACGTGAGCACCGATCCGCACGATACCGCGTTCGTCGAGATCAACCAGAGCTTCCTCCGATACATTCGGAATTTCCCGGGTGATCTCTTCTTGACCGCGTTTGGTATCCCTGACATGCAACTCCAGCTCTTGAATATGAATCGAGCTGTACACATCATCTTTGACCAGACGCTCTGAGAGAACAATAGCATCCTCAAAGTTGTGACCGTACCAGGGCATGAATGCCACCTGGACGTTCGCGCCAAGGGCCAATTCACCGTTTTCCGTAGCCGGACCGTCGGCAAGGATCTGCCCCTCCACAACTTTGTCGCCAACGTTGACCAACGGTCGCTGGTTGATGGCAGTGTCCTGGTTGGTCCTCCAGAACTTCTTCAGCCGGTACCTGTCATGCTGCATCAGCCGTCCAAGCGGATCTTTGCCAATTTTGGCCCGCCGGCGGCCCGAATCGACCACGATTTCGTCCGCTGTGACTTTGCCGATTTTGCCGGGTCGGCGGGCAACCACAACCGCACCTGAATCCCTGGCCACCAGTTCTTCGAGCCCGGTTCCGACCAGCGGAGCCTGCGGGAAGAGCAGCGGGACAGATTGGCGTTGCATGTTGGAGCCCATGAGCGCCCGGTTAGCATCATCGTGTTCCAGGAAAGGAATGAGAGCCGCGGCGATTGACACCAGCTGCTCTGGAGCCACGTCCATGAAGTCGATGAGGCCCGGGGAAAGCATCGGGTAGTCATCTCTCTTTCTTGAGAGAGCCTGCTCGTTGGCAAAAGAACCGTCCGCCTCAAGCGGGGCGTTTGCCTGGGCCACAGAATATTCCTCTTCTTCGGCGGCGGACAACCAACGAATTTCCTTGCTGACCTTCCCGTCGATCACTTTACGATAAGGCGTTTCCAAAAATCCCAGCGCGTTTACCCGAGAATAAGTAGAAAGACTGGTAATAAGGCCAATGTTCGGACCCTCAGGAGTTTCAATAGGACACATACGCCCGTACTGAGAGTAGTGAACATCACGCACCTCAAAACCGGCACGCTCCCTGGTCAAACCCCCGGGGCCAAGAGCCGATAAACGACGTTTGTGTGTCAATTCCGCGAGCGGGTTGGTCTGGTCCATGAACTGAGATAACTGAGAACTACCAAAGAAAGCCTGAATGACAGCGCTGACGGTCCTCGCGTTAACCAGATCGTCAAGAACAATCTTTTCGGGATCGTTGTTGATGCTCATCCGCTCTTTAATCAGTCGAGCCATCCTCGACAGGCCAACAGAGAACTGATTGGCGATCAACTCGCCGGTGGTTCTGACGCGACGATTGCCAAGGTGGTCGATGTCGTCGGTGAAACCCCTGCCCTCTGAGAGATCAATGAGGTAACGGAAGATCGCCACAAAGTCCTCTTCCGTGAGAACTGTATGATCGGACGGCACGTTGAGCTTCATTCGCAGGTTGATCTTGTAACGGCCGACCTTACCGAGGTCGTAACGCTGCGGATTGAAGAACAACCTCTCAAGAGCAGCACGCGCTGTCTCAATGTTCGGTGCATCTCCGGGACGCAGGAACGAGTAAATCTGCTTGAGCGCTTCCTCTTCGCTTGAAGTCGGGTCTTTGCCAATTGTGTTCTTAACGATCTGCGAGTCAGTACGCCCGCCGACCACCAGTACATCAACCTTTCGAACGCCAGCTTTGAGAAGCTTCTTCTTGAGCGTGGGCGACAGCGCTTTGCCCGTCGCGGCAAGCAATTCCCCGGTCGACGGATCAGCAACGTCAAAGGCCAGAACCTCCGGCGCGTCATTGCGACGTACGGCCGTTTGACGGGCATCGTCGCGAAGATCCAGGCTAGTGAAGCGCGAGTAGACGTTTATCGACTTGCGGCCCATCTCTTTGAGGGATTCGAGTAACTCCTCGGTCAATTCGTCGCCTTCGGCAACGATCGGATCGGCCTCGGGATCGTCGGGATGCTCAATCCTCTCTGCTATCAGGGTCCCCAGAACATCTCTGCGAAGCGTACGCTCATCGTATTTCTTCTTCAAATCCAGTTTGGTCGTTGCGTAGAACAGCCCGAGCAAATCACCATTGGTGCCGTAACCGAATGAGCGGAGCAATGCGGTTGCGGGGAATTTCTTTTTCTTATCGATGTGGACATAAACCACATCATGGATATCAATGGTGAACTCAACCCACGACCCGCGAAACGGGATAATGCGGGCACTGTAGAGGGTTTGACCGTTGGGGTGGGTCGAAGTCTCAAAAACCACGCCTGGTGAACGGTGCAACTGCGAAACAACCACTCTCTCTGCGCCATTGATCACGAACGTTCCCAGCGGGGTCAACATCGGCAACTCACCGAGATATACCTCTTTCTCGATGATGTTCATGGGGCGTTGCTCACCACTCTCAAGCGTTTCGTTGACGATCAAACGCAGCATGGCTTTTAGCGGAGCGGAGTAAGTCATATCCCGCTCGATACATTCCTCAACCGTGTACTTGGGTTCGCCCAACCCGAAACTCACGTATTCGAGCCTGTAGTTTCCATTGACGTCTTCGATCGGGAAGACCTCCTTGAAAACTCTTTCAAGTCCAAGATCGCCACCCTGCGCGCTTTCGTCAGATTCCAGCAACGCATCAAACGATTCTGTTTGAATGGACAGAAGGTGCGGCATGTCCATCGTGGACTCTAGTTTGCCGAATGAAATAGTGGGTCTACGCATTTTACCTCAATGCAACACAGATATCCCCTTCATCGGCCAGCTGCAACGCGCACCTGACGACTAACGGGATTCGAATGTCGGGCAATTTGGATTTCAAAAAAAACTTCATGTACACCGTCGAACTTGTATGGAAACTCCTATTGGCGCCCTCCCCCCGAGGGCGCCAATAGCAATCAGGAGTAATCCCTTAACTACTTGAGTTCGACGACTGCTCCTGCCTCTTCCAGCTTAGCCTTGATGGACTCGGCTTCGTCCTTCGAAGCACCTTCCTTGACCGGCTTTGGTGCTGAGTCGACAAGTTCCTTGGCTTCTTTCAAACCGAGGGAAGTGACCTCCCGAACGGCTTTAATAACCTGGATCTTCTTGGAACCCGCATCGTTCAACACGACATCGAATTCACTCTTCTCTTCAGCAGCACCGCCAGCGTCGCCGCCTGCGGCTGGAGCTGCAGCGACCGGAGCCGCGGCAATCGTGACATTGAACTTGTCTTTGAACGCTTCGATCAAATCTGCCAGCTCGAAAACCGACATGTTGCCAATAGCGTCAATGATTTCATCTTTGTTCAAACTTGTGGTGGCCATTCCCTATCTCTCTCTACATAAAGAACAAAATTTTGTTAAGCAGCATCAGAGCGCTGCGACCGTAGCGCCTCTACGACGCCCACGAACTGATTGAGTAACTCGTTGGTAACACCGGCAAATGCCTGCAATGGTGCCTGCATCGCGCCGGCCATTTGTCCCATGAGTTCCTCTCTGCCAGGCAGTGATGCCAGCCGATCAACTTCTTCCGCTGACAGGCGCCTGCCGTTCACCAGCCCGGCTTTAACCGCCGGCTTCTGATGCTCCTTCTGAAAATCTTTGATGATCTTTGCGGCAACCGCCGGATCATCACCCGTCATCACGATCCCGGTGGGACCAACAAACACGTCGTCGAATCCTTCGACTTTGGCTTCGGCCAGAGCTCTGATGGCGAGTTTATTTTTCACCACCACGTACTGGACGCCTTTATCGCGGAGACGTCCCCGCAATTCAGTTATCCCCTTAACCGACAGGCCGGTGAAGTCGGTGACGTATAGTCCCGGATTCTCCACCATACGTTCCGACAGATCGGATACCAGTTTCTCTTTATCGGTTCGTTTCATCATCGGTACACCGCCGTGTTCACTTTCACTCCGGGACCCATCGTACTTGAGATAGTCACGGACTTTATGTACGTACCTTTAGCCGCCGACGGCTTCGATTTGACGACCACATCCATAAAGGATGACAGGTTTTCGCCAAGCGCATTCTGTTCGAACGAGATCTTACCGATCGGAGCGTGCAGATTTCCGGTTTTATCAACTCGGAACTCGATCTTACCAGCCTTGATGTCGCGCACCGCGCCACTGACGTCCATCGTCACTGTGCCTGACTTTGGATTCGGCATCAGGCCGCGCGGACCGAGAACCCGACCGAGCTGGCCAACCTGAGCCATCATATCGGGCGTGGCCACGATCACATCACAATCGAGCCACCCTTGCTTGATTTTGTCGACGAATTCGACACCGACGAAATCGGCCCCAGCTTCGTTGGCCTCTTTTTCTTTGTCACCCTGCGCAATGACCAGCACCCGGACAGATTTCCCGGTTCCGTACGGCAATGCCACCGTACCGCGAACAATCTGGTCGGCATGTCTGGGATCCACACCGAGATTCACCGCGACCTCGACGCTCTCGTCGAATTTCGCGTACGCCACCGACTTTACCAGTTCGATAGCGTCGGTCGGCTCATATACCTTGCTCCTGTCGACCTTCGCTGCGGCCCCAAGAGAGTTTTTGCCTGATCGGCCCATGCTAACCCTCCACCAACAAACCCATCGAGCGAGCTGTACCGGCAATAATCTTGATTGCCGCCTCGACATCGTTGGCGTTGAGATCAGGTTCCTTGAGCTCGGCGATCTTCTGAAGTTGCGCGCGAGTCACCTTACCAACCTTAGTTCTGTTCGGCTCCGGAGACCCTTTGTCCAGGCCAAGCTCCTTGCGGAGCAATACGGCAGCCGGAGGGGTCTTGGTGATGAAGCTGAACGTACGATCGTGATAAACAGTCAACTCCACGGGGATAATCATCCCGTTCTGGCTAGAAGTCGCAGCGTTGAACTGTTTGCAGAAGTCCATGATGTTGACACCATGCGGACCTAAAGCGGTACCAACCGGAGGTGCAGGCGTTGCCTGACCGGCTGGCACCTGCAGCTTTACAAAGCCAATAGATTTTTTTGCCATTTTCTCCTCAAATCACCAGGGTATTTCCCTAGCTCCCACTTTGACCCGTGGTCAGGCTCCGGCAATGCCGGCGAATTCAACCGTCGCAAACCCGACGGAACTTGTCTTACTGACCCTTCAGCTGGAGATAATCCAGCTCAACTGTCGTCGGTCGGCCAAACAAACTAACGCTGACTCTGACCTTACCCTTATCAGGCATAACTTCTTCCACCGTCCCGTTGAAATCCGAGAACGGACCTTCGGTGATTTCCACCACCTGGCCCACCAGAAACGGAATATCATCGACCGGCCCTGCTTTGGCCGTTTCATCCTCCACTCCCAGCAGGCGATTTACTTCCGCCGGCCTGAGGGCCTGAGGTTCCCAGCCTTTTCCAACAAATTTTATGACACCCTGCACGCTATTGATCGCGTGCATGGTTTCCTGATTCATCACCATCTCAACCAGCACATAGCTGGGAAAAGTTTTCCGCTCAACGGTAACTTTCTTGCCGTTCTTTATCTCAGCCATTTCCTGCGTCGGAACCAGTGCCTGACGAATGAGGCGTTCCTCCTCTGGACGAGGATCTTCCGCAATTTTGCGTTCAATCAACCCGCGAACTTTATTCTCGTGCCCAGAAGTCGTCTGAACTGCAAAAAATTTGTATTCCATGTCGATGGCACCGCTCAACGGAACAGTCCCCCGAGTCCATCAATCAAGATTTTTGAGAAAAGCCAGTCCATCACACCAATGACCATTCCGATAATCAGGACGAAAATCACTATGACAAAGGTCGAACGCTTAAGTTCTTCCATGTCAGGCCAGGAGACCTTTTTGATCTCGCCCCTCACATCTTCCAGATAACTTCTAAAGCGCATACCTGCAGCCATAGCCGGCTGCCTAAAGACAGCCAACGCCACTACCACTGCGCCCAGGAGACCCCAGACGATGATCTGTCCGGCTCCCACTATTTAGTCTCTTTATGCAACTTGTGCGTCCCGCAACGAGGGCAAAACTTCCGCCGCTCAACACGCTGAGGGTGCAATCGTTTGTTCTTCGTAGTGAAGTAGTTCCGATTTTTACAATCGGTACACTCCATTATCACTTTATCACGCGCCATTCGGATGTTACTCGTGGATTTTGGTTACGACGCCAGCACCTACGGTGCGACCGCCCTCGCGTACCGCAAAGCGAAGACCCTCTTCCATCGCGATCGGCGTTATTAACTCAATACTCATCTTCGTATTGTCACCCGGCATCACCATCTC
>JAJCZX010000014.1 GCA_029262195.1 Gemmatimonadota bacterium | reverse complement strand
CTGCTCTAAATAGTGTTTCACTAGCACACGCTGCTCCCATCGGTACATCGCGCCTCCGCTTTTTGCGTCGACGCAAATTCATCAATGGACCGTCAGAGACATATAGCCCCAGAAAACGGCCAAAACTCAGAGTGTGCAATTGTGCCCGCCGAATGTGTGCAATTTGTACCCGCCGCTAACAGGTGGTGGTGTTGTGCTGGCGGGGTGTCCCTCGGGATGCCCCGTCAGGTGTGTACGCCAATGGGCAGGGGAAAACACGGACAGGCAGGGATTCGAACCCTGGAGACGTTGCCGCCCACACGCTTTCCAGGCGTGCGCCTTAAACCACTCGGCCACCTGTCCTAAGAGGACAAAAGGTAACGAGTTAGACCCTTTTTCCAAACTTTGGATTTAGGGGGTGTGGCAAAAGATTTGATGATTTATTGCCACAGTGTGGCAATTCATTTCCGTGCTTTTTTCGCCTTTCCAGAGCTCCTCGCATCGAATCCTGGTCTGACTCCTGATAGCACTGAAGAATCGTTCTTTCGCTTTTCCAGCCTCCTAACGCCATAATGTCGACCATCGCCTCACCTTTGAGGTCGGTGGCAAACTTTTTGCGTAGGGAATGGAATCCGCTGCGGGGCGGAAGGTGCACGCCTGCCAGGGTTGTTGCATCCCTAAACCAACGGCTCATCGTCGTGCGTCCACAGGGCTGAATTTCATCTACCGAAATGATCCAACCCTCGCCGCCAATCGATGCTCGTCGCCTGCGTTCCTTCTTGAGAGCAGCAAGAGCCAGGTCGCTCAGCGGGGTCTCCATGTTGATCCCTCCTTTGTCGAACTCCCCTCGCCACGAAACCGTCCCCCGTTTCCAATCGATATCTGACCACCTTAGGTGGCATACCGATTGCTGTCGGTGACCTGTTTCGTGAACCAGAAGGAGCGCCAACGTAAAGAGGGGATGGATCTCGTCTCCGACCGCCAGCAGAGCCTCATACTCTTCCTGCGTCACTCGAGGCCGATGCGGGTTCTTTTCTTTCGGGATTTTCAAACCCTTGAGCGGGTTTTCTGCAATCAGTTTGCAGTCCACTGCCCAGTTGAAAACTGCCCTAAGGAAAAGAAGATCGTAGCCGATTATCCTACTCTTCACGGGGCGACCCTTGCCAGGTTTCTCACCGGTCGCTAGCTGACCCGAACTTCTGAGCCGTATGAAGCGATCCCAATGAAGCCTGGTAATCTCTTCGACCGCCTTGTTGGTCCCAAAGAAGCGCAGGATGGCCCTTCGCGATCGTCTGTCGGTGAATGTTCCGGGTTCCATGGTCGGGGGAGGGCAACCCGTTCGGACGCCCTGCGTTTTTCGCTCCAACCACCGAGTTGTTTTTCTAGCTTTGGCTTTTGGGTTTCTCCCGGGTATCGATTGTTTCGAGTCAGAACAGACGCGCCGCCCCGGAGATCGCCATTTCGATGGTCTCCTCAGTCTTCGGCCGCTTTGGGTGCAGAACGTGATCCGTTTCAGCGAGAGAGATGGAACGGGTTTGCCAGTCTAGGTCTCCGGGTTTCAATTCACGTTTAATCCGCCCAAGTACGAAGGCAATCTCTCGGCCAAGTAACCCTCACGGGTTGTTCTGCGTTCTGGGTTCCGGTGCTAGTTCGATCGATTAAGGGCAACTTTTTCACACACCACTGTACCCTGTAGTTGGTGAGTTTGCACGCCTGGGAGGCGTGCTTGGTAATTGGTGTTGCAGCCTTTCTATGGTAAAAGCGGTAATACCGCCACTCGCCAGGGCCTAAATGCACTAGGAACCAAGGTACAGGGGACCGCGTGGTAACGTCAGAATGTGCTATTAATTGCACCTGCAGTGTTTTGAATTTTGGGTATACTTGACGCGCTGGTAGCGTCGTATTATGCTATTAATTACATATGAATTATACTTCGAATGACTTTTCGGTGCTCAGTGGCCTAGGCACCCAGGAGCGGCGACTCTTCAGCTACCTAGTAGCTTCGGAAAAGCCAACGATCTCAGCTGACGATGCCATCGAACATCTCGGCATCGATCGTGCCCACGCGAACCTCATGCTCTCACGCCTTTCCAAGAAAGGCTGGTTGCAACGCCTTCAACGAGGCGTCTACGCGCCCGTTCCAATAGCGTCCACGACCGGTGTGCCAATTCCGCAAGATCCTTTTGCAATAGCAAGCACTCTTTTTGCGCCTTGCTACATATCCGGGTGGAGTGCCGCAGAACATTGGAACCTGACTGAGCAAATATCCAATGCTGTGGTCGTATTCACATCAAGGCGCCTGCGGAAGACGAGACATCTGATCGCACGAGTCAACTACCGAACCAAATACATTGCGGAGGAATTGGTGTTCGGGACGACCAAGCTGTGGTTTGGTGTCGCAGCTACTCAGATAGCGGATCCGCATCGGACGGTGGTTGATGTCCTCGGTTCGCCCGATCTAGGTGGCGGCGGTCGCCAGACATTGGACCTGGTGCGGGCATATTGGAAAAGCAGCCATGCAGACCCGGACCGATTGCTAGACTACGCACTACGACTCCGGAATGGAGCCTTGACAAAGCGACTGGGCTTCGCGGCAGAATTGTTCGGCGAACCAAATGACCAGTGGGTTGCTCGTTGCCGCCAAGGCATGACGAAAGGCGTTGCCCTGTTGGATCCATCGGGGCCTCGGCGTGGCAGGATCGTCTCGAAATGGCACGTTCGACTTAACATTCCGCTTCCACTGTAGATGATTCCGAAAGCGGAAGTGCTCTCCGCCGCCAACGACAGCGGCCTCTTCCCGACGACAGTGGAGAAAGACTACGCCCTGGGGTGGGTCCTTTTTGGAATCGCCGGCCACGATACGCTCGGGTCTTGGGTTTTCAAAGGTGGCACCTGTTTGAAGAAGTGCTACTTCGATACATATCGTTTTTCGGAGGATCTTGATTTCACCGTACGAGATGGTGGCGTGTATAGCACTGCAGAAATCGAAGCGGCGATTAAGGAAGTGTGTGATTGGGTAGCCGGGGAGTCGGGAATCGAGTTTCCTGCTGAAAGGTTGGTGGTTGAAGAACTGACTAATCCGCGGGGCAAGAAGACGTTTCAGGCCAGAATTTCGTTTGTGGGCCCCCTTCGCATGCCGGCAAATCAGATTCAGCGCATCAAATTTGATATCAGCAACGATGAGGTGCTCGTTGACTCGCCGGAAGAACGATTTGTCTTCCACCCGTATTCAGATACTCTACCTGATATATCACCCATCAGTTGTTACACCCTGAACGAGATACTAGCGGAAAAAACACGTGCCCTTCATGAACGTTCAGGCAGAGCCCGAGATGTGTTTGATGTCGTGAACATTGCCCGTAACTTCAGGGACGAGGTGGATCGCGAGCGAACCTTCGAGATCTTGGAGGACAAGTTTCGATACAAAGAGCTTCCGACGCCCAGTACCAACCTCATCCTTTCGTCAGTCGATTCTGCGATGTTGGCTACTGATTGGGACCACGCCCTCGGGCATCAATTGGCCGTTCTTCCCCCGATGGAAGGCTTCTTGTCGGATTTGCAGGGGGCGGTTGAATGGTTGTTTGCGGAAGAAGAAGTCCCGAGGCTCCGGGATTCTATCCCAGGTGGAGCTGAGGAACAGACGGTGGAGCGCTTGCGGTTCGCTGGAGCACCAGTCCTCGGGGCCCTCGGTGGAGGGCTCGCCCCTGGGATGGCCAGCTCTTCCGCATATTCGACAGTCATGGAACGAATCCGTTTCGCAGCCAGAAATAGGCTCCTTGCGCGTGTGCGGTACAATGGAGTTGATCGAATCGTTGAACCCTACTCCCTTCGCGTACCGGGGACCGGCAACCTCCTCCTCTACGTCTTCGAAATGGAACGTGGGGGTAGGCGCTCCGAAAACATCAAAGCTTTCAAAGTGGCGCAAATTGCTGCAGCGGAAGTTACTAGTAATCCCTTCCAGCCCCGATTTATGATTGAGCTATGAGTAAAAGAGTCCCTGGGGGGGACGCCAAGGGAGGGTGTCGATCGGGAAGGGTCTCGATTGAGATTTCCCCTTCAGGCCCGGAATGTGTTTGAGGCTAATTCGCATGTCATTTGAAATGTGGTAGGGAACGGGGGTTAGAGATTCCCCGCTGGGAAAGCCAATTAAACTTTGGGTTTTTCTCGTCAAAGTATGAAATGGAAGATGTTGCGAGCATTCGGAATTTTTGACTGTTCCATAGGGCTGCTATAAAACGTCGCGATTCTCGCCCACAATCGCGGTTGTTTTTTCCAGTGTCGTATGTCAGACCGCGATACGCATCCAGTTTTATTTTCTTTCTGGATCGGAGATGACCGTGTGGAACACTCGGAAAATAGTCATCATCATATTTGTTAAAGATCCAGGGATGCCCGAGAGCCCCCGAAGAATGGGTGGTAAGTCTAACCACGGGTTTTTTTGTCAATTGGTCGTTCGGGTCTCTGCCGGTGCGAACCTCCGTCTCAGAAAGAAAATCTCCGGATTCTGGCATCTGTATTATACTCTTGTCTTCCTCCCGATTCTCGTCGTCCCAATCTTCGTCAGGAGCTTGGTTCTCCGGGTAGGGCCAATCCAGAAACGGTTTCGCTCCGTTCGGGTCCAATAGGGTCCTTAAGTACGATATTCGGAGTCGGTATTCTGATGGGCCCGTCAGTCCAAGGGTCGTCGCGATCTCGCAGTTGCGGAGAAAAGCATAAAAGCCAGGCTCGTTGATGTATTCCATTTGTTGTCCGTTCTTTAGGGCGGCTTCGCGCATCACTATCCCTAGATTCGAGCCTGGGCCCCCTTACTGTCAGCACCGTGGAATAGGCGTTCGTCAAAGACATCCCCATTCCCGCGCGGTCGGCCGCTCACCATCTCAACACCATGCCGGAATCTATCCTAAAAGTGGTCCTCGGAACCACCCTTGGGTCAGCCTGTGCTGTGAGCCGGGTTTGAGCTGATTGAAACTTGGGTTGTTCTGGATCACATGCCTAGGGGGCGTGTGATCCCGGGAGCTTCCGAGTGTTTGGCCCCTTTGTTGCCAGCCCAGCAGCTTGAGACGGGGTCTTTCAGCTATTTACGGTCGCGTCCAAATTATTTGATAATACGCGTCTGATGATGCGGGGCGATCTGGCCTAGGATTTACTGTTGTGCTTTGATTGCTCTACTACGATCCTAGGGCTAAGGTGAGGTCCTCATGCTCAAAGGCAGATGCCATGAACTTGATCTCACTGCCAGCAATTCGTAGGTCCGTAGCGCGGTCGGCCCATTGCCGAGTCACCTCTGCAACCTCCCTGGAGACGGCGCGCGCCTCCTCTTCTTCCATGTCGAAGTATTCAGCCACTTCGATAGCGAGTGAAAGAGAAGCACTTGTATCATCGGGGTTTTCACCGATAGCGGTGGAAAGAAAACGGGGTTTGATTTGAGTCGAAACAGGGTTGATGTCATAGGCTGGCGATAAAGTCCAACTGTCGGCTGCTGTATAAAGGAAACCGTGGTTTCGGAGGTGGTCGTCGGTGTTAGAAACTAGTACGTTAAAGGCGATGCGCCGCCAAAGTTCACGAAGATCACCTCGCGTGTCGGTGCCAAAACGGCGAAGTACGTCGGCGATTTCCAAGTAACTTCGCGTCTCTCGATCAACTGCATTCAACATGCTCATGGCCGACAGGAAAGGAATTCGCTCAGCGCCTTTTCGATCGAATCGCGGCAGGAGAATTACGTCTTGACCATCGATGGAAAGAAGCTCGGAATCAGCCGTTCGAATACCGGCATCCCGAGCGAGCCCCAACGCCAGATGCTCCCAGGCACCGACCGAGAAGAGGTCGTCACTCTTGGGGAATTTGGCTATCGAAAGTCGGCCCTTGCCGTCAATGACGGAAGCTTTAGGTCGGGCTCCGCCAAGGGAAGAACCAGGCGCCAGTAGAATCTTCAGGTCCTCTTCGCTATCAGGATCGGCGATGAATCCTTGTGCTGATGCCAACAATTTGGGTAGGCCAACTAAAAGAGGAACATCGGATTTGTCGGGCGGGGTGAGAAATGTCCCTCCCTCTTTGAAGGCAAAACGAAGGGCACCCTGTCTTATAAAATCTGACACCCCTAATAGGTAGTCGATTTCCCGAAGGTGGCGTGGTGTGCGGCCTTCTTGCGTTGCACGTAAGCCCTCACCTCTAGCCATTAGGACCCGACCCCATCGATCAGGAGCTGAGTCGGCTATAGCGCCGGGCAAGCCTTTTTTATTGAATGGTCCGGGTGTTGAAAGTGGAAGAAGCGGGTCGATTGCAAATGATGACTTTAAGTTCAGCCACGAATCGGCGTATCTAAACGTTGATACCGGTATGCCTTGGCGATTCTCGTGGATCCAAAGAAAGCCAGACAGATGAGTTTTTCCACGCATGTCAGTGTAGACGGCTAAATCTGGCTCGCTCATGAGTCCTCGGAAACCTTGTCGTCGCTGGAACCCTGGCTTGGCCAGCGAATTCGCTTTGGCAACTCCTGCTCAGCAAGTGCTAATCCAAGATCGTCGTTCTGGGCAGCGGCTAATTCTCCCAGCCGGTCAGCTAGATCTAAAACAAAGAGAACGGCGGCATAAAATCCGATAGGTGTGCCGGGGTCCCCGCGTTCAATCTTCGTTAATGTAGAAACAGAGAGGAGGGCTCGCGCGGCCATCGTCTTTACTGGAATTTTTCGCCTCTTTCTGGCGTCGCGGATGTCAGCGCCTAGTTTCTTTAACGCCAATTTAACTCGTAACGGTACGGTCGGTTTTCGTCTTGCCATTTTTTTAACGCGTGTTGTTTCAGGTCTTAAGTACTTTACGTAGTGTAATAACAGTACATAACTGAAATACGTCAAGTGGCAGCCTCGAAAAGCAAAACAGCTACTACAACTCCTCGAGAAAAAAGCAACCGATGTGTTGGCATGATCTCTTCGGTTCTTTCCGGCCCTCGGAAATTTTCAGGGGCCACGGCACCCAGCCACTCGGGCATAGTTGATCCTTAGAGAGGTGTTACTACTACTCTAGGTTCCAGTCGAACTCAATTGTGGCTGCAAGAATGGAAACAAGTGGAACCGAAAAAACCGGTCGAGGGCAGGGCAGTGAATGCTGGTTGTTGAAGTGTAAAATCAGGTTCCAAAAAGGCGGTTCTCAGGGAGGATTTCCAGGCGTGCGCCTTAAACCACTCGCCACCTGTTCTAAGAGGATAAAAGTAACGGATCAGGTTACTTCTCCCAAGTTTCGGTTTTGCCGCGAAAGTTGGGTGGAATTTCGATTTAACCATCCTCAATGTTATTATTTCATCGCCGTTTTTTTATCACGGTTGTTCACTGCACTGCTAATCAAAAAACCATCTGGGTCATTAATTAAGAAATGGGGCCCGGTCGGATGAGTCGTCGCGCTCAGCAATCTCTGCATTTCGCTTAATCTATTATCTTCGGCGACCCACGACGGTTGCCGCACTACAGGAGAAACGCGCATGGCCCATCAAGAGACCTCTTTGCCCCACACCGGTATAGCAACGTTCTGCAAGGCCCCCTTCGTTCCGGATCTCTCGGATTGCAAAGCGGACGTTGTGGTAATGGGAGTACCCTACGACGGTGCTACCGCGATGCGACCCGGTTCGCGTCAGGCACCCCGCGCAATTCGTGACGCGTCGACCCGGTTCGGGTTTCTCGGGAAAGAAAATTCCCGCGGCTTCTACGATATCAATCGTGACCGGCAACTTCTCGAAAGCGTGCGGATAGTTGATACCGGGGACGCCGACGTCATCTACTATGAGCGCGAACGGAACTTCCGTTTAATCGGTGAGAAAGTCAGGTCTATCCTTGGTTGCGGCGCCGTCCCAATGGTGCTCGGCGGCGACCACTCGATTTCTTATCCGGTGCTGCGAGCGTTCGAGTCCGTGGGGGATCTAACGATCGTACTTATTGATGCTCACCTGGATTATAAGGACGAACTGATGGGGCTTAAGTACACCAACAACAGTCCCATGCGCCGCGCGCACGAACTTCCGTTTGTAAAACAGATCCTCAATTTCGGCATCCGCGGCATAAAATCCACCGACCGCGATGTTCGGGAAAGTCTTGAGGCTGGCAACCTGGTCTTCTCCAACTACGACGTTTTTGAGCAGGGAGTCGGGGTGCTCATTGACCAATGTCCCGAGAATGTCGGCAACTATTATGTCAGCATAGACATCGACGGCCTTGATCCCTCAATTGCTCCGGGAACCGAGAGCCCTGAAGCTGAAGGGTTGTCGGTCACCCACGTGAAGCAAATCCTCGCCGGACTCGCCGAACGGGGGCGGTTGGTGGGTGTGGATCTGGTCGAGTTGAACCCCTACCTGGATCACTCCGAACTCACCGCCCACATCTCGGCTCAGCTTCTGATAGAGACAATCGCGACCGGTCAATGGGGTGCCAGCGGGTGATACCTGATTACCAATGGGGTCTCAAGTGACTGTCTTGACAAATACCGAACGTTCGGTACAATTAACGAGGCAGCCCTACGCAAACGACGGATGAATTCGATATGGCCAGAGCAAAAATAAACGATGACCAGCTTTTGGAAAAACTCACGAAGGTTTTCCAGGTGTACGGTTATGAAGGAGCCAGTCTGAGTTTGATCAGCGAGGCCACCGGTTTGCAGCGGGCCAGTCTGTACCATCGTTTTCCGGGGGGCAAGGAGCAAATGGTTGAAGATGTCTTATCGCACGTCGACCAACGCTTCGAGACCTATCTGCTGGCACCATTAAAAACTGAGAAAAGTCTCGGTGCTAGAGTCCGCGAGATGGGAAAGCGGATAAATGAGTTTTATGTCGGTGGCAGGCGGTCATGCCTGCTCGACACACTCTCTCTGGGGAAGCAAAGCGGAGCGTTTCGCAAGCACATAAAGGCGTCGTTTACCACCTGGCTGGGTGCCCTGGAGGCTCTGGCCAAAGAGGCGGGTTTCGGTGCGATTGAGGCGCGAGAGCGCTCTGAACAGGCTCTGATAAGCATCGAGGGGACACTGGTTATGGCGCGGGCTACCGGGAACCGAAAGCCCTTTAAGCGCGCAATCGACTCGTTGCCAGGGTTGTTGATCGGTGCCTGAGTTTGCGGGCTGGTTTGTTTTTATTACGAAATTGTACCGAACGTTCGGTACAATACGGTGCTAGGGCAAATTGCCGCGCCGGTTTTGCGAGTTGTTAACCAACAACAGAAAGGATGAATCATGAAAGCAGCGATAATTGTTTTGTCGGACCCCAATTCTGGCTCGGAGGAGGCATTGGGAAGAGTGTTTAACGCTCTGGCAACCGCTTATGACTATAAACAAAATGGTGATGACGTTCAGATCTTGTTCCAGGGAACCGGCAGCCGTTGGGTTGGGGAGTTGAGCAAATCTGATCACCCAGCATTCGATTTGTTTGAGGCGGTCAAAGGCGAGGTTGCAGGGATTTCAAAGGCCTGTTCCGAGGTCTTTGGCGCGACGGAGATAGTCGAAAACGCGGGGTTCGATATGATAAGTGATAACCCGGTGCCCGGGACAGCTGGTTTGCCCAGTTTGAGAAGGCTTGCACTCGAGGGCTATCGCGTATTGATGTTCTAACTGTTCTCAACCGGTGCACCGGGGCCTTAGCGAAGGTTGCGGTGCGCCGGTTCCCAGAAATGAGGAAGGCAACAATGACGGCACGAAATCCTTTTCACCCGGGCGAATTGCAGGTACAGAAACGAGCCGGAGCAATGGCTGAAGGAGAACGCAACGGTAGTATCATTTCCAGCGACCTGACGCCAGGGGCACAGGGGTTCGTGGAACAACAGGGTATGGTTGTTGCTGGAAGCGCTGACGAGGATGGGAACGTTTGGGCTTCGGTTCTCGTGGGAGAGATAGGATTTGTAGGGGCCACTTCAGAGCGAGTTCTTACAATTGACTTGTCGCGAACTTTTCGCGACGCGAACGATCCTCTCTGGAAAAACATCGAACAACGCCCCGAGGTGGGGATGCTGTTTATCGAACTTGCAACTCGTCGTCGGCTCAGGGTCAACGGACGGATAGAAGTTCGGGATGACGACGTGTTGGACCTCAATGTCTCCGAATCGTTTCCAAATTGCCCCAAGTACATCCAGAGGCGTGAGGTTACCCAAACCTCTGGCTCGCCTGGCGAAACGAGAACGAAGCAAAGCGGAGGAAACGCGCTTGGGGCGGAGCAAATCAGCCTGATTGGCTCGGCGGATACCTTTTTTGTCGCCAGTGCCCACGTTGAAAGGGGGGTGGATGCCTCTCACCGCGGCGGTAGCCCGGGGTTTGTCACTGTTGTCGACGATGTCACGTTACGTATTCCAGATTTTGTTGGGAACAACATGTTCAATACGCTGGGCAATATCGCGGAGAATCCACGTGCGGGGCTTGTCTTTGTCGATTTCGAAGGAAAAAAGACATTGCAGCTTATTGGGGCTGCTGAAATTCTATGGGACCAGCTCGATCCTGATGGTGAAACGGGTGGGACAAAGCGTTTCTGGGAGTTGAAGGTGGACCGTTGGATACAGACCAGCGGGCCGTCGATGCTGACGGGGTCCCTGCTCGACCACTCTCCCTACAACCCGATCCCGGGGCAATAGGAGGGACTTTACGTGGAACTTAAGGTTACTCGAATTCGCGACGAGACGCCGGTCATCAAGGCCTTTGAACTGGCCGCGCCTGATGGGCGCGAGCTTCCCCAATACACTGCCGGGGCTCACATCAAACTCAACATTGAGCTTCCGGGCGGCCAACGGGGTTGTCGCGCCTATTCACTCGTCGGCGACCCCCAGGATCGGTACCGTTACGAAATTGCCGTTCTTCATATTCCCAACGGAGACGGAGGGTCAAACTACATGCATGAGAGTGTTGCTGCCGGGGTGACGATTCATTGTTCAGAGCCCTTGAACGAGTTCGCTCTCGAAGGAAACGCTGACGAGCATCTTTTGATTGCGGGCGGAATCGGTATTACTCCGATCCTATCTATGGCATACGCGCTCCGTTCGAAGGGTGCGTCGTTCCGATTGCATTATGCCGGTCGCAGCCAAAACGCGATGGCCTATCACGAGAAGTCGCGTCAATTGAGTGGTGAGGGTTTCCGTGGCTACTACAGCCAGGGCACCACGCCGAGTCGAATGGACCTGAACGATATCCTCGGAGCACCGCGCCCCGGTCGGCACGTATACGTGTGCGGCCCGAACCGCCTGATTCAGTCGGTCGTCGCGACGGCGCGTGAACTGGAATGGAATGATGAATTGATTCACCGAGAAAGTTTCGGTGCCCGACCTGAATCGACCGACGCGAGAGTGGAGGTAGAACTGGCTCTATCTGGCATGACGGTGAGCGTGGAACCCGGCACCGCGATTCTCGATGCCCTGATCAATGCGGGAGCTTTCGTGAGTTATGAGTGCAAACGGGGGGAATGTGGAACATGTCAGGTGCGCGTGCAGGAAGGCGAGCCGATTCATCGGGACCTCGCACTCAGTGAGCGGCAACGAAACGAAGACAACCTGATGTGTACCTGTGTATCATGGTCGTCCAGCCGGCGGCTGGTTCTTGAGGCTTGACCGAGATGCCGGACTCAATATCACCCAGGGATCACGATTTGTTAGCCCGATGCCGTGAGCTGGCGCAACTCGCTGCGGGGGCGGGCAATACTGCTGTTGGTTCTCTAATAGCGATTGATGGCGCGATTGTCGCCGAGGCGGAGGAAGAAACGCCGGGCGGCCCGGATCCGTTTGCGCACGCCGAGTTGGTCGCTGTTAAGCGAGCGATGCGGGAACTTGGGCGAAGGAAAATTCCCGAAGCGACGCTGTACACCAATGTTGAGCCATGTTTCATGTGCTCGTACGCGATCAGGGAAGCGAGAATCGGTTGCGTCGTGATCGGCTGGCCGACACCACAGATTGGAGGAGCCGACTCGCAATACCCTTTGCTTGCCAGCGCAGATATCGATCGCTGGGGAGAGCCTCCGGAAATTGTCTGGGCCCTGGACGAGAGGAATAAGCCCAACATGCTTCGGCTCCGCGGGGATTGTTGATGCCTTCTAGTCCACCTCCGTATAGTGCCCATGGATACACAGCCAACGGCTATTTTCTTTCACGAAAATCCGGGTGGATTTTCCGCGGCTCGTGTATCGGGTGCCGTCCGAGCGATATCCGGCGTCCGACCAATAGTAGGTAATCCAGGCTACATCGCCGCGAACCGTGACGCTCGGCTGGTGCATTTCTGTATGGACCCCGTCAACCCGCCGCAACCAGTCGGCCGTTGAGCGCATCTCAAGGTCTTTGCCTTCGGCGAGATATAAATCACCCTCGCCGAACGCAGTGAACTCGGGATGAAGGTAGGAAGAGTATGCGTCCAGGTCTTCGCGTTCGATAGCATCCCACATTGCAACAAGCGTCTGCTTGATTTCATCAGCGACATCCTGTTGTGCGGAAAGATGAACTGGGGAAAGAGCTACTGCTGTCAGTATTAGATAGAATCGAATCATCACGGTTTCCGCACGTTGAGTAGTGGGGTTATGATAAGACCCTGAATCGGAGTCGGCAATGATCGTAGGTTGGAGCGTTCTGTCCGTTCTGTCCGTTCTGTCCGTTCTGTCCGTTCTGTCCGTTCTGTCCGTTCTGTCCGTTCTGTCCGTTCTGTCCGTTCTGTCCGTTCTGTCCGTTCTGTCCTCTCGACTCTCAATTAAATTCAAAGCATGAAAAGTCTCCTTGATTACGATGCCAGAAGTAACGTGCTCCTGAGACTGGAACGCCTTCATGCCGGATCTGCGAGACAGTGGGGCACTATGAATGCGCATGAGATGATTTGTCACGTGGCGGATCAGCTCGGTGTAGCCATGGGTGAGATCAAATCCCGCAGGCGCGGCAATTTGCTTACGCGGACATTGTTCAAGTGGTACGTCCTCAACGTTATGAAGGAAATTCCCCGGGGCAGGGTCAAAACGGTATCGGAAATGCGATTTACCGAGCCAGCAAAATGGGGTGATGATTCCACCAGGCTGCGCAACGCGATAGATCGATTTCCCAGGTGCTCCGAATTCGCGTCCCATCCAGTATTTGGGCCTATGACGCCGGATCAGTGGGGTGTACTGGCATACAGCCACATTGACCATCATTTTAAACAATTCGGGGTATGAGGGAAGCGGGAAGCGGGAAGCGGGAAGCGGGAAGCGGGAAGCGGGAAGCGGGAGGTTTGACTCCTTCGAAGAAAGAAGAATGAGATACAAATTGATGGGGCGCTCGGGCCTCCGAGTTTCAGAATTGGCACTGGGCACAATGACATTTGGTGAGGATTGGGGCTGGGGAGCCGACCGCGGCGAAAGTCGAAAAATGTTCGAAGCTTTTGCTGGAGCCGGTGGCACTCTGATCGACACGGCCAACCGTTACACCGAAGGTACGAGCGAACGTTTCATCGGAGAGTTCATCAAGAAGGAGCGTGAGCGTTTCGTACTCGGTACGAAGTATACGTTGTTCAATCGGAGAGACGACCCGAACGCCGCAGGTAACCACCGCAAGAACATGATGCAGTCGTTGGAGGCCAGCCTCAAGCGACTCGATACGGAGTATATAGATCTCTATTGGGTGCACGCCTGGGACTTCATGACGCCGGTAGACGAAGTGATGCGCGGTCTTGATGACATGGTTGCCCAGGGCAAAATCAACTATATCGGGATTTCGGATACGCCTGCGTGGGTCATCTCGCGGGCCAACACGCTTGCCGAGCTGCGGGGATGGACTCGGTTCGTTGGGCTACAACTCCGCTATTCGCTAATCGATCGGACGGTTGAACGGGAGTTACTTCCGATGGCAAGGTTTATGGACCTTGCGGTTACGCCGTGGAGTGTGCTCGGCGCAGGTGTTTTGACCGGCAAATACAATGATGGAAGTGGAAAAGGGCGGGCGAAGGCGGGAGCGGGACAAGACGCTCGGAATCTCAAGATTGCGGCTGAGGTCGTTAGCATCGCGAAAGAAATCGGATGCACCCCATCCCAAATATCAATCAGTTGGGCGCGGCAACAACCCGGAACCATCATTCCTCTCCTCGGTGCCCGTAACCTCGAACAACTCAAAGACAACCTCGGCACGCTCGACGTCACCCTCCCGGATGAACACTTGGCTCGACTGGATAAAATCAGCGCCAAGAACCTCGGATTCCCGAGTAACTTCTTGAGTGCCGACGGAATTCGTGACCTTGTCTATGGCGGGACATACGATCTGATCGATAATCATAGGGATAGCCGGGAGTAGGACGGAGCAGGACGGAGCAGGACGGATTTTCGGATTGAGATCGTACCATTGACCGACCGTTCCGACCGTTCCGACCGTTCCGACCGTTCCGACCGTTCCGACCGTTCCGACCGTTCCGACCGTTCCGTCCGCACCGACTGCCGTCTCAATTAGATTCCCTCCCTATGTCTTCTGAAGAAACGTTCCGCCTCTGGCCGGCGTTACGGGATGCCGTTCGGGGCACCCAGCAGGATTACACGGCCGGACCGATAGGTCGCGCGATTCTGTTGCTGGCTGTTCCCATGGTGCTTGAAACCGCTATGGAATCGGTGTTTGCGGTGGTGGACGTTTTCTTTGTGTCGCGCCTCGGTTCTGAAGCAGTCGCCACGGTAGGGCTTACCGAGTCGATGCTTACGCTCATCTATACTGTTGCGTTCGGGTTGAGTATCGGGGTGACCGCGATGGTGGCGCGGCGGATAGGTGAGAAGGACAACGAAGGAGCATCTGAGGCTGCGATGCAGGCAGTGGCCCTCGGGCTGGTCATTGCTGCGTTCATCGGAGTTGGAGGAGGAATTTTCGCTCCTCATTTGCTGAGCTTGATGGGGGCCGAACCAGAAGTGATCGAAGCGGGTTCTTCTTACACCCGAATCATGCTCGGCGGCAACGTCACTGTGTTGCTTCTATTCTTGATTAATGCCGCCTTTCGTGGCGCTGGCGATGCTGTGTATGCGATGCGGGTTCTGTGGTTCGCCAATGGCATTAACATCTTCCTTGATCCAGCCCTGATCTTTGGCATCGGGCCCTTTCCTGAACTTGGTATCCAGGGCGCCGCGATCGCAACCAACATTGGTCGGGGTTCTGCGGTGTTGGCCCAGTTCTATTTGCTCGCGCGCCACGGCGGAAGATTGCATCTCCCGTTGGATCGGCTGAGGGTGATCCCCTCGGTGATGTGGCAGCTGATCCGGCTTTCAGGTACCGGTACGTTCCAGGTGTTCATCGGGATGGCAAGTTGGGTGGGGCTGATCCGGATCCTGGCGGGATTCGGCAGCGAGGTTCTGGCCGGGTATACAATCGGCATCCGATTAATAATTTTTGCGTTGTTGCCGAGTTGGGGTATGAGTAATGCCGCCGCGACGATGGTTGGACAGGCCCTCGGTGCCAGGGACCCCGATAGGGGTGAGAAAGCGGTCTGGCTGTCAGGGTTTTACAACATGTGGTTCCTCGGCGCCATCGGTGTAGTGTTTATCGTATGGGCACCCGGCATTGTTTCGTTCTTCACGACCGAGCCGGAACCGGTTCGCTGGGCGGTGCTTTGCCTCCGAACCGTTAGCACCGGTTTCTTATTTTATGCATACGGGATGGTGTTGACCCAGTCCTTTAACGGGGCAGGTGATACCTGGACGCCGACGATAATCAACCTTTTTTGCTTTTGGGTCTTTGAACTCCCGTTCGCCTATGTGGTTTCCTACCACTTCGATTGGGGACCTTTCGGAGTGTTTGTAGCCATGACGATTTCCTTTTCGCTATTGGCGCTAGTTAGCGCGGTTGTTTTTAGGCGAGGAAAGTGGAAATTGAAGCATGTTTAGGGAGTCGGACGGACAGAACGGACAGACGGACAGGCGGTAGTGAGGCAAGGTTGTTTACCCACCCACCCCTTTACCCCATACCCACAAACCATTGAGACCAAAATGAAAAAGCATCTTTTATTTGTCGGGGCCATTCTATCACTTTCATCGTCCCCGGTCCTGGCCCAAAACGAAACCCTTGCGTTGGATTCTATTCATGGGTCCGAGTACTTCAATTCGGTCACTATTGGTGTCAGGTGGGCTCCGGACGGGAGTCACTTCACCCATACGGTTCCTAACCCCGACGGGGGGCATGATCTGGTTCGAGTGGAGGCTGAGTCGGGTGATAGTGAGGTGTTGGTTGCCGGTCCATCGTTAACTCCGGAGGGGCAGAATTTTCCGCTCAACATTGAGAGTTACCAGATATCTGAGGACGGCAAAAAGATCTTAATTTTTACCAACTCGGTAAGGGTCTGGAGACAGAACACTCTTGGCGAATACTTCGTGTGGGATTTTGATGATGAGACGTTGACGAAGGTCAGTCAGGAACCTGATCTGCAACAGTTTGCCAAGTTTTCTCCCGATGGCAATCTGGTTGGGTTTGTTCGTGCCAATAACATCTTTGTTGTGGATCTGAGAAGCGGCATCGAGCACCAGATAACCAGCGACGGCAGCGAGGAGATAATCAATGGCACTGCCGACTGGGTTTACGAAGAAGAGTTGGGGCTTCGGGATGGTTTCCGGATTAGCCCTGACGGTACGAAAATCGCCTTCTGGCGTTTCGATCAGTCGATAATTCCTCCTTTCTACCTGATCGATGAGACTACGCTTTATCCGGAATTAACTCCGGTGAGATATCCCAAAGCGGGTACTGCCAACTCTACGGTCACGGTTGGTGTCGCTGACATTGAAACAGCAGAAACGGCCTGGGTAGACTACCAGACGGGGAGCGAGACCTATGTGGCTCAAATGGGCTTTCATTCCGCAAACGAAATCTGGTTGACGCGATTGACCCGTCATCAGAATCGCCTTGATGTGATGCTCGCTGATGTGGGTACCGGTGCGGCCCGAGTCATAATGACCGACAGTAGCGATACGTGGGTTCAAAACGAAAGCCCGACCTGGATTGATGGTGGCGAACGCTTCCTTTTCAGAAGCGAACGTGACGGTTTTAATCATCTGTACGTCTTCCGGGCTGACGGGACCCTTGAGCGACAGCTAACCAGTGGTGAATGGGAAGTTTCCGGGGTTGCTGGAGTCGACGATGATCGCAATAGAGTTTATTTCACCGGCACCGAACAGGGTCCCCTGGGCAGGCAATTGTATCGAGTGGATTTCGATGGAGACGACTTTCGTCGGGTGACCGAGGGGGCGGGAACGCACAACATCAACCTGAGCCCCACTTTTAGATATTTTGTGGACTCCTATTCCACCATCAATTCGCCGCCGATGCAGGTGCTTCGCGAGGAAGACGGCGATGAGGTTCGAGTCCTGGCCGAAAATGAAAGGCTTCGCACCCGACTGAGCGTTCTCGATATTGCGGCGCCGGAATTCGTGACGGTACCTGCGGCTGACGGTACCGACTTGAATGCGTGGGTGATAAAGCCAGTAAATTTCGACCCCGAAAGACGTTATCCGTTGCTCATGTACGTGTACGGTGGCCCGGGATCGCAGACGGTGCGCGATTCCTGGGGAGGGTCGCGCTACCTGTGGCACCAGATGCTCGCCAACGAAGGTTATATCATCGCCAGTGTCGACAATCGCGGTACCGGTGCCAGGGGCCGAGATTTCAAAACCATGACCTATCTAAACCTCGGTATCAATGAGTCAGACGATCAGATTTCTGCGGCCCGCTTCCTCGGAGATTTGCCTTATGTAGATGAAACCAGGATGGGGATCTGGGGTTGGAGCTACGGTGGCTATATGTCGTCACTTTCGTTGATGCGTGGCCCAGATGTCTTCAAGGCTGCGGTGGCAGTTGCTCCCGTCACCGACTGGAGACTCTACGATACGATCTATACCGAAAGGTTTATGCGCACGCCACAGGAAAATGCTTCTGGTTACACCCGTGGCGCCCCGCAAACTTACGCCGACAGTTTGAGGGGCAATCTGCTCCTGGTCCATGGCAGCGGGGATGACAACGTTCATTACCAGAACACGCTCCAATTGGCTCAAAAACTTGAAGAGGCCGGCAAGGAGTTCGACATGCGAGTCTACCCCAACAAGACGCATTCAATTGCGGGCGGGAATACCAGAACCGACCTGTTTACGTACATGACGGGGTGGTTGCGCGACAATTTGTACCGCACAGAGGTCCCCTCAAATCTGACACCATAGTGCGTCGGTAGGACCCCTTTGGGGGCAGAGCGGGTAGTAATTCTTCGATCTGGACCGAAACCAACCTTGGAATTTGTTTCGGGAGCCGGGTGGTCTACACGGTCGCCTGTGCGCCCTGGATGGAGACTGCTTTTGACTGCACCTTTGTTGACCAAACGCCTCGCGTTTTCGTTCGCTTCTGTCGTCGTCGCGGCGCAGGTAAGCGTGTCAGATCTGTCGGCGCAACAATGGGATGGGGGACCCTTCAGACCGGCGGGAACCATTTATGCTGAACCGCCGGAGCGGATTTATCCAGAATTGACCCCGCAGATAGATCTTTCCCTTGTGAAGCATGCCGCTTCAAGCGCAAACGTGGCGGAAACAGAGCCTAACAATTCCCTCCTTGAACACGATTCGATCGCGTTTGGCGATGTGGTTTCCGGTATTATCTCGGAGTCCGGCGATTTCGACTATTACGGATTCGATCTTCAACCCGGCGATATTGTCGATGTCGATATTGACGCTTTTGCGATCGGCTCTCCTCTTGATCCGATCATTGCTTTTTACAGAATAGATACGATCGTGGGGGCCAATCAACCGATCGATACTGTGATTGTGCAGATCAACGATAACGCCTTTTTGCTGGATAGTAGGATCGTGTGGGCCGTTGACAAGCCAGGGCGCTATTTTCTCGGACTGACCGATGCCAACATTCCTCAAAATGGGTCGGCTAACCACACCTACACCGTGAATCTGACACCGAGGACCAGCGACGAAACAGGATCCAACGATGATCCGGCTTCGGCTCATTTTCTCGCCCTTGGTGACACTGCGTTCGGTTTCATTAACCCGCTCGGCGACACGGATTTTTACGCCGTTGATCTTGCTCCTGGAACGTCGCTCAACGTCGACGCTGACGCGCTCGACGTGGGGTCACCCTTGTTGGCGGCGCTGCGGGTCTTCGACACGGACGGCACAACTCTGTTGAATTTTTCCGCTGGCTCCCAGGATGTACAGGTACGTTTTTTTACTCCCACAGGGGGGCGGTTCTTTGTTGAAATCTCCGATTGGAGAGGCCCTGTTGGGTCCCCGTCATCTTTCTATACGATCAAAGTCGATACGATTCCCACGGGACCCGGAGACCCCACCACGTTGTTCGCAACCGGCTTCGGCAGGCCGGGGGGACTCGCGGCCGGACCCGACGGTGAGTTGTACGTGGCTGACCTTTCCACCGGTGCGATTTGGAGGGTGCCTGCTGATCTAGGTCCTGTTGTTGAGCTCGCCCGGGTGCCCGGGTTGACTGATTTGACGATCGATGGGTTTGGGGACGTTTTGGCCACAGGCTTCCAGTTTCAAGCAACCATCTCTCGGATTTCGAGGGATGACGGTGAGGTCAGTTTGTTCACCGATGTTACACAATTTCCGGGGGCGATCACGGTCGGCCCGGATGGAGACATCTGGACCTCCGATCCCCAGGCCGATTTGATATGGCGGTTCGATCCCCGGGGAGCGGTCGTCGATTCGTTTCCGGTAGGTGTGATCGGGCTTCCCATCCTCGATTTGGCGTTTTCTCCCGGCGGCGAGCTTCATGCCTCCAATCGAAGCGATAAAGTGTTCAAGATCATTGATGGTGAATTTGAACTTGCTTTTGTTGCTGGCGTAACGGCAGAAGGAATGGCCTTCGATCAGAACGGCTCCCTCTACCTCGGCAACGGGTTGGAGCGTCGAATCGCGTTGTACGATTCAAGTTACCAATCGGTTGACCCTGAGTTTGCTATCACCAACCTGGGCGGACCTCTTATTCTAGCCTTCGGACGAGAGACAGATGGGTCAATGTCTTCTCGGCTTTTTGTCGCGAATAATTCGTTTGGGATTTTGCCGCCCTTTGCCGGTGGAATAGTAGAGCTGAATCCCAGTGGAATAGCATCTCCCGGGTTTCGAAAGGGAGTCGACATCCTGCTGATTTCTAAAACTCCGCTGGATACCGGGGTGGTCGGATCTGCCTACGCCGACACCCTGACGATTGAAAGTTTTTCGGAATCTGCGACGTGGAGTCTTGACGCGGGCGAGCTCCCGGCCGGACTTGTCCTTGCGCTGACGACCGGTGCGATAACCGGCGTCCCCGAGGAAAATGGCACATTCGATTTGGTTGTTCGCGCCGAAAGCGGCAATCGTTTCGGGACAGCAGAACACGCCCTCGAAATAGTTGCGCCCGCCGTCGCGGGTACCGACTTTGTAGATGAGTTGCTCGGGGTCGCCGGGCTGTTGGGTGAGCCCCTCAGGAATTTCCTTGACATAACCGGAAACAAGAATGGAACCTTAGACATCGGCGATTTGAGGGTCTTTCTGCGTTCCAATCAGATTAGTCAAACCGCCGGTACCACGCCACCCGCAACAACGAGGAATTAGCAGTCATGTACATGAGACGGATGAGTATCAGAACTTTTGTTACCGTTGCCTCACTGGTTGGCACTCTAAGTTGCGGGGGGGAAGAGACTCTACCTCCGGTTCCCGGCTCGGTGGCGGTGAACTTTTCAAGTCCGAATGGGACTGACGGAGCGGTTCTTTTCACAATTACCGGACCCGGAATGGGCAATTTGGCACCGGCAAGTTCCTCTAACCAATTGTTCACGCGATTGGTCGCGCCGCAGGAGCTGCGCGTCATAATCGTAGGCAATCTGGGCTCGGGGCCGCTGTTTACTATGGACATACCGAACACCAACGATGTGTCTGGTTTTAACGCCACAGTCCTTCAGGTTGCAGATCGCGATGATGACTTAAGGGAGAGCGTGGCAGGTTACTCCATAACTCTTCCCATGGCGGCATCGCCCAACCCCAGCCCGTCCGTGTTGGACCCCAACCCCTAGAATTTTCAAATGAAAAATTCCCTCAGGATTGCGAGGTCGGTGGCATGCTCGTCGGCGTTCCTGGTCATCGCGACAACTTTGTCATTACTGAACACGACTTCGTTGTCCGGTCAGCAGTGGACCGAGGCGGCGCGAGGAAACAATCGCGTTTTCCGGCCAGACTCGGTCGGCATAGAAAGGTATCGCCGGCCGGGTCAAGTTGAAGTTCTTCGATTGCTTCGTCTTTTCCGGTCCCCGATGCTTGCAGTCGTAGCGGAGTCGGAGAACAATGACACCCAGGCAACTGCCAACCCGGTGAGCCTGGGTGATCAGGTTACCGGGGCGATTTCTCCCGACGGTGATGTCGATTTTTTCTCGGTGGTTCTGCAAGCCGGGACGATCCTGGACTTAACGGTCGACGCAGCAGCCTCAGGCTCTCCGCTGGATTCGCGTATCGCTCTTTTTGATACGGCTTCGACCATCGCCCTGGCGGACAACGATGACTCGAATGGCCCCGATTCGAGGATCGTTTACCAGATTGGTACAACCGGGACGTATTTCGTGGGTATAACCGGCCAGATGGGTGGAGCCAATTTTGTTTACACTCTGGACTTTGCCCAGCTTCAAGCGACGGAGTCCGAGCCTAACACCGATTTCTTCTCGGCCGACCCGGTGACGCTCAAGGATACCGTAATTGGTTTTATCAATCCAACTGATGACCTGGATTTTTTCGTCTTAGATATCCCTGCCAGGACGCTCGTAGAATTTGATCTCGATGCTGGCTTGTTGGGTTCGGAACTTAATGCCTTCTTGGTCGTTTACAATCCGCTGGGGGACGTGCTTTCGATCGACGGTAACGCCGACGGAGTTGATCCTCGGATCCTGCACTATTTCCAATCTTCGGGACCCTACTTCGTTCAGGTCGGCTCGGAGGGTGGTGTGGGTGGACCAGAATTACTCTATGCGTTGAGGATTGATACGGTCCAAACCGGGCTCGGGGACCCGATGGATTCGATCGCGTCGGGCGTTGGCACGCCCGCCGGGCTGGTTACGGGTTTCGATGGGAGACTTTTTGCGCTAAACCAATCGGCTTCGCTCCTGGTTACTGTTGACACCCTCGGCGCCGTTAGCGATGCGTCGTTTGGTCGGGACGTGGGAGTGGATCTGGTCGTGGACGGATGGGGAAAGATACTGATATCCGGGTTCGATTTTGGTGGAGACCTGGTAATCCAACGGGTCGATCCCGACGGGGCGCAGGGGCCTTCAGTCTTCACTGATGAGATTACGTCTGCGGGTCCGCTCGCAGTCGACTCAGTCGGGGATGTGTGGGCGTTTTCCCCTAACGAAGGTACCCTGTTTCATTTCGACCCATTCGGAAAAAAGCTCGATGAAATCAATCTTCCCCAGATCGGGCCGTTCGCAATTGACATGGTTTTTTCGCCCTCCGGCGAACTTCATTTTTCAGACGGACAGAGAACCGTTTACAGATACACCGGATCGCAAGTGGAGTCCGTAATAGTTGAAACCGGTGTGCTGGACGGCCTGGTTTTTGACGAAGACGGTTTCCTCTATCTGGCCAACGGTGAGGAAGGCCGAATCAGTCTCTATGATCCCACCTACCAGTTGGTTGAAGATCCGTTTGCCCGCTCAAATCTAGGGGGGCCGATACACATGTCGTTTGGAATGGATGCCGACGGCCAACCCACTACCGATTTTTTCGCAGCCATTGGCGGGTTCAGGCTGCCTGAAGCGCTGAGAGGAGCAGTCGTTCGCGCTAATTCCGCAGGCGTTCGGGCACCGGGTGCAAGACGGGGTATCGAGTTTCTCGACATCGGCGGTATAAGGGGTATCTCCGAACTCGGGCGAGAATATTTAGATACTGCTGTTGCCGCTGGAGTTGCGGTTCCGCTTACCTGGAGTGTTTTCTCAGGTGGCTTCCCCGAAGGGCTGACATTCGATTCAACCACAGGTGTGATTTCCGGGGTGCCAACTGAACTGGGTCGATTCGAGTTTGTTCTTGAAGCGAGGGGCGGAGGTCGGAGAGGATTCGGGGAATTTGCTATCTTCGTAGAAGCCCCTGAACTCCGCTTGGAAGATGTGATCGACGGCTTTCTGGGAATCGAGGGCCTCTTAACCACGGAAGAAGAGCGGATACTCGACTTGATCGGGAACAACAATGGCTTTCTCGATGTCGGGGATGTTCAGGCCTATTTGAAATTCATGAAAGCCCCACCCTCAGGGGTGCCACCAGCGACTCTGCGGATGGGAGCGGAGCCGTAGGATTCCTCGACTATTTCTCTGAACAATCGGCTGATTATTGCTCTTATCGGCCGACTTACCCACCGGAGTTGTTCAAGTGGATTGGTAGCTTAACGTCCGGGTCAGAACTTGCCCTCGACTGCGGTACAGGAAACGGTCAGGCTGCACTTGGCCTGATCGCACATTTCAAACGTGTAATCGCGATTGATGCCAGCGAGTCGCAGCTGGCCTCAGCCATGAAACACCCCCGCATCGAATACCGTCGTGCAACAAGTGAACAAACCCAACTGGCCGAGGGAAGCGTGGATGCGATCACCGTTGCGCAAGCTTTCCACTGGTTTGATGTCCCCAGGTTCTTCGCCGAGGCTCGACGAGTGCTGGCGGAGAACGGGGTGGTTGCAGTGTGGGCCTACGGTCTCCCTGAAATCAATGCGGAAGTGGACACACTGGTGCGCGAACATTACGGTGAGACACTCGGTGGGTACTGGCCAGAACAGAGACGGCACGTTGATGCGGGTTATGTCACTCTCAATCTTCCCTTAGAAGAGATTGATTGCCCTGAGTTTTCCATGGAGACCTCTGTCAGCCTGGCTGGATTGGCCGGCTACGTCAGGAGTTGGTCGGCGACCCGACGTTTCCACAAAGAAAACGATACAGATCCATTCGAAGTAAAGCTAGCTCGGCTGGAAGCGGCGTGGGGTGATGACGAAAATCGCGTTGCGAGGTGGCCACTTTACGTGCGCGCGGGTTACTTTGGCAAGTAGGGCGGATCGGTTCATCCGGGCCTCATGATGAATTAATCTTGCAGGGGCCAGATTGGGAAACGCCCAACTGTAGGAGGCTTCATGGCTGCAAGCGAAAAAGAGAAGGCGATATCAACTTCAGAATCTCTTCTAGAAGAACACAGGGAACTCAGAGAATTGATGGAGACGATCTGTGCCACCTCAGATCTCTCGGTCATGTTGCCACTGCTTGACGAATTAAAAGACGAGCTGAAAGAGCATTTCGCTACCGAAGAAGCTCCAGGAGGATTCGGCACGGTGGTCTCAGAATCTGCTCCTCACAAAGCGAGCGTCGTAGATCACCTGTTTGCCGAACACAAAGAGTTTCTAATATCGGTTCAGCGGCTGCATGAAGCGGTCGAGAACTGCCTGGCTGGTCCGGTAGCCGAAGTCCGGACAGCGGCGGCCCTGCTAAAAAGGCGACTTCGGAAACACGAAGCCCAGGAGAACGAACTCCTATCGGATTCCCTCTACACAGATCTTGGTGGAGGGTGATGGAGGGGGCAGCTGGGAGTCAGGAGGGCGGAGGGAAAAGCCTGGCTCAGCCCTATCTCAACGGTAAGCGCAAAATGACTGTCGGCGCGAGTTCCGTTCCACCCCTTCGATTACCTTCGTCATCGTACTTGTTCCATTGGCTGTTGGCGACGTAAACAAAATCGTTGCCCAGTATGGCACCCACGGTTGGTTCGTCTGCGATATCGATGTTCCGGTCAATCGTTTCGCTTGCGATGATCCTCTCCCCGGCTCCGTCAAGTCTAAAGCGCGATACGCGCGGTGGGTTCACTCCGTTCTGGATGCCGACTATCGCCCATTCATGCCACGCAATGCCATCCAATCCGAGTGAAGTTGCACCGTCGGGGTCGGGAAGACGGATAACATCTTCGGTATCGAGGTCGACTCTCATGATCCCATGTGAGTAATCAGCTACGTAAGCGAATCGTCCATTGGGATGAAGGGCGATGCCCTGCAGAGATCGGAAAAGGGCATGGGTAATGGTTTCAAATGCGCTACTTCCTGGCTTTAAAATGAAAACTGTGGCATCGGAATCGGTAATGTAAACCGTACCGTCGCTGGCAACAGTCAGGTCGCCCAGGACGTGCGTTACGTCAGATTGCGGTAGGTCCCAACGTCCGAGCAGGCTCCCATCGGAGGCTCTCACTTTCAGCAATGCAGCAATGTTGCGCTCTGACTCGTCGAAATCTTTTGTTCGGGCCAGTCCGCCACTGATGGTCACCCAGATGCTTTCCCCGTCCGGGTCGGTTCGCACACCGTACGCCGCTGTCATTCGCGGGTGCCGGTCTAAACCCAGGTCTCTTATCCGTCCGTCCCGATCGAACGCGACCACTGTTCGGTGCCTAATGCTTGCTACGTAAACTGTGCCATCAGCTGCGGCGTCGATTCCTTCAGCATAGAAAGTACTGTCGGGGACTGTGCGCCAGGGCCGACTCGCGGCAATTGGGCTGGTTGCTTCTACTAAATCGTTCAGAGCGCTGTCGATTTCAGCGTTGTCCCGCATTGCACCTACAGCTTCATCGTCTGCGATGTTGGCTCCGCTCTCCAGACTCGTCAGTAATCGAATTGTTGCCAGGAGCGTAGGCACATCTTTGCGCCGCGCGGCTACCATGGCCCGCGCTCTCTGATAGGCGACCTGCGTGGGCCAGGCCAGCGTGGCAGTTTCGATAGCGGCCGCAGCCCCGTCGAGGTCACCGGCATTGAACGCAGTTCGCACGTCCTGCCAGGCTGCGCGGGCGGTAGCGGAGGCTTCTACGACAGGATGGCCCTGGGCCTGCAACTCCTCCGTTGGGCTGGATAGCATGAATAGCACGGTCGGGGTAAGACGCGAAGAGAAACGGATGAAGACATCCTTCCAGGAGTAGGATCGGTTCATCGAAACGGCCAGATTCAGGTGAATAGTATGATTGTGCTTAATACCCGGAAACGGGCTATTGATCCGAATCAGCCGCAACCATGGTTGCCATGGGATGATGGTTGCGGGAAAAAAACATCATCAAGGCGGCCCCGAAACAGATCGCAACGTCCGCGATGTTGAAGGTCCAAAACCGGGTGGTGCCCAGACCAAGGTCAATGAAATCCACCACCCCGGAATGTCCAGCCATCCGGTCGACCACGTTGCCGATAGCGCCTCCGAGAAGAAAGGCCAGAGCTACCGACGCCCCGACGGCGCTTTTGGGTAGCCGCCGATAATACATAAGAAGTAGCGCGATCATAATCGCGCCGACGGTAGAAAGGATCATCGCCGAGTTAGGCCCAACACTGATTCCCAGAGCAGCGTTTGTGTTGAATGTCAGGTTGAGTCGGGCCACGTCCCCGATTACCTCCACCGGGTCGTGGGGGTCGAGATTGGCGACTACTGCTGCTTTAGTAGAGCAATCGGCGAGAAAAACCGTCAGCATGATTGGCCAAAAGGCCATGGTTTTCCCTGTTACCTTCATGCTAAAGCAATCTCCTGATCTTCTGAGACTAGTCCTTTTTTAGCGCGTATTCTCCAGGCCCCAATGCCATGAGCGCAAAGGATGCTACCATGATCATCAGATCACGTTCCAAGCTCGCCGTAAATCCGCCCGGCAATTGGACGGTTACCAGGGCACCAATGATGATAATTCCAAGTGCAGCAGCGGCCCAACGGTGGAAAACGCCGATGACTAGAAGGACAGACGCTATAACCTCGGCGATTCCTGTGATAGGTCCCAGGAAACCGGGGAGCCCAAAGCCGATGAACTTTTGGACAGCCGCCTCCCAGTTGATTGCTTTCGGTACACCGTGCCAGAGAAAGATGAACGCAACGGTGGCCCGCATCAGGAGGAGAGAGGAGTTCTTTAATACGGTGGGTTGCACGAAAAATTCCTTTGGGAAAGGTTTGCGGTTGATCTGCTCGTGTTAAACGCCGTGTAGGTCGGGTTGAGTTCCCGTGCGTTTAAGGGGTGGGTGAGGGAGGGGGGCTCGACCAGCGGAGGGTTTGAAGGTGTCACCCTTGCGGCCCGTTTCTGACCACTCCGGTGAAATAGCCACCGAACGAAACGCTGCTACCAGAAGTGTCACGCATCTTCGATGGACCCAAAGGCCACCTGACCGTCTGATTCTATATGGAAAGCGGATGTTTCCTCAAAAAAATCCAGCCAGGCCAACGGCGGCTAGACCCGAAGGTATCTTGTCATGAGTGATGTTACGCTATCCCGCATCGTGTCGGCATGGGATTCGGAAGACGGGTGCCGCTACCGGAGCAACCTGCGAGGATTAAAACGATTAATCTGGATCGTGCAGGGGGAAACGCAAAGGTTCATCGGGAAAGATCCTCATAGAGGCGCTTCAACAGCTGTATCTGTCCCACGTGGTATATATCGTGGGCGGCGATTCCGTGGAATAAGTCGGCGTAGCGGTAAGTTCTCCGTCCCTCGACTTTTTCATCGAGGCTTCTGGGAGGAAAAGAATCGATCGAGGTGACGAGTAGTTCGTGTTCTGTTTTGAGGAGCTTTCGGTCCCTGTTCCACGTGTCCTGGTCAGGTTTGGCAGGGACGGTGGGCCAGTTCGCTGGCTTGCGGGGAAAACTCCCTTTTGGCGAACCGTCTATTGTTCTCCTCACGGCATATTTCCAATACGCGATGTGCAAGGTCAGACCCCAGATGGACTGCCTTTTTGGAGCAGGCCTCCACGCGGCCTGAATAAATCCAACTCCGCGCAACGCGCCGAGTGGAGTCGCGCCGCCGTGCCAGAGGGGCTCGCCGGGGGGAGGGGAGAGCAGGTGGCTGATTTCGGACAAGCGATCGTTTCTCATGATGTCGCCGCGGGTTTGTAGAGTTATGTCAACTGGTATGGTACGGCCTGCTCGGTAGCCCCGTCAATTGGGGATGGATTTTCGAGTAGTGTCTAGAACCGTTGCCAGCAGCGTCGTGTTTGTTTCTCAACGCAATGTTGCGTCCTGGAAGAAGTGGAGAAAAAATGAAGCGAATTATAACGGTCGTTCTCGCGATTGTTGCCGCCGGGCTCGCCTGGTATCTTGGGTCACCGTTGTTTCTTGACGAAAGAGTCGCCGAAACAGCTCCCGTTAACGTTGCTGCGTTGGCCAACGGTACGTTCACAGAGATCGATGGCGCTCATTGGGCGTCCGGCACCGCTACTATCCTCGAAAATCCAGACGGCGTGCGGATACTCCGTTTCGAGGAAGGCTTCGAATCCTCCAACGGTCCCGACCTGAGGGTTCTGCTTTCCATCCATCCAGAGCCAAGGAATTCCAACCAGCTCGGCGAATACATCGAATTAGCTGATCTCAAAGGAAATATCGGAAGTCAAAATTACGAAATACCCGCTGACGTGGATTTGGCTGAGATCCAGAGTGTTGTGATTTATTGCAGCCCATTCCGGGTTGTTTTTTCCACAGCCACACTGGTGTCTGCCGTAACCAACTAGGGATCGGGTCGGTTCCTCCATCTAATCCTTGCTTGGAACCCATGACTGTCTCTATTGTATACATTGATGTCGACAAAGGAGACAGCTTATGCCCAAAAGCGTTCTATTGGGGGAATTCGAGCAATTGGTGATGCTCACCATTCTTGAATTGGATGAAAAAGCCTACGCGATTAATCTGAGGAATCGGCTCAACGAAATCGCTGGTCGCACGGTGTCGCGCGGAGCGTTGTACCGAACCCTCGACCGCCTTTCCGCGAAGGGCTACGTCGGATGGGAGATTGAGACCGATGCGCCGGACAGAAGCGGGCACCCGCGGCGTAATTTCTACGTCAGTAAGCGTGGCGTGGAGATGCTACGCCTTTCTCGCGAAAAACTCATGGGGCTTTGGGATGGGTTGAAGGGAGTGTTCGAATGACCGGTCCGTCTGGAACCAATTTGACTCGCCCACCGCGATTCGTGGAAAAAATGTTGAGTGTGGTTCTTCCCCCCGGCGCGGTTGGACGCAGCATGCTTGGTGACTTGCAGGAGGAATACCGCAACCGTGGTCGGTCGCCGGCCACAAATTTATGGTACACCCTGACGGCATTGCGCCTTGCCGGTGCCTATCTGATGCCTGGACTCATTCGATTAGCAGGGCCCCTTGTCTACACGGTGAAGACGACTGTCCTCGGTTGGACGGGGGATGTTCGTTTTGCTCTGCGTTCGCTCAAGAGTCAGCCGACATACCTGATAGCGTCGCTTTTGATTCTGGGGGTAGGAATCGGAACCGCGTCGGCTTTGTTCAGCGTGATATACGGAGCTGTCCTGAAGCCGTTGCCGTACCCCGACGCTGAACGATTAACACGATTCGGCGAGGCCTCCGTTGAGGCGTCGGCAGGGTCGGTGTGGTCGATATCGCCCGCTAATTTTTTGGACCTCGACGAGGGAGTGACATCGTTCGAAAACCTTGCTGCCTATCGCTACTCGAGGTGGGCTCTTTCGGGAAGTGACGGACCTCGGAGGGTTTTAGGGATGGAGGTGACGGCGGATTTCTTCTCTGTACTGGGTATCGGTGCCGAAACCGGGCGCCTGTTTTCCGCCTCAGATGATGTCGATGGGGCGGTGCCGACTGTCGTCTTGAGCAATGAGCTGTGGCGGACTGAATGGGGTGGAGCGGCGTCGGCGATAGGTGGTGAAATCAAACTCGACGGTGTTACTCACGTGATAATCGGCGTGGCTTCGCGTGATTTTGTGTTCCCCGCCACGCCGGAGCTCTGGCGAACGCACCGATGGACGGCGGCTGAGAGATTAGAGCGGCAAAGCCGGTCCTTCGAGGGAATCGGCCGACTCAAGGCTGGGGCAACCCAGGAGGTCGGTCTATCTGATTTGAAGAGGGTCTATGGTTCGTTGGCTGAGTTGAATCCTGAAACCAACAGTAATCGTACGGCCGGGGCGCGGGGGTTTTCGGGGTGGCTTGTGCGCTCCAGCGATTCCACCCGTCTTTTCTTGCTTGGTGGGGCGGCGGCTCTGTTACTCGTGATCGCCTGCGCCAACGTAATGAGTCTTGGGCTGGCGAGGAATCATTCGCGGAACCTGGAACTTGCCGTTCGCACGGCGCTTGGAGCCGGAAGAGCTCGCCTCGCCCGTTTGTTGGTGGCTGAGAGTCTGGTGGTGGCGCTTGCCAGTGGTGCGGTGGGCGCTCTGGTAGCGAGTTCGGGGACCTCGCTGCTGGTGCATCGGTTCGGGAGCTCGATACCGCGTTCTCAACACGTTTCTGTTGACCTTGTAACTATTGGGTTCATTGTTGGTTTGAGTCTCGCGATAGGGGTGGCGGTTGGCATCACTCCCATCCTTGGACCCGGGGCGAGGGATCTCAGAAAGAACCTGACTCAGGCGCGAGGAGGGATGTCTCGCGAAAAGACGCTGTTGTTTAGAGGCCTTGTGGTGGTAGAAGTGGCGCTCGCCGTAGTACTTGTTAGCGGTTCGGGGTTACTGGTGCGGTCCGTCTGGAATTTGAGTAAGGTGGACATGGGGGTGGATGCAGGCGGCGTGATAACTTTTTCGCTGGATTTGCCCCGGGAACGTTATCGAGACGTTGGATCTTTTTTGCGCACCTACGATGCGATCCAACGAGAAATCGTGTCATTGCCCGGCGTGTTATTCGCTGGCGCCCAGAACCGAACGTTTATGCAGGGTGGTGGCAACACCAGCTTCGAAGTACCGGGGCAGACCAGCAGTTTCTCCGGAATGGTTGAAACACGACAGATCACAGCGGACCTTTTTGAAGCGTTAGGGATGCGGATGCTCCTGGGTCGGCGATTCTCGGAGCGAGATCGTTTCGAAGGAGCCCCGGTAATCATCAACGAGGCGTTCGCCGTAACGTTTTTTGCCGACCAGAGTCCAGTTGAGCGAACCGTTCGACCCGGAGGTTCGCAGCAGAGTTTTAGCATTGTCGGTGTCGTTTCGGATATTCGAGACTTCGGCCCTGAAGACCCCGCGCGACCCACTGCATACTTTGCCTTCGGGAACGGGCCGTGGCGTTCGTTTCCAAACCTCACCTTCGCCGTCCGCACCCAGGGGGATCCGATGTCTCTCATTCCTACCATGCGACGGCGCGTACAGACAATTGATGCAGATCTGCCTCTGGCGAATATCAAGACGATGGAAACGATTGTAACAGAGCAGCTTGGTGCTGCCCGGCGCTCGGCGTTTTTTCTCCTGAATGCGTTCGGGCTTTTGGCGTTGATGATGAGTGCAGCAGGGCTGTTTTCGGTTATGTCTTATGGAGTTGCGCAACGAACCCATGAGGTGGGAGTCCGCATGGCACTGGGAGCAACAGCCGGTGGAATCCTAACGCTTGTCGTGAAGCAGGGCCTCGCTCTCGTCGCACTCGGCTCGGTGGTCGGGACTGCTGTGGCTATCGGACTGGGGCAAACATTGCGCGGGTTTCTCTTCGGTGTCTCCCCTTCGGATCCCATCCTTCTGGTGGTGGTGCCGTTAGTGCTTTTTTCCGTTTCATTGGGTGCCTGCTACCTGCCAGCTCGGCGCGCAGCCAGCATTGAGCCGACTCAGGCGTTGAAACATGAGTGATCGATTCCCGGATTTGAAAAGCGTTATTGGTTTTCGAATCTCTGTGCCAACGCTCGTTTGAGAATCTCTAACTCTGCTGCTATCGAATCGGTCGGCCAGCCGACCTGCAGAAGTCTTGACGCCTCCGACTCTTGATTGCAATACAGATGTTGCATCGCTACCGATCTTATAGCCTTCCTTATGGAAGCCAGATCGTTTTGGGCCCGGAGCCCCTTTTTTGAAGCTTCCAGGTTTTCACTGGTCAACATTCGCAGGTGGCGTCCCAGATTGGCCCACGGATCTTCTTTTTCAGCCAACACTTCGGAGCAACGGGCGCGTGTTTCGTTCAGAAGCGTGGTGCCTTCAAGCCGATTTACAAGAACTATTATCGGTGCGTCTGCCATGCTGGGTCCAAGGTGGTAAAAAGGCACAGTCTGCTGCAGGGTAACCGGTGGGGGACTGCTCGCGGTTTGCACCGGCGGGAAGTCCAAAACAGCAAGCACCTCAAAGCTCGGTGTCAGACTGATGACCGCGTACTGCCAACAACATCTGTTGCCGCCTCCGCGGTCGAATCCGATGACGACCTCCGGGAGTCCATCATTGTTGATATCGGTCCCCGACCATCTGTCCAGGCTGGTTGGGAATCCGTCTGCTTGCCAGAGGATGACACCGCTATCGTTGCGTACGATCGCGGAGCATGGGGTGTCGCTAATCGTGTCGGAGGTGCGGACGAGATCGAGGTGTGCGCCCGCCCCGAGATGATGCGACTCTGCGCCGGGGTTGGATCCTTCATGGCAGAGCCTGTCATCCTGAGCTTTTAGGTCAACCGGCCCCAATCCAGCCAGAGCCGCCGCCACAGATAGAAAAAAAACGCTCCGGCTATCGACTACGGCGGTAATATGGCAAACGATTGATTTTGGCATTCTGTCCTCCAACCTACTTATCCGATCCTGTTCAACAAGGCTCTGTCGCCGGGTTGGCTTGTCTGGAGCTCCGCTGTCTGCAGCCCTCTAATATACCCTAACCACTGCTCACGCTAACTCAGGAACAGCGGATCATATGGCGGGTTCTCCGAAAGTAGAACGGTTCGGTGAAAACTGTACAAATGGAGGTTTGCATGAAGTTGAGGAGTTTGATGGCTTTCGGGGGTGCGTGTTTCTTGGCCATGGCCTATGGCTGTGGTGATGGGGGCCCAGTCGACGGGGGTGAAGATGGCGGTGGCGGCGACGGAGTTGGTGGGGATAGTGACATATTGACGCAGTTGGTATTTACGGCCGACTCTGTTGAACTGAGGTCTCTTGGCGAGCCTGCGGTCCTTTCCATTGAAGGGACGACTGCTTCTGGCGCAACGGCGACTAACATCAAAGCCACGTGGTCCGTCGACGACGCTGGCATTGCGAGTGTGTCGCCGACAGGCACCGTGACCGCTGTGGCAAATGGGACGACTACTGTGCGTGCCACATCTGACGGACTTGAGGCTACCGCTAAGGTTACAGTTCGTCAGGTGGTGGCCTCGATAGCATTGGCTGCTGAGGATTCCGTATTTGTTGGCTTCGGCGATTTAGAACAACTCGGAGCCAGTCTTTTCGACGCAAGGCGCAATCCGATAATTGATCGACCGGTTCAGTGGTCGGTCGACGATACGACGGTGGCGTCAATCGACACCACAGGCCTGGCAACTTCGGTCAATGCCGGAACGGTACAGGTAAGAGCTGGCGCGGAGACGGCCAGCGCATTTGTCGAATTGACGGTAGTACCCATTACCGGAGTTGGACATCCCGACGTAGACCTCCTGTTTGCTCAAGTTCTGCGGAGGTGGAATTTCCCGGGGGTCTCGGTCGCCGCATCGAAAAACGGGCGCCTTGTACTTGCTCGAGGATTTGGTTTTGCTGATTCTGCGGCGAACGAATTCGCACATCCTGACCACCTCTGGCGGGTGGCCAGTGTCAGCAAACCGATAACCTCGGTAGGAGTGATGAAGGCCATTGAAGACGGGCTGGTAACGCCAGAGGACCTCGTGTTCGTCGATCACCTTGGTGCTCTTTTGCCGGCCGGTGGGCCCGCCGATTCCAGAGTGCTCGACATTACCGTCAACGATCTTCTCCAACACACGGCCGGTTGGGATCGTTCGGTTGTTGCTGATCCGACCCATCAGTTGAGAACGGTAGCATCGGACATGAACGTCTCAAGTCCGCCGGATCGTTCCACGTTTATCAGTTGGCTGGTGCAACAACCATTGCAATTTGCTCCTGGAGATAGGTTCGCCTACCACAACGTGACCTATATGACTCTCGCACAGCTCCTGGCCACGGCATCAGGTATGTCATATCAGGAATATTTTCAGAGTCAGGTATTTGGGCCGCTCGGGATAACACGTGCCACGGTGGGGTCTTCTCGGCAAAGCGATCGAGCGGATGGCGAAGTGGTCTACTATGAGTCTGTAACGGGGCCATCGGTCTATGATAGCGGCCCGTCGATCGTACCGTCGCCGTATGGTGGCGACGGGGGTGCAAGAGAAACCTCGGATGGTAGCGGGGGATGGGTGATTTCGATGCCAGACCTCGTGCGCCTCGGTGTGGCTGTGGACGGTGACGCGTCAGCACCAGATTTGATTTCTGCAACTACCCAATCGTTTATGTGGACGGATCCTGGCAACGACGGTTACTCCGCAGGGTTCTTTTTTAGCGCCTCCCCATTCGCCTGGTTCCACAGTGGTGGGTTCAGAGGAACTAGTTCGTTCTTCGCAATCTATCCTGACGACGGAGTTATAATCGCGTGGTCCTTCAACACAACGCCACCTCCACCCAACGTTGGTTTTGGGGTGGATTTCTCGGCGATGGCCCGGGTGATTCGCGAAGTGTCAGACTGGCCTGCAGATCGTGACCTTTTCTCCGAATTTTGATCTTCCGGTGGTGGTGGTCGGAGGAAATGGGGGCCTGGCGCATCCGTTTCCCTCGACCACCTAACTGACGCACTTCATTCGATTCGGGATCCGGTGAAGTCGCCTCCGGTGGGACCGTACGTCCAGGATCCACTGATCTGATCACCATCTCGGACGAATGTGATCTCGACGGGGGCTTCGGGCCCGCGGGCCCGGATGAGCCATGCAACTTCTTGCCAGATCACTTCGGTAATCCTTAGGTCCGGTAGGACATCAGTCTTAACTACTCCCCCAAAGGTGCCGTCATTGTTGCGTGAAATCTCGATTGACCCTCCGACCGGCTGACCGTTGGCCTCGGTCACCAGGTTCCAATGGCCCTCGGGGCTAGGAGGGCCACCCAGTCCAATGAGCGCGCATCCTGACGTGGCCGCAAGCAGTGCTACAGCGATGACGATCTTCTTCATCACAAATCTCCAGATGAATTGTTTAATGTCGTTAACCGATACGTCGGCAACCGACATAAAGTTCCAGCTGGCTGCAAAAAGGAACGGACCCTCTAGATAATCACAGTGTAGCTATCAATGTACTACACTGTAGGTATCATTCGGAGATCAATATGACTGAAGCCCTCGGAGAGTTCGAACAACTGGTGATGTTGGCCGTTATGCGGCTTGGCGCCACCGCCTATGGTGTTTCCATCCGCCGGGAGATATACGAAACCACCGGACGTAACGTTTCCGCCGGTGCCGTTTACACAACGCTCGGTCGGCTTGAAAAACGGGGGCTGGTCGAGTCGCGCCCAGGCGAAACCATTCCAGAACGCACTGGCAAACGACGCAAATACTACAGGTTATTACCGTCCGGAGCTTCGACCCTTCACAAGAGCTACTCAAACGTTCAAGCCATGGCCTGCGGGATAATTGATGACTTGGCCCATCTAGCCGGAAAAACGGTTGGAGGAGAGAACTGAGACATGAAAAACATCCGGCCACCTGCAATCGCCCGTGCCATCCTCATGAAATTGCTGCCACCCGACGCAGCTGAATTTCTCGTTGGGGATCTTGATGAAGAGTATCGCCTCCACGTAGGGCCGGGTCGAAACCGCCCGGGATCACACCTCTGGTACTGGTGGCAGGGTGTCAGGACAATCGCCAGCGTTTTCGTTTCAACCGACAAAAGGAATCAAAAAAATAATTTCGCCGGTGAGACCGCCCGGGATATTCGGTACGCGATCAGGTCTTTTTGTAGAACACCTGCTTTCACGGCTCTGGCCGTGCTAACACTGGCGATGGGGATCGGTTCGGCAACGGCTATTTTTTCCGCGGTCAATCAGTTAATGCTAAGTCCGTTGCCGTTTCACGAACCCGATCGCCTGGTCCAAATCCACGAAACGAATGTGGAACGTGGTTGGACCGCCGTTCACGCAGCTCCCGCCAACGTTCAGGATTGGCGGGAACGGGTTGATGCTTTTTCCGACATCGCTACCTACTCTGATTTTTCCTCCGATGTCCCGCTTTCTGTTGGCGATGGCGCTGTACAGGTAAACCTCTCGCAGATGTCCGCCAATTTGTTCGATGTTCTGGGCGTTTCTCCCATGCTAGGTAGGACGTTTGTGCCCGACGAAAATTGGGACGGCTCAAACTCAGTAGTCATACTGAGCCACTCGGTTTGGGCCAGCAACTTCGGATCAGATTTCGATCTTGTCGGAAAGACTATAAGGCTTGATGGCATGGGCTACGAGGTTATCGGCGTGATGCCTGAACGGTTCGATTTTAGCCTGTCGGATTCGGATGTTTGGACGACCCATCGGTGGAGCGAACGGCGACGGCAGAGCGTTTGGTTTAGACAGGCGCACGTTGTACGCACGGTTGCCAGGTTGGGAGATGGGGTATCTCCTGAGGTCGCCCGTGGACAACTCGATGCAGTGGCAGCACGGCTCCAGTCGGAACACCCTGACCTGAACCGGGGAATGGAAGCCGGTTTCGTGCCGCTGCACACTTTTCTTGTCGGAGATTCTCGAACCCCGTTACTCCTGTTGCTGGGTGCTGTCGGTTTGTTGCTGCTGATAGCCGGGGCCAACGTAGCCAACCTTCTACTGGTCCGGTCGGTGGCGTTGAAACAAGAGCTAGCTGTTCGGGCTGCGCTTGGTGCGGCGAAGGGAAGATTGCTACGCCAGGTCCTGGCGGAAAGCGTTGTTCTTGCTTTTGCCGGAGGGCTACTGGGCGTGGCTGCAGCTGCACTGGGCCTCGATATGATACTTCGTATTGCGCCGCCAGGAATCGAGGTACACGGGTTTCAAGTCGATTGGCGAATGGTCCTTTTCGGAATATCGGTGGTCGCGGGATCCGCGCTCTTCTTCGGTTCCATTCCGGCCTTTCGTTCGTCGCGTGCCAATGTTAGGGACGCGATGGGAGCCGGGTCGCGGACGGGATCGATGGGCCGCGGGAGTATGGGAGTCGCCAACAGCCTCGTAGCCGCGGAGTTGGGTCTGGCCTTAATGCTGGCAGTAGGTGCGGGACTCCTGGTGCGCACAATAACGGAGCTGAAGAACGTCGATGCCGGCGTGGACTCAAATAATGTTCTTACCTTCGCGGTGCGCCCGCCATCTGGCAACTATGGGAACGGCTCCGCTCGGTTGCAACTACTAAATCGGTTATCTGCACGGCTACGAGAAATCCCCGGAGTTGTGTCGGTCGGTAGCAACAGAGGTTTGCCTTTGCAGGAATCTGGATGGACCAGTGATTTCAAGATCGCGGGTTGGGGTCCTGATGAATTCGGAGTTGAGGTGCGGCATCGTGAAGGCAGTGGAGGGTACTTTCGCACCTTAGGTATCCCAATAATTGAAGGCGAAGTGTTTGAAGGCGAATGGGATGGATCCACTCCGCTCCCGGTGGTCGTTAACGAGGCTTTCGCAAACCGCTATTTCCCGACCGGCAGTCCGGTTGGAAAGGCGGTCACCTTTAACCGGACGCCCGATTCCACATCATACTGGTATCGGATTACGGCTGTGGTTGGGAACGAGAGGCGTTCTATTTACCTGGAACCGGAGCCCGAGATAATAGCCAATCTTGCAGGGGATGTGCCTAACAAGACTTACTTTGTGTTGAAGACGTCGGTTCCGCCTCTTGCTATCGCAAGGCTTGTGCAGGACGCGGTCAGCGAAATCGACGCCGAGGTTCCGGTGTTGGAGTTGGAAACGCTGGAGGGCGCACTCTCGGTGGCTCGTTCGCGCGATGAGTTCATAGGTGTCCTGTTCGGTATTTTTGCTTTCCTGGCAGTGGGATTGGCTTGCATTGGTGTGTATGGCGTGGCGTCTCAGGTAGCTCGGCAGCGCAGACGGGAAATCGGCATTCGGCTGGCTATGGGTGCCACCGGGAGCCAGGTGGCTCGATCGTTGGTCAGGAAAGGTCTGGTTCATGTCCTTGCTGGCGTGGGGGTTGGTGTAATTGGCTCTATGTTCTCCGCCAGATTGATGGGGAGTCTGCTTTTCAACGTGGCTCCCATCGACCCCGTCGTCTTCGTTTCCGTGACGATGTTGCTTATCTCGGTTGGTCTAATCGCTTCCTATCTCCCCGCTCGTCGAGCGGGGTCGCAGGATTTGGCACGCGTACTCAATTCGGAATAAAGCGACCTTTCGGGCATTGATCTGGCCTTCAAACTTCCGACTCTTGCCAAACCTCGATCGGCCGGGTTAAGGTTCTACCACAATTGAATTGCGCGGTGGGCAAGCGAAGCTCGGTGAAAATCCGACGCGGCCCCGCCACTGTAAGAGACCCGGTCTGGACCGGAGAACACCGACTCAACAAAAGCCACTGGGGCATGTCCCTGGGAAGGTAGAGTTCGGTGGTCTTGAGTCAGGAAACCTGCCACTCGCGCTGCAGCCACGACCTTCGGAGGGAAGGTGCGGTGCATTTTATGCCCGTCATCCTTCCTGAGGAGACGGGTTTTTTCGATTTGCTTGCGAGGGCCGAGCCAAATCACGAGTGGCTTTTGCCCTTCGTCCTGGTACTCCTCGTATTTCTTATCGTCTGAACTTCTCCTCGCCGAAACTTCGTGGGTGCGATTTATACACGAACCCGAGGGGAGTTTCGAATGACAATGAAGCGTCGTTACCTGGCCATCACTCTGGCCCTAATTTCCGGTACTGCCGAGTTGAACGCCCAGGAACCTGCCGTTGAACTTGATCCGATCGTAATCACTGCTACACGTGTGCCCGTATCAGCGGCCACTGTTTCTAAAACCGTAATCACCGGCGAAGAACTCCAACAACTTGGAATCGTCCAGGTGGCGGATGCGATAAGACTGGCGGGGGGTGCGGTGTCTCCGACAGGTTCGTTCGGCGGGCAGACCACACTTTATTTGCGCGGCGGAGAGGGTGGCTATACGCGGGTCTTAATCGACGGAGTACCGGTGAACAATCCGGGCGGAGACTTTAACTACGCACACCTCCTCACGTCAGACATTGAACGAATCGAGCTTGTAAGGGGGCCGACTAGCGTACTGTACGGTACTGACGCGGTTGCCGGCGTGCTACAGATTTTTACGAGGCGGGGAACGTCAGATGCCAGGGTCACGCTTGAAGCCCGTGGCGGCAACTACGGGTCTTACTCAACTGCTGCGTCTCTTTTGGGTGGGGGTGACAGAGTCAACTACGGCGTCTCTATCGGTCAGTACAAAACCGCCGGGATTCACGAGTTCAACAGCGATTATCGCAACAGCTACGTGAGCGGTTCCGTGGAGCTTCGGCCCGACGACGTTTCGCGCGTGCGCATTTCCCTCAGGAACCAGGACAGACGCTTCGAAGCTCCGACCGACGGCAGCGGAAACGTGGTAGACCGGAACGCGTTTGAATTTGGCGAAACCTCGACTCTTGGGGTGGACGCCCGTCGCTTGTTGACTGATCGCCTTGAAGGCGTTGTGCAACTCGCTAACTACACGTCCAGCGGCGGTTTCGACGATCAGGCCGATGACGCTGCTGACAACGTCGGGTTTTTCGGGTTCCGTTCTCTCGACAAAATCGCACGTCGAAGCGCAGATGCGAGCGTGAACTTCTACGCCACTCCCGGCCTGGTTCTAACGGTGGGAGGTCAGGTTGAAGAAGAAAAACAACGAAGCTTCAGCGAGTCTCTGAGTGAATTCGGCACGTCCAACGGGTTGTTCGACGTGACGAGATGGAATCGTGCGGCCTACGTTCAGGTTGCCGGGGGACTGGGCGCCTTGTCGATTCAGGTCGGCGGACGTTTCGACCATAACGAGGCCTTCGGAGATTTCTTCACGTATCGACTGGGCGTTGGTTATGCGCTGGCATCGAAAACGACGATTCGAGGTGCGTTCGGTACAGCTTTCAGGGAGCCGACCTTCTTCCAAAACTTTGCGAAGGGGTTCGCGACAGGTAACCCCGATCTGGATCCAGAACAGACCACGAGTTGGGAAGTCGGAGTTGACCAGGCCTTGCTCCACGGCAATTTGCAGCTGAACGCCACCTTGTTTGATCAGGATTTTGAAGAGCTGATCGAGTTCACTTTTTCTCCTCCCAACCCGGGAGCCCCGAATTTCTTCAATATTGCTGAAGCGAGTTCGAGGGGTATCGAATTCTCCGTTACCTACCGGGCCGGAGCGCATGTTTCACTGCGGGGTTCCTATACCTACAACGACACTAAAATCACCCAGCAAGGTTTTGATCCATCGTTAACAGGCACTTTCTCACCGGGTGAACAACTGTTGCGGCGGCCCGATCACGTAGGCAGTCTAACGGTTGGGTACGCTTTTTCCGCTGGTTCCTTCAACGTCACCACTAACCATTACGGGGCTCGCGACGATATCGATTTCGGCATCTTTGATCGCGTAGTTCTTGATAGTTACACAACAGTGGATATCGCGTTGGCGGCAAAGGTCTATGAGGGCAGTGGGCGCACAGTCACTTTTGAAGGACGCCTCGCCAACGTTTTCGATGAGGAGTTCGAGGTGGTCAGCGGTTTCGCATCTCCGGGGCGCAATGTCCTCGCGGGGTTCAGGTTGGGCCTGTAACCCTGATGAAGTCGTTGTCTGCAACGATGCTTCTCTCGCTGGCGCTTGGATGTAAAGGCGAGGTCCAACAGCCGGTGGAGACTGTACAGCGAGTTGTCTCAACCGTACCGTCGGTGACAGATCTGATTGTTGCCATGGGAGAACGGGAAAGGCTGGTTGCCCGCACACGGTATGATCAGGATGCGCTGGCGCAACTACCCAGTGTGGGAGGGACGTTCGACCCGAGCCTTGAAATCATAGCCACGTTGGAGCCTGATCTCGTTATCGTAGGGCTGGAAACGCGGGATGACCTTGTTACTGATCCCCTGCGCAGGGTAGGACTTCGGGTCGAGCGGGTGAGGTCTGCGTCTTTTGAGGATCTGTCCGAGACTTTGACTCTATTGGGAAACTGGTTTGGCGCCCCAGATGCGGCCCGCCGACTGAGCGATAGGATTTCCGATAGCCTTAACGCTGTTCGATTGGATTATTCGGAATCGTCTCTGATTCCTGTAATGTATGTTGTGTCGATTACTCCTCCGATGACCGCCGGCGGTGACACCTTTATTTCCAATGTTATCGAAATAGCGGGCGGCCGAAATATTTTCGCGGACGCGGCTGTTAAATGGCCGCCAGTGGGAATGGAGTCTATTTTCGAACGCGATCCCGAATACCTCATTCTCCCTTCAGCCCGACCCGATGACGACCTTTTGGCCGAACTCCGGCGGACCCCGGGTTGGCAGGATCTCGGAGCTGTTCGGGGGGGCCGAGTTTTTGTCGTGGATCGGGATCTCTTCAGTCGACCCGGACCGAGGCTTGGCGAAGCAGCGCGTCTGCTCGGCACCTTGTTGCATCCCGAAAGTGAATAGGCCGATGAAAAGTACAGAACTTGAGTCTCTTATTGCGTCAGTTTCCACTCCGAAACGGGCTACCGGTCAAGAAGTGCAGGCGCACCTTGATTCGCTGACCAAACCCCAGGGTAGCCTTGGGGCACTCGAAACGATGGCGCTGAGGTTGGCGAAAATCCTCGGTGATCCTCCGGCCAAATTGGCTCGACGCACCGTCTGTATTATGGCAGGAGACCACGGGGTTGCCGAGGAGGGTGTGAGTGCGTTCCCCTCCGAGGTTACGGCGCAGATGTGCCTCAACTACGAACGGAGCGGAGCTGCCATTAACGCGTTGGCTGGCATAGCGGGCGCACAGGTCGTGGTTGTGGACGTTGGTGTTGACGGTGACCTTGGTGATGCTCGGGGAGTGGTGAGCCGAAAAGTTCGGAGAGGTACAAGAAATTTTGTCAAAGAACCGGCTATGACGAGTAACGAGGTTCTTGAAGCCATTGCGGTCGGCGTCGACATGATAGCCGACCTTCGACCGGATGTAATTGGTCTCGGAGAGATGGGTATCGGCAATACGACGTCAGCTGCAGCGATCACCGCCATGGTTACAGGGAAGCCGGTCGAATTTGTTACCGGTCCCGGTACAGGAGTCGACGGCGCTGGTGTAAGTCGCAAGGTTCAAGCGGTCAACGCCGGGTTGTCCCGTCTCGGGAAATGGCCGGCGCCGTTGGATGTTCTGGCCGAAGTGGGGGGGCTCGAGATTGCCGGGATGGTGGGGTTAATTCTGGGTGGCGCGAAACGGGGAATCCCGGTGATTGTAGACGGATATATCACTGGCGCGGCCGCGTTGCTGGCCTGCGAAATGTGTCCGGCTGCGAAGGAATATCTTTTCGCCTCTCACGTCTCTCAGGAACCGGGACATGCGATTCAACTCGAGCACCTCGGACTTCAGGCGGCACTTCACCTCGAAATGCGGTTGGGAGAGGGAACCGGGGCGGCTCTTATGTTTGCGATACTCGAATCGGCCGGGGCCATCCTGCGCGATATGGCGACATTTGCCGAAGCCGACGTGTCAGGGAAGACAGACTGATGCCGATGCGAATTCATCTGATCACTGGTGGAGCGAGGGGAGGGAAATCCAACTACGCAGAGGAACGTGCGCGTGAGTTATCCGGGGTCGATGTGACGTACGTTGCGACCGGTGTTGCATCGGATGACGAAATGCGAGCGCGAATCGAAAAGCACCGAGAATCACGACCTCCAGAGTGGACCACGGTAGAGGCCCCGGATGGTGTCGGGCAAGCGATCCGCGACGCGGTGACTGATACTGTTATCGTCGATTGTTTGACTACCCTTACGGGTAATGCTTACGGCAAGGTTTTCAAAGAGGGAGAGGAAGCCGTCATACAGGCAATGATCGGTGTCGCCAAGGAACTCGTAGATGCAACGGCGAGGCGGGGGACGGGAGATGTTTTCGTCGTAACTAACGAAGTGGGCTTTGGCATTCATCCGGCTACCAGTGGCGGCCGATGGTATCGAGATGGATTGGGGTTTGCCAACCAACTCATCGCTGAGGCCGCTGCGGAAGTAGTCCTTATGGTTTGCGGCCTGCCTGTATTCGCTAAACGGTTGGAAATGTAGTTGCACGGTATGCCGTGGGGTATTCGATCGTTGCGTGCCGCGTTTGTTTTTTTGACGCGAATTCCGGTTGGGGGATTTCCGTACACCAGGGATGAGTGGCTCTGGTCGACCGGGTGGTTCCCAGGGGTCGGATTGGCGATCGGAGTTGCGATGGGATCTGTCTGGTGGCTGGCCCGCCCGCTTGGTGATCTACCCGCAGCAATTATTGCCTATGGTTTTTCGCTGCTCTTAACCGGTGGGTTCCACGAAGATGGTTTAGCTGACACCGCCGATGCGCTTGGCGGCGCTACGAGTCGCGAAAAAATCTTCCTCATCCTAAAGGATCCGCATGTGGGGGCGTTTGGGGGCCTGGCGCTGGTGACTACGATGTTGCTTCGAGTGGTCTTGCTCGCCGAAACGGGTGGGTACGGCTGGTTGGCCCTGGTTGTGTCCCAATGCGTGGCGAGGGTACCCCCCGTGTATCTGATGTTTTTTCTCCCTTATGTGACTGATCGGGATCAATCAAAGAGTTCTACCGTGCAGCATTTGGGTTCGCCGCAGCTTCTATTTGCCACATTGGTAGCCGCCAGTCCTTTGTTATGGGCGTGGCTTGCTGGACTCGTTTATGTCTCTGAGGTGTTAGCCCTGGCGGGTGCGCTTGCTATGGTGACGACTGCTTTGGGCAGGCTCTTCCGCCAACGTGCCGGAGGGATCACAGGGGATTTCCTGGGCGCATCTGAGCAGGTCGGCGAGTTCGTTCTCCTTGCCGGGTTGGTGTTGATTCTTCGATGAGGCAAGAAGTCAGGGTCATCGCCATTCGGCACGCGCCCGTAAGCGTTCAGGGGATTTGTTACGGTCACCTCGACATTCCGGTTATTCTGACCCACGAACAATCGTTTTCAGAGGTACGTACCACGCTTCGAGAAATAGGCTCACTCTCACTCTGGTCTTCACCGGCGGAAAGATGCCTTGGACCAGCAAAGGTTGCAGCAACCGAGCTTGGGGTTCCGCTGCAGACGAGTGAGTTGCTCCGCGAAATAAACTTTGGTTCCTGGGAAGGTCGACGATGGGATGAACTTGAGAAGGAAGAACCCGAGGCAATGAAGGCGTGGGGAAAGGATTGGGTGAACTACAGAGTCCCGGGTGGAGAGTCCGCGCTGGACCTGGAAGCCCGCGTACAGCGATGGCTCAATGGATTGGAACCGGGTTTGCACGTCGTTTTTTCGCACGGCGGGTTTGTGCGGGGGATGCGCGTGTTGGTAAACGGTGCGACGTGGAAAGACGCGATGGGGGAGCAGGTGGCTCACCTCACGCTCTACCAATTCGTGATCCCCTGACCTATTGCTCCAACCTCAACGCTTCATTGGGATCTACTCCAGCAGCTTTCCGCGCTGGCAACACCGCCGCGCCAAACGAAATCGACAGCAGTATTCCAGCAACGGTTGCGAGGACCATCGGATCTCGGGGTGAGACCTGATAGAGCAAATCTCGCATGGCCGGTGACGCTAGCATAGCGATTCCACCGCCCACAACCGTACCGGTCAAAACGATTTTCAGCGACTCCCGCAGTACCAGCCACACAAGTTTGGGAGTGGTGGCTCCCAGAGCCGTACGGATGCCGAGTTCTTTTCGTCTCTGATCAACGCTATAAGCGATGAGGGAGTAAAGTCCTATTGCCGCTACAATCAATGCCAGAATCCCGTAGGCAGTAAGCATCGTGGCCCCGAGTGTCCACGATTGGGCCTGCGGGCTAATGATGTCCTTCATGTAACGAACGTTCACTGCTGCCTGATTTGGGCCCACCTCGGACATCGCACGCCTTATGGCTACGGTTGCTGCGGTCGGGTCGCCGGCAAAGCGGGCCATGACTGTATGTGGTGGATCGTCGTGTTGCGAAGCAGGCACGTAGTAGAGCAGGGACGGGTTCGCTTGAGTGAGGTTCTGTCGCTTAGTATCGCGGGCAATTCCTACCACCTGCATGCATGCGCCGTCTTCATCGGAGAATCCAATACATTTGCCGAGTGCAGATTCATTAGGCCACAACATCTGCGCCATGTGTTCGCCTACTACAACTACCAGCGGTTGGCCTGCAGTGTCGGTCTCGTCAAAGTCTCTCCCGAGGATGATTTCGGTTCCGACGGTTTTAAAATAATGTGGACCAACCCAACTCACATAAGGGCCGCCGTCCTGTCCCCGCGGAATTGAGTCGAGGCCCGGGATTTCGATACCCTTTCCATAGCTGGGGCCGAACGGGTATCCCAGAACACCGACAGCGGATGTTACCGATGGCAATGCCGCGACTGTCTCGATTGCCCTGTTGTTGAACTGGTCCCACTGAGAGTCTTCGAAATCAAACCCTGAGCGATCGTAGCTGGCCACCATAATGTTCTCAGAATCGATTCCCAGTTCAATCGAATTGACCTGATTCAAACTTTTCAGAAACAGCCCGGCTCCAAAGAGGAGGAGGACCGACAGGCAAACTTGAACAACGCCGAGAGCGGAGCGAATACGGGAATCTCCGGTTGCTGCGTCGCCCGTACCCGATTTTACGGACGCCATAAGGTTAGGGTTGCTTCCCTGGATCGTTGGAACGAGTCCCGCAAAGATACCTGCAAACAACGACACCGTAATTGCAAACCAGATCGCCCGCTGGTCAATGGTGGTTCCGACCAACGAAGGCAGAACGACCTGGGCGATGCGCTCCGAAAAGAGGAACGCGAAACCGAGGCCAACCAACCCCCCTGTTGCGGCCAGGGCCATGCTTTCCATGGTCAAGAACGAAATCAAACGGCTTCGCGAAACCCCCAGGGCCAAACGCACCGCAAGCTCTCGGCGTCTCCGAATCATGCGGGCCAGAAGCAGGTTCGCCACGTTGGCGCATGCCACCAGCAGAACCGCGATAGAGACTCCGAGCACCCACTGAGAAACCCTGGCGACGGCCGAACCGTTGGGCCCACGGGCGGCGAGCATATGCTCGACCAGAATTGTCGCTTCCGGGTCGTAGCGAGTGTCTTCGGCGCGCCCGAGGCGGTGCAGGGTGGTGGCTTCTGCGGCCGCCACGTCACTGCCCACTCCCGGAGAAAGGCGAGCCACCATCCGCAGCCAGTAGAACCCTCGGCTGGTTCGCCAAACCGGAGTGTTCATGATGTCGTCACCAGCGGGAAGAGCCGGAAGCCAAACGTCAGTCCGTCGCAATTCCACTCCCCGGAAGCCGGGCGACGCGACTCCCACAATCGTGTAGCTTTTCTGTCCCAGATGGATTGATCGCCCGAGCACTCGTTCGTCGCCGCCAAACTCCCGCTCCCAAAAACCGTGATCGAGGACTGCGACTGTCTCATCGGTATCGGCTTCGGTTGAAAACAGTCGCCCTATGAACGGCCTGGCTCCCATGACCGCAAAAAAACGTGATGTTACTGCGACTACGTCAATAGATCTCGGGGCTGCGTCGGAACGATATGGCAGACTTGAGTTCCAGTAGCCTGCAACGTCGCGGAAATTGCCTGCGGCCTTGAAGTCAAGCAGGTCGGGATAGGTAACCGATGCGCTGGTTATGGTCCGGTCAAGAAACGCGCGCTGAACGTAAAGGCGCTTAACGGCGCCGGGCTCTGTAATCCCCGGGGGAGGGCGGAGCAAAAGCCTGTCGACAATGCCGAACATGGTGGTGTTTGCACCGATGCCAAGAGCCAGGGTGACAATAATTGTAACTGCGGTAAGTTTTTCTCGCGCCAACCCCCGCAGGGCCTGCCGGGCGTCTGTAAACACCGATTCAAGAATAACCAGTGCCGCTCGTTGCTTTCGTCCTACGTCTGCCGTTTGTTTCAATTTTTGCGAATACCTTCCCACGTTTCCAAAACGTTCTTCTGCTGTTCGCCTCGCGTCTGCTGCGCTCATCCCATCGGCGATCAGCTCGTTGATCGAGCGTTCGAAGTGAAATTCTATTTCAGTGTCGACGTCCCGCTCGACCTCGGAGCGGGTGAGTGGATGTTTTTTCTTTCCCATTGTCAGATGCCTCAGGTTTCCAGAACTTTGTGGACGGCTTCCGCATAGTGGTGCCAATTCTCTTGGCGAAGGTCGAGCTGGCGTTTTCCAATCGTCGTCAGACAGTAGAATTTTGCACGTCGGTTGTTGTCTGAAACTCCCCACTCGGCGGCAAGCCAACCTTTTTTCTCCATCCTATGGAGAGCGGTGTAAAGGGCGCCTTCTTCCACCTCCAGGGTGCCTTCGGTACGATCCCGCAGCCATTTGATAACTCCGTAACCGTGAGTCGTTTTGACCTCCAGCGCCTTGAGGATCAACACGTCGAGCGTGCCCTGAAGGAGGTCCATGTCTTTTCGAGTCATGGCTGGAATACCCTGTTATCCCTGAAATGTTCAGGGGAGGGTCAGAATGACGCGGCGCGAGCAGGCCTATTCGGAATCTGCGCTCCTGAATGCCGGGACCGTACGTATTTTGGTCAATTGCTCGAAGCTGTAGGCGATTCGCAACAGATTTGGTTCGCTCCACTTTCGTCCAAAAAACGAAATCCCGACGGGAAGTCCGAAAACGTGACCGGCTGGCACCGTCACGTTTGGATAGCCCGAGCGGGCGGCCGGACTTGAACTACTTCCCCCGAAATGATCTCCGTTAACATGGTCGGTTACCCACGCAGGACCGCCCGTCGGACCGACCAACGCGTCGAGTCGATGCTCGTCCATGGCGAGGTCAATTCCTTCTGGGCCTGCATACCTGCTGATGGCGGCCAAGGCATCCTGGTATTCGGAATCGCTCAACGGACCTTTGGCTTGTGCAAGTTCGAAGATCTCTTGCCTGAAATAAGGCATCTCGCGGTCGGCATTGCTTTCATTAAACGCGATTGCGTCGGCTAACGTTTTGATGGGGGCCGCCGGTCCGAGGCTGTTGAGGTAGGTGTTTAGGCCAGCTTTGAATTCATACAATAGCAGGTTAAACGTGTGTCCCCGCATCTCGTCCCGGTTTGGTATGGCCACTTCGTCAACTACGGTCGCACCCGCCTCGCCCATAGCGCTGAGCGCTTCTTCCATGATCGTGTCGACTCTTGCGTCAAACCCGAAGGTGCTTCTAACCACACCGATTCGTGTTCCGCGCAGTCCGTCAGGGTCCAGGAATTGGGTGTAGTCCTGGTAAGAATTCCCCCGGCTTGTTTGGGTTGCTGAATCTTTCGGGTCGACGCCCGTGAGTGCGCCCAGTAATATGGCGCCGTCTCGGACGGTCCTTGTGATTGGGCCCGCTGTGTCCTGCGTGTGCGAGATAGGGATAATCGTCGAGCGACTCCACAATCCGACGGTCGGTTTTATGCCTACGACCCCGTTGGCCGATGAAGGGCACACAATCGACCCATTGGTTTCGGTCCCAAGAGACAGGGCTGTGAGGTTGGCTGACACACTAACGGCCGACCCCGAACTGGAGCCGCAGGGGTTGCGATGGAGGAAGTACGGATTCCGGCACTGCCCACCCCGGCCGCTCCAACCGCTGCTGGAATTCGTCGACCGAAAGTTGGCCCACTCCGAGAGATTTGCTTTGCCCAGTACTATTGCACCCGCCTCACGTAGTCGTCGGACTATGAAAGAATCCTCCGGCGGTATTGAACCCTCCAGGGCGTAAGAACCGGCGGTCGTGGTCATCCGATCGGCCGTGCCGATGTTGTCTTTGACCATGACGGGTATTCCGTGCAACTGGCCCCGGGTCCGTCCGTTGGCCCGTTCTCGATCAAGGTTTCGGGCGATAGAAATAGCATCCGGGTTGGTTTCAATTACCGACCGGAGGGAGGGCCCGTTTCGATCTATCTCGTCAATACGGTTCAGATAGTATTCAACGATTCCTTCTGATGTTTGATCGCTGCTTTCCATCGCCGTTTGCAAATCGGAGACCGTTGCCTCATCTAACTCTCCCGGGAGAGGCGTCAATTGCGGCCTGGTGTTTTCGGCGCCGTGTGTTGCGATATTGTGGAGGGGCGATAGGCCCGCGCCTGCGACGGCGGCGAATTTGAGGAAATCTCTGCGGTCCAACCCATCAAAGTATTTTTCTTCGGACATCTTGGACTCCTGTTGGGTTTACGAACGAATCGAGAATATGGAATCGAAGGCACCGCGGGGCAAACTGGCAGATTCGAGAGGAATGGAACCAATTCTCAAACTAGGGTTAAATGATAAGTATCAAATAAACCTAGTCCGAGGTTGAGTATGGCGTCGAACCACAATTTGGAAGAACTGATTCCTCTTAAACCAAACGATTTCCATATCCTGCTGGCCCTTACCAGTGGCCAGAAACATGGGTACCGAATTGCCAAAGAGATTGAGGAAGAAAGCGGCGGTCGGATAAGACTGGAAGCGGGGAATCTTCATCGAACTGTCCAGAAGATGATTCGCCTCGGCCTGGTCGAGATTAGTCGTACGATCCCAAAGGATGATCCCGGCGATGAGCGGAGGAAATACTACGCTATCACGAAACTCGGACGGCAGGCCGTTGGCGCCGACCTTGAGCGTATGCGCTCCCTGATCGAAGTGGCGGACTCCAGGGGAATGTTTGGAGCGGGGCGGGGAGGTGCCGCATGAGGCGACTCTCCGAACGATTTTACAGAATCCTTCTTCTGTTTTACCCCGAACCGTATCGACGGGCGCATTCGGATGAGTTGATTCGATTCCTCCGCGACAAAGTTGTCGACAAGAGCGACGCCCCGTGGTTCACCAGAACCCTGATGTGGGTGCGGGTTACGTTGGACGCCGTGACGGAAGGAATATCAGAACGCATTTACCGGACCCGCAATCGGGTGGTGCAACCTCGTGATCGATGGAGGGGAGCATGGTTCTTTGATTTGGCCGCTGACACCCGGTACGCGTTTCGTGCTATCGGTAGGGCACCTGGTTTTGCCGTGGCGATGATCCTCACCCTCGGTCTGGGTATAGGGGCGAACTCCGCGATTTTTGCGGTCGTAGATGCATCTTTGCTGGAGCCGTTGCCTTACGCCGACCCCGATCGATTGGTGGATTTGAACCAGGCGATGGATAACTTCGCCATACCAAGTTTGCCCGTCGCGGACGCAAGGACCTGGGCCGAGCAGGATGAGTTGTTCGCGTCTTTGTCTCTGCACACGCGGAGCTCTTTCGTGCGCACAGACGGGGACGAACCTGTGACCGTTCATGTCGGGGCTGTCGGAGCCAACATTCTAGAGACATTAGGCCAGTCGGTTACTCTCGGTCGTGGGTTTTTGGAAAGCGATGGTGTCCCCGGAGCCCAACCCGTGCTCATCTTGCTTGACGAAACGTGGCGCATTCGGTTTGGAGCGGACCCGAGTATTGTAGGCAAAGAGGTCGTGTTGGACGATGATAGCTATGTCATTGTTGGGGTCTTGCCACGGGGTGTGAAATTCCCCCGGTTTGGCAAATTGTGGGGTTGGGTCCCGCTGGCAGAAGACGGGACCGTGGCGGGAGAGGCTACCGGTAGACTCTCAGTTATTGGACGACTCCACGATGGAATAGACATTGAAACTGCTCAGGCGCGAGCCGATGTTATCTCCGCCGGACTCGCCGAAACGGGATCGCAATTGAAGGTGAAGTTGAGGCGCCACAGCGGCACCAGGGTGAACCCCGATGTCCGCCGTGCGTTGTACTTCCTTTCGGTGGCGGTTGTTTTGCTTCTGTCGATAGCCCTGGCCAATGGTATAAGCCTGTTACTATCGCGGGGAGTCGCGCAAAACAGAGAAATCATGGTAAGGGCTGCGCTCGGGGCATCCCGAGGTCGAATTGTTCGCCAAATGTTATCTGAGAGTTTCGTTCTCTCAGTACTATCATCGGTCTTCGCGGTCGGGTTGGCGTTCTACGGACTAAAAATCATTGTTGCCATGTTGCCTTCGGAGCTGGCCTTCTTCAGTGCCACTCCCGTCGAGTTAGATGCGAGAGTAGGCTGGTTTGTTTTTGGTCTTACTATGGTGGTCGGTTTCGGGCTCGGCGCTTTACCGGCCTTTAGTTTGACCCGCTTCACAGCAAAAACCGGGCTGTCTGTATCGCGATATCACAATCCCTCGGCCGGAAAGCGCAACTTGAGGGCTGCTCTCGTGGTGATGGAGGTAGGGACTGCGACAACTCTATGGATCGGCTGCGGGCTGCTGATTACGAGTTTTGCAAAGTTAGTGTCAGTCGACCCCGGATTCGAGACACGGGATCTGACATTCTTCAATTTTCAGCTTTCGGACACCCGTTACCCGGATTCCAATTCCAGGTATTCGTTCATGTCTGAACTCGCGGAACGCATAGCAGCCGTTTCCGGAGTCGAGACGGTGGCCATGGCAGGGGGCCTCCCCCCCGAGGTCGCGTTCTCGTTCAACCTTGGCCTCCAGGCTGAGGGGAGCGATGAACTGACGGATCAACCATTTCTTTTCCCATGGACGCTGGTAGGCGAAGGGTTTTTTGAGACGATGGGGATCCCCATCGTTCGGGGGAGGGGTTTTGGACCTGCCGATTCTTCGTCCACGATCATCGACGTTGATCTGGCCCATGCCCTCTGGGGCGAGGTGGATCCGATCGGACGAAGATTCCGGCTGGATGAAGACGGAAGGTGGCGCACTGTGGTGGGCGTAGTGGGCGACGTCAAACTTATGGGCCAGGATGACCGAAACGGAGCGTACGAAATGTACAGTCCCCAGACTCCCGCCTCTGTTAGTGCATACACGGATCTGGCGATTCGTTCAGCCTTGCCTTTTGCCAGCCTTGTTCCCCAGGTCAAAGCCATCGTCGCCGAGATGGATCCGGTGCAGCCTGTCAACAGAATAGAAACGGCGGCCGCAGCGATGGCCGGGGCCGTGGACAAACCGCGATTTCTGGTGATTTTGATGACGGTGTTCGCCGGGGTCGCACTGGCCCTGACCGCTGTGGGCATCTACGGCGTTCTGTCGTTTTCCGTAAGCCAGCGGCGACAGGAAATTGGAGTTCGCATGGCGCTGGGTGCGCGGGCAGCGTCTGTTCTTGGTCTCATCGTGAGAGACGGCATGCTGCTCACATCAGTAGGTGTAGTGATCGGCATCGCAGGCGGGTTGGTGGGTACCCGTTTGATCGAGAGCCTGCTCTTCGGGGTGTCCGCACATGACCCGGTGAACATCGTAGCGTCTGCCTTGCTGTTATTGGTTACTGCGCTTGCCGCATGCTATCTGCCAGCACGAAGGGCCGCCCTGGTGAATCCGGTGGAGGTTCTAAAGGCCGAGTGAGGTTTTCATTCGTATCTAAGTGCCTCCATCGGGTCTACGCCAGCAGCTCTCACTGCCGGGACTACGCTGGCGACTATTGCAACGAGCAGTAACAGGAGAGGTACGACCGAAAATGTTACGGGATCAAGCGGTTCGACCTGATATAGCATTGAGGTCAAGGTTCTCCCCAGAGCCGCAGCTGCAACTGAGCCGAGAACGATACCTGCTGCGACGACCGCCAGGCCCTGTCCAATGACCATTCGCAACATCGCTGGTGCCGAAGCTCCCAGAGCCAGGCGTACGCCTATTTCAGGGATACGCTGTACGACTGAGTACGAAATAACCCCGTAAACCCCTATCGCTGCGATCAAAAGGGCCAGGCCAGCGAATCCCGCCAACAATGCCATCACCAGGCGTGACTCTGACATGACCCGCGACCGAATGTCGTCATAGGTCTGAACCTGGGACAGCGGGAGATTCGAATCCAACGCGTTCACTTCGCTCCTGACCGCACCTACCAGGGCGAGCGGATTGGTCTGAGCCTTGGCGACTACATGCATCCCTCTTCGTGCGCTGCTGCCGGAGTTGCCGGTCCATTGCTCGAACGGTACATAGAACTTCGGTTCGGCGGACTTGGTGAGGTCGTTGTGCCTCACGTTTTCTACGACACCCACAATTGTCAGCAACCTGCGCTCGCTGTCTTGGCCTCCGAGTCGGAACCTCTTGCCCACGGCTTCTTCGTCGGGCCAGATGGCTTCTGCCAGTCTTGCGTTGACCATTGCTACGGGTGTCTGTCCCTCTGTATCGAAATCTTCAAAGAAGCGCCCGGACCTTAGCCCAACTCCCATCGCCTCGGCGTAACCTGCGCTAATCACTTGCCATTCTCCCGAAAAATTCCCACTGGGAGGAGGTGTTACGTCCTCAGCTGTTATGGTCCAGGTACCGATTTCCTCGTTGAGCGGAATGTTTCTGGCTAACCCGACGTTCTCCATGCCGGGCGTTGCCCTGAGACGATCGAGGAGTTGCCGATAGAAACGGGTGATCTGTTCTCCGGTCTGGTAGTCATTGCTCGGCAGGTATAACTGCATGGTCATCACCCGTTCGGTTCTGAAACCCGCGTCGGTACTCATCAGCTTCCAGAAACTCCTTGCCATAAGGGCTCCGCCGGTCGTGAGCAATACCGCGAACGCGACCTGGGAAATTACTAACGACTTCCGAAGGCGATCTGCGCCCCGACTGGCTCCCGCGCCACGGGTTCCTTCTTTCAAACTTGCCACCAGGTCCGGCTTCACCGCATTAATTGCTGGCACAATTCCAAACAGAAGACCGGTGAGAAGGGAAACGACAAGGGTGAAACCCAAAACTACGCCGTCTACGCCCACCGCGTTGAAGCGGGGGATACTCTGAGGATTCAATGCTGCGATAGAGTTCAGGCCACCAATTGAGACCAACATCCCGAGGAGACCGCCAAACGTCGCCAGCACGACGCTTTCAACCAATTGCTGAGCGGCGATGCGGCCACCGGAAGCCCCCAGGGCGTTCCGCAAGGCGAACTCCCTTGATCTTGCCTGGGTTCGAGCGAGGAGAAGATTTGCCACGTTGGTGCAAGCAATCAACAACACGAATCCAACCGCTCCCAGCAATATCAGCATTGCAGGTTCTACGTCTCCCACGATTTGCCTTCTGATTGGCATCGCGAAGGCCCTGAACCCTCTTTCGGGGTTGTAGTGTCCTTCGTCGGTCAACCGCTGAGTAATCGATTCCAATTGTGCCGATGCCTGATCGACTGACGCTCCCTCGGCAAGCAGCCCGATTCCATAGAGATAGTGGCTACCTCTGCCCGCTGGGTCGGCGCGGTCCAATTCGATCGGGATAAACAGTTGGGCTTTGTTCTCGTCTGCAAAGTCTGTCGGTAATCGAAAGCTTGCGGGCATGACGCCCACGATCGTTCTGGGACGCCCGTTCACGATCAGCGATTGGCCGAGAATCGAACGGTCGGCACCTAAACGATTTTCCCAGATCGAATGGCCCAGGATGACCGATGTGTTCCCGCCCGGCAGATTTTCTTCATCATCAAACCAACGGCCCAATTCGGGCTGTACCCCTAGAATTCGCAACACACCGGCTTCCAGGACTCCGGCGGTTACACGCTCCGGGCTTTGTTCCCCGGTAATAATCGCGTCGCCGTAGTCGTAAACCGCAACTTCCTGAAGAGCTTCGGCCGCCCGGTAGTCGAGCAATTCCGGTTCCGATAGCCAGGTGGGTTTTGAATAGGTGCTCAAATCAGTGTCGTCCCGCGCATTCCAGATCGATACGATCCTGTCCTGGTTAGCGTAGGGCAAAGGTCGTAGTAACACTGAGCGTACAACTGAAAAAATCGCGGTGTTCGCTCCGATTCCCAGAGCAAGTGTTGTGACGGCGATCGCTGTGAACCCCGGCGTTTTGGAAAGGGATCTCAGTGAGAAACGAAGGTCCTGGAGTAGATTCTCAATCATTGTCCTGGCTCTGTTCGAATGAATGTGGTGGTATCGGCCCCGGGGGTCCCTGGAAAAGCGAGCTGCGGTGCTATCGCGGATCAGATCGATTATCGCGAGTGCCAGAATCCGGCTGCGCTGCACCGACCCGGTCGCCTCGCCAAGGCGATTGGAAAGCAGCAGTTCCATCTCCGTGCCGTATTCGAGACGAAGGTCGGTCGGATATAGGCTGGCGAAAATCCGAAAGAGTGTCAGGTACATTGTTGGATCAGATCTTTAACTTTGTTGCCATTTCAATCAGTGGGCGAAGCCGTTCGGTTTCCTCTCGTATGGCCGTTCGACCGTTAGGCGTGAGCCTGAAGTAGCGGCGCCGTTCGTCGTCGAGATCCGGATCAATACGGGATTCGGCTTCTTCGATATAGTCGTCCCGGATGAGGTTCTGGATTGTTCTGTAGAGGCTGCCGGGTTGAACTTTGTAACGACCTTCGGCCCGGCGTTCAATCTGTTTGACCAAGGACCATCCGTGGCTTTCCTTTGACGCCAATGAAAGAAGGACCTCGTAGGCCAGCGGCTTTAACGACATTGTTTATTCCTCTCAACGTGACTCTAATAGTCACGAAACGTGAATAGTCTTCACCTGAATACCCATGGCGTCCTAAATGGGTTCCATTTTGTTGACCGGCGAAGGAGAATGAGCTAAAGCGTTGAAAAACAGAGAGTTGCGGTCTGCTGTCCCAGTTTGCTTACCTTTTTGTGGAACCAATGGTATGTTTTCATAGTATGTAATCGTATCATTAATGCGAGAGCGGCTTTGAAACAAATCTGGTACTACATCCTTGTGGCGATGGCGAAGGGCCCGTGCCACGGCGCCGAAATTCGGCGTCGTGTCCGAGAACTCTCGGGAGAAGCAATCGAGGTCTATCCTGCCATGCTTTACGGATCCCTGGATGAACTCCTCTCCGAGGGATGGATAGAGGAATTGGAAAACGAGGGTGGCGGTCGCAGGCGCAACTATGGTTTGAGCGGTCTGGGCAGGGAAAGGTTGGCCGAGGAAACGGCAAGGATCGAAAACGTGGTCGCAGCGGCGAACCGTGCACTGGGTTCCATTTCATGATTTTCTTCAAAATTCTGGTTCGCCTTTTCCCTGAAAACTTTCGCGAACGCTATGGCGAAGAGATGGCTGAGATGTTTGCCGACATTCGACGTGAAAGAGGGCGATGGGGGGCCTTGTGGTTCTATCCCGTGGCAGCGCGGGATATCGTATTGGAGGCGACGCGGACGCGTTTGAGAACACCTAAAACGGAGAAAAACAACGTGTGGCAATTCGTTCACGATTTGAAATCGGATCTCATTTTTGCGTTACGCGGGCTGTTTAAGAACAGCGGGTTTGCGACTGTAGCCATAGTTACTATCGCGGTCGGGATCGGCGCCAACGCGGCTGTTTTTTCAGTAGTAAACGGTGTCCTCGTAAAACCCCTGCCTTATCCTGAGTCCGAGCGGTTGGTGATGATTTTTAACCGGTGGACGAACCTTGGAGTCCACAGAAACGCTCAAAACCCAGGGGATTTCTTTGACTACCGTGAGCGCACAGATGCTTTCGAGTCGATCGAAGCAATTGGCTCGGCTTACAACCAAACCTTGACTGGTCTGGGCACCTCGGCCCGCGTAACCACTACCAGCGCCACTGATGGTCTTTTCGACCTATTGGGCGCTCGGCCGGCGCTCGGGCGCCTGTTCGAAGAGCAAGACGATCACACCCGGGCCGTGATTAGCCATGGCTTCTGGCAGGATTTCTTTGGTGGTGACCCTGATGCTGTAGGGCGGACATTCGAACTCAACGGACAGGCGACCGTTGTTATCGGAGTTCTGGAAAACAGCTTTCGCCTGCATGTACCGGCACACATGGCGTGGCCGCAAAATATCTCAGTTTGGGTACCCATACGGCAGTTTTTGGGCAATGCTGGCAACTATGATCGTACCGCTCACTGGATGACTACCGTGGCCCGACTCAAAGAGGGCGTTACGCTCGCTACTGCCCAGAATCAAATGGATCGGGTGGCGGCCTGGCAACGAGAAAACTTTGCTGTGCGCCGAGACCGGGCGGCTGAGATCGAGGTAGTTGGCATGCACGCCGAGATAGTCAGTGCAACGAGGCCAACCATCCTGGCGTTGTTCGGCGCGGTCGCTCTGGTACTTTTGATCGCTTCCGCGAACGTTGCAAACCTTTTGATTGCTCGGAGCCAGTCGCGAAAATCTGAGATGGCCGTGCGTGCCGCGCTCGGCGGCAGTCGCATGAGGATTTTTCGACAGGTCATGACCGAAAGTGCGGTGGTGGCGTCCCTTGGCGGACTCGTCGGTATCGGCTTGACCTACATAGGAGTGAGGTTCATTTCGGCGTTCGTTCCTGCTGACATGCCATTCGTAGGCAATCTTCATGTAGATGGGTCGGTGCTGATATTCCTGCTCACCGTTAGCGCGGCGACCGTGTTCCTGTTCGGTTTGGCGCCAGCGATAACCGCCTCTCGCGCAAACGTAGGCGAGTTGATGGATTCGCGCGGTGCAGGGGCTTCCGGTCTCCAGAGGAAGGGAGCCGGTGGAGCCATCGTTGTAGGAGAAATAGCTCTATCAGTAGTTTTGCTGATCGGAGGTGGTCTCCTTGTCCGGAGCTATTTGCAGGTTGGAAAAGTGAATGTAGGCTATGAGCCGGACAACATCTTGACGTTTGTCGCCGGTGAACCCCCGAGCCTTTACCAGGGGACGAATGCCGAGAAGAAGGAAAAGAAACAGGCGTACCTTGAGATGGTCAAAGCCCGAATACTGACGATCCCCGGAGTTTTGTCGGTCGGTACCATTTGGCCAACCCCGCTTTCGGGGGCAAGCGACGGCTCAAGCACATATACCGACAACGAACTCGCAGGGGACGAACAAACCCAAAACGCCAGTAGCCAGCTGATTACTCCGGGATACTTCGCGACAATGGGAATTCCGGTTCTGGAGGGGCGAACGCTCGGGTTAAATGACGGCGGTGACAAACTGGTGGTTGACCGGAACATGGCGGAAAAGATGTGGCCCGGTGAGAACCCGATTGGTAAGAGGCTAAAAATCGGATGGTGGTCCGGCCCCGTGTGGGGAGACGTGGTGGGAGTGGTTGAGAACGTCCGAACCAGTTCGGTTACGGCCGACGACGCAGAGACTGTTTACCGCAAAGCCGTCGAATATGCGTATTCTCCGAGCACCTTCGTGGTTCGCACTGAAGGGGATCCGGCGGCGATGGCGGACATCGTTCGGAGTACCGTTCAGTCGATAGATGTCGCTGCCGCTATCGAGCAAATGAGACCGTTGAGTGCTTATGTGGATGAGCAAATGGCTCCATTGCGTTTCGTTATGACTCTGATCACCGTGTTTGCCTTTTTGGCCACACTGCTGGCTGCTATTGGACTCTACGCGGTGCTTTCTTTTGTCGTCGGTGCGCGAAAACGAGAGATGGGTATCCGTATCGCCTGCGGAGCGCGGCCGGAACAAATTGTTCGGCTCGTTTTGAAGCAAGGCGTATTGGTTGCCTTGCTGGGAACCGGAGCGGGAGCGGTTCTAGCAATCGGATTAATCCGCTTCTTACAAAGCTACCTGTATGGACTACAACCCTCTGACCCGATCACAATGGGTGTGGTGGTAGTCCTTGTCGGGACAGTGACTGTTCTCGCTACGCTGAGCCCGGCGATACGGGCGTCCAGGTTCGACCCCGTTACCTCTTTGAAGATGGAATAGGTTATTCCTCCTCGCGAGCGATGGCACTGGTGATATGGGCCAGGTGGTGCCTTCCGTGCCATGAGTAGGCGCCAATGCTCCAGGCCAGTTCAGTGGGTCCGGACTCAGGATGCACGAACCGACGGGATAACTGTTTGTCTGTGAGGGACCGGAGCAACACAACCCATTTTGCGTGGAGTGTCTCAAGAAAATCCAGGCTCAGGTCCACGGGCGTGTCACTGTAGTCGGCCAGGGACGCCCATCCGTTTTCGTCATACGCCTTTATGACAGGTTCTTCTTCGGTGAGTGCCCATTTGAACCGCACATAGCTATTCAGGTGACTGTCGGGGACATGGTGGATTATTTGTCTGACCGTCCAACTCCCTGGCCTGTACTGCGCGGCGAGTTGTTCTTCAGTTAAGCCGTGTGCAGCTTCACGCATCTGTGCCGGAAGCTCCTCTATGTCGCGTATCCACCTGTTTACATCCTCGGCGGAGACTGGACCGGAGTGCTCAAACTGTCCGATTGGGAATCTTGGGTCACTCATTGGCAAGCTGTCCGTTCTGAGATTCTCCTTCGGCGTTGCGTTCGACCAGGTCCCACAGGTTGCCGTACAGGTCTTTGAAAACGGCGACGGTGCCGTAGGACTCTTTTTTGGGATCCCGAACAAACTCAATACCGACTGACTTCATTCGTTCGTAGTCGCGCCAAAAATCATCTGTGCTGAGAAAAAGAAAAACCCTCCCGCCGGTCTGGTTGCCGATGAACGGTTCCTGTTCGCTCTTCGATGCCTGTGCAAGAAGCAAATTTACACCGGTCGACCCCGGAGGTGCCACCAGGACCCAGCGTTTGTCTTGCTCGGGTTGGTAGAGATCCAGGACGAGTTCGAAATTGAGTTTTTCGGTATAGAACTGGATGGCTTCGTCGTAGTCACGAACGACGATCGCTACATGTACGATTTCCTGTTTCATGTTTCAAGATTAACGGGAGTGGGAGGAGGGGACAAACAACCGTTGCTCCGAATGTCCCAGGTAACCTATCTCATCGCCGCCAGCAGGCCGATAAACCCAAAAAAAATCACCGCTATCGTTCCAGCAACACCCAGGGCCACGGCCGTTCTCGGACCCGAGTGTTGTTCCAGTCTCAGAGAATCTATGGCGGCAAACGGAATTTCCACTTGACAATCAATGCAGTTGGCACCGCGACCCCACGGGACCCCCGTGATGCTGGATTCGAACACTCGTACCGAGTGAAGGTCGTGGGTTTCACCGGCGCTCCAGACCAACATTCGGTTTGTCATTAACCTGTCGGGATCGGGGAAGGTGGTACGGGTTCGTCCCCAACCTGAACAGGCAGTCGCCGCTGCGCTTAGTGATATAACAAAAGCCGCCAGGAACGTTATGCGTTTTGGCATTGCTAATTTTGTGAGTCCAGGGCAACTGAAACGTTGATTCCGAAAACGTAGTCAACTGATTGTGTGGCCCTGTCGAGTGGCACACGGAGCTGTATGCCCGGCCGTACTCGTCCTTTACCGTAACTCGCCTGGATTCCAATTTGATGTAACGTCCGGTCCGAAAAGCTTTCGGAGCTTTCGTTTATGATCCCTCCGCCGGAAATCCCTCCCAGAACGAAAACCCCGGCTCGGTCGAAGCCCAGTTGAGCCGAATATTTGCCCAGGAGTTCGCCGTCCCGCCCCGATCCGCTGGGTGCGGTGGTGGCTTGTACGCCGGCTCTGATGCGAGTGACCAATCCGTTGTCCCGCCTGACGAAATTGTTGTACGAGCCAGAGAGGCTCCAGTTGCTTCCAGCTAACGCAAAGCGCCGATCGATGGGGTTGCTAATGACGCCTATGATGGACCCAATACGGTCGGATGCCAGCGGCGCTCGTAGTCCCATTTCAAAAAAACCGGGGCCTGTGGAGTGAGTACGGATTCCCACATATGCATTCCCAATCAAGCGGGCAACGGCGCCGGAGCCAAATGGGTTCTGAACGGGAAGTTCCACAACGAGCGATGTCTTAGGGGCGACCCGTATCTGCGTGCTAATAAATGCTGTCCAGAACGTTTGATCGGATCTTGGGCCCTGAGGTCGTTCTATTTCCACCGACATCGAATGCGTTTTGTCGAATTCCATCCAGACGGACTGTGCGTAGACTGTGCAGGGCGCAAGGCACAGAACACAACAAGCGGTATTGACGACCCACTTTACTCGGCGTACGGGTGTCATCAGGTGTTTCCTTCCAAAGGAAAGTGATCAATCAAAAGTATTGAGTCTATGCTTGTTGATCGCCGTCAAGTGGGTGTCAAGAAGAACCCGATAGATACCATGGAGCAGAGCGTCCGAAGTCCGCCTTGTAGAATTTTCAGGTTATCGGTCCGGCTCGAACCCGACTTCGGTGGTGGGGGGCTGGATGAACGGGGGTTCGCGATACGGAACCTCGTGAAACCTGGGCTGGCTTTCGGCCGTGGGAGTGACGCTCGATGGCATCGGAGTAATTTCTATATCGTCAACCCATACGATTCCCTGACCTCGTAGGATTGTCCCCAACACGAGCATAGTCGCTCCTTCGGGCGCTGGCAATCGAATCTCGTACTTCGTCCAGGGAGTGGTCCCCGACACCTCACGGTCGGCCATGGTGTCCGAACTCCAATTGACGTATTTGCCGTCCTTCTCACCGTCAATGCGAACCCAAAAAACTGCTGAGCCTGCGCCTTCGGTCTTCAGGTAGGCGACCACTTTCAAGAAATTTCCAACGTATGGTCTTATGTTGATGACGCCTTCGCTTGCGCCCCAGGTAGAGTCTGGAGTGCCGGGCCGCGACGACAGGCGAAGCGAAAGGTCACCCTGGTAGGCCGTCGTTGAATCAAGCTCAACGGAATAGTGCTGCCGTCCGGCTCCGGTGGGACGCCAGTCTGGAGTATCCTGGGCCGACACGCTCTGAGCGTCCACCGCACCCAGGGTGATAAGCCCGACCAAAAATGTTTGTCCAATCGCTAATCGGAGCGAAACTGTGATTTCATGCGTCATTGGAAAGAACCTTTGAGAAAATCAACTAAAGTCCAGGAGCCCCGGTTTTGTTTCGGTAGTCTTACCCGTCCGGCACCGGATTGGTTCGCAACCTGGGGGGACGCAAACCAGGTGAGCAGTGCACCCGCTGGCTATGAACGATCTCAATGCACACCAGTCGTGCCTCCCCAGCAATGTACACACCGCAACCGCAGCGGCTGAACTTGAACTGAAGTTCGTTGATTTGACCTTAGATAGAAATGAGGAGCCGTCTTTTTGGGGACCCTCGGCTTGGAGAACAGGTAGATGCGGGGGAGACTAGATGCCTTAGAGGAAAATGCGGAAAACATTATTGATGGAAGTCCTTGTCGTAGGATGGGGGCTTGGATGTGGGGGAGACGCTGTTGCTCCGCCCCAGGGGGGTGACTCGGACCTTGCCCGAAAAATAGGACCTTGTACAGTGCCCAACGTGTCGGCGCCGACGGAGTGTGCCACGTTTGAGGTTTTCGAAAATCGGAGTGCTGGTGTCGGCCAGACTGTATTGCTGAGGATTGTGGTTGCCAGAGCGTTGTCCATACCGGTTGAGCCAGATCCCATCGTCTACTTCGAAGGCGGGCCGGGTGGTTCTTCCGTTCAAGCCGCCGCTGGCGTTATCAATCTGCTCAAAGATCTGCGCAGGAATCGGGACTTTGTGTTTGTTGACCAGAGGGGAACTGGTGGGTCGGGGCTTCTTTCGTGTAACGGGCCGTTGCCGGGGGGTGAGCCAAGCCTGTTCGGGACCCTCTTCCCGTCTGATCACATTGGTACATGCGCCGCTCGCCTCGGTCAGGATGCGGATCTCCGCCAGTATGCTACTACAAATGGCGTAGATGATATCGCGGATGTTCTCTCGTGGCTGGGTTACGAAAAAGTAAACCTGTTCGGAGCCTCTTACGGGACTCGGGCGGCTCTGGTATTTATGCGTCGGCATCCCGAAATGGTTCGCACGGCGGTGCTGAATGGAGTTGCGCCGCCAGAGAAGGACATCCATCTGTTCGACGCCCCAAACGTGGATCTGGCATTGCAATGGATGTACGACGATTGCGAAGAAAGATCGGAATGCGCTTCGGCACACCCCGACCTCAAGGGTGAAATGAACGAGCTGTTGAGGCGGTTTGAGAGTGGTCCGATCCGGCTCTCGACGGTTCTTTCCGATGGTTCCACAGCTGCTGTAGATTTTTCGAGAGGCGACTTCGGGTATGCCGTTCGCGGAATGCTTTATGGCAGCCTGGCTGCCACCATTCCAGACTGGATCGGGGAAGCGCTCGAAACGGGTGGATGGTCCGGGTTCCCTGCATACTACGTCACCAGGTCGCGGTGGGTGGCTTCCGGCTTTGGAACGGGAATGCACCTTTCGGTTTTCTGCACCGAAGATATTCCGTTTACTACGGACGCATCCATTGCATCAGAAACAGGAGGGACGTTGTTGGGAGAGACGTTGGTACGTCGGTATCAGGCTGCGTGTGACCAGTGGCCGCGTGGGGAGATACCGGGAGATTTTAATACTCCAGTTGTTTCGTCTGCCCCCGCCCTGATCGTTTCGGGTGAGCGTGACCCGGTGACGCCCTCGAGGTGGGGGACCGGCCTGACAGAGACCCTATCTAATAGTGTGCATATGATCGTGCCCGATGCTGGCCACGTACCTCGCGGCCCATGCGTGATTGCGGCGCACAAGATGTTGGTGGAATCTGCTCAGGCCGGGAGTGTAAATTCGGCGTGCTGACTAATTGTGGCTTGTATCAAGATCGGCGACTCAAGGATTAGGTGGCGCCTAATTCCCCCCGGTTGGCAGCCCTGGGTCCCTTCGGGTCAACGTCTTTACGACGATGTTTCCCGGATGAGTGATTTCCAGTAGCTTCTTAGCGTCCAATCGAAACACAGGTCACTAAGAAAATGAACATCGAAAACGACGCGAGTAAGCTAACGCGGGCAGCGACCTCGAAATCACCCGATGAAGATCTGGGGTTTGGGTCGGTAGTTTCGGAGCACAGCGGCCATAGGCTGTTGAACCGGGACGGCTCCTTCAATGTGAAGCGCAAAGGCATGGGGTTCCTTGAGTCCGCCTCGGCTTATCATTTTTTGCTTGAAGTTTCGTGGCCCCGTTTTATAGCTATTATCTCAGTCGCCTACGTGGTTTTTAACGCAGCTTTTGCTCTGGGCTATATGGCTATTGGCGAGCAGTCGTTTCCCGGGCTTGCGGCAGAGGGAGTAGGAACGGGTTTCGCCGCTTATTTCTATTTTTCGGTTCATACGATCGCAACTATTGGATACGGAACGGTGGTTCCCCACGGGACCTTCGCAAATGCGTTCGTGGCTGCTGAGGCGCTGGTAGGCCTGCTCGGCTTCGGTCTCGCCGCGGGTTTGATGTTTGCTCGAGTGGCTCAACCGCAGGCGCGAATACTTTTCAGCGACAATGCTGTGATCGCGCCGTATGGCAACGGAACCGCCTTCGAGTTTCGAATTGTGAACGGGAGAAAAAACCAGATCGTTGAACTCGGAGCCCGGGTCGTGTTTTCGTGGAAACCGGTTGGTGGTGGAGGCCGCACCTACCAGGAGTTGAAGCTGGAGCGAAACCAGGTCCATTTCTTCCCGTTATCCTGGACGGTGGTCCATCCCATCGAGGAGGATAGTCCGCTTTACGGCATGGATCAGGGCAGTCTGGAAGCGTCAGACGGCGAGTTCCTGATCCTATTGTCGGGATTTGAAGAGACGTTTTCGCAGACGGTACACACGAGATCGTCCTATCGCGCCAGCGAGGTGTTGTGGAACCGAAAATTCGACGAGATGTTTGAGAGGGCCGAGTCGGGTAAAGTTCTCGCAGTGGACATTAGTCGCCTGGGGAATACGCGGGAACCGTAAACCTATCCGAGTAGTGGAGAATCCGAATGTCACGTGCAAAAGCCATCCTGTTTTACGGTGCCCTTTTTCTGACCGGGACAGCTGTTGCGGGCTTGATGGGCGGCGCGGTGTCGATTGCGCTGGTTACCAAGTTTGCCAACCGTCCCGCTATGGTGGAAAATTTTGAGCGAGTGACGATCCACTCGGAAGTGCTGGGTGAGTCAGTCGACCTTCGAGTTCATTTGCCAGCAGTATATGGATCGGACCCAACTTTGCGCTATCCAGTTTTGTGGACGCTTGACGGGAGTTCCCACGGCACCCATATGATGCAGACCGTGGAAGATCTGCAAAGCGTTGATCGCGGTGAAGGCATGATTGTAGTAGCTGTGCCCGGAAGTTCCGCAGGGCGCGCCGACGATTTTATCCCCCCCGGCGCGAGCTACGGACAGAATGCCGGTCGGGCCGACCGGTTCCTGGAGTTTATCCGCAACGAAGCGTTGCCAGCAATCGATGCCGCCTATCAAACTGATTCCACTCGCGTGCTTGCGGGGAACTCGCTGGGTGGACTCTTCGTCACTTATGCACTGATCCAGGACCCTGAACTTTTTGACGGTTGGTTGGCCTTCAGTCCATCCTGGTGGGCAGGCGACGAGGCCATGGTGCGTGAACTCCAGGGTTTTCTTGACTCCAATCCTGATGTCGAGACCTTTCTTTACACTAGTCTGGGGGCGCTTGAAGGTGGGAGGATGCGAGGAGCCTTCGACGCTGTATCGAGCGTGTTGCGGGAAAGCGCACCGGCTTCGATCGAATGGAGGTCGGATATCACCGCAGGTGCTGACCACGGAAATAATGCTGTTCTTTCCACCGCGGTCGCGGTCAACTCATTCTGGCGGTAGCGCGGTAACCAAACGACAAACCTCATCGGGTTCTAGTGGCTTCCGGCCTCCACCTGTTTTTGAATCGGAAAACAGCGATCAGCGTTATGAAGGCCAGATGAATTAGGGGGCCCGTAGTGCCGAGATGACTATCGTGGATGATCACCGTGGCCAGAGCGCCTAACATGATCACCGCCAACAATGCCGCGGAGTAGAACGCGAAGCGGGGGACGAGGAGCAAGATCGCCCCCAATAGTTCTCCCGCGCCAATGACCGAGGCGAACCACATCGGATACCCCCAGCCTACGAACTCCCCCTGCCACATTTCTGCATCGCCAAACTTCGAAAAACCAGCAATTCCCATAAGTAGGAACTCAACCACCGTTACGAACCAAAGCGCTCCTTTTCCCATTTTGTTTTTCAGTGTCGAATTCACAGTGTTGCCTCCTGGAACTTGCTACAGGTCGGGGGGTGTTAAATATCGTAGATAACGTACAGTAACCTAACGTCACATTATGTCAATGCTATGTTACCACAAATAACCCATCTCCAGTTTCTTGTCCTCGGCGAACTTTTGCATGCTCCAGCCCCCGGGAGGCTAATTCGAGAGGCTTTGAACGAACAGGGCGTTCGGAAGAGTGGCCCGGCCTTTTACCAGATGATGGCCAGAATGGAAGATTCTGGGTTTCTTGAGGGTTGGTACGAGCAACAAATAGTCGAGAGTCAGATCATACGCGAGCGCCACTATAGGATCGTCCCGCAGGGCCGCGCGGCGTGGGACGGTTGCCGCGATTTTTACCAGGGAGCCCTGAAGGCTTTTGATCGGAAAGGGCTGGCTCATGGCTAGCTCTAATTTATTGATTCCCGTCCTTTCTAAAATGCTCCCTTCCGAATTTCGTGAGCGAGTTTTTGAGCCTGCCTTTGCAGATCTGATCCTGGAAGAGGCTGCTGTGAAGCAAGGTAATCGGCGCATGTTCCTTGGCGTGTTCAAACGACTGTTGTTCCTCTTGAATTGTTTCCGGCTTGCCATGCCACAAATTTTCTGGCATCGGGGCAAAGTGACAAAAATCGCTCGCAGGATGGCGGCTGCCTTTGTAGCGGTCGCCCTGATAGTTGCGTACATCGCTACACGTGCAGCCTACACGGTCTAATAGCAGCCTGAGAACGTTCGTTCACAGATCCAATGCCTATTGGTGAGAACTATTTGCACCGTGGGGGTAATATGAGCGCTCGTTCTTCACGTTGCCCCATAGTCTCTAAGAGGTCCCATGCGCAAAATGTTGAACAAAAGGTTGGCCACTCAGGTTATTTTGCCCCTTTCAATCGCTATCACCCCGGTCGCCGCATCAGGGCAACTGGTGGCCTGCACTCCCGGACAACCCCATGCCGATGCTCCGGCTGAGTTAAGTCAGTTTTCTTTTTTGTTGGGCCGGTTTGACATAAAGGGGCGTACCTGGCAGGAGGACCATTGGTCTGAGAATCACAGCGTAGCGTACTGGGAAGGCGAATACATCATGGATGGATTTGGGATTGCGGATTACTGGTATAACACCCCTCCCGATTCAACCGGTCCCACTCCCGGACGGGGTGTCAACATCCGCATGTTTAATGAAACGGAGGGGATGTGGAAGATGGCATGGATGCATTCTAACAATCCCAACGTCCGGATGCTCGAGGCGGAATGGCACGACGGAATTATGTGGATGTGGCAAATGGTCGATGCGGAAACAAGATTGGCCAGGCGAAAGGTGTCGTTTCACATTGTCGACGCGGACAATTGGTACCGCGTCGATGAGTTCAGCGACGACGGCGGTGAGACGTGGTACAATACGACCAAGCTTGAGGCTACCAGGCGCAGCTGCTAGGCCGGCACAAACTCCCGATTGCCCGATGAAAAGGCGATCATAAGTTCGGCCTGAGAATTGCCGATGTTTTTGGTGCCGTGTTGAACCCCAACAGGAACCGCAAGAAAATCTCCCGCGCTCTGCCGAATCGCCCTGCCGTCGACGGTGTGTTCTATGTCGCCTGAAAGGACGTAGATGCACTCCTCGCAATCAGGATGATGGTGCATGCCGTTTTCACCGCCCGGTGACATCGACATCCTACCCATCGTAACGCCCTTCGTATTGCCTACATTTTGGCTGGCCAACCAGATGATGGATCCCCAGGGGAAATCTTCCCGGGTCGACTCGATTTCAGAAGCTGTGCGATTCATTTATGTTGGTGTTTGCCTCGAGTCACTACTCTTCGTCGAGGTCAATTGGAACGCCATCGCAGACCCAGACCGTCATTGTCGCCCGGCCTGAGTTCAAAATTTGAAAAAAATCGACAGTAGACGGAAGATCGTTCCAGTCGGGGCTGGAAATACATTCATCGTACAGATCTGCGGTTTCCCACTTTACCATTTGGAAAAGCCTGGTGGAGTCCCTGCTCACATGAAGGTTGCCGCTGATAAATCCGGCGTACCCGGGAAAGGCCTTAAGCCCGGCTTGAGCATGACGCACTAGAATCGGCATGTCCTCTGCGCCGGAATCAATGACGACGATTACTATATGTGTCCCCGCGGTTTTGTTGGCGTCTGACATACGCACGATTACTCACGCGGGAAGGGAAAGATCCCCACGTTGAACCTGAGCTTAAGTGAGAACGCCTTCGTTAGCCATCCTGCGGGAATACACCACAAGCGCTATTGCCGCGACAAAAATTAACCCGCTGAAAGCCAGAGCCACGGCATCTCCGACAACCTCAAATCCGTTGGCAATGAAATAGTTGTGAACGGTTGTGATGATCATTCCTGCTAACGATACCATAAACACGGCAACTGCGGCACGTTTCTTCAGGAGGAGCAGGAGAGAGCCGAGAACGCCGCCCCAAACCGCGATGGCCCAGGCACCATCTAACCACGCGGGAAACCCATAAAAGAATTCGAGTTGTTCAGGGGTAAACTTGGCCATGTATGCTTCGTTGCGAGATTGAGTCATGACGTAATCCATCGCCCCCATAGAATTCCAAAGCACCGCAACAACACCGACGATCCAAAGGTGGATTGGCGTTCCTGTTGGTCCCTCGCCGTTTTCGGTAGACATTGTTCCAAACTCCCAAGGTGAGTGTGTGTCTTTTCTTGGCTTCGGAGAGATTACAGGTTGGGGCAGGGCAATTCAAGAGGTAGGTGGGGTGGTCCTGTCGTTAGTCGGGAGGCCTCGAGGCTCGATGGCCGGTACCCAGATCCACGTTCCGTTTGTGGCGGCCGAAGGTATGGTCGCTCCTAGCGCGCCCAGACCCAATCCGAGGAGCACGGGCAACTCTCCAGGTCCTCCCACTTGTTGGACCAATATCCCCAGAGCGAACCCGACTAACCCGCCGATAAGGGCACCATTTGTAGCGCGTTTTCGACCGCTAGCTCTTCGCCTTAGCTCGATCGAAAGGATCCCGTTGGCCGCGATGTCTAGCCGGGTACCTGTTTCGTCTCTGCAAGGTGGAGCAGGGTAGCGACAAATTCGAAGGGTGTCTGAATCGGGAGAGAATGGTTCAACGAGTCTGCCTTGGACGTGCTCGCCCGCGGCCAATCTAGCCCGCACGATCGTACCGGCACGCAGCGGCCGATTCACCACGTCGTTCTGCGCACCGGCCAAACTTGGCAAAGGTAAGGCAAAAATCGCGAGGGCGATCGCAAGTACTGTAGACGATTCCCGCCCACTCTTCATACACGCTTTGAGAAAGCCGGAAGGTTTTTCGGACACGTTAATCAAAAAGCGGTGGGGACATTATAGAAAGAAAGGTGACGAACGCCGCGGTGAGGCCGACTCCCAGCAGCGTGGTCCTGCGGTCCGAGAAAGTCCTCCTTTGAATAGAATCAATGTCAGCGATCGGTATCCTAATCCTGCATTCACCGCATTGTGGTGGTTGCCATGACGGGACTCCGACCAGGTATCCGTCCTCAAAGCGAACCCCGTGCAGCGGATGTTTGCCGTCTGCTGCCCACACGGTAAGGTGGGCACGCTCGTCGACCTTGGTGCCCGGCTTGATGGGGAACCGGACCGAATGGGTGCACGAACATGCGAAGATCACAGCGAAAATAGCGGCGCTTTTCATTGACCGTAAGAAGCGCCTGATGGGTCAAGGGAACGTCAAGCAGGGAAAATTCACCCCTTCATCCCTTCCATCCGTCCTGACCTCCCGACTTATTGACTGTAATCCACAAAATCCCAATGGCGAGTCACCTTGCCGTCTTTAACTTCGATTATGAAAACCGCCGATTGAGCGAACGACCGCCCTGACGCAACTGTGTATCGCACCGTGCCCATGTAGACAGCGTGGTGATTTGCCACGAAAGACTCCTGGATTTCCAGGTCGAAGTCTGAAACGTTTTGGAAAACTGCCCGACGGCGTTCGATGATGGCGTCGGCTCCTTCGAAAAGGCTTCCGGCAGGAGGGCCAAAAACCTGCGAGGTTGGATCCTGGAACTTCGCGTCTGGCGCCAGCAGCTCCTGTTGCGTTTCAAAATCTTCATCGAGGTAGGCCTGCAAATACAGGGGGGCCACTTCGGCGGTATTGGCTGTGTTTGCGTCGAACGCATCGCCGAGACGAAACGACTGGATATACTCCCCGAAGTCCGTTCGCTCTACTATTTGTCCGTCTCTGGCTCTGAGAGCAGTCATGAACGGGATGGAGATGTCGTCGGGTTGATTCGAGTAACCTGCGAAATAGGTCCCCCAGTACACCGAGTACTCGCCCACGGTAAAATCAAGACGTCTTTCCAACCGGGCACGGTCCAGTCCCCACCCCTTTTGCATATTTACGATGGCTTCAGCGCCACGCACCGCACCCTGTGACACCGGGCCCTGGAAAACGTCGCCGGTGTAGTCAACGAAGATGGCTTCTGGTGAGTATACGTGAAGTAACTCGTCGTATTGCTGGTTTAGGGTAAGTTCGAGGTAGTGATCCGTCACGGTTCGTGTATCGGATTGGGCGCCGAGGAAGTTCGGAGATGCGAGACACAACATTGTCGCCAGTTTGATGGTTGCTGTTTTCAAGTAGAATCTCCAGGCAGGTTTTAGTTGCAAGACAAATTGAGTCTATGGAATTTGAGGCAAAACCGCATCTGACTCGGGGACTATGTCTGCAAAGACAAAGCCGTCTCGTATGACTGTTTCACCCAGGTGAACGGGAATGTCGCCTTCAAAATTGGGTCCTCCTGTCACACAGGTGTGGAATTCCCCATTTTCACCACAGGGGTCCACTCCGTGGGGCAGTCGATTAAGAAACTTCAGGTCAAAAGCAGCTCCTGCCAGGTTTGCGTCCATAAGGTCAGGGTTCAGACACGTCACACGTGCAATCAGTCCAGACTTGATCATTTCTTTGGCCAGTCCATCTGTTTCGCGGCCCCAGACAGGGAAAATGGGCTCTATCGGTACTCCCTTAAGCAGGTTTTCCCGGTATTCTCGTACGTCTTCCAGAAAGAGGTCGCCGAAGGCCATCTGGTCTACACTGGCAACGAGCGCCTTCTCCAGGATTGCTCGGGCCCTGGCTTCGTAGTCGGCGTTTGTGCAGGGGTAGGGAAGCTCTACTTTTTCTACCGAAACCCCCAACGCTCTGGCTTGCTCATCCAATAAGGAGAGTCGGGTTCCGTGTATTGCAACGCGGTCGAATTTGGGGGTGACCGTAGTGACAAGGCGATCAATTATAACCTCGGGATCACGCCTCAGAACATCGAACGCCCAGGCGCTATCTTTGCCGCTACTCCACCACAGCCAAACTTTTTTCAATCATACCTGCCGATAGGGGTTCAAGGGTCCCGGCGACTCAGCCTCGCACCTGAAGGGCCGATGCGAGGCTGATCCTTGTTGAACTTACCAAGATGTTTCCCGCATTTGTGAACGGGGTTCCTCAGGAGAAGGGAATTTATCGGCTGGCGGTGGTAGGGGATCTATGAATGGTCCTCAATCGTTAGTCGCCAGACGCGGTCATTTTACCATCGAGGGAAAACGCTCCACTGCCTCCGATCAAAATGGCAGCACACATCGCCAGGACCAGAAGATGGTATTCGAACCCCTCCCCGGCCTGGTTGCCAAACCAGTTCATGAAGAACCCGTTGGCTATGTGTACCTTCGCGATTGCCCCAACCATCACCGCCGCGATTCCGGCAGCACCCAGTCGCCCCATGAAACCTGTTAGCAAAGCCAATGCGCCGACGTTTTCAACCAGGATGACCAGCACACCTACAAATGTCGGAATTCCAATGCTCGCAAAAAACCCGAGACTCCCCTCGATGCCTCCACCTCCAAACATTCCAAGCGATTTTTGAAGGGCGTGAGGCAACATGACCAGTCCAAGGACGATACGAAGGGCAAAAAGCCCCAGATCATTCCGCGTTTTCATCGAGTTTTTAAGGAATTCCATCATGTTCTCCAATTTGGGTGTGGAATTATTGTACATGAAATTGGTTGATCAGTCAAGTATCTTATTTGGACAGAACGGACAGAACGGACAGAACGGACAGAACGGACAGAACGGACAGAACGGACAGAACGGACAGAACGGACAGAACGGACAGAACGGACAGAACGGACAGAACGGACAGAACCGGGCGTGTCAGGAGGGTATGACGGCGTTCATTACTAGCTGGGAAAATCTGCGTCCCAATCTGCGTAAATCAGTGGCCCTCTAGGGAAGATCCGCCGTCCATTTTCGTATCATGAACAATCCGACGGCTGTTCCGACGACGGCGCCAATGTAAGCTGCGAAAAAAGAAAACTGTTCGCCGGCCATCCAACCGAGCCAGCCGCCCACGGTCATACCCAGGAATGAGAGAATTCTTTTCATGAATCCGATGTGTATTCGAGTAACATCTCCACGTCCTCAGCCCCACCCTCCGAGCGGCTAAAGGTGGCAGTCACATGCGCGACCCTTCCATTACAACTGGCTTTGAAGCTGCCTTTCTGATCGGGGTGGTGAACAGGGTCTACCTCACACAAAGATCTGAAATGGGCGACAAGCGGAATGCCTGCAGCAGCTGGAATTTTCATTACCGGACGTAACTCGCCTTCAACCAGGAACTCGACCCCCGTCGCCGGTACGCCCAGGGAATCAGTAGCTGACAACTTGATTGCCGGTGACGATAGTTTCATGCCTTCTAAAAGGACTAGGTGGGCCAATCGAACAACGGGTCCACCGCTCGACTTCATATCATCCACTTTGTAAATCATCTGTCCCCTGTTCCCTCTTGCTGGTCCGCCTCAGGCGCCCGGCGGGCGATTCGTTCCAGCATAAAGTATGCGGCTCGTTTGCGGCCTGCAACCGAACATGGTTCAACCTGAAACACGCCTGAAACATTGAGGAAATCTCGAACGTACGATCCGAAAAGACACCTGGCCGTCTGCCGTCCCTGGAGTAACAGTGAACAATTTCGCAAATGACCTGAAGTTCGGTTTTCGGATGATTGGGAAGAATCCTGGAATCGCCGCACTCGCCGTTATCGCCCTTTCCTTCGGAATCGGATTGACTGCGATGACGTTTTCCATCGTGTACGGAGCAGTGGTGAGGGGATTGCCATTTGACCAATCCGAAGAGCTGCTCCATCTGGAACGAAGCAACCCGTCGCAGGGCATCGACTCTTACTCTGTTTCGATCCATGATTTCACTGATTGGCGCGAGCGGCAAACGTCTTTTGAAGACATTGCGGCGTTCCGCATGGGTACGGTCAACATCGCTGGAGGGGAGCATCGTCCCGAGCGATTTGCCGGTTCGTTTATTCAACCAGCAGCCTTTAATCTCCTGAAGATTCGGCCAGCGCTGGGTCGACTGTTGAACGAAGAGGACGATCGGGTAGGGGCCCCACCAGTCATTCTTATCGGCCACGGAGTGTGGCAGGATCGATTCGACTCGGATCCCGATGTTGTTGGAGAGACTGTCCGAGCCAATGGCGAGACGATGACGATCATTGGAGTTATGCCCGAAGAGTTCGAGTTCCCGGTCTCACAGCAGGTCTGGTTGCCGCTTCGGATGGAGCCAACTGCGCAGCCGCGGGACGATGGGTTCGGTCTGGAGGTTTTTGGGAGACTCAGGGACGACGTGACTCAGGACATGGCCGAATTGGAGTTTGCGACGATTGCCCAGGCCCTGGCTCAGGAGTTTCCTGAGACCAATGAGGGTGTCACCACCCTTATCAAGCCGTACACCGAGGAATTCATCGGGAGTGAGACGGCGGGCATCCTTTACTCGATGTTGGCGGCGGTCAGCCTGGTTTTACTGATCGCGTGTGCCAACGTCGCCAACCTGCTTTTGGCCCGTGCGGCGGTTCGCACCAAAGAAATTGCGGTCCGGACTGCGATGGGTGCCAGTCGAGGGCGGCTGATCAGTCAGTTTCTGTCGGAGGCCCTGGCCCTTGCGATTATCGGCGGAGTCATCGGAACGGGGATTGCCCATCTTGGTATCACGGCCTTCGACAGGGCTGTCGCGGCCTCGGACCCGCCCTTCTGGCTGAGTTTCCGAATTGATCCAGCGGCTCTAACTTTTATCGCCGCAGCGTCAATTATGGCGGCTTTGTTTGCCGGTGGTCTTCCGGCATTCCAGGCTTCGGGTGCTAAAATAAATGACGTTCTCAAGGATGAAGGGCGGGGCTCTTCTTCTCTTAAAATCGGTAAATTCGCCAAGAGTTTAGTCGTGTTGGAAATCGCCTTTTCCGCCGGGTTACTGGCGGTTTCCGGTTTGATGATCAAGGGTGTTGTCAAACTTTCCAAAGTCGATCTGGGTTTCGAAACGGAATCTGTTCTCACCGCCCGCGTTGGACTTTTTGACACTGATTATCCGGAGGCGGAGGACCAACGACAATTCTGGGAGGAACTGGAGGCCAAAGTCGGTGCCATTCCTGGTGTCGAGGCGATGACCTTGAGTTCACAGTTGCCAGGACAGGGCGCCTGTTGCTGGCGGTTCGCCGTCGAGGGCGCCGAGTACGAACGGAATCAAGATATGCCGTTGACCAGAGGTGTTGTGGTAGCGCCCAATTATTTCGAAGTGTTCGATTTGGCGACACTTCAGGGACGGATTCTTGGACGACAAGACTTGGAGGAAACCGTTCCGGTTGTAGTAGTTAACGAGAGTTTTGCCTCCACCTACTTCCCCGACATGGCGGCGCTTGGCAAGCGGATCCGCACAGGTGGGATTGAATCGGAGAACGACTGGCGCACTATCGTTGGGGTGGTTCCAGATAGCTGGATGCAGGAAGTTGACGATCCTGATGAGGATCGAGACGGGATGTATATCCCTCTGGACCAGAGCGTCGCCAGTTTCATGTCCATTGCCATGCGCGCAAGCGGCGATCCCAAGAGTCTTGTTCCGCAGTTGCGGGACGCGGTGACAGCGATTGATCAGAATCTCCCTATATACAACATCCTGACGATGGACGAAGTCGTCGATGAGGAGACGTGGTTCTTCGGTGTGTTCGGAGTGCTGTTTACCGTGGTCGGTATTGTCGCTTTATTCCTGGCGTCGGTGGGTCTTTACGGGGTTATGTCGTTTTCTGTCGCTAATCGAACGCAGGAGGTCGGCATTCGGATGGCGCTGGGCGCTCAATCAACCAGCGTGTTAAAGATGATTCTGAAACAAGGCCTGATTCAAATCGGCATCGGCCTGGGGCTGGGTACTGTACTGGGTCTTGCGCTTACGCGTGGGATGGAAGAGTTGTATTTCCAGGTTGAGCCCTGGGACCCGATGGTTTTCATCTCCATAGGCTTCGTACTGGGTTTGACTGGCCTGGCAGCGACTTTCATCCCGGCCGCGAGGGCGACCAGGGTGGACCCAATGGAAGCACTTCGCTACGAATAGCTGTCCAATCTTTTTTTGAAGGAAAGCGTAATGGCTACGGAGATGCTGGTCGGATTGCAGGTTTCTGATCCTGCGGGATACCAGAAATATCGTGAAGCAATGACTCCATTGTTGACCTCCCGGGGAGGGTCGTTCGGATACGATTTCGAGGTGAGCCGGGTGCTGAAAGGTGAGACAGACGACCCGATCAACAGAGTTTTTACAATCAGATTTCCGAATGATGATACCATCGAGGAATTTTTTTCCGACGGTGAATACCTCGCGATCAAAAGGAAATTCTTCGAATCGTCTGTGGCCAGCACCACGGTTATCGCCAAGTACGGCGTTTAGCTTGTCGGCGGTCGGTCTGGGTCTTCGGCCATATACCTGTCTTCGATAATCTGAATATGGTGGCGTTCGGGCCCAGTATGAACATGTGTGACGGCGCGGAACCACCAGCCAGCAGGGGGGGTCGAATCTTCTATGATTGAGATCTCTTCTGCGCGATTGCTCTACGTTTTGGGAGTTGCGGTTGCGAGTCTGTTTTGTTCGGCCCCCGCCGGGGTGGACGCCGATGTGCTGCCTGGCGACGACGGCCAATCCTCTGATTCTTCGACCGTACTCGTTCTCGGAAGAGAACAGCTGCTTCGGTTTCCTGATGGATTTGATGCTGCTGTTAGCGAATTCGCTGGACGAGACCGTCGAACACTTCGGATAGAGACGATCGAACGTCTGCGTGGGATCGCGGCCGAAGAACAATCAGCGTGGCTGCGGGTGACCAATGGTTCGGGTCATCAGTTCTGGATTATCAACGCGTTGGCTGGACGTTATTCCCAAGCCCAGATCAACCAACTTTCAGCGTTACCCAACGTTCTTCACGTCTACGAAATCGACGATTTACCGCCTGAGCCAACGAAGGGCCCGATTTCGCTGGTGGTCCCACCGATTGATCGGGGTCCTTTTTCTCTGGACGGGAAGACGGTCCCCTGGAACGTCAGCCGCATCGGAGCTGATCGTGTCTGGAGTGAGTTGGGGGTGACCGGAGAAGGGATCGTGGTCGCGATGTTCGACAGCGGAGTCGACTACGGGCACGAGGAATTGTCTCCAAATGTCTGGACCAACCCGGGAGAAGTGCCCAACAATGGGCTGGACGATGACGAAAACGGCTTCGTCGACGATCTTTACGGTTTCAATTTCGGAAGAATGACGCCGGAGGTGCGAGCCTCACCGTCGAACCCTCATGGAACGACTACTTCGGGGATTGTTGCTGGCAGTGGGGTGGGGGGAATCCAAACCGGGATTGCTCCCCGCGCGCGCATAATGGCCCTGATGGCATCCGGGCTGGCCTCTTCAATCCAGGTCTATGAGTACGCTGTCGCAAACGGGGCGGACATAATAAACATGAGTTTCAGTCAACCGGGCCTCGGAGATCTTCGGGCCGTCTGGCGGCTGATGGCGGAACAGGCAACTATCGCAGGCCTGGTGTCGGTGTCGGGTGCCGGGAATTTTCGGCAAACCACACGCATCCCGGTGCAACAGCGTATTCCCGAGGGGATACCCTCGGTCATAAGTGTTGGTGGCGTCGATAGCATGTTGACGCTAGCTCCATTTAGCTCGATGGGGCCGGTTGAATGGTCTGGCGTGAGGTTTTACAACGATTATCCATCACTCACCAAACCCGATGTTGCCGCTTTCCCAGGGCCCGGGTATCCCGTGATTCACAAGGATGGGAGTGGTTACCTAGATCCCAACAACTTCGTGCGGGGGAATTCTTTCAGTGGTCCGCATGCCTCGGGAGTCGCCGCTTTAATGTTGTCGGCGGACCCTGATTTGCCTGCCTGGGAGGTGAAGCGATTGATGGAAGAAACTGCGACTGAGATTGCCCCGGCGGGTAAGGACAATAGAACCGGTGCCGGCTTGATCAACGCGTTCAGGGCCGTGGAAAAAGTTGTTAACCGAAACTAAGTTCCGATTATTGCCCCCCGCTTTTGGCTCTCTGCTCCCGGTCATCTAGTGCCCGCTGGATCATTCCTCGCTCGAACTCGTTGTCCCACTCGCGAGCGCCGATAACTTTACGAATAATGACTCCGTTGCGGTCGATCAAGAACGTTTCAGGCAGTCCGGTTATCTGATAGTCACGGTCGATCGTTCCTGATGCGTCGTGCAGGATCTCGAAAGTGAGGTCCCGTTCCGTAACCCAATCCAAAACGCGTGAACGCCCGATGACATCGGTGCTCACGGCTACCACGGAAAACTCATCCGATCCCATCGCATCGTGAAGGCGCTGCAGCGATGGCATTTCCTCGACGCATGGAGGGCAGTTGGTGGCCCAGATATTTAGCAGTACTACTTTGCCTGAAAAATTTTCCAGCGAAAGCGTATCGGGACCTGACAGCCGGGCAGCTTCGAACGAAGGCGCGTCGCTTCCCTCCGCGACGAGGAACATGTCGCCAGAAACCAGGGTGGCAACCGTCAATAGCCCAAACATTGTGGCTACGACGATGCCGACTGCAATCCATTGAGGTTTGTCTTTCATGATGCCTAAATGTCTCCAGAGCTGGCCACCGAGTAAAGGGTCTGGCACCTGTCGAGCGGCACGAATCGGTGAACCGCCATGTTTATGTTCTAGCCCCGGGTCGAAATGTCACTTACTTTCGGTCCCAATATGGGACACGCACGGACAAACAGTTTGATTGAACTCGTCAAAGCCGCAGGAGTAGTGGGTGCAGGGGGAGCAGGGTTCCCCACCTATCAGAAACTCTCCACCAAAGCGGAACTGGTGATAGCGAACGGGGCCGAATGCGAGCCGCTCCTATACAAGGATCACGCCCTGATGGAAAACCACCCGCAAGAGGTGCTTTCTGGGCTGCTGCTGGCGATGGATCAAACTGGTGCTTCGATGGGAGTCATCGCGATCAAGGAAAAAAGTCGTGAATCGATCAACGCGTTGACCCCCCACCTCCCGGCTAATGTTTCCATCCTGGAGATGGAAGACGTCTATCCCGCCGGTGACGAATACGAAATAGTGTACCTGGCGACCGGTAAACGCATTCCGGCAGGAGGATACCCTCCCGATATTGGAGTGGTTGTGCAGAACGTGGAGACTCTTTACAACGTCCACCGAGCCGTGGAGGGGTATCCTGTAACACATTCCATACTTACCGTTACGGGGCACGTGAAGCGCCCCTTTACCGCGTGGGTGCCCCTGGGCACGAGTTACAGCGATCTGATCGGGGCGGCGGGCGGGCTCACTATCGAAGATTTCGTTCTCATTGACGGCGGGGCGATGATGGGGGGCTTGACCGACGACCTCACCGCCCCGGTCACGCGCTTGACCAGCGGGCTGATTGCCGTTCCAGCGGACTCAAAGGTCGCGGTACGAAAGGGTCAACCGGAAAAGGCGTTTCGGAGATTCGGTAAGTCGGCTTGCGACCAATGTTCACTTTGTACCGAGATGTGCCCGCGCTATTTACTCGGCTATCCGATTCAACCGCACCTGGTCATGCGTTCCCTTCTTACCACGGGCGAATTTTCAGAGACGTTAACTCACTGGGCACAGGCATGTTGTGAGTGTAATGTTTGTTCGCTGTGGGCGTGTCCAGAAAACCTCGATCCCAAAGGAGTCTGCGCTACTACGAAACGGGATTTGAGGGACAAAGACCTCTGGCTCTCTCCCTCGAAGCAGCAGGACATGATGAAAGAAGTCCATCAGTTGAAGGAGTATCGCAACGTGCCCACGGGGCGCCTGATGCGGCGACTCGGGCTCACTGGATTGGAAGGACATGCCGGACTGGTGGAATATCCGGGAACCGGTGACAGAGTAGACATACCGGTGAGCCAGCACGTAGGGGCTGCGGCCGTGCCTCTCGTAACTGTCGGATCCGGGGTAAGGGCTGGCGACAAGATTGCCCGTGCCGATTCTGGGTTGAGTGTCCCTGTTCATGCGAGCATTGATGGTACCGTTGTCGCGGTTGGAGACCGAATCTCAATAACGAAATGACGACTATTTGTCGGCAAAGGCGAGTTAGATGGAAAGATCGATTGGTTTAATTGAGTTGACTTCGATTGCGCGCGGCTACGAGGTCGCCGACGCTCTGCTAAAAGCCGCCGACGTTAAGATTATGTTCAACCGCTCTATCTGCCCGGGGAAATTCATGGTCATGGTGGCAGGGAAAACCGAAGCCGTCAACTCAAGCATCGAGGTTGGCCTGGAGATCGGGGCAGACACCGTGGTGGACGACCTGCTGATCCCTAACGTGCATCCAGATGTGTTCCCCGCGATTAGCGGAACAAGAGTAGTGGAAAACACCGGAGCCTTAGGGATAATCGAAACCTTTTCGGTGGCCTCCATTATTGAAGCCGCCGATGCTGCGGTTAAGGCAGCCGCAGTTGAATTGATCGAAGTCCATCTCGCCATGGCGATTGGTGGGAAGGGTTATGTCACTCTAACTGGAGACGTAGCATCTGTTGAAACGGCTGTCCAGGCCGGGGCTGACGCGATCAAAGGGAAAGGCTTGCTGGTTGAGAAGGTGGTAATCCCTCAACCCAGACATGAAATTTTGGAGGACAAGATTTAGGTATCGTTTCTCGGAAGGGGACGGTTCGCAAATGCTTGTCGGCCCCTCCCTCGGCATGCTGTCACTAATTGCCGAATCTCTGAGCCTGCTGTTCCAACATGTAGTTCAGCGTAGAACGGCTCATCCACCGACCTTTCACCACCACTCCGAGGTGGTTTCGCAGGACCCGAACGTCAACCGTAGGATCGGAGCCGACGAGGATGATATCAGCTCTAGCGCCGACTTCGATGACACCGAAAGGAGTGGGCAGGTTCAACCGGTCGCCGACGAATTTCCCTGCGTTGCTTGTGCCGGCTTGAAGGACCCTTGCAGGGGACATGCCGACGGAATCCTGCAATAGTTGCATGTCCAAATGAATGCTGGCACCCGGGTACATCCCTGGAATTCCCGGAGAATCGGTTGAAAGCAGGAAGGGGACCGAAGCAACATCCAATTCCCTCATCAGCACCTGTAGAAAGGCGAACGTGGGGAAAAGAGTGCCCGATCGGTTGCCGAAGCTACCTGCATGTATGTTGTCCCACGAGCCGATCCAGATGGGGTGCATGTATCGAAATTCAGGTTCGCTTTTCATCGCCGAGTAGGCCGCCGTGTTTCCCCATTGTTGGGCGATCCTGAAAAAGGTCGACAGATTCGGCATGACCCACGTGTTTCCGATTTGAATGGTCGCGACCGCGGAGGGGATTTTGCTCGTATCAATCGTACTTGCGAAGTGGGTGTAGAAAATTTCCTCTCCGTGGGCGATCGCATCCATGCCGTCGGCTACCAAACCGTCCAGTCCAACCCTACGAACGCCGTGACCGACCACGGGCATTCCCAATCGTCTCGCTTCCTCGGCTATTGCTATGTAGGTGAGAGAATCGAGGTCGTTGTAGACTTTGATGAAGTCATGGCCAGCGGCCTGGTCTGCTTGCACCGCCGCAATACCTTCGGTACGGTTGGAGACGATTTTAAAAACCGCGCTTCCGACGTTGGGGCTGGTGGGACCGTCCAGGACCTTTCCAGCTGAATGGATAGTTGGACCGAGTAGGGTTCCTGCGGAAACCTGTTGCCTTACTGTGGCAAACTCGGCGTCGTTAAAGTGACCCAAATTCAGAATGGTGGTTACTCCGGCCGCTACATACTGAAGCAAGTTCGAAGGGCTCAATCCGAATCCAACGTGGGTGTGCAGGTCTGCCAGGCCGGGCACCGCGAAGCGGTTGGTGCCGTCCACAACGAACGCTCCCGCCGGTATTGAGACAGATCCGACCGGACCGATCGCGGAGATGACTCCGCCAGTGACTATGATCGTCATGGGAGTAGCCATGACCGTTCCAACGGTGTCCACGACCCCGGCACCAACGATTGCCAGCGAGCCCGAAACGTCCTCACCCACCCAAATGTCCAATGTCTCGGAAACCCCGTTGGAGGATGCGACTATGGTGGCGCGACCGTTTGCAATGCCAATTGCCGTGCCAACCGACGTCACTGATATTACCAATTCGTCGGACGAAGTGGCCGAGACCGAAGCATCAGCGACCGAGTTGTTTCTCGCGTCGAGAGCTTCGATGACAAACGTCACTGTATCGCCCGGCGCGATAAATTGTACGGTAGCGGTCAGTGAAACACGCGCCACCTTTTGTTTGACTACTATCGTTGCTGAACCGGATTGATCGTCCGCTGTAGCTGTAACCGTCGTGGTGCCGTTGGCCACAGCAACGACTCGACCAGTGCTGCTCACCGAGGCAATTGCAGGGTCGCTGCTTGCCCACTCGAAACTCGCATCGAGTGTATCACCCAATGCGTCGACTGCCGCCGCCTTGAGGATGATTGATGAGGCAAGTGATTCGAGCGTATCCAGGCTAGCGTCCAAAACTACGGTAGTGATTTGAGGTGTGCCGCCACCGCCTCCGTCGGCAGGCGGTGGGGTCGGGCCGTCTCCTCCACAGGCCAGGGCTAAGGCGACAGAAAAAGCGGCGACGAGTCGATGTGTAGCCGAGCGGGACCTGGTGGTTTCGGTTTTCATTGGCTTTTGGTCTTTGGGTGTCAGTATTAACATTGTTATTGCACAATGTTAATACACAATGAAACCTTTTTGTTCCCCGGCGGGGTTGTCGATCCCTATCTCAGGTTGTTGGCTGGGGCTTGCCTGGTGGCAAGTACTGCCGGTGAAAACGCGGCAATGGTCCACAGTAGTATTATTATGCCGAGTACTACAGCGAAGACCTTTGATTCGAACGCCTGCGGTTCGTAGAGCATGGGCTCCATGAGTTGAGCCAGCCGGGAAGAGAGAACTAGGCCTGCGGTTAGGCCAAACAGAGCCGCTGGAGCCTGACTGAGGGGGAAAATGGTGACTACGTCGAAGCGAGTAGCGCCCAATGCGGCACGGAGCCCCATCTCCCTGGTTCGTTGTCTCACTGAAAGCGCTACGGTACCTGATACTCCGGCCACCGTCAGTACAAGGGCAATGACTGCGAAAGTGGTAAGGAACATCATCGTGAGTGTCCTGTCGGCGATGGATGCCCTCAACAGTTCGTCCGATGAAATCGGGACACCGGCGGCGAACCGTGGATCCAGTTCGTTGCTCACAATTGCCAGGAGGCGTTCGGGCTCGAGCGTCGTTGACGCAACGAGTGTGACGTTGAGTGATCCGGTGTTTGTAACGCCAAGTTGCTGCGTCGGAAAATAAACCTCCGCTCGAGGTGAAGCTCCGAGTCCCCGGTTGCTCGTGCTCTCCACAACGCCCACGACCGTGAACCACTTGCCATAGGCTCGGATCTGGCCCCCCACCGGGGTACCGTTATCCCAGAACCTGGAGGCCATAGCCTCGTTGACGACTGCTTCCGGAACGGTTTCGGCGTGAGAGAGATAACTCCCCGCGATCAGTTTGATTCCGGCGGCCTGAAAATACTCTCCGCTGATCGCCGCCCAATCGGCATTTGGTATTTGATCCGACGGAGAGGCGCGCCCCTGAATTTCGAATGACAGATCGGTGGGATATGGTGGAAGGGGGGATCTTGATATAAACCCGACCGCATCTATGGATTCAATGCCATTTAGCCGAAACCGTAGCTCTTCGAGAAGAGTGTGTCGGTCGCCCCCGCCGCGGGATGTGAAGCCTGAAAACCCGAGCGGCAACAGCAGCACGTCGTTTTGCGCGATGCCGGTGCTAACTCCGTCGAGGTTATTGATTGTTTTCACCATCAAAACCGATCCGACGCTGAGGGCGGTCGCCAGGGCCAGTTGCAATCCCAACGCAAAATCTCGAAGGGGAATGCGGTCGGTCCGAAGTTGCCCTGTGCTCCCGCCAGGGCGAACTCTGAGAGCGGCTAGGACCATAGGGAGAGCGCCGAACGTTATGGCCAGAATGATTGAACTCACTCCTGCGACGAATACGGTGGTGATCCCGATTTGAGTTTCGGCGAGGAATGCTAATGTGGGCAGAACCGAAGAAATCGCTTCGGTGGACCAAGCTGCCGGGATGATCGCAACGGCGGTGCCAGCCCCCGCCAGCAACGTCCACTCCGAAACCAACTGGATACTGAGTTTTTTTGGTTTACACCCCACCGCTTTTCGGATCGAAAATTCGGAGTTTCTCTCTTGCGCCCGGGCTATCGAAAGAAAGGAGACGTTCGCGTACCCGACGAGGCTGAGTAATCCACCGGTTCCCAGCATCACTAATGCTAGTAGGCCAACCGAGTTGATCAATTCACTCCGGAAACCTATGACGGACGCATTGATCCGAGGGCCCGGATCGAGGCTTATTTGACGTTGGATCCACTTACGTGCTTGGTCTTCATCACCCCTCCTCCTCAGAGTTGCGACGACTTGAAAATTGAGATTCGGCGCACTGAACGCATCGTCAATCGGAAGTGGTAGAATAATCTGCGTACGTTCGACCGATCGGAACTCGCCGGGAAGTCTAAAAGCCGGAGGCAGGACTCCCACAATAGTCCGGGTTATTCCGTTTGTTTCGATGGCTGCGCCGATGGGGTCTGCCGTACCAAAGAACTGGCGGGCAATGTCGGGCCCAATGATCACGACGCGTTCGCCTCCGGGCGAATCTTCCGCTGTGGAAAAATGCCGCCCCAGCACCGGTTCGACGCCGAGTGTTGGTAGGAGCGAAGCGGTGGCGTAGGCGGTCCTCGTGACCACCTGGGTCCCCCGGCCACGCCGCACGAGGACATTGGTCGGCTGCGTATGGGACGCAATATGTTCGAACGGCGATTCAACTGTTTGAGGGGTTTTAAGACGCAGGAAATGTTGCCATGAAAGTCCGACCTTCGTGACGTCGGCCGCCGGGACGTCCGCAAAAACCTGTACGAGACGTGATGAGGTGCTGTAGAGTGATCCAGAGTGAAGAGCACGTTGCACAAACGCGACACTTACGAGATTGACGGCGGCAACGATTCCGATGATAGCGATGGTGATAAGCGCGAACCGCGGCGCCCGTAGGTGGGACCTCACTGCCAGCAGCAAATCACGGCCAATGTTGCCAATTCCCTCACGGTTTGGATCGGGTTTGAAGACCGATCGGCTCCGTTCGGTTGCTGCCCTAGTCCTTGCGACCGTTCCGTGCCAGAGGAGATCACCGACACATGACGACACGGTTAACGCCACTCCGGTAGCCCCACCAGTTCTGTATTCCGTTTCGCAACGTTCTTCTAGGAACGCCTCCATTTCATCACGATGTTCACGCCGGTACCGCGCGGGGTAGAGTACCAGGAGGGCGCGGTAAAGAACTAAAGCGGCTTTTACGCTCAGCGGTTCGTTTTGCAACGTGACGTCAGCCTTCCGCCTCAAGGCGCGGGCGCGCGCGACCCAGAGCGGCCGCGAGGTCACCGATTTGTACTGCCTGCGTGGCAAGGGCACGTCGCCCAAGGTCGGTCAACTCGTAGTACCTCCGCCGATTGTCGCCTGTTGCTCCCGGTGGAGTTGGAATTGTCTCTAAAAGTCCCTGTCGTACTAACTTCTGTAGCGCTCGGTGCAGGTTTCCCGCTTCGAGACGCACCCGTCCACCGGTGAGATCGGTGACCATCGCGGAGATGCGGTACGCGTAGTTGGGAGCCTCAACCAGCGAAAGCAACGTGTAGCAGTCATTTGGGGCGATTGTTGGCGTTTGAGGGTTCATTTGATCTCAAAAGGTTGTCAGGGGACAATGTATAGCAATGAAACCCCTCCCAGAAAGTTGGGTTCCCGCCGGGAGGCTTTAGTTATTTGGCCTCGAAAACCATGGTGATCGTAACCGGTGGTTATACGAAACCCATGCCCATTATTTTCACTTAGAAAGGGCCGGGCGTACAACGCTGAAGAGGAAAGTGTGTCCCGGCACCCTGATGTTCGCTGCGCCCACCGCCAGAGAATTCGGCGTCGCTGTGACAATCGAAGCTGGCCTATGCACTCAGATCCTCGATACAAGCGAAGGGATCATACCACCCGCGATAGCTCCTGCGACCCCAGCGACAGTTGCCGGATTGATGCCCATTCCGAACGAGCGCATGGCTAAGAACGTGGCTACACCAGCCACAATTCCGGCAATTACCCCAAATGCAATTATTTGACCAACCGAGGTTTGATTCTTCTCTTCGTCCTCCACCTGTCCCGTCCCATCTGTCGATATGTCAGCGGCGCCCGTCTCCACAACGGTTAAAACTTCGGTATTCGTCCCCGTTTCGTCAATGCAAACAGAGATGTTCTTGGAATAGACTACTGGGTGGTGTTTCTCGGTAGCTCGCTCGCGTTTTCAACTCCAAACAAAAGCTCGATATGGGTTCGCAACTGGCGAATGTGGTCGATCATCAATGAGGTTTTGGATTCCATCCTCGAAAGAATAAACGCCCCCTGAAAAATGCCGTATGCTAGATCCGCGACCAGGGTAGGGTCGACAGCCGTTCGCGGTTCGTGGAGGAGAATTGCCGCTTCAAGTTTCGTGCTTACAACGGCACGCCAGTGCCTCAGGGCGCCCTTTATCGCCCGGTGGGTTTCGTCATCGAACAACCCTGCTTCGTAAGAGAACGACCCGAAAAGGCAGCCCGGATCGGAGTCATCGGAGTCCGCGAAAAGATCTTCGTGGAGGGAAACAAAGATCAGTAGTTGCTGGAGCGGGTCACTCGCAAGCTTTTCTGCCCGGGCCATCAGGCCATCGACCAACTCTCGATCAGACTCTGCGTAGCGGTGCAGCAGGGTACGAGCGAGTTGGTCCTTAGTCGGAAAGTGGTAGAAAAAAGTTCCGCGACTGATTCCCGCGGCATCCTGAATCGCATCTATTGAGGTGGCGGCGAACCCCCTGCGCATGATCTCTCGACGGGCTGCTTCGAGAATCCTATCTTTGGTGTCTACTCCACTTCGAGGCATCGTTCTCCGATGAATTAGATGGTTTAACTGTACCAATTAGTCTATTCGCGGACAAGTGTCTACTACTAGTAAAATGAGCAGCAAAAAAGGCGTTTCCTCTGTCTATCCGGCGCAAAGCGAGTCGCGCCATTGACTGGATTCAATTGTTGATATAGACTGACTAGTTAGTTTAAACGAAAGCCTGATGGAGGATCAACTGAAGTCACAAAAAAGAATTGTCAGCGCATTCCTGGTGTGCCCAATGTTGTTCAGCGGCGTTGTACGATCAGGCGCGCAGGAACATGAGGGAGCCGGTTCCGCCGAGTTGTTCACAAACCTTGGCGATCACAGCTATGAAATCGGCACGAGCGTGGCCGCAGCGCAGGAATATTTCAACCAGGGGCTGCGCCTTTACTATGCGTTTAACCATGCTGAATCCGTGAATTCGTTCAGGGAGGCGCAAGGTTTGGACCCGGAATGTGCGATGTGCTGGTGGGGAGAAGCTCTGGCGTTCGGGCCGAACATAAATTTGCCGATGGATTCTGCGTCGGGCGTTGCAGCCTATCGCGCAGTGCAGCGGGCTGCCGGTCTCGCGTCGAATGCAGGGGAACGGGAGAGGAGGTTGATCGAAGCCTTGGCGGTTCGGTATGAACTGGTTCCTCCTGCGGACAGATCGTATCTGGACTCAGCGTATTCGTCGGCGGTGACCGAACTGAAAACGCGTTATCCAGATGATCCTGAAATCGCCGTTCTGTTTGCTGAATCGTTGATGGATTTGCAACCATGGGATTACTGGACTGAAGAAAAAGTCCTCAAGCCGAGCATGGAAGTAGCAGTTGCCGCACTGGAGGGGGTGCTTGCTGTCAATCCCAATCATCCCGGGGCATGTCACTTCTTGATTCACGCTGTGGAAAAGGAGCGCCCCGATCTGGCCGTGTCGTGTGCCGAACGCTTGGCAGCATTGATGCCCGGAGCCGGTCACATCGTGCATATGCCGGGGCATATCTACATCCGGGTGGGCCGCTACCTGGAAGCTGTTGAGGCAAACCGTCACGCGGTGCATGCCGACGAAACCTACATTCAAGACATAGCTCCGGGCCCAGGCATGTACACTGTGGGCTATTACCCGCATAACTACGATTTCATGGCGTTTGCAGCGTCAATGATTGGTCGGCGCGAGGATGCCGTCTCAGCTTCTCGGAAGGTGGCGGATTTGATTCCGCAGGAAATGATCGGTCAACCCGGCATGGGTTTCCTGGAGCATTGGAAAATGCGACCGCTTCAATTTCAGGTTCGGTTCCGGATGTGGGAGGACATACTCGCTCAACCTCAACCATCCGAAACTTTAGCTCATGCCAGCGGTATCTGGCACTATGCCACGGGTCGGGCACTCGCTGCAGCGGGCGATATCGGCGGCGCGCGGCAGCATCTATCGGCAATACGGACGATCATTGAGGGCCCGGATCTGGAGTCACTCCGAATGGAGTTCAATGAATCGGCGGACCTGCTATCCATCGCGTATCACGCGCTGGCCGGCTGGATAGCTGCGGAATCGGAAAGGTACGATGATGCAGTAGCCCATCTTGAAGCCGCGGTGTCCGGTGAAGATGCGTTGCTCTATGGAGAGCCACCCGAGTGGTCAGTCCCGGTGCGACAGGAACTGGGAGTAGTGTTGCTCCGTGCCGAACGTTGGTCGGACGCCGAACGAATATTTTTGGAGGCGCTGGACCAATTCCCTGAAAATGGCTGGTCGTACGCGGGTTTGGTTCGCGCACTGGAGGAGCAGGGGAGGGAAAGGGATGCACACGACGCGCGCCAAAAATTTGAAGCAGTTTGGAATACGGCTGATGTCGATATCCGGGATATGTTTTGAGCTTGAACGGGGGCGCCCGGATGGGTGCCCCGCCTTGGCGGTTTTCTTAACCCCGAGGGAGGGCTTCCGGCTGCTTGGAGCCGAGAAAACCGAACTTACCGGATCGAATAAAGAGTGCAGAACTTGCTGCCGCGGGTGCGGCGAGGATGGCCAGGGCCGTCGGCCAACTGGCGGCTGTAACTCCGGCTGAGAGCAAACCTAAGACAAGTACCGAGTGCAGTGCACCCGAAACTGCCACCGCCCCGAGCCAGCGCCCAACAGTCGAATTGGCGATTTGCTTTCGACGGAAGATGCTTATTGCCGACGTTGCCAGGGCGCCGGTACCACCCATGATGGCGATGATACTCATGAGTTCAGAAAGATTTGTGGGCCAGTGTCCCGTAAAAAGTCCGACAAACGCCAGGGAGGTTGCAGAGAAAGTCGTGAGGTAGGTAGCTGAGCTGGCAGTCACCAGAGCGGTCAAACGTTTCCACATAACAGTCTCCTCAAAAGCCGATTCCGATCATACACCTGAATTTGCTCAGCGCTCCCCTACGCTCGGCTTCGACCCACGCCCCGTCAGGCTATTGACGAGTTACGCCCGTTACTGGCAAATATCCAGCGCGCCATCTGCTCTAAGGGAAGTCGCGTGTGCAATCACCGCCTGACTCTGTCTCATTCCACCAATCAAGAACCCGTTTGCACCAACCATTTGTAACGACCGATGATCCATGGATGGATTGCTCAGGTCCGGAAGGCGTACCCATTGGTCTGTGATGACCGAGTATGAAAAAACTGTGTGAGATGGCATGGAAGGTACTCCGTCATAACCAATCCCGTTGTAATTGTAGGGATTGTCGGTGCCACCCGCGATGATTACGGCGCCGGAGCACGCTCCGCCAGCACCTCTGTAAACCGGTGGGCCGGGATGCTGCTCAATCTCTATCCACGAAATGGATGTCGGATCGTCTGGATTGATATCACCTCGCCATGACCGTCTCTCAATGGTGTAGCGAGGCCGCGAGTTACTCGTGCGCACTCCATCCACGAAAATTATGGTGTTACCTGCGATCCCGCCGGTGTGTCCGAACAGGCCGGGACCCGGAATCGGCGTGCCCTGTCGCCAGCTACCCGAAAACGGATCGTAAACCTGTACGAGTTGAACGTTACCCATATCATGCCAACCTGAGATGAGGTAGATAAGAGAGTCATTCCAGACTCCGCTTACCGCATCGTCGACCGGAGTTGGGATTGGTTGCCCCCGGCTCCACACTTTTGTGTTCGGATCGTAGATGTCGACGTTCCCCAGCGACTTTTCGGATCCATCTTGATCCACGGTATAACCGCCAAAAACAAAGACTCTGCCGTCCACCGCTTGAGCCGTTGCAGCAATGCGGCCTCGTGAGTCAACTTGCGGGAGCTCGGTCCACACAGTGTCACCAAGCGTCAGCCGGAAGGCACGGCTAGTGATTCCGCTCCAGATTTTCGTATGGTCGACGCCGAGGAAACTGTAGAAGGCTGGACGCTCGCCTGTAGTGTCCACTGCGGTGGCGTTGTTTGTGACGGGAAAGGGGAGGTCGGGCAGTTGTTGAGCTCCAAGATGCCCTGGTCCTACTGCGCATAGAGTGAAAACGGTAAGGATGGTCGGTCTGTGCCGGTTCTTTTTGGGTTTCTTCGGCACCTTTTCAGTTGCCATTCTAGCTTGCTCGCGCGATTGATTTGGTCATTCGCGCACATGGCACTGTCACACCTTTGGATGACGTGACCTTGAGCCTTTCTACTACTGAGTACCCACGTTTCGCGTATAGAGGTTCGCCAGCTATCGTTCCCCCCAGTTCAACGCTAGAGAAACCGGCTTCCGTTGCTGCTGCTTCACACAGTTCAAGGATTAGCGTTCCGATCCCCTGTCGAGCAAACTGTGGGTGTGTATACATGGCCCGAATCCGTGCCGGTTCCGTAACCGGATCAAGAAGCCGTGCGTCGCGCCCGTCGCTGTGGTCGCCGCCAAAAAGGGTTGCACGCCGTCCCCAACCGCCGCATCCGACTATTGTTTTTTCAAACTCAACTACGAAATAGGTTCGGTCCTTAATTAATTGGGTGTCGACACCCATTATTTCGAACGACGCCTCCACTCCAGCCTCGTCGAGGTAGGCGCCGACGAGCTTTCTTATTGAAAGGTCCATTAACCTCGTGATCTCGTCGAGATCGTCCATCGTCGCAACACGATGGGAAAATCTGCCTTCAGTCATTGAACCGATCGCTCGGGATTTGTCAGTCTGCTTTTCATGGAAAGTTCGTTTCTTTCGACTGCCTCAATCTCTACCATCAACTCGGGAAGCACCAGTCGCTGGATGCCGATTAGCGACTGCAAAGGTCGGGTTCCCGCTTTTCCGATCCACTCATCGTACCCGTCGTAGTTCTCCAGGAAACCGTCCACGTCGGTAGTAAAAACTTGAGATGCAGGATGTTCTCCCGAGACATTTCAGCTTTGGCGATGATTCGTCGATGTTGGCGAGAGACTTTCCCATTTGGCCGCGAAGATCGCCGGGCGCGATGACGGCGATACCTAATTCTGAACTATCGGGGTCCACCGAAACCTGGCCAGAACAATAGAGGGTGCGAGTTAGGCCCTGAACCAGTTCTCCCTGGTCCATGTTGAATTTAATGCCCCGGTCCCAGGGGTTTACGGATTCTCTCTTCATGTAACACTTCGAAAAATGTTGGTAGCAAAAATATTACCAAAACATGCTTCGCCAGGTCACAATTTTAGATTCACTCTGTTTCACCCACCCAGGACATACCCGGACCTTCATCCGGGCGTCTGGCGAATCCACGTGCCTGATAGAATGGTACCTTGCCGCGAGCGGAGAACAATTGGATGTCTCTCAGGCAGCATCCCTACAGCGCTCGACCAATTTGGTCAGAATCGCCGTGCCAATTCCTCGTCCTTGGAAGGATGGTGAGACAACCATGTCATAGATCATGCCGTAGAGAACGCCATCGGAAACAACTCTGCCGAACCCCACGAGTGCAGCGTTGTCGTAAGCGCTGATGGAGAACCAACTCCTGCTAATGGCGGTTGCCAGGTCCTCGGGTGTAGCGCGGTAGTTGTCGTTCCATCCAGTCGTTTCGAAGAGAGCAGCGTATTGGACTGGGTCAGGGGCACTTTGGTGGAATGTAATCGTTTGCAATAGTACCGAAACCGGAAAATTATTTTTGATTTAGAGCTTTTTCACCGTACACGGTAGTCTGGAATGGTGCCACTCTGGACCGTGCTTTTCTGCAATCCGCGTCACCGGGATTTCGGAAATCAATACGCTTTAGGCGCCGTCGGGGATCCGTGGAGCGGCATCAAGTTGTTCCGCCCGCTTTGTTGCATCCTGAACAACGGCTTTGGGGGCGCCGGACATCGCCAGAAGCGCTATTGCGGTTCTGGTGGTGGCCGGGCCGGCACGTCGGCGATAATCGAAATTCAACTCCCCGTTTGAGATGGTTTCCCGAAAATGCCACGGTTCGTAAAGGCCCGCCAGCATAGAAACCATCTCTCCATCATGAGTCGCTACGACAACGGTATGTGGAGTAGGTCCTTTCTTACCCGTGACCAGAGCTCGCAGCACGGTTTGACCCGCTGCAAGCCGCTCGACTGTGTTGGTACCTCGCAGTAATTCATCTAACAAGAAAAGGGCTGGCACTCGGCTCTCGGATTGCTGCAGCATCGTAACGACGCCGTCCGCCTCGACCTGGTAATAACTTTTGCCCGCCGCCAGGTCGTCGCTTCTTCCAATGAGACTACGGACCCGGTAGGCGCGCCCGGTCCACGAAGAAGCGGGGCAGGTGTTTAGCGCTCGAGCTAGCACTGCGGCGATGCCCACTGTCCGGAGGTAGGTACTCTTACCGGACATATTGGCGCCGGTAATGACGATTCCACCCCCCGAGCGAAGTTCTATGTCGTTGGATACGGGTGCTTCGACCAGTGGATGCCAGATTTCGGTAGTGTCGGTTGTCGGTGTTTCCGACCAGGTCGGCACACACCACCGACGAGGTTCTGAACGGAGGGATGCGACTGCCAGCGCGAGATCCACATCGCCCACCCAATGAGCAACTCGCGCAAGCACGTGTCCCAGTGATTTCATGCGTCGAGCGCTAAGGAGAAATGCGTTTGCGTCGAGAATAAAGAGGACGTTGAGGTATTCCCATATGCTGGCCGCAACTGTGCCAACTCTATACACATCGGGTCCGACCCACCTTGCGATTCGGCGGAGTGGGCGCAGGTGTTTGAGGTCTCGCTCAATCTCCGAATGATCACCGAGGTCTTTCCGTATCGTCCTGACTAAGCGTTTTCCTGTTCCGATCAAAGGTGCCATTTGACGAATCGGATTTAGCAGAAGAGTGAGTTGCCTCGCCGTGGCAGCCCGGGCCACCATGTTAGCTGTCCCAACGGCTACGGTTACGATCAACGCGCGAGGGTCGAGTGGGATAGCGATCAGGCTAGCGAACATTGCGAGGGAGAGGAAAGGGAACGACCAGTACCACCAGCGAATCGTGATAGTCGTTGGGCTTGTGATTAACCAGAGTCCGTTGCCGAGGGTTGGTCCTGCTGTGTGCAGTTGGATTCCAACCCTTTCTCTCAACTCCGGGTCGGTCTGAAAACGTTTCGACAGTGTCTCGAGTAGGGGGGTCTCCCTCCAAAATCTTCCCGAGCGCATTCGGCTGTAGAGTACCTGAGTTCCGAGTCCGGTTATTGTTCGGTCTAACGTTGCAACGACGTTTTTGAGTTCGAGATCTTCCCACGTACGCTCGTCGATTCCAGCCGGTTCATCTCCGTTGTAAAGCGTTCGCCATGCTTCGGGCGCATCGTAGCTGTCGATACGCGTGATTGGCTTTACGACTCCCCATTCCTTTCTCAGGGTCTTTTTTAATTTACGGCGGCTCCAGATCCACTCGACGACGATGCCTACCGAAAGAACTACGAACGCGGCCAGGGTGAAGTAGAACGGATTCAAGGGGTATAGCTCCCGCTGTGTGTGCTAGTTCGTAATTCCATACCGGACTACGTACGGCACATCGAACTCGTCGATTCGCACGCCCAAAACGTAGTCCCTTCCAACGCCATAAACTCGCAAGTCGCCCGGAATCGCGGTTTTGCCGAGAAAAACCCCATTTGCTTCGAAGACATACCAGATTGACGTGTCTTTCGGTGTTACTTCGTATGCCTTAAACCATGCGCGCCCATCTGGATTGAGTTTCAAATCATGGAAAGCGGGAATGGTCGGAGGAAGTGGTGGTGTGATTTTCAAGACCTTCCAACCAACTCTGGACCTCGTTTTTTTCCGCACCGTCGATCGGTCGATCGAATTCCGGTAGTCGCGATATTCGTCGGAGCTGACCGCCGGGGGCGATGGTCAGCCACTCAAAGGAGTCGCTTTCGCCCAGAACAATGCTTTCTCGACCGACGGCGTAATAGGCGTTGCGTGCAAAGGGGAAAGCCATCTCTCGGGTCCGTACTGAAAATCCGAGGTTGCCGCTGCCCGGTTGGATTAGGTTTTCTCGAAGCGATTCCGGCCCGGCCGTCACTGAGATTGTGTCGAGATCGGTTAGATCCGAGCCAAGATGCCGAAGGACGAATGTGTCTCGAACAACCATTAGGTCGTACGAGTCCACAGACGGATTACCGGGCCTCCAGCGAGACATCGCGACAAACGATCCATCTCCCAGCCGATGAAGCGCGGAAATGTGGTCGGGGGGTGGTCCCTGCCATGTGATGGCATCGAGATATTCTCCCGTCAACAAAAATGACGAGAGCCTCTGATTGCGAACGTCCCACGCCCAAACGGTGTCTCCCGATATACCCGCCACTCCGGTCAGGTTGGAAAATTCCCCCGGGCCCTCTCCGGGGCCACCAAGGCTGGTAAGGTGAGTTCCCGCTGAGTCAAAAATCCTAATTTCTCTAGCGCTCGCCTCCGCAACCAATACACGTCCTCCGGGGAGGCCGCGCAGATCCTTGATTGATGAAAATGTGTACGCATCTTCTCCGTCCAGGGCACCGATCACCAGAGGAGCCGAATCAAGCTGGGCGAATCGAGGAGTGGTGTTCGACGTGTGGGGATTAATTACTATCTCGATGTCTGCGCTATCCTGGACGGTTGCGACCAGGGTCGGAACTTGACGCTCGCACGCAATAGTTGGAATGAGTAAACAAAGAAGCAACGTTCTTGTCGCACTCCCTGTTGGGGGCGCATCGTCTCTTGCCATATCTACATCGGCCTTCATCTTCAAACCTTCCTCCCAACCAGTTGCTACTCGGCCTCAACCCTGCCGCGTCCCGGTGAGCATATAGTCCTTATCCAATCTACCACTTCGGCGAGCTTCGTATCCCGAAATGAACTGTCAGGCTCAAATACGAAAAGAGTAAAGAACCGGTGGGTTTGGGTCTTCTTGTCCGCCGACGGACTCATAAAGTGCGCGGGCCGGCGCGTTCCCAAACTCAGTTAGTACCCACGCCTCGACGCATTCGAGTTCCTTGCCAAGAGCTAACAACTCTTCAAGCAACCTGGTTGCAACGCCCTTACGTTGATAGGCCTTGGCGACGCCAACTTCGTTGATGAAAAGCTCGGTGGGTTTATCCGGGTGAATATAGTGGACACCCGAGGCGAAACCGACGACCTCGGTTTCCACAATTGCGACCACGATATGATGACGGGGATCGGTCAGAAACTCCCTGGTAAATTCGCTGTTTATAGAATTGTCGAATACATCCGCGGACACGTTGCCCAGAAGTGCAATATCCTGTTTGGCGAGTCGGCGTATTTCCATTCGGCTCCGGCCTTGTGATCAATCTTTGGTTGCGTTGTCACGCGTGGCAGCAGCCACTCCCCGCACAAACGCGATGTAATCCGATGGAGCGGGTTTCGCTCCGGTACCACGTAGAAGGGATGAAATTTGTCCCCTGTGATAAGATCCGTGTAAAGCAACGTGAGTCAGGATGTCCCCGACTTCCGTCTCGAAACTTTGACCCGCACTGTTCACATACGATGCTTGGTTGTGAAGCTCATTCTCACCGAGGCCGTTGATATACGCTTCGTACCGTGCGCGCGCATTCGATCCCAGGGCGAAGCAGGTCTCCAGATCGCCTTCGGGCCATACCTCCACGCTTTGGGGTAACGACTGAATCCTATCCAGCCATATCAGCTCGGCGCCCAGTACATGGAGGTAGAGTTCAAGTGCCTCAGCGTGTGGGTAGCCGTCCGCCTTCAGGGCGCCCCGAATTATCTCATCGGCCCACCACATGTGAGCCATCAAACGTTTTATCCTCTCCATGGGTTCTCCCGCTCGATTCTCTACAGGGTGGCCATATCTTCCAAAGCGTCAGGGGGCGAAATGATTTGACCTCTCGCATTTTCCTGTTTGAAATATTCGTGCCAACCGGCGCTTTCAACGCTGTTCTCGAGCGCCTTGACCTGATCCAGGTCGGCCATTTTCCATACGGCTATATAACGGTAGCCTGCGCGGTGAGGAGTGTCGCTATCGTTGAGAGCGAAACCGACCAACTCGGTACCTCCTTCGAGCAGCGATTCGATCGCAGAACCGACTCCTTCGAAGTACTCTCCGCGCTGCTCTGCGGTGAGTTCGAGCCATTTTGGACGGGCTTTCCAAAGTTCAACGTACAGGTACATGTGGGGCTCCAGGTCAGGGTTATGTTCGGAGTGCCTTAGCTCCGAACAAAATCTGGCGATTGAGTACCGTTTGGGGAACCGGAGGGAAGTTAGGAGTCAGAAGTTGAGATTGTGGCGTTGGATTGTGGTGCCGGGGGGCCGGGTGGTACACGTCCTCCCTTTCGGGGACGCCACTTTAACGACTCACTTCAATTTCCTGCAACGGTCGTAATGATTCCGGAATGGTCTATTCTCCGGATCCGACTGTTACCGGCATCAGCGAAGAAGATGGTCCCATCGTCGGCTATCGCAATTCCGTATGGGGTGGCAAGTTGGGCAAGGCTTGCCGCACCACCGTCACCGGCGAATCCCTCTGCACCGGTGCCAGCCACTAACTCGATGCGTTCGGATGCGCTGTTGATTCTGAAGATGCGGTTATCCAGGCTGGTAAAAACGATGTCGCCGTTCGCGCCCAACGCGAAGCCACCGAAAAATGTGAATGGAGTGTCGGTCGCCGGCACGCCAACTCTGACGGCGCCTTGTGCCCCGTTTCCCCCAATCGTAGTTACATACTCGGTTGCAGGGTTCCAACGTCGTATCCTTTGATTGAAACTGTCGCCAAAAACCAGACTTCCCTCTCGGTCAAACACTCCATTGTGTGGACGTCGCAATTGTGCTTGCTCGGCTGGGCCGTCGTCTCCACTGAAACCCTCCACGCCTGATCCGATAACAGTCTCAATGACCCCGGTTTCGGCACCCACCCGACGGATCATGTGGGTTTCAGTGTCGAATATGAAAAGGTTGTCGCTTTCGTCAAAAACGATTCCGAAGGGATTGGTCAGGGCTGCCTCGGTTGCCGGGCCCCCGTCTCCATTGGAGAGAAACTCCCCGGTGCCGGCGACTGTGGTGATCACTCCAGTCCTGTGGTCGATCTTCCGAACGCGGTGATTCCCGCGATCAGCAACGAACAGATTGCCCGTCGCGTCGTAGGCCACCCACTCGGGGTGAAGTAGGTCGGCGTTGATAGCGAGGTTGCCATCGTTCGAGAAACCAGCGCGTCCGCTCCCGGCGATTACTTCGACACTTCCGGTAGTCGCGTCGACACGGAAAACGCGGTTTGCTCTGCGGTCCGCAACGACGATATTCTCGTCGGAATCAAGAGTAATTCCGCTGGGGAACTCCAACCCCGGGGCCTGGAATTGTAATGCGGCGACAAAAAGCAAAGACGGAAGGACATGCATGGTATTTTAATCCGGCGTGGTTCGAGGACATGATGCACCAAAGTGGTTGGATTTACCCCCGACCGAGGCGAGGGTGCCCTGCGTAACGGATTAGTGTGTTCTCAGGGGCTGGAGTTTCGAAAGGCTCCGGTGCGAATGAAGGAGACCACGTCTCTTGCCACTTCCTGATCGTTCATGATGAACGTGTGCGTGGCTGAGACCACCTTGAAATCGGCAGCGCCTTCGATCCGGGCCCTGTCGACTCCAACCGCCCCATCGTCCGGCCCGGGAATCAGCCATGAACCGATGGGGTTTAGTGTGCGGTCGCCTGTAATAATGCCCAACTCGAAATCGATCGGGCCGAGTTGACCAGGAATACCGGTGGAGCCGGTCCCCAGTCGTGAACCCGAGGGTCCAAGCATGTGGCGTAGCATCGGGGAATCTGCGAACGCGTCAACTATTTCGCTGCCCTGATTGGGTGGGCTCAGCATCACAACTCGCCCGGTGAACGGCTCACCTTCCTGGTCGAGGTAGCTCCTGACCAGTAAACCTCCCATGGAATGCGTTACGAAATGGACATCGCTGTCGTCGCCCGCGCAGCAGGTGTCGAGAAAAATTTCCAGGCTGTCGACGAGGGCTTCAATAGGTTCCGACCGCGACGGGTACCCGAACCGGACTACTCTAAAGTCTGCGTTTGCCAGCCGGGTGCTCAGGATTGCCATCGACCGGGCGCTGCGCCCCAGGCCGTGGATAAGGACCACGGTGTCTGCCGATTCCGATGGCGGAGGCGCGCAGGCCGAGAAAAAAACGGCACCCGCCAACAGGAAAGAGCTGCGGGTCTTGGAGAGCAGGTTCATTCCACAAAACTATCCGGTTGGTTTTGGGAGGACTACCTGAATTCTTGAGAGGGATGGACCCTCGGGAATCTGGAACCTGGATTTTGGGTGGGTGTAAAAAATCAGGACTAAGAGTCTAGAGACTGACAGTTGTGATTGTAAAGACACCTTCAGGATGGTTGCGCGTATGACTGAGTTTGAGGAATACCTGCCGCTGAAACCAGAATTTTTTCACATCTTGCTTGCTTTGGAAGACGATGAGCTGCACGGCTGGGGAATCATTAAGCGGGTCGAAGAAAATACCTCTGGTGGCATCACGCTGGAACCAAGCCAACTCTACCGACGACTGAAGAAGTTATCCGACGACGGGATTGTGGGCGCCGCACCTCATGAATCAGGAACCGACGAGAGGCGACGGTACTATTGCCTCACCAAAAAGGGACGGGGAGTTCTCCGTGCCGAAGCGGCAAGATTGGTTGCCCTTGGTACCGACGCCCGGGTACGGAGGCTTGCCGGTCCATGAGAAACTTTGACGGCAAAAACGGCTCCCTCAGAATGATGAAGTTCTTGCTAAAAGTCTATTCTCCTCAATTCAGGAGACGTTTCGGCGACGACTTGCTGGGCACGATCAAGTCCCGTTTGGAGGTTGCCGCTCACAAAGGGAAAGTCGTATACGTGGCGGTCTGGGTGAAAATGGTGCTTTCGATGTTTGGTGAAGGGCTGCGGGACAGGGTGAGTGGTTTGAGTCGAGGTCGATCCAGTCCGAGAAATAGTCGGATCGGAGCATCGTCGGACATAGGTATGGATTTGTGGTGGGCATTGAGGTCGGTGGTTAGAGCTCCCGGGTATTCCATTCTCATTGTGGGACTACTGGCTGTTACCATAGGCGCGAACACGGCAGTGTTCAGTGTTGTGAACAGCATTTTGTTCGATTCGCTACCGTATGAGAATTCAGAAGACATTCAATTGCTTTGCGAGACCGACCCGGAAGGTGGAGGCTTTTGCTCCAATTCATTTGTCAACGTGGCCGATTGGAATCGGCGAGCCAGTAACTACGTCGCGATAGCCGCGGCGAGGGGTTGGTCCCATAACATGTCCAACGGCGGCCGTTCGGAAGCGGTGTCCGTGGGGCTGGCTGACCAGGAAATTTTCAATGTCTTTGCGTTTCAACCGACGATAGGGCGGCTGTTCCAACGAAGCGATCGGGCTCAAGCCGTAACTGTCTTAACCCACGACGCCTGGCGGTCTCGTTTTGGTGAAGACCCATCGGCGATTGGGTCGACAATCAGCCTCGACGACGAGTCATACGAAATAATTGGAGTATTGCCTCCGGGGGCAGAGGTTCCTGGAATGCGGGGAGTCGCCATGTGGCTTCCAATTCGATTCGATTCGGCCGACCCCGAGAATAGGAATTGGCGCGGGTTTCGAGCCTTCGGACGGTTAAAGTCAGGTGTGGCCCCGGACCCCGCCCGGCAGGAACTCACGGCGATAGCCCGGGCCCTTGCGTCCGAATATCCCGAGACGAATCTGGGTTGGGGCGTATCGACAAGGCCACTAAAGGATTGGGTTGTTGGCGATTCGCGCACAACGTTGCTGGCGTTTCTCGGTGCAGTGGCCCTGGTCCTGCTGGTGGGATGTGCAAATATCACTCATCTGATTCTGACTCGTACCACAAGGCGATCGCGCGAAATAGCGATTCGGTCTGCGATTGGCGCTGCGCCTTTTCGAGTGTCCAGGATGCTTTTGTTTGAGAACCTATGGTTGGGGATGGGTGGTGCGCTGTTCGGCTGGTTCGTTGCCAGTGCGGGTGTTTCCGTGTTTGTTGCTCTGGCGCCTGCAGCTATTCCGAGGCTTCACGAAGTGTCGATGGATTGGCGAGCCGCTCTGTTCCTCACAATCGTAACCGCGATTTCTTCAATAGCGGTCGGTTTGATCCCGGCGGTGAAGGGCGTCCGCACGAATGTGGAGGCGGCCCTGCGGACCGAGGGCCGAGGGTCGACCGGATCCAATCGGGCCGCGCAGTCGGGTCTCATCGTTGCAGAGGTTGCGCTTAGCCTGGTGCTGCTCCTTGGCGCTGGTCTGCTGATGAAGACTTTTACAAAATTCAACCAATGGTCACCGGGTTTCGAAACCTCGGGATTGCTCACCACATGGGTGCTGGCGTCTGACGCGAAATATGAAAGCGGCTTTGATGTATCACGCTTGTTTCTGGCAGCCACGGAGAGAATTGAAGCGGTACCAGGTGTAGTTTCGGCCGGCACAGCTTCGGCGGGGCCACTTTTTGGTGGAGGGGACGGCACCGTCTCCGCGGCACCCGCCGGTTCTTTAGACGATGGAGGCTCCGAAGGCGTGCAACTCAATTGGTTTGATGTTGGTCCCGGGTACCTGGAAACCCTGGGGGTGTCCCTTGTTGCGGGGAGGGTGTTTTCGGAAGGCGACAACCGGCTGGCGGAACCGGTCGCTGTTTTGAATCGCTCTGCCGCAGCTCGGCTTTTTGGCTCCGAGGCAGCGGTTGGGAAGCGGGTGCGAATGTCGGAGCGGGGGAGCGAAGTCGAAGTCGTCGGGGTTGTGGACGACGTAACGCCCCTGACTCCGGGTGAGGCGACCGCCCCTGAAATTTACTGGCCCAACCTACAACGTCCCAGATACGCTTCGTTTCTCTTGATCAGGGTAGGTGGCGATCAGCCGACACTTGTGGTTCCAGCGATTGAAGCCGCTCTGGCCGATCTTGATCCCGACCTCAGCGTGGCCACTTTTGCCACGATGGAAGACCGTTTGGGAGTAAGGCTCGTCCGACCAAAATTCAACGCGTTGCTGATTTCGGTGTTCGGACTGGTTGCCGGGGCGCTAGCGTGTGTGGGGATAGCGGGTGTCGTTTCGTTCAGCGTAACGGGGCGGATGAGGGAACTGGGAGTGCGAAAAATGCTCGGGGCTACCGAAACTTCCGTCCTCAAGATGGTGATGGGTGAGACACTGCGACCGATCGTCGCGGGCCTCGTGGGCGGGCTGGTTGGTGCGGTGATCTTATCGAGGTTTTTGACCAGCATGATATTTGATCTCTCACCGACCGATCCTGCGACCTACTCAATAACTGTGGCCGCGTTCACTCTGGTAGCTACCGTAGCATGCTGGGTACCGGCTCGAATGGCGAGCCGGGCCGATCCGATGATCGCTCTTCGAGGAGACTGAGGATTACCCTCCCGATTGGATCTCCTCGGCTACCTCCTGCACTTCATCGAGAACGCGCAGGAGATTGCCGCTCCAGAGCATTCCGATTTCCTCTTCTGGGTATCCCCTACGGACCAATTCCAGCGTGACGTTAAAAGTCTCGGATGCGTCGTTCCATCCCTCGATGCCTCCGCCTCCATCGAAATCAGAGCTAATGCCCACGTGCTCGATTCCGATCAGGTCCACCATGTAGTCGATATGGTCGACAAAGTCTACGACATCCACCGGCGGTGCAATCGAGTGGACTTCTGCTTCCAGCCGCGGCGCAGCCATCTCTCTGATCTCATTGCGTCTTTCGAGGTAAGCGGCTCGCTCTTCTTCACCTAGTTCGAACACTTCGCGGCGGCTCAACAATTCGAAACCGACCTCGGCGGCGATGCTCTCGTTGAGAGCGTTCAACGCGTCGCGGTAAGCGTTGTTCTTTTCCGAATTCACGTAGCCGCGAAAAGCTACGGTCTGAACCACTCCACCGTTTTCTTTTAAGGCCAGTAACTCCTCGTCCGACAGATTGCGACTCACGTCGTTTACAGCTCGCGCAGCGGAGTGGGAAGCGATCACCGGCGCCCGTGACAGGCTGATGGCCTGTAGGTTGGATTCTTTGGATGGGTGGGAGATGTCAATCATGATTCCCCAGCGGTTCATCTCGGCGATTGCGGCTGCGCCCAGGTCACTCAACCCGTGGTGGAGCCAGGTGTCATCTCTTTCCCCGGTGTTTGAGTCTGAGAACTGACTGTGTCCGTTGTGTGACAGCGACATATAGCGGCCACCCCGCCTGTGAAACTCCCGGATCCGGTCCAGGTCGAGTCCCACCGGGTAGGCATTTTCGATCGCGATCATCGCGACCTTTTTGCCACTGGCGGCGATGCGTCGAACGTCGTCTGAAGTCAAAGCCAATTCGATCCGATCCGGCGCAAGCTCCTCGACGAGCCTGTGTATTGCATCGAAATGGGCAATGGCTGATTCGTAAGCGGCGGCATATCCCGAGTCGGTTAAGTCGCCCTGTCCGGTGTAAACCACCAGCCACGACACGTCGAGTCCACCCTCTTCCATCTTCGGCAGGTTAACCTGGTTGCCGAGGTCGTCGTTGTAGTTACGCTCGGCGGTGAAGTTATTGACGTTGATGTCGTTGTGTGTGTCTAGGGTAATGACGCGATCGTGGATACCCCGCGCCCGTTCGATCAAGGATTCCTCTGACTCTGCGCAGGAAAAGAGCAGAGGGAGGGCTAGTAAGAGTCCGACAATTGGCAGTGCGGTCTTAGGTCTCATGGCGCCGTCGCATGGGTGAGTAATGAGTTCGTGGCATGGTCATCATACAAAGTACTCAGCAAACCCGACAATGTCTCTCGGGTATCTGAGATAATACCCCCGGCTCCCACCCTCAAATTTGGAGACAGCGGGATAGGCTCCTAAGACCCAAACAGGATATGTTGGCCTACTCCCGCTTCAAGTGCGCGTTCGTAGACTAACGCAGCAGTGGCAACGTCCTGTAGGGCCATTCCGGTCGAATCGAAAATTGTGATCTCTTCTGGGGTTGTGCGGCCGGGTTTGTTGCCAGCTGCCACATTTCCCAATTCGGAATGGACGTTGGCCTTGCCCATCGCGCCGGATTCAATTGCGTGGTGGAGGTCACCGATTGTGGCCGCCTGTCCGAGCACGTCGACCACAACTTTTCCCGATGCCATCAAATCGGGAGATAGTTCCTTTTTGTGAGGATTGTCGACGCCCACCCCTGCTACGAAGGTGCCGGGACGAATGTCCTGGGGGAAAAGGATAAATTCATGAGACGGAGTACAGGTAACGCAAACGTCCGCGTTCGCTGCAGCGGTCCGGAAGTTTTGTGCAACGCTGATCGAGATACCCAGTTCGTCGCCGAGGTCTTTCGCCAGTCGCTGGGCGGTTTCTTCGTCGATGTCCCAAACCTCCGCGGTTTTGATCGGGAGGACCTGTGACAATGCCCGAAGTTGGACTCGGCCCTGCTCGCCACACCCGCAAATCGCCACTGATGAAGAATCCTGGCGAGCCAGATGCTTGGCCGCCACTGCCGTGGCCGCACCCGTACGAAGGATCGAAACCTCGATCGAGTCCATGACTGCCAGCGGAAACCCGTTTTCGGCATCGGAGAGTCCGATGATTCCCTGAATGGTTGGTAGGCCGAAACGGACACGGTTTTCCATGAAGTTGGCGTTTGTCTTCGCGGCGAAATATGGACGGTCGCCGAGGTTTAGCAGTCCTGCCTTGACGTGGAACCCTCCTGCGTTTGTGTGCACTCCGGCTACCGCCGGGTCGGCGGTAAGCCCCTGGCCGTGCAGCCTAAAAGCCTGCTCCACGGCGTTGATGCAGGCGTCGAGGGAGAGCAACGAGGCAACCTCTGATCGTTTGAGGAGAAGCGTTCGTTTTGAATTGTGTTCGTCCATGGATACGCCTCAGTTTTGAGTAATGTCGTAGCAGCATACTTGTGTCTTGGAAGGAAAATGATACAATTGAATCATGTATGATACAACTGTGAGATATTTACTGAGGTGGTGGAGGTGAATTGGATACTTCTGATTCACCACATACCTCCGAAACCCGACTACTTCAGGGTGAAGGTTCGCAGGAGGCTCCAAAAACTCGGTGCTCTTCCACTGAAGAATTCTGTGTACGTTTTGCCCCTCTCGGACGAAACTACGGAGGATTTTCAGTGGCTTCGCAAGGAGATTCTGACCGATGGTGGAGATGTTACCATATGTCACGCGGCTTTTGTTGAAGGCGTTACAGACAACGAATTAGAAAGAATGTTCGTGGACCAGTCGAACACGGAATACTCTGAAATAGTCGAATCTGTGGAGCGGGAAGGATCTCCGGGAGAACACGACGTTCGACGGTTTCGCCGACAACTGGCCGAAGCATCAATTCGAGATTTTTTCGAGGCGCCGGGCAGGGCAGCGGCTACCTCCGCAATAACAGCGTTGGAAAAGACGTTCAAGGGAGAGTCGGTGACATCAGTATCTGAAAGCGGTACGGGGGCAGTTGAAGTGCCCGCCAGGAGTATCTGGGTGACTCGCGAGGGAGTTTTCGTGGATCGAATCGCCAGTGCGTGGTTGATCAAGAAATTCATCGATCATGAAGCACGTTTCAAATTCGTCGCCGCCGAAGCGTACCAACCGCGGAAGGGGGAGTTTCGGTTTGATATGTTCGACGGCGAGTTCACACATGAAGGAGATCGCTGCACCTTCGAGACTTTGATCGATCGGTTTGGGTTGGGGACGCCGGAGTTGCGGGCCATGGCCGAGGTTATTCACGACATCGACCTCAAAGACGGTAAATACGAACGAGACGAGGCTGCCGGAATTGCTGCAGTCCTCAAAGGGATTTGCCGAACTCACGATCGAGATGGTGAACGAATCCAGGCGGGCTCCGAACTTTTCGACGAACTGCTGGAAGCATTTCGGTCCAGTTAGGTGAGGGGGCCAGAGGTAGACAGGTCTGAGGCCTTTAAACTTTGGGTAAAGGTGGCGGCCCAGAGTTTCGGCGGTCCGGCAGGGCAGATCGCAGTGATCCACCGGCTGGTGGTGGATGAAAAGAAATGGTTGAGTGAAAGTCGATTTCTGCACGCCCTCAGCTTCTGCATGCTCCTTCCGGGACCGGAAGCCCAACAACTTGCCACGTATGTGGGCTGGCTCCTTCACGGAGTCCGGGGTGGGTTGATCGCCGGGTGTTTGTTCATCGTTCCGGGATTTGTTTCAATTCTGCTGCTCAGCTTTTTGTATGCCGAGTTCGGTGAGGTCCCCATCGTTGCTGGGTTGTTTTACGGGCTCAAACCAGCGGTTGTCGTTGTGGTGTTCGAGGCGGTGGCCCGACTGAAACGAAAGGCTCTGCATGGCGCTCTTGCGGGTTTTCTAGCTGTTGGCGCTTTCGTTGCGCTGTTCTTCTTCCAGATACCTTTCCCTATAATCATTGTGGCGGCCGCAATGCTCGGGACGTTGGTTGGGGCTCCTGAAAGGCATGCCGAAGACCTTTCGATAGGGGAGGAGAACGCTCCGGTTAAGCCGCAACTATCTCGGGTTGCGCGCACAGGGGCGTTGTGGCTTGCCGTGTGGATTATTCCGATCCTGTTTCTAGCAACCGTAATTGGGCCGGATCACGTTCTTATCCAGGAGGCGACGTTTTTCAGCAAGACAGCCGTTGTTACGTTCGGCGGAGCTTATTCGGTCCTGGCCTATGTAGCGCAGCAAGCCGTGGAAGCATTTGGGTGGCTGGCTCCGGGAGAAATGTTGGACGGGTTGGGTATGGCAGAAACCACGCCAGGTCCCCTGATTCAGGTGGTCCAATTTGTGGGATTCATGGGTGCGTATCGTGCTGAGAGTTCACTGGATCCGATGGTGCTGGGTTTTCTTGGCTCCATCATCACTACATGGGTGACGTTCGCTCCGTGCTTCCTCTTCATTTTTGTGGGTGCGCCGTACGTCGAATACCTTCGCGGCAATAAGAAGCTAAATTCTGGCCTTTCCGGAATTACTGCAGCTGTGGTGGGTGTGGTGCTCAACCTTGCTGTATGGTTCTCGTTGCACACACTTTTTGCCGAGGTGGACTCTCAGACATTCGGACCCGCCACCTTCTCGACTCCGAATCTTGCGACAGTCGATCTGGGCGCTATTGCAATAACCGTCGGCGCAGTGGTAGCCATGTTCAGATTCAAAGTTGGGATGCTTATAACGTTGGGATTTGCCGCGGGTGCGGGAATGTTGATCAAATGGGTATGGTGATGGTTCGCGAGGCACCACGAAAAAATTCGTGCGGTATGATCACCGTATAGAGTACTCAGCGAAACCGACAATGTCTTTCTGGTGCTTTTGAAGGTTCATCCTGTCGCTGCCCCATCGGGCCAACCAATGCATTACCGGATTGGCTCGCAAGGAACTCTGGGACTTGCGCGTCAGCAATTAGTGCGCAAAATTACGCACTACTAATATGGACAAAAAAACCAAAGGCTCAAGCCTTCCCCATCTCTCGAAACGGGAAAGAGAGGTTCTCGATTACCTCTACCGGGCGGGCGATGCAACGGCAGGCGAAGTTCAATCGGCACTCGTTGATGCTCCCGGCTACTCAGGAGTTAGGACAATTCTCCGGGTTTTGGTGGAAAAAGGACATGTGATCCGTGATGAAAGGGAAAAAGCCCATAGATATCTGCCGGCAGTTGCGGCCGAAAGAGTACGTAGGCCTAGCTTGTTTCGAGTGATAGACACTTTTTTTGCGGGGTCTGGCTCAAGCGCGATAGTCGGCTTGTTGGAGGATCGGGACCTTGAGTTGTCGGAAGAGGAGCTTGGCAGAATTCAACGGGCGGTGAAACGGCGTCTTGGGGACTCGGATGAGACTATCAACCTGAATCGGTTTGACGATTGATTCCTTGGGCGTTGTTCCTGTTCATAAAGGTCACGGTGCTTTTGGCAATCGGCCTTTCGGCGGTATGGTTCTATCGATCGGCCACGGCGCGAGCGCGTCACATCGTGCTCGTAGCTGCTGCGTTCGGAGCGTTGTTGATGGTTGCGGTCGAGGGAGCGGTCGTCCTGTTTGGCGGGCAGATTTCGCTCTCACAAGATCATCCAAGCCCCCAGATTCTTGAAATAGAAGAATACCGGCTTACCTATCACCAACTCCCGAACGGAGGAGAATCGAGCCCTCTGACTGGCGTCGTCGCACTCGCCATAGCTGTCGCCGGCGCCGTTGTTGGTTTTTGGCGTTGGGGCACGAGTTTTTTCCAAGCCAGGCGCTTGGTTCGAGCGGCCACCCCGGTGGGAGAACCCGATCTATTGATGGCGAGTGGAGCTATTGCTGACCGAATTGGTTTGGCCTGCTTGCCACGCATTCTCCAATCGGATCAGATCTCGTCACCCATAACTACTGGCCTTATCCGACCGGTTGTGGTTCTCCCGTTGCATTCGTCCCAGGGTGATTTCGAAGATTTTGGTTTGATGATGCTTCATGAGTTGATTCATGTACGCCGCCACGACACGCTCTGGTGGGCAACAGTAAGTTTGATGGCCAGTTTACTTTGGTTCCACCCTCTTGCAAGGTGGGTTGCCAGGGCGGCGCGTTTGGAACGCGAACGAGCCACGGATGAAGAGGTCGTCGGGACAATCGGAAACAGTTGCGCCTACTCGGATTTTCTAGTGAGGGCGGTGGTTGGACGGAACGTTGAAATCGCCGTCGGCCTCTCCGGTGGGGGGAAGACAGATATTGAGTCGCGGATCGAGTGGATAAACCGCTTTGGAATGGCGCCACGGACGGCTGTTTTTGAACCGAGTTGGGTCGCTGTTTCGATCGTTTCGATTGGTTTGTTGGGAACCGCCGTCGTCTTGCCTCCACAACAAACGGAGGGACAGGGAAAAGGGGGCTTCGTCGACATCGAGCGAGTGTCCGAAAGTCGGACCGACGCCGGAAATCGAACTCCGGTCCGAGTGGATTTAGTTGACGGTCGAATGCGGGTGACCCCGATCGATTGAGCCGTCAACGCCAACTCCCGGCGTTTGGTCCCTATTCAACAGTCAGAGTCTTAAACTGGCCGGGAAGCGCCGTTAAGTGCTTAAAAATAAACACAAAGGAGGAAATGAATGACAGGGTTAGCGACGATCTTTTCAGTTGCCAGTGCTTTACTCGCGACCGCCCAAGAACCGAATCAGTTTGTGCTCGCTACGACGCTGGAGATCCAGACCGGGATTGCTAATATCGGGGGGGTTGCCGAGTTACCGAACGGAACTTTTTTCGTCTCAGACCCAAGTGGGGGACGGTTGTTCGTTTCGACCGACGGGCTGAGTCTCAACTCCATTCCCGATTTGCCGAGCGGTTTCGTTCCCGGCGGCATTTACCAGGGGTTGGCCGATACCCTGTTCGTCTTTGATCGGGCCGGGCGGTCGGTACACCTGCTTGCATCCGGTTCAGTCGCTAGTAGCCGTGGGGCTCCGGCGGCACTTGGGTTACGGATATCGACTACTGCTGACCCGTTGAGCCTCGATCAAATGGGTAACGCGTACTGGACCACAAGGCTTGCGAGGGGCAATAGAGATGTTGTGATCCTGAAAGCCCCTTTAGGTGATTCCGGGCCTGGTGTCGAAATAGCTTCGTTCACTCCTGCCGATCTGATAGCATTGCCGGGCGGAATCCGGATCCGAAAGCCATTTGCCATGGAAGACGGCTGGGCAGTGGCCTCTTCCGGAGCGGTCGTGCTTGTACACTCAGAACCTTTTCAAGTGGAATGGATTAGAAATAGTGAGTCGATCCTTGGGCCGATCGTGCCGGTTGCGCAGGTTGTTCCGGTGACCACGGCAGATCGCGATAGTGTTATGGCTGGTATACGGCGCTCCTTGGCGGCCGCCAATTTCGGTGGGACCGAAAATATTCGGATTCCCGAAGATGCCTGGCCTGATGTGAAACCGCCTTTCGTAGCCAGGCAGATTCATGTCGATTTGGAAGACAGGGTATGGGTTACAAGAACGGCGCCGGCAGGATCGGGGGTCGTTTGGTTTGACGTTTTTACAATTGGCAAACCCGTGGTCAGATACGAGCACGATGCCGGAAGCAGGATAGTCGGGTTCGGCATTGACGCAGTCTTTATGGCCCTGCCATCCGAAGACGGGGAGAGGTTGTTGCGATTTGCGATCTAACAGCGAGTTAATCACCTGCTTGGTCTTTACCGCATTTCTGTTTCATGGCTTCTCAAATCGCCACAATCGCGGTGAAGTGGCTCCGACCTCGATCATCGGGCGCGGCGATGTAGGGGACTCCGAGTTTTTGAAATTCGCTAGGCAACCCGGTTTCGAAGGGGTCGTGCAGGTGCTAGTCGGAGGTACACCCGGCGGTACCGCCGAGGTGATAGATGAACGGTGGCTGCTGACCGCAGCGCATGTGGTTCAAGATCAGGCTGGTCGCCCTATTGAGGTTATGGTGCGAAGCGGTCCTGTACCGGTGAAAGAGATCGTAGTCCATCCTAGGTACCGCGAACCCGACGGTTCCGGGCGATTCCTGTCCGAAAAGGGTGTAGATCTGGCCTTGTTGAGGGTCGACTCGATCGGTATCGCGCCCCTACCGACGGCCACCGGGGAGCTCCAACTAGGGACCGAAGTTGCAATTGTCGGTTTTGGCCGTGGGGGGCCGTGGGGCCAGTCGCCACCCGGTGATAAAAGGGCTGGGACGAACGTATTGGACGCTCTGGGTGGGATGTTTGTAAATCAACGACAAATTCCCGACTACTACCTGGTGACCGATTTCGACAGCCCTACGATGCCAGAACTCAACCCTCTCGGTTCGGGAAATCCGCGGGGGCTTGAGGCTCTGGCATCGGCTGGCGATAGTGGTGGCGGCTTGTTCACGGTGATTGGCGGTCGGTGGGTTCTCGTAGGGGTGTACACGACAACCGTTTATAGATCTTCTTTTGTGCAAGACGGCATGGACTTTGGCGGCTCGCTCAATTATTTCGTATCGGTGCCGCATTTTGCTCAGTGGATCGAAAGCACAATCAACAATTAGCTGTGTCTCTGTCCCCATCACTACTTTGGACGCGGACACGACTGTACAAGGTTCCTCAGCGCCCCCAGCCTCGGCATCCAATATGCGGTTAATGACATAGGCTAGGTCTTCTAACGGTTGGGTGTCCTCCCCATCATTTCAAGTGACGCCTCTACTCCGGTGTTATTGAGACAAGCGGCAATCAGTTGCCTTCAGGCTCTTCCATTGGACTTGTCGAATCCTCCAGCTCTCGCCTACTGAGTTACCTTCCCACCATGTCCCCTACAACATCATCTGCGGCCAACATCGCGTTTGCCGAACTCGGCCTGGCGCCGGAGTTGCTCAAAACCCTTTCAGAGTTGGGTTATGAAGAACCAACCCCGATCCAGGCTGCCGCGATTCCACTCCTTCTCGAAGGACGGGATCTGCTCGGCCTTGCAGCTACCGGCACCGGGAAGACAGCGGCGTTTGCTCTGCCGTTACTGCAACTTATCGAGACTGGCCAGGCTGTTCCCTCGGCTCTGATTCTGGTTCCAACCCGTGAATTGGCTATACAAGTGGCGCAAGCCGTCCACCGGTATGGGAAGGGGAAGGGAGTGGAGGTGCTTCCGATTTATGGAGGGCAATCCTTCCAGCAACAACTGAAAGTGTTGAAACGCGGTGTGGATGTTGTCGTGGCCACCCCGGGTCGGGCCCTTGATCACATTCGACGCAAGACCCTCCGACTGGGCAGCCTGAGTGTGTTGGTGTTGGATGAAGCGGATGAAATGCTCGACATGGGCTTTGCGGAAGACCTCGAAGCTATTCTTGCGGAAGTGCCGCCCGCGCGGCAGTCCCTGTTGTTCTCCGCAACCCTGGCTCCGCGTATCGGGAAAATTGCGGCAAAATATTTACGAAACCCCGTAGAAGTTCGAATAACCGCCGAAGCCGAGACCTTAGGGGACGGTCCGCTCGTACGGCAGGCTGCCTATCTGGTGCGTCGGCCTCACAAGTTGGCTGCGTTGGGCCGAATTTTGGACATTGAAAGCCCCGATGCAGCCCTGGTTTTCTGTCGGACTCGAAATGATGTAGACGAACTTGTCGAAGCACTGAACGGCAGGGGACATCGGGCGGAGGCCATGCACGGCGGAATGTCGCAGGAGGAACGCGATAGAGTGATGAACAAGCTCCGGAAAAGCACTATAGACTTGCTTGTTGCCACTGACGTTGCTGCTCGCGGGTTGGATATTTCACATCTCACGCATGTTGTGAACTATGATGTTCCCTCGGCTCCCAAAGCCTATGTACACCGCATCGGAAGAGTCGGTCGCGCCGGGCGGGAAGGGGTCGCCATAACTCTGGCAGAACCCCGCGAACACTCACTCCTCAAGAACATCGAGAGGCTCACCAAACAGAAAATTGTTGTAGAGGCCCTTCCAACCGTGGCGGACCTCAAGGCTCGGCGTTTGGAATTGACGCGAGCCTCGGTGCGCGAATCGATTCTGGAGGGGGGGCTGGATCAGTTCCGCGTGGTGGTGGAATCCCTCTCCGATGAGTTCGATCTTTTCGACATCGCTTCTGGTGCGGTCAAGATGGGACATGAGGCGATGCTTACGGGCGGCGAATCCGATGACGAAGAAATTCCGGTGACGATGCCCCCCAGGGGAAAGAATAAGGGCGACTCGAGGTCATCGACAGCCGGGAAACGGGGCAGAGGTCGAACCCCCGCTGTGACAAGGGTGTTTGTCAGCGTCGGGAGAGCTTCGGGCGTGCGTCCACAAGATCTAGTGCGTGCCGTTACCAGCGCCTCCGGTATTGACAACCGTCAGATTGGGTCAATCCAAATATCCGAGCGATTTAGTCTGATAGAAGTTGCTGACGACGTTGTCGAGCACGTGCTGAAATCACTTCGGCGCGCCCAGATCAAGGGAAAGAAGGTCAAGGTGAGGTTGGATAAGCCACGCTAGTTGCTACGTTTTGTTCTCACTTCCCGATTTTGACAATTCCAAGCTCACCAACTGTCGTCAGGTTGTCGCCCCTTCGGAAACTGACCTGAGTTTTTTGGCTCCCAGTAGTCCAAATTTCCCTCGTCTGATGAGCAGCAGAGAAGTCCCCACCGCTCCGAATGCAGACATGGCGACAACCTGTGTCCAGCCAGCTGTGGGCAGGCCAGTGGCCGCCAGTGCAAAAAGGGTTGCCGAATGAAGTGATCCAGACCATGCCACCGATCGCAACCATCTCCCCACCGTTGACTTTGCAATTTGCTCACGCCGGAGGACGCTAACTGCGGATGTAGCTAGCAGTCCGGTTGCACCGGTGACGCCGATACCGAATAACAGGTCTGGCCAAACGATCGAACTAAACGCGATCCCCGGGCCAATCCAAATGGCGAAAAACGCCAGTGAGGTGACTCCGAACGTGAGGAGATACGTCAGCGAACTCGCCGAAACCAACGCCGCCAGTTTTTTCCACATACTCAATTCCTTTCTGCGGCGGGAGCATATCTGTTAGACCGTTGAAGCGCGTTAAGGTTCCACCGACCGGCAGCCGCTTTTGACAACTGTGGCGCGTTGAAACTTTATCAAAAATGCAGGCCGTTGTTCACATCGAAGACGGCGCCGGTGTAATTCCGAGCCGCTTCGCTTAACAAGAAACCAACTGTGGCAGCAACATCTTGAGCCGAAACAGGATAACTGAGCAGTTCCCTGGCGCGATATTTTGTTAAACGATCGGGGGCAATTTTTTTCATCATCGGCGTATCGACGATGCCGGGAGCGACCGCGTTGACTCTAATCTCAGGAGCCAAAGTGAGGGCGAGAGACTTTGTGAGGCCAACCAGGGCCGACTTAGATGCAGCATAAAACACATCGAGGCTACCGGTATGAGCTACAACAGACGAGATGTTCACGATGCTGCCCTGGCCTGCGCAAACCCTGGCAAAGCGCTGGCTGATGATCCCCGCCGAGACGACATTTACTTTGAAAACTTCAAGAGCATCTTCGAATGAATACTCGTCCAGGTTGAGGGCCGGATAGATGCCGGCGTTGTTGATCAATGCCGTCGGGTCCCAGGAGGACAACTCTCCTTTGAACAACGATTCAAGGCTTGCAGGGTCGGCAAGATCGCAAACGTAGGCTCGCAGCTGCTCGGAGGGGTATTGCCGCGCCAAACTTTCGATACTCGCCGAACTTTTGTCAACCGCTGCGATCGAATAACCAGTCTTGATACAGCTGTCGACGATTGCTCTACCAATGCCTCCTGCTGCTCCGGTGAGGATTATCCGCATTTTTGGGATCCCGAGTATGCCGTTAGTGATTCAAAACACCTAGGCACTCAATTTCACCCGACCGTCCCCTCAGGCAAAGGGGCGCTTCACACGATCAGGGCTTGGGGAGTAACTGTTCTGCTCAGGCCGTATGAGAAAACAATGAGGGCAGTTGAAGTGGACCCTGTCGCTAAAACCGTGTCGTCTGCACCGAGCCCGAACTGAGCGGTAGCCCATGCATCGGCCGAGATACAATTGTCCGCCGCGACGGTAACGCTCCTCACCTCAGCCTCACGTGGCGCCCCCGTCTTGGCGTCAATAAGATGGTGATAAGATTTTCCGCCGTGCTCAAAAAACCTCAGGTAGTCCCCCGAAGTAGCAATCGCCCCATCGGTTACAGGAATCGTCTCGGTTATTTCGTCGGGCGAGAAGGGGTTGCGAATTCCCACCTGCCAGGGATCGCCATCCGGCGAACTACCGATGGCGTAAAGGTCTCCACCTACATTAACCATACCGCTGTTAATTCGGTGCCGTCTCAGCGCATCCGCCGCTCTGTCCACAGCGTATCCTTTTGCGATCCCGCCGAGGTCGATAGCAACATCAGATGCGAACCGTACAGTCGGAGAATTCCTGGACGAAGAGATATCGATTGATCGGTACGGATTGATCTGCTTGACATCCGCAACATCTGCGTCTGAGGGGGGATGTGTGCGGTGGGTTACATCCCACAACTCGGTGAGCCGGCCCAGCGCAGGATCGAACTTCCCATCGGTTTGCTCGGCCCAGCGTAATCCTTCTCGCAACACCATTGCCGTTGCAGGGTGTATTTCAACGGGTGCGGTTAGAGCGCCCATGTTCGCTCGGCCTATATCCGATTCCCTGTCAAACCGAGTCATTCTTGACTCGACCCAACGCAATTCGGTCACGGCGGCTTCTAGCGCCGCATATCCGGCAGCCTCCTTGGAATGGACGGCAACCAGGTCGGCGATCGTTCCCATCACCGGTACCTGACGGCGAACGACTTTGTGCCTCTTGATAAGACCGACCGGGAGTGCACTCGCGGCGATGGCGCCGATGCCGAGGGAAATGAAATTTCGACGGGGGAGGGGAGGGATGAGGGGTTGAGGGGATGAGGGATGGTTCTCCGCCATTTCCATTGCTCCGGTCTTTTTCTCCAGTTGTCGCCTTGGTTCGCTCATAATAGTTTCGCCAACTTCACGTGGTTAATTTCCTCAACCCCTCATATCCCCTAGTCTCCCTCATCCCCTCTTATCTCCTCGTCCCCCACAACTGTCACAGGCCGGGGAGCCTGCCCCCAACTCACAGGAATGACAGGCAGGTTTTTCTCCGCCGCGATTCAGCAGCCCGAAAGCCACGAAAAACGCCATCACTGTCCCAATCGCCAACAACTCGTGCATCACAATCTCCAATTTAGTTTTGTCCCGCTTCCCGCTTCCCGCTTCCCGCTTCCCGTTTCCCGTTTTTTTGCCCCCTCCCAGCTCACCCCTCCCTTGTCCTACGCCGAGCTCAATAATCCCGCAAATCCCATAAACGCCATCGAAAGACTACCCGCGATGATGAGAACCAATGCTGTCCCTTTGGCCAGGTCCGGAATGTCGGCCAGCTCGGTGCTTTCTCTAATTGATGCCATAAGCACAAGCGCCAGCGTTAGGCCGAGTCCCGCCCCGATCGCGAAGGCCATTCCTTCCAGAAATCCGTAACCGCGGTTGGTCTGGAAAATGGCCAGACCGAGTATGGCGCAGTTTGTGGTGATAAGTGGGAGGAAGATCCCGAGTTGGCGGAAGAGTGTTGGGCTGAGCTTCTTGATGGCCATCTCCACCATCTGTACCAGGGAAGCGATCACAACAATGAAAGAGATCAGTCGCAGGTAAGGTGCGTGGGGGAGAATGAACGAATTGAGGAACCATGCGCAGGTTGAGGTGATGATAAGCACGAAGATGTTTGCCGCGCCCATTCGCAAAGCGGTGGACACACGCGCCGACACTCCCATGAAGGGGCACAGCCCGAGGAACAACGCCAGCGTGAAGTTGTTTACGACCATTGCCGAAACCAGGATCCATACGAGGTCGCCCATTATGCCGCCTCTCCTCCGGACTTTACTCCATCGGGCCACTGCTGATTTCCGGTTTGGTCCGTAGCTTTCCTCTTCTGCCACCAGCTGAGTATCAGGAGAAGGAATCCGAGCGTGAGGAATCCGCCCGGGGGCAAGATCATGACGACCCATGGCTCGAAACCTGGACCAAAGATGGAGTACCCCAGAAGCGACCCGCTGCCGAGTAACTCCCTGAAGCCACCCATCAACAACAGCGCGATGATGAAACCGAAACCCGTACCCACAGCATCGAGCAACGAGCGTCCGATGGAGTTCTTGGAAGCGAATGCTTCTTGTCTCCCGAGAATCATGCAGTTGACCACGATCAGCGCGATGAACGCACCAAGCGCTTTGTGTACGTCCGGGACGATAGCCTCGAGGCTCATGTCAGCCACCGTGACGAACGTGGCTATGATGAGGATGTATGTGGAGATGCGCACTTCGTGGGGAATGAGTTTCTTCAGCAGCGAAACGAGGAAACTCGAACCGAGTAACACAAAGAAGGTTGCGATACCCATTGCCAGGCTGTTGGCTACCGTATTGGTGACGGCCAGAGCGGGGCAGAGGCCGAGCATCTGAATCAACACCGGGTTTTCTTTCCAGATACCACGAATAAGATCTGTGTGAGCCGTACGTTCGGTCATTGAGACACCTCATAGGCTTCGATCATCGGTTGCAGGCGCGTTAGAGCGTTATTGATGATCTTGATTACGGCTCGAGAGGAAATAGTTGCTCCGGTGATCATGTCCAATTCGCCCGCTTCGTCGGAGGTGCCAGCTTTCATGCCAGTTATTGGAGTGGCGATTCCGCGGAATGAAGACACGAAGCTGGAGTCTTTTTCGATTTTGTCGCCGAGGCCAGGGGTCTCTTTACTTTCGAGCACCCTCATTCCTATTACCTCGCCCGAGGTGTGATCGTAGCCGAACATCAATCGGATGATGTCCTGGAATCCCGGCTCGCCTGCTGCGATCGCGTAACCGGTTCGCGTTCCGTTGCTGTACCCGACAAAGATGCGCTCCAACTGGTTAGGATTGTTCACCTCTGGAGCGTCTCGGGTAAGGACTTCATCGACGACATAAAGCGTATCAAACCTTTCGGGCCCACTGAGGACGGTTTGAATCGCCTGTTGGAGGACGAGAGCTTTGTGTGCCTCAATTGCGGGCAGAGTCTTCTGGAACACAGTGACGATTAGCGTGCCTGCCATCATTCCGGCAACGGCCAGCGTGGTAATCAACTTTGTGCTTTTGACCTGGGGGCGTTGTGCATCGGGAGGCGGTGTGGCGGTCACGATGTCGCTTCCTTTCTACGGCCCGTTCCGAAGACTCGGGGTTGCGTCACTCGATTGATGAAAGGGACCATCGCGTTCATCAACAAAATTGAGTACATCACACCTTCGGCCAATCCACCCCAGTAACGGATAATCACCACGAGCGCTCCGATGCCCGCCCCGAAAACCCAACACCCCTTATTGGTCACGGGAGACGTGACCATGTCGGTTGCCATGTATACCGCACCCAACATCAGGCCACCTGAAAAGAGCATGAAAATCGGGCCGCCGTAGGTGTCAGGATTTATTGTATGGACCAGTGCGGCGAGTGTGGCGACGGCTATCAGGATACTCACAGGAATGCGCCAGTTGAGATGTCCCCGGGTTGCCAGGTAAACACCTCCGAGCAAAATCAACAAAGCCGAGGTTTCCCCGAGGGATCCTCCTGTGGTACCGAAGAACAGGTCACCAGCGTTGGACGAGACCTGCTCGAATTTCATAAGCCCTAACGGCGTTGCTCCAGTGACTACATCGACGACATCTGGAGACATCAGGGGTAATGCGAAATTGTCACCGAGCAGCGCGAACCGATTTTCAGATGGCCTGGGCCAGGTGGTCATAGCAACCGGAAAGGCAGCCTGCAGGAACGCCCGTCCCAGCAGAGCCGGGTTGAAGACGTTTTGTCCCAGACCGCCGAAGACCACCTTACCCAGGCCAATACCAAAGGCTCCCCCGACGAATGCCATCCACATTGGTAGACCCGGGGGGAGTGTCAAACCAAGGAGTAAACCGGTAATCACCGCCGACCCGTCTCGAAGTGTCCCTCCCGGCCCGAATACGCGTTCCACCACGAGTGCTCCAGCCGTCGCGGCAAAAATGACCAGAAACGCGCTGGGGCCAAAGAAATACAAAGAGACCGCGACGACGGGCATCAGGCTCAGCACCACGGACCACATTATGGTCACGGTGCTGTCGCGCGATCCCAGGTGTGGAGAAGCCGTTACCTGAAGTTGGGAATTCATGCAGCACTCTGCTGTTGTTTCCGAGCGGCGGCTTTGGACTGTTGGAATAACTGACTGAGCGGGATGTTAGAAGGGCAGGCGAAAGAACAGCAGCCGCACAACATGCAGTCCATCAGATGAGCGTCCATCATTTCTTCGTAGCGCCCGGCCTTGGCCAGACTACCGAGTAACTGCGGATTCAAGAACACGGGGCATGAATCGAGACAGTGGCCGCACTTGATACAGGGGTAACTGTGTTGTGCTTTTGAGTGAGCTTCGTCAAGGACGACCACTCCAGTTGTACCCTTGGTTATCGGAACATCGAAATTCGATTGCGGTGCGCCCATCATCGGACCGCCGAAGATGATCTCCGTAGCGCTGTTTTTTATGCCGCCGCAGGCATCAAGCAAATATTGGAGTTTCGTACCGACAGGTACTATGAGATTAGCGGGCTTGACGACTCCGTGTCCGGTCACGGTAACGATGCGTTCTATTAATGGCAATCCCGTTTCGAAGACCTCTGCGATCGTGGCCACCGAGGCGACGTTCTGTACCACAACGCCCACGTCCATCGGCAAACCTCCCGACGGTACCTCCTCCCCGAGCAACGTGTCGATCAACATCTTCTCTGCACCCTGCGGATACTTCACCGTAACAGGGTGAACGGATACGTCGATATCGGTCGGGAGTGTTGAGCGCAGAGCTTCGATTGCATCGGGCTTGTTTCGCTCGACCCCGATCATCGCTTTTTCCACACCCAGGCACTTCATCATTATCCGCACGCCCAAATGTACGCGCTCGGGAAACTCGGCCATGGTACGGTGGTCTGTCGTCAGGTACGGCTCGCACTCACTGCCGTTGAGAATCAGGATTCGAGGTTGTTTGTCTGCTGGTGGTGACAGTTTTACATGTGTGGGAAACGCGGCGCCGCCAAGCCCGACGACCCCGGCTTCTTTGACAGACGCAACCAACTCTTCTCGTGACAGGCCCTCCCACTCCGGAATGAGTCGTGTCCTTGCTTCCTGCGCGGAATGCGGGTCAACGGCAATCCGAATTGCCGGTTGATAGTTGCCCGAAGGGTGCGGCCAAAGATCAATGTCTTCCACTCGGCCGGTCGCTGATGCGTGCACCGGAGAAGAAACGAAACCGTCTGCTTCTGCGATTTTGTCTCCTCGCTCGACTTTGTCCCCGACTTTTACGATCGGGACCGCCGGTTTACCGGCGTGTTGGCTAAGCGGGAGGATAACTTCTTCCGGGAACGGCAAACGACGGATCGCTACCGACTCTGTGAGTTCTTTCAACTCGGGAGGATGGACTCCGTGTCGGAAGCTCAGGCCGGGCATTGATCTTTACCTTCTCCGAGAACGAGGCCCTCCGATTGCGATGTGGTTCGGCGGATGAATCCGCCGCTGTGCCCTCTTCGGGGGTGCGTCTTGAAAGACGCATCGCGACGCAAGCGCAGCCGAGCCGCCGTTTCAGCGGCGGAAACCATGGATGCCATGCTAGTTAAACGGCTCAGCGCGTTTGACCCATTTGTCCAAATTTTTCTCCTTTGGATTGAGTGGTGCGCCCGGATGAATGATTGCGACGGGGCATCTTTCCGCCGCAGTGACCAATTCTCGGAATGTCCCTCCCTTTGCGTCTTTTATATACGCCTGTTTGGCATCGTTGTAGGCAAAGAGGCGCTTGTTGATGTTGGTGCATTCGTCGCAAGTAGTGCAGCGCGCCGATTCGATGTACGGCTCCATTGTGAGGGAGTCATCGTCATCATTATCGATCTTTTCTTCTACGATGGCTGCCGGAGCTGCCTGGACTTCAGATGCAGCGGACGGAGCGGTCTGAACGGACGGAACGGTCGGTGGGGCCATTCCTTCAAGTAGTGCGCCCGGGTCGAATGATGCCGGTTCGAAGTCCGATGCGTCTACGGTGTCGAGTAGTTCGGTGATGGTTTGGGAACCGTTGCCGGCTCTAAGCAAGCCTTCTGCCAGCCGCTTCGCAATCAGCGGTGGGTAGTTGGCCTTGAGGGAAGTGATTTTCGCTTCGTACTCTGCTCTGATCGCCTTGACCTCTTCCGCGAATTGTGCTTCCAAATCTCCCTCAACCACACCCCGCGCCCCTTCAGGAACAGCCAGCCCCGCCATCTCCTTTAATTGGAGCCAAAATTGTTGACGTTCGTCGGCCAGTTCAACTATCTCACGCGACACCGCAATCCGAGTGAGTTTCTTGTCGCCATCAATAGCGAAAATAAATGGCAGATACTGCTCCCGATTTTTCTGGGAGAGTTGGAGGTAGTCCCCGAATACTATCCAATCTGCATCATCTGCGGCCGCGTGATCAGCGGCCCGGAAATGCTTCTTGAACCGTCCCTCGGTTGCAGCCCAGTCGGCGATCGTTAACGGCAAGGTCATCGATTGCTCTTTGCCCTCGTCGTCCAGGTAGTTCAATTCGTACTCCGGCCATTCATCGTCGATCGCCGGGTTGCCTGCCAGACTCAACGCATCGGCCAGTGTCCCACCTTCGTCCGGGTCGTGGACCAGCAACGGGAAGGCGCGACTTTCGAGTGCCAGCTTTGCGGCCCGTGTAGCGCCGAGGTCACTTATCCCGTGTTCGGGAGGACAGGGCGAGTGAAGGATGAACACTGAAGGGTGTTTCGATTGCAATCCTTTTAGGACGCCTTCCATGAGGTGTGTGGCCGACGCCTGCGATGCCTGGAGAACATAGACTCCCCGATGCGCCATTGCGATTAGCGCCAGTTCCTTTCGGACTTCTTCTTTGCCGTGCTGGCCTTTACCGAACTGCGCCATATCAGACACCTGGCCGGTGTAGCCGCTGGTGCAGGCCTGGCCGCCGGTATTCGAATACACCTGGGTGTCCAGCACCATCACGCGGATCGGTTTACCCGAAGCCATAAGGCGGGAAAGGTTCTGGAATCCGATGTCCATCATTGCCCCATCGCCCCCAACTGCGAATACAGGTGGGCACATGTGGAATTCTTCGTCGGTGAAGTCGTGCCAATCGAAACGAGAGAAAAGCAGTTCCAACTCTTCGGGGTCAACATTGCCCGCAAGTTCGGCCTCAGCTTTTCTTACCGATATGAATCCATCACCCATCTTTCGCATGTGACCTTCAAAAATTCCGATGGCAATCGATGGTGCATCCTGGAAAAGATGGTTCACCCAGGGGAAGGGGTAGGGGTTGTACGGATAGGTGCTTGCCCAGACCGACGAACATCCGGTTGAATTGGCAAAACCAACGTGTGCCCGGCCGTGGCCGCTGGGGCCCTCAGTGTATCTCCAACGCAGGTCTTTCAACTCTGCAATGAGACTTGCGATATGCTTTATCTCTGCCCTCTTGTCGCCCTCAAGTGACACGTCGACATCTGCAGTCTCAAGATCAAGTGCCGCAATGTCTGTGTCGGAGGCAAGCAGCTTACGGGCTTTTTCGTCCAACTGTGAGATAAGGTCGTCTAACCGTTGAACGTACGCCTTGACCCGAGGTAACATCAAAGCGTGCACCGCGGATGTGACGAGGTGTACAACCGTTTTCTCTCCACACCCGAGGCAGGCACCGTCTCCTCCAACCATGGATTGGTAGTTGCTCTGTTTCAGCAATAGGGACGGAAGTACTCCAATACCTTCGTCTATGCTCGCCACGTTCACGTAGCGGTCGTCTGTTTCGGGCAGGCCCTTCCAGAAGGTCCAGTTGCGCCTGAGTTTGTCGACCAGGTCGTCATCCTGTTTGACCGTTACCAGCGCCTCGTCGGGGCAAACGTCGACACATATGTTGCAGCCTTTGCAAGTCTCAGGGTTGATGGTGATCGATAACAGGCCACCCGCTCCCTTCTCGGTCGCCTCGGCTCTGTCGAAAAATGGAGCGGTTTTTGCCAGCGGAAACTCGCCGATGGCCGTGGCGACGGGTATGAACTGTTTGTCGAGAGCCGTCTTCTTGTCGGGATCCAGGTTGAGCTTCCTGGTGACCCCGTCGTAAGCTGTCGCAAGTACGTCACCAAAGTTGGTGAACGGCGAATTCTTCATTATGCGACGAGATTCTTTGCTCAGATGAGGTACAATCTGCCGCACCCGGTCAAGTGGCTGCCCGTTCTCTACCGTCTTGAGAGCTGTGGTGAGCACCTCCTCAACAGTGTTCACAACTCCCGGAATCGCTGAATCAGGACACTGCGTCCAACACTGCGAACATCCGGTGCAGTTGGCAGGAATGAACTCGGGGACTTCAAAACGGACCATCGTCATGTCCCGTATCGAACTCGTAGCAGCCGGCATGGCGCTGATGGCGATGAAAGGATCTGCGATGCCATCGTCACCACTTGCGTACATGTGGCCTACCTGTTCCCAGAACCGGCCAGCATTACCAACCCCGCCTGCCGCTTTGCCCTCGAGGCGGGCCGGCATGTGAGGTGGTGCTCCGGCCTCTTCGCCGTCAGCGACGAGGCCGGTGACGTCAAGCCGCCTTAGCTCGTCATAACCGCGGCGGATGACTCGAACGTTGTCTTCGACGACCCGCTCGCCGAGGTGCCCGAACTTCTTTTGGAGCTGCTTCCTGATTCCCGAGAAGATATCGTCGCCTGTCAGGCCACCGCGCTCGACTATCGGGGCAGCGTGGAAAAATGCGCCCATGAATGCCGCGCCCTGCATGCGATATTTCAATTCGACATCCGAGGCTTCGTCGGCAGCGATCTTAAACGCATCCACGTGAAACACGTTGATCTTCTTGGCGAGAATCTCGCGTTGCCCTGTCTGCGGGAGCGAATCCCAGAACTCTTTTTCCGGGAGGTCGTTTTGGATGATGAACACACCGTTCTCAGACATCCCGGCCAGAGGGTTGGTGTGATGGAAGACGTTGGGGTCGGGAGACAACACTACATCGACGTGCTTCAATTCAGCGTTGATCCTGATGGGTTCGGGCGCCAGACTGGCGTAAAAGGTGGTAGGTTGACCCTTTTTCTCTGATCCGTACTTGGGGTTGGCCTTGATATAAAGGTCGAGAAGTTTGGCTGTGGTGAGCGCGAGGTTCTTACCCATCGTGATAGCACCCCAACCGCCGACCGAGTGAATTCGTATCTGTGTTGAACCGTCGGGCATAAGATCGAAATCTCCGGCCGACTCAAGGGCGAGATCCGCAAGGTGGGGGTAACTCTCAAGCAGGGTCTCCTGCCATATCTGAAGCTTGGGCAAACGAGTGCGCTTGCGGATAAAGTCGATGCCCAGATAGAACTGTTTTTGACCGGCCCCGTTCGGAAGCATGTTGTCTACCGAAGCGATGACATCACCGGGCTGCAAATCGCGGCTGCCGAGTCCGAAACATCCGGAATAAAAGTTCGGGATGTGGGTGGCTTTGAGGGCGGCTACGCCAGCGTGGGTGTGGGCACCCTCGGTGCGGCCGTTCTCCATCGCTTTAGACATTGCGGCGCGGATTTCGCGCAAAAGAGGCGGGTCCACGGCCAACGGTTGGTCGACACGCTCCAGGCAGGTCGCGGCTTTTTTACCCTTCAGTAACTCGCTAACCAGGTCGGTGGGAAAGGGGCGGAACATGGTAAAGTTGAGCACGCCAACTTTGATTCCCCGTTCACGTCGCAGGTGGTCACAAACGGCCTCGGCGTTAGACACCACTGAACCCTGACCGATCAGGACGTAGTCCGCGTCGTCAAGCAGGTAGCCAGCAGCTCTGGCGTAACGTCTCCCCGTTAACGCTGCGTACTCGTCGAACGCTTGATCGGCAATGTCGGCAATGTGGTCGAAGTAAAACGGCCGTTGCGCCGCTACCCCTTGAGCGTAGGAATCCTGGTTCTGGACGACACCCATCATGGCGGGGTAGTCGAAATCGAACATCTCAGGGATCAGCCGTCTTTTGTCTCCAAAAACCATGCGCTGCGCCGGCGTTGGAGAGTCGATCATCTCCGCGGGATCTCCCAGGTATTCTTCAACCAACTCTCGTTCGGGGAGACGGAGAGATTCGATTACGTGGCTTGTAAGGAACCCATCCTGGGCACATACACCGGGAGTCAGGGACAACTCCGCAATGCGATGAGAAATAAGGTTAAGGTCGGCTACTTCCTGAACATCCTTGGCGAATAATTGGAAGAAACCTGTGTCGTCAATTGCGTGATAATCATCGTGTCCCGCGTGCACGTTCAGAGCATGTTTGGTCATCGCCCGGCAGGCGACGTTTAAGACGTAGGTGAGTCTCTTGCCCACAGCGGCGTAAAGAGACTCGTGCATATAAGCGATTCCCTGCCCGCTGGAGAAATTGGTGGCTCTCAGCCCGACCATGCTCATTCCGGCAGTTACAGCGGCAGCCGCGTGTTCACCTTCAGGCTCGAAGAACAGCAGTTTCTTGTTGTGGACGTTGCGTTTTCCAGCCGCGACAGCCGCCGCCCAACCCTCACCCATCTGAGTCGATGGAGTGATGGGGTAGGCGCCGGCCGCATCGCTGGCGGCAGTTTCCATTGCTACCACTGCAGCGCTGCCATCGTCAGCGGCGGGGATGCCGGGATATTTTGGGGTAACTGTGCTATCAGGGTTTGAGCGTTTCATACCAATATCCTCTCCGCGGCGGGTTGGACCGTGAATTGCGGCCCTTCGACCCAGACAATTGCCCCTGTCGGGCATCGCTTGATCGCTTCGGGTCCTGCGGAATCGTTAAGCTCGTAGTTCACAACTGCGAGACCGTTCATCATCTCTACAACTCCTGCAGAGGCGTCTAACGCACAACGACCGCAGGCGTTACAGGCAACTTCACAAAGGTCCGTTGCCTCCTCTCCAGTCAGGAGGCTGCGGCACTGTACAATCAACTTTTCTTCGAGATCCATTAGAACGAAAAGGTCCTTGGGGCATGCTTCAACACAATCACCACAGGCGGTGCATTGGTCGGGCACCACGTGCGGCAGTGAATGCTCGTCCATGTAGATCGCGTCGAAGTCACACGAGACCTCACAGTCGGCGAAACCGAGGCAGCCCCAGGTACAGCCTTTTCCACCCCCGGCTACGGCCGCGGCAGCACCGCAGGTTTCGATTCCCAGATAGTCGGCTTGTTGGACAGCTACGTTTGTACCTCCGGCGCAGAGAAGGCGAGCCACGCGTTTAGACGTAGCGCCGGCCTCGACCCCGAGAAAATCGGAAACTGTGGAGACCTCGTTTTCTCCCATCACCGTGCAAACGGCTGGTTGGGTGTCTCCTGCGACCAGGTTCTCTGCGAAGGCCCGGCAGCCTGGAAAGCCGCACGCCCCGCAGTTGGCCGATGGAAGCAGGTCGGTTACGGTGTCTATTCTCGGGTCTTCCCACACGTAGAATCGCCGATGGGCCATCGCGATTAACGTCCCGAAGACTAGGCCAACTCCGCCTAACGTCAGAGCCGAAAGCAGGGTAGCAGACACGAAGCCTCTTCAGACCGCCGAGATGTCCCGCGCCTGATTCATCAGCCAGGCGGCCAGTTTGTCTGCCGGATCGGGGGGAAGTTCGTGGCCAGATGCTTCGGCCTCTGCCGCGGTTACTGGCATGTGGTGTGGGCTGGTGAGGACTCGGAGTTGTTCCAGTTCCTCCAACTGTTGCCGCACGCTTATACCACCGAGGGATTGCTTCGGATTTGCCGGCAGAATTTCTGCTGTCAGGCGGTCGCTCAATTTGGGGCCGCCATCCGGGTTGTGTACGAACCTGGCACAGTCTTCCGAAACCATCGCGATACCGGGGCCGTTCCAGTTCGCGAACGAATCCAATGCGGCGGGGTCCCGTGTTTGCAAAACAAATGTGCGAGGAGTTATGAGGCGTACCAATTGTGCGGGCGCGGTGGGAGTGCGGGGTACAATTACCAGTTTGACGTTTCCGTCCATGAATTCGGCGAGGCTTGCCGCCGACAGGTCCTCTCCGTCGACCTCCAGCAATAGTGGAGGGGCTAACATCCGCTCGCTCTTCGTCCACTTCCGGAACGGGATCCCGTCCAACAGATCGTGATGTTGGCCTTCGGTGTGCCCGCCGTTTCGTGCCAGATGCACCGCTCGCGCGGCGCCGAACGCCAGGCCAATTTGCGTAAAAGCATCTCGTACTGCGTCAGCTGTGCGAGTTCCGGTTGGGACGTCAATCTGCAGCACGTCCTCAAGCATGTTTTCGACGACTTCCAGGACTGTCAGGGAGCGGTCGATCACCTCAAGCATCGCCAGATCAAGCGTCTCATCCCGGGAAACCAACGCAGAAAATTTGTCGATGTTAATCCTCGCCGCGCCCAGCGCGCCCAGCTCGGCGTTGTGGTTCTCGTTTCGATCGGCCTGCGAATCTCGATGGTCTGCGAGGAGGCGTTGGACTTGTTGTACTGTGGATGCAACCGCTGTTTTGTACGCCTCGCCGGAGGCGATCAGATGCGGGGCTACCGATTCGATGAGTTGGTTAGACGGCATAACGATCTAACTCCGTGTTGAGCAACGCGATCTTTTCGGCCGGTGTGTGGTGCTTGACCTTGCGTGTCTCTTCATACTTGGGGTGAGCCTGATTCTGGTAGAAGAGCCCGAGTCGGATTTTGTCAGAAGGCTCGGCCAACCAGCGAGCCCTGTCTAAATCGGATGGGTCGTGCCGTAGCAGGTTCTTGTAGAGCCCGCCGAGGTTGGTCACATTGATGCCCTGGTCATCGACAAGAAGTTCGGTCAGGTCCGGGCTCTTGACCGCCCTCTCGAAAATGTTGGCGCTAAAAACCGGACAGCGTTGCAGCACTCTGATGAACGCGAATCCATCGTGGTGAAAAGCGGCTTCGATGGTTTCGAAAAGGTGGGCCGGTACCCAATCGGCGGTCTGAGCGATGAACGAGGCGTTGGTCATCCCCAGCATCACGGAGATCGGATTTAAAGGGGGCAGGTAACTCCCACGTGGTTGGGTGTTTGTCGGGAAGCCCAGAGGTGTTGTTGGCGAAGTTTGTTTTTTCGTTAGACCATAGACCTCGTTATCTAACATCAACACGACCATTCTCATGTTGTACCGCAAAGCGTGCAGCCAGTGACCGGCGCCGATCGAGGTACAATCACCATCGCCCATGACCACGAAGACGTTAAGGTCGGGGCGGCTCAACTTCACTCCGGTCGCCAGTGGCAGGGCACGTCCGTGGAGACCGTGAAAACCGTAGGTATCCAGGTAATGCGGGAAACGGGATGAGCAGCCTATTCCGGAGACGAAAACAGTTTGCTCTGGCCGGAGTTGTTCTTTCTCCAGCACGCGTTCTACTGCTGTAAGTACAGCGTGATCGCCGCAGCCGGGACACCACCGAGGCATGGCGTCGGCGTAATCATCCATTTCAAACGTGCGTTCGTCTTCAACACCGCAGGTAAGCAGGGAGCAATCAGTCATGTGTGGCTCCGATCGGAATGTTCTTTACTATAGCGTCGAGGATGGCACCGGGACGGAGTGGTTGACCTGGAACCCTTGTCCAACAGTCTACATCGGCAAGCGTTGAGGCCCGCAATAACCAACTCAACTGACCGCGCCGCCTGCTTTCGTCTGTGATGTAGGGATCACCGACGCGATCGCTATAGTTGATCTCGACCGTCATCACTTTCTTGAAGCGAGAGAAAATGCCTTTCAGGCCCGGTTCCAGGGGGGATAGGAAAGTCAGATGCAGACTACTTGCTCGGAGGCCCGTTTCATTTGCTCGATCGACCGCCTCCTCGATAGCACCTTTGGTGCTTCCCCATCCGACGACCAGGATGTCTCCGTCGTCTTCTCCGTGTACTGTCGGTGGCTTCAGGGTGCTCTGGAGCACTGCGATCTTGCGCGACCGCATGGCCATCGTCTTTTCATTGTTGTCCGGGGAATAATCGACCTTACTGTTTTTGTCATGTGCCAGGCCGGTCGCCGTGAACATCCCGCCCGGTTGCCCGGGGATGAAGCGTTGAGACAATCCGGTGTCGTTATTCCAATCGTAGGGGCTTGCGTTGTCGCCCACCGGTTCGAGGTTTAATGGAGCCGCATGCCACCGGGTGTCCAATGCTGGTCGCACGAACGGCTGCACACCTGTTGCGAGGTTTGCGTCGGTCAGGACCATGACAACACATCTGAATGTCTCGGCGATCCGACGTGCGGTGATAACGGCATGAAAACAGTCTTCGATGGTGGAAGGTGCCATAACGACGTGGGGCACGTCTCCCGGTTGTCCGAAAATCGCCGCAAGAAGGTCGGCCTGTTCGACCTTGGTGGGGAGCCCGGTGCTTGGGCCACCGCGTTGCACGTCTACGATAACCAGCGGGGTTTCAGTCATGACGGCCAGGCCGATGAATTCGGTCTTCAATGCCATACCCGGCCCAGACGTAACAGTGAACGCGACATTTCCGGCGAAAGACGCGCCGATGGCCACCCCGATAGCAGCGATTTCGTCTTCAGCCTGGTGGACAATTCCACCGAAGGTCTCGAAGATGTCGCCGAGGCTGTGAGACACCGATGTGGCTGGCGTGATCGGGTACATGGAGCACAATTCCATACCAGATGCGATTGCGCCCATGGCGGTTGCCTGATTGCCGTTCATCACGACCATTTCCTGCTCGGGCGCGGTCGGTTTGACGTCAATCCTGAATTCAATGTTCTTCGAAGCCCAGGTCTCGCCTAGCTCAACCAGGTCAATGTTGGCTTTGACAACCTCATCACCCTTCTTGACGAACTGATCGGTAATTTGTGCGCGGACCTTGTCCATATCCCGTTTGTAGATCCACGAGAGGACTCCAAGTGCGAACATGTTCTTGCCGCGTCGCGGGTTGTCTGTGATGGTGAGCGTTTGCTCCTCCATCGGAACGTTGATGAACCGATAAGATTTGGTCGACAGTTCTTCCATCGCGGTGGTCCATGCCTGTCGCACCGACGGATCTTCGTGCGTTTCCCAGGCGCTTTCGATCAGGATTGTCGCATTGTCGGCGAGGGCATCGAGGCGGTGCCTGGACAACAACACCTGTTCGTTGAAGGCGATGACCAGATTTGTTTCATCACCCCAGTTGGTGATCTTGTCTTCGCCGAGCCGGATTCGTACTCCACTGGCACTTCCTGGCGTGCGCACTGGTGGTTGGATTTCAGCCGGGATGATTTCTACGGTCCAGACGCCGTTACCCATTTTGGCTGAAATCAATCCGAAAGATTGGCCGCACTTTTGGGCGCCTTCTCCGGAATCGGAAACCACTTCCAGGATATGCTGGCTGGCCTTGATGACTCGGGGCTTTTTGGCCCGAGTGCGCGAGGTCTTCGTCGCCGACGTCGTAGCGTTTGCGCTCATACCTTCAACTCCTGGCCTCACGTGAGGCCTGGGTTAACATTTTCTATTTTGGGTGGGACCTGTGGTACTCCGGCGGTCCGCGGGACCGGTTGCTATGAGGTAATATTTAAGGGAGTGTTCGTTAAGTGGGTGGGAAAGATTCGTAAAGAATCCGTCATAAACTATCAAATGCCGAAAAAAGGCGGTGTCTGGTGAAGAAAAATGTCCGTTAACCAATCCTATGTTGATTTCGTGGCTGATCAGTTGGGGCGTATCGTGTCGATAACCACCCGCCGGATGTTTGGTGGTGTGGGTGTTTACGGAGATGGTTTGTTCTTTGCCGTATTGGACGACGACGCACTGTACTTCAAGGTCGACGACTCCAACCGGGCCGATTTTGAGAAGGCAGGAAAGGGACCTTTCAAGCCATTTGGGGACGACGGCGGGTCTATGAACTACTACGAAGTCCCGGCGGAGTTGCTGGAGGATGTCGAAGCTATCCGTCCCTGGGTTGAGAAGGCGATGGACGTTGCCAGGTCGAAGAAGAGGGTCCCGAGGAAGAAGAAGAAATAGGCCCGTCGCGTACTAGGCCATGGCACCCTGGTCGATTGTTTCCCCCAGTTTGTCAAACGAAGCCTGCCAACCCCCAGGTACGTTTTCTCTCATTTCGGGCATTACCAGCTCTGAGTGCGTGAGACGGACTAACGTTTTGTCTCCCTGGTCTTCAAACTCGATCAACACTTTGCTACCGGGGATTTGCATCGTGCCCATCGGTTCCCACTCAAGAGTGTAAGCGATTCTCTCGGGGACGAGGATCTCTTTGTACGTGCCAAAAGTCGTGAGTACGCTTCCCTGGGCTATGCGCATTGTTTGTCGATAACTACCGCCGATTTTAAAATCCACTGAAATGTCCAGGCACTCAGCCCCTGCACAACCGGACCAGTCGGCAATTTTCTCCGGTTGGCGAAAAGCGTCGAAAACAAGTTCTCGAGGAGCGTTAAATACCCGAGTGATAGTGAGGCTTTCGTCGTTTAGTTCAACCTTGTTGCTCATTTGATTCTCCGTTTTTTTTGGCTCCGGCAAGATCTTTCTGCGCCTGTTCCAAATAGCTATCGAGTTTGTCGAATTGGTGTTGCCAGACTTGGGCGTGCATCGAAATCCAATCTCTCGCCTTTAAGATCGGAGTGGGGTCCACCTGAATCCGATGTTCTCGGCCCACCCGAGTACGGGTTATCAACCCTGCAGTCTCAAGGACCTTGAGGTGCTTCGACACAGCTGGAAGAGACATCCGGTGTGGGGCGGCAAGATCAGTTACGCGAGTGGTGCCGTCCGAAAGTTGCTCGAGGATCTCCCTTCGGGTTGGATCAGAAAGGGCCGAGAACGTCAGGTCCAAGGTTTGAGTATATTTAACCATCTGGTTAAATATACAGGTAAACGTCCATTGGGCAAGGGGGAGGAGGGAGGTGTTGCGAAGGAGAGTGTGAATAGTTCTTTAGGATCCATCGGCGCGCACGAGCCGCCTGAGCCGGCCGTTCAAGGGCGAAACTCGATCCCTGTGCCACGGTTGTCCTCCGCCTAATTAAAAACCCAGCAATATTCGGCTGGCGATGTTCCGGTGACGGCTTGGAACCATCGACATGTAATTGCGTTGTGGGTGGAACCTCCCCCGACCCGCCGATTCACCAGCACCACCACCGCGTGTCCTTCTTTTGGGGCAATCTGGTATTGTGACGTATAACCGGGGTGCGACCCTGCGTGTCCTATGAATTCGATTCCACCGTGTTTTCTCACCTGTTGGCCGAGTTCGTATCGGATGGAAGGAGGTGTAAACGGGGTTGTAGCCAGCAGGTCGTTGATAACGCTGCTTTCCATTCCGGGGACGGTACTGGTGCCTGCTGCACCATCCGCCACGGCTTTGGCAAATATCAGCATATCGTCGACCGTGGATATCATCCCGGCTGCGCCGAGTGCCGCGAAGTTCGGAAAATCTGCGACCGACCCGTCGTCATTGAATGGAATGGCGATATTCGATTCCAGGGTAGGGGTGAGTTCGAAAGTACTGTTGTTCATTCCCAGGGGTTGGAAAAAGTTATCGGCCATGAATTGGCCGAAGCCTTTGCCGCTAACGTTCTCAATGGCCAATTGGCTAACGGTTATCCCGCCGCCCGCATACTGCGTTTGGGTACCGGGGGCATAAATCAATTCAACTCTACCAACGCCGTTGGTGGCGCCGTCGAGCGATTGCTGGGTGGTTGGCAACGGCGCTCCGGGTGGAAAACCCGGGTAGCAACAAACCGAGGCACCACCCTGGTGGGCCAAAAGCAATCCGAGGGTGCTTTCGGACGGGTTGAACTGAGACGGAGGATAACGCCAGGTATCCAGGAAATCTTCCACCGGTTGGTCGAGGTCCAGGAGACCGCGTGCTTCGAGGTTGCTCGCCGCCCAGCCGACGAAGGTCTTAGAAATCGAAGCGATAAAGAAGGGCGTGGACGATCCGACCGGCCGCTGCGGACTGTTGGATGCGTTCCCTTTGCCTCCAGCCCATGTGACGACGCCATCCTCCAGCACTCCCACAGCCACGCCCGGTACTCCAAACCTCGCAAAAATGGAGTCGAGTAGTGCCGGTACGGTTTCGCCAAAAGTCGCAGCGACGGTGACCTCCATCGAATCTGCGACGTCGCCAGAAATCGCTCTAATATGAGCGGTTCCGCGGCCAGTGGAAGTGATGACCCCAAATTGATCAACCGTGGCCACCGCGTTGTCCGAAGATTGCCACGAAATCGGTGCGGAGAAGATGGCGTTGTTGCGAGCATCTCGAACGGTGGCGGTCGCGGTGTCCTGCTTTCCGAGCCGAACCAGAGACAAACTCTCCTGGCCTGACACGACCGAGGCTGGCACCTGGGTTACAGAAACTGTTACGGTGGCACTCACCGCACCGCTCGAGGCGGTCAACGTTGCGTCTCCGACATCCGTTGCGGTGATCTCTCCAGTGGACGTCACCCGGGCGATGGTAGCATTGCTTGATTCCCAGGCGGTTGCTGCATCCTGTATCGGATTTCCCGCGGCATCGCTCACCGTGACGGTTATGGTTGCCGTCTCCCCCAGGGAGACAAAAGACACGGCGGCCTGAGAGACCGCAATGCTCGTCGGGGTCGTGGTGTGATCATTACCGTCCGGTGGGTGAACGATGTCCGTGCCGCCACATGCAGCGACCGCCAATATTGGCAAGGCTGGCGTAAGCCTGGACTTACTTGACCATCCGAAGCGCTTGGTGTGTGTAATCTTCACCATTTTTCCTTTTTGCCAATGTTGTGGTGGTGGTTGATCTCAACGAGGCTAATTTGATACAGAACAACCATAAATCATGTGAGAATCATGTGAGACACTCGTGTTTCACGATACTTGCACTCGCATGGCGAGGATCCATGAGAGAGAATTAGGCGTTGATTAGTTTGGATTCGTACATGGGTGTGGCTTGCGAAAAAATGGTGTTTTGATCGTGCTGAGGTCAGGCTTACTACTTCGGGCCAGCGGCTCTCAACTCGTCAACGGCGTAATCCGGTCGGGCACCCATTATGAGAGGTGCAAACCACAGGCTTGATATGATTGCGTATCCGTAAACCAAAACGCCAAAAAAGCGGATCATCTCGCCAAGGTTTTGATCTCGCGCGAGCAATCCTAACTCGCCGAGCAGGTACGCCCAGTCGTGCTCGCCCCCTCCGACCAGGGGAAGCACCTGGCTGCGGGCATCTTTTACATACACCGATATATTCCACAGGTTTTGCGCGACCCACCAAAACACTATGGAGGAGGCGTACTTGTCCCCTTCTTTAAGGAAGTACGCTACGAAGGCTACCGGTACGATTAGTTGGAAAAGGGTGCCTCCGAGGAAACCGATGAACATCCCGAAGGGGCCAAAAACCAGGTGTCCGGTCTCATGGATAGCCAGGTCCACACTGTCCAACAGCGTGTAGTTGCCGGGATCGCTGAAAAGTTTGAATCCGTAAACGGCTAGAACCAAGCTCAGAGCAATGCGCGCCCAGCGTGAGGTGGTGGGGTTAGCCTTCGTCACTACGGCTGTCAGTTATCGATGGTGTAGTCGTTTCGTTCAGCAGGATCATCGGAATAATATTGAACGAATTCCCAATCGTTTCCATCCCTGTCCAGAAAGTAGACCCTTTTGCGATGCGGGTGGGCGTTTTCGGGGGTGGAGTTCTGATAACCTGCTGCGGTCATCCTGGCTTCGAGAGAATCGACATCATCGACTTCAAAGCCGAGATGGTTTACACCCGGTTCCCCTGCGTAGGGTTTCCATTTCGGATCGCGGTCTTTCGATGCCTCACTCAAGGCGAGATACGTGTCATCAGTGCCAATGTGAACACTTCGACGTCCATCCGGTGTTTTGGCTTCCCATCTTACCTTGAAGAAAGGGAAAGCTGTTTGGACGAATTCAATCATCCCATCAAGATCGCGAACGATCATGTTCGCGTGTTCAAGTCTCATTACCATAGTAGCCTCCTCCGGCTTCCGTAATTTACTCGTCGGCGAGGAATTTTTCCTGTTCGGCGGTTAAATAGCGCTGGGAGAGGGAGGAGTTGGGGGGGGGGGGCAGTCCGTCCTTTTGAGGGCGGAGCCGATGCAGAAAACTCTCCACCGCTTTAACGTTGTCCAGTATTTCGACCCTCTTTTCACCTTCGAGTTCTGCCAGTCTTGCGAGGATCTCTGGTGTGCGAGTTGCCGGGTAGTTCCACAGGTAACTCAAGAATTCCCAGTTCAATTGTTCTGGGCATCCTGGCGGCAAGTCGTTTCTTGACCGGTGGGAATTTTCAATGCGTCGTTTGATGACGCGCGAAATACAGGTGGTGCGGGGGAGCTTCAAGAAAATGACGGTGTCACAAGCTTCGATTCGCGCTGTCATCGTTCCCCCGTAATTGCCGTCCATGATCCATTCTTCACTCCGAAGAAGCTCGTCCACATTAGCGGCCCATTCGTCCGCAGGTGTGGGATCCCATCCGCTACGCCAGTAGTGTCTGTCGAGATGGACTACCGGCAATCCGGTCAACTCGCCCAACCTGCGGGCCATTGTCGTTTTGCCGGATCCGCCGGAACCTATGATTAGAACTTTTTTCACACTTCTGATGGGAGGAGGGTGGAATTGGGAGAGGCGACCCCTCAAAAAAAGCTTCCGCAGTTACCCGGTGTACTCTGCCCCGGGAGTGTTGTATCCGCCATCAGAGATCATTCCGACTTCGTCTCCAGGTGTGAGGGCGGCATCAGCAATGGCGTTTTCAAGAGCGAGTACGAATTCAAACGCGTGCGCTCGATCTCTGCGTTTGATACGGAGGGAAACCATACCGGGTTTCGAACCTGGGATTTCGTCAAATAAATCGAGGGTTCGTGCTCGGATCTCCAGGCGCGGCAGCCACCAGGTCCGCACCAGACGTGCGCCCACTATGTGGTCCAGTGGGATTTCGAATTCCTCAAGCGGCAAACGCTCGACGTCGGTCCCGATTCCGTCGAAACCCACCTTTTCCGTTGTTCTGGTTCCCGTCCATTCAAATACAAGCCATCGATCCGTCAGGTGTAACTGGCCAACCATTTTGTAATCGACGGACCGAACCCCTCTAATATCGATGGATTCTTCTCCCTCAGCGGGCAACTTGAACGACAGGGGGGCTACGTGATACATGAGGCATAATATATCAATCGAATACCCGTGTCTGTCCAGTCTAGATAGGGTGGAAGGAGGGGTTGGCGAGCAGAACAGTCCTTTCAGTACGCATCGGCGCGTAAGCGCCTGCCGAGCCGCCCTTTTAAGGGCGGAACCAAACGTCGCGTTGTTCCATCGCTCTAATTTCTGACTCCGATCGGGCTCCCTGCCGGTGGGCTTGGCACTTCGGAAGGCTCCGTTATTCCTTCGGGTCGATTGAGCCAGCGGGTGATGTCATCCAACGCCATCTGCCTGTGTGGCGTTGCCTCTCTGGTAGAAAGCGCTTGTTGAAGTTCACGTACCTTCCATGTCAGGATTGCTCTTACCTGGGCGGTGTTGTCCCCGTCACTGGCTTCGGCGAGGATCATGTCGAGCACGACGCGTTGAGTTGTGCGAAGCACCTCCCGCAGGTAACTGTCTCTGGAGAAATCCTCGTTCCAGGTGGCGCCCATAACCCGGTCCACGACATCCTCCAGCGACGGGTAGTCGTCATTTCGCGCGTTGTGATCTACCAATCTGGCCATGCGTTCAGATTGGAATATGAAAGCCAGTGAAAACTCGGCTGCTGCTGCGGCAACGCTAAGCGGGTCGAACGTTGGGTCGGTAGCACCATTGAACTGCTCGCCGCTCGACATGAAAAAGGCTCTGGGTGGAATCATGTCTACAATGTTTTGAGGTACCGCCAGAGCCTCAGGGCTTATTGTTTCCAAAACCGCGTCTAGTGCATCCATCTGGCGTTCGGGGTCTACTATCGCCATCGGTTGCTGATTGCCTCCCCTGATGAAGTAGGAGTAATCGACTCCACCAATGCTTTTGGCAGCCGCCTCGGTCTGGTATCGGTGGTGGAAATAAAGCGGAACGAAGGTCTCTTCGAGGAGCGCGAGAGGTTCACCTTCCTCAAGGACGTTCCGCGAGAAACCTTCGATGCCTATCCGACGCACTTCCATTTCGTGACGCAGCGTTGCCACTGGATCGGAACCGTTGTCCCACAGACCGGCCAGAGGATGGGCGGCACCGGCGGACCTGGCGTCCTGATCGGAGAGGAACCTCATGCCCCGGTTCAATCCTTCCTGGACAATCGCGTTTAGAGCGCCTGCCTCGTCTGTACCTTGAGGGAATTGACTGTATGCCCATTTTACAGAGAATTTGTCGAACTCCCCGATGCCCACGGCGTATGCGTCGGTCAGATCCAGTTGACCGTCCACGATCCCGACCATCGGGGCAGGGTAGTCCATCACGCTTGCCCTGTCGGCGTACGTGCTTGCTATGTAATTGTGCGCGAAGCCCAGTGTGTGCCCGACCTCATGTGCGGATAATTGCCTTACGCGAGCGAGGGCCATTTCCAGCGGATCCTGTTGAGTGATCTGCGCGAGGTAATCAGCTTGCGGGCCGCCACAGAAATCACAGTCAGATGCACTGCCGGCCGAAGTGAGGCCAGTGGCGAGCAGGAAGTCCTGTTTGAGTCGCAAGCTTCCAAGGTTGACATTGCCTTTGATGATTTCGCCAGTGCGCGGGTCAGTGACGCTGTTGCCGTAGGACCAGCCTCTCGTTGAGCGATGTGTCCAGTGAATCATGTTGTATCGAAGATCCATCGGGTCAGCGTCGGCGGGAAGCAACTCTACGCGGAATGCGTTTGTAAATCCAGCTTCTTCGAAGGCTTCGGCCCACCACGATGCGCCCTCAATCAGAGCCGAGCGGATGGGTTCGGGTGTGCCGCGATCAACGTAGTAGACGATCGGTTCTACCGGATTGGATACCGCCACGCCCGGGTTTCGCTTTTGCAAACGATGGCGTGAAATCCAGCGCACCGAAAGGCGTTCGTCAATGGGTGAGGCATAGTCGGCGAACGAAATGCCGAAGGAGTTCATCCGGGGATCTGCCAAACGTGGAGTGTAATTGTCGTCTGGCAGTTCCACGAGCGAATGATGTACCCTGAGTGTAACGGCGCTTCCGGAAGCTGCGGTGCTCCGTACCAATCCCCCGGGGGAATCGCTGGTAAAGGTCAGGGAGACCTCAACTTCGGTGTTTTGCGGAAACGCTCTGGTCCGCGGTAGATGCACGGCGCTGCGACTCTTGTCCAAACGGAAGGTTCCCTGGTTGCGTGCTTTCAGACGACTCACCACCCCGTGGGCGTCGCGCATGAAAAAATCAGTGGCGTCAACCAGGACCCTGCCGTCGGTCTCAGCTTCCACGGTGAATCCCCAGATGGTGGATGGAGCAAACGCCTCAGCCACCGCTCTCACTTCGTCGGGGTCGTCGCTTCTGGCGCGATAGCGTTGGTTCGGCTCAACCATCAAGATTTTTGGCCCGATTCTGTGAAACTCGACGACATACGTGCCCCCAAGTTGCCCCCGGTCCAGCCCGACGGGATTACTACCGAGGCCGGTGGTCAGCCCAATCTGGTAGAGGAACTCACTTTCAAACCGGTCAATTTCCCAGTGGATTTTCCCTGTGTCTTCATCCCAATAGATGTTGAAAAAGCCCTCCAGAGGGGTCATTCCAGCGACTTTGTCTTCGATTGTGGGTTGTGTGTTTTCCTGCAGGGCGCGGGCCAAGGAGCTTGTAGACACGACGAGGGCAAGCGACAAAACAAAAGAACGCGTGGTCACAGGGACTATTCTCCAGAAAGGGATTTGTGGCGGTAATACTGTCGAGGACCGCTCCAGGTTGCAATGTTGCCAAAATCCGCACCGGACCAGTTCTGACGTTTCCCTGACAAGTCGCTGACCGTGTGCCGACCCAATGCGTTTGAAGTTTAGTGAATCTCATAGGTCCCCTTTTTAAGGAAATGGCATGAAATCCTGGATACCTTCCCGTCTGGCTTCCCTCGCACTGGTGGTTTTAATCTCAGCTATGTTCGGCGCACAGAACACTCAAGCGCAGATGCCTGACGAGTACACCAATCTTCAGGTGCTTCCCGAAGACATTAGTAGGGATAGTCTGGTTAACACGATGCGGCGGATGGCGCTTTCACTTGGCGTGCGGTGTCAGTTTTGTCACGCCGGTGGTGACGGCGTTTCTTTTGAAGGGGTCGATTTCGCCAGCGACGACAAACCTCAAAAAGACAACGCCCGCTTCATGATGCGGATGGTGGATGCTTTGAATCAACACGTCATCCCGACCGTGCCCGAACCCAACGGTTTCAACGTAAGGATACAATGCAAAACGTGTCACCGGAAACGCTCGCGCCCGTGGGTCCTTACCGACGAATTACGGGTAGCCATGGATTCTGGTGGCGCGGAAAATGCAAGAGACAGGTATGATTTTCTGAAGCAGAGTTTCAGCAACGACGGTGCGTTCGATTTTGGTGGTGAATGGGAGGTAAACCTCCTGGCCGAGGATTACCTGAGAGAGGGCAAGACAGAGGAGGGGATCGCCATTTACCTGCTCAATGAAGACAACTTTCCCGAATCGACTTCCATCAAGTTCAGCCTTGCCGCAGCCTATCGGGACCAGGGCGACACGGACCAGGCGTTGGAGTACTATCGGAAGGTGCTGGATATTAATCCGAATCATCGCGGGGCGAGCCGAGGCGTCGAGGAGTTGGAATCGGGGGGGTAAGAGGCACCAAAACCGTGCTGGTCTTTTGGAGTAAGAAGTAAGAAGTTTTAGAGGTACTATGAAATGAAGTGCTTCTAACTCCGAGGGCAATACATGGATGGGCATGAGCCAGACGACGCAACAGGGCTTCTGCGGCATTACCTCAAGGATCTGATTTACGGGGCAAACGACGGAATTATAACGACGTTTGCTGTGGTCACTGGTGTAACCGGGGCCGCGCTTGAGTCCCGTATCGTAGTGATCCTGGGGCTGGCTAATTTGATCGCGGACGGTTTCTCAATGGGAGCGAGTAACTTCCTGTCCATTCGCTCCGATGAAGCCGCTCGAATGGCTGACGGAAAAAATCCCTCCGAACCGTTTCCGCTCAGACATGCCTTTGCGACATTCGGGGCATTTGTCGTTGCTGGCGCGGTCCCGCTCGTAAGCTACCTGTTGGGGATCGGCGACGCCGAGTTTCCTGTGGCCGTGGCTTTAACGATGATAGCGCTGTTTGCGGTGGGTGCCGCCCGGGCCAGTGTGACTGACACACGGTGGTGGGTGGCAGGGATTGAGATGCTGGCTGTTGGAGCCCTTGCGGCAGTTGTAGCATTTCTCATAGGCGACTTTCTCGCGGGAATAACCTGATGACTACAACATTGCAAAAAACCTGGTCTCTTCCGCTGGAAGAGGAATATGGACACGCCGATGTCACGGAAGACATAGAGACGCTCGTTTTGGAATCGGGGATAACAACCGGTGTCGTAACCGTCGCTCTGGTAGGATCGACTGGTACGGTGACTACAATCGAATATGAATCAGGGGCGATGTCCGATCTTCGCGGTGCTTTAGACCGCCTCGCTCCAACGAATATTAGTTACGGGCACGACCAACGCTGGGGTGATGGAAACGGTTTTTCCCATGTCAGGTCGGCGCTTCTTAAGACGAGCATTTCGATCCCCGTAATTGCCAGCCGACCCACGCTAGGTACGTGGCAGCAGGTGGTGGTTATTAACCTCGATAATCGACCGAGGACGAGAGAGATCGTTGCGGTGTTGGTTGGAGACTAAGGCCTGATGCGGGGAGGACAGGGGAGGGAGGAGGCTGGTCAAATAAAAAAGGCCCGTCAATCTTTCTTGCGGGCCTTTTTTTACTTACCGTTCTTGCGTTTCCAACGCGCCTTGCGCTTGCGGCTACCGACTTTGCGGCGGCTCTTGGGTTTACTTCTTCTCGGCATTTCCACTCCGTGTTAACGAACGCTGAAAACCAGCAGGAAAACTTCTAACACTTAAATAAACTATGAATAAGGTTGATGCGCTACCCGTCGGCCCTGTCTCGGAGTGTCGCTTCCCTGTTCAATGGGGTAAATTGGCGCGATTCGCCGCAAAGGATTCAGGGCTACGACCAGGGGTGGTGATGGTCGCGCAACTGCAGAAGGGTCACCGTCGGGAGGCAGGGCCTCCCGCGACGACGGCGAATTCGGCGCGCCGATTACGAGCGTGAGCTGCCCGGCTCGTGCCGGTGTCCACGGGCTGGGTCTTGCCATAGCTCACGACGTCGATACGGTCGGCTGCGATACCTGCACGAGTGAGATACAGCTTGACCGCTTCAGCCCGGCGCATGCCGAGTGCCTGGTTGAATCGGTCAGAACTGCGAATATCTGTGTGACCCGCAACCTGGATACGAACGGACGGGTTAGCTCGGAGAATCTCCACCTTGAGATCGAGGATCGAGCGACCCGCGGCTCGAATGGCAGCCCGGCCGTAATCAAAGCCGATTTGTCGAGATAGGGAATCGACGAGGCTGGCCTGTCGTTGGGCGCGTTGCAACGAATCAGCGGTGGCGGCCTGCCGGACCGAATCGGCGGTGGCTCTAATCCGGGCCGAGTCTGCAGTTGCCTGGCGGGCCGCTTCATCCTGAACGGCCGCGTCGCGGCCGCAGGCTGAGAGGGCCAGGGCAAGAAAGGTCGTAAGCGTGGAGCGGGTCATTCTAACCTTTGTGTGAGGAGTTAGCGCAGGCATTAGTACCGCACCTTTCGACGTTAATGGATAAATATGGAGGATCTTTTTTGCCGTGCAATAGGGTCGGGCGCTGCCCGTCCGCGAACCCGGCTTCGCCTGGTTTGACGTACATCGACTCTGGCGATCAAACTGCAACTTCGGGATCCTCGGCAGCGCCCGGGTCATCGACGATGACTCGAATGCGGTCGGCGCGATGATTCACCACTTGCTCGACTCGCACGGTTCCTCCCGTCACGGCCACTTCGTCGCCGACGCGGGGAAGGCGGCCGAGGTGCGCTGCAAGCCAACCTGAAACAGTGCGCGCGTTTGGGTGTTCGGGGAGGGCGATGCCAACTTCGCGTCTTATCCTGGCGATTGGGACGACACCGGCTACGAGATAGACGCCCTCCTCCTCCCTGTGGAATTCCGGTTCTCGCTTGGTTTCATCGTCATCGAGAACGCCAACGATCTCTTCGAGAAGGTCGACGACCGTGATCAGGCCCGTGGTGTTACCGTACTCGTCCAGAACCACGGCGACCTGCCGTTTCTCTGCCTGCATGTTGCGCAAAAGGCGAGGAACCGGCAGGGATTCCGGTGCCCTGATTACGGGACGGACGAGATCTGGCACGGTGGCGTCTGACTCGGCCGTCACGAAATCGGACACGTTCAAAACACCGATCACCTGACTGTCGTTGTCACAAACCGGGTAACGGCTGTGTCCCGTTTCCCGCATGATGTCGACGCACTGCTGGCGGGTCCATCCCATGTCGATACGTGCTACGTTGGTCCACGGTATCATTACGTCGCTGCAAACCATTTCGTCGAAATGAAAAACCGCTGTGAGCAACTCGGTTTCGGTTCGCGTTAACTGCCCCGCTCCGGCGCCCATGTGGATCATCGCGACGATCTCGGCCTCGGTCGTCACAGGCACCTTGCGGCCTCGCGCGACGATCAATGATGAAAAGTGCTCCGTCACCCAGATCAATGGCCTCATCGCGGTCACCAAACCCTTGAGTGGCATGGCGACGAACGGCCAGATCCCGCGCCAGTGAAGAGCACCGAACGTTTTGGGGAGGATCTCAGACAGGAACAGAATCGCTGCCGTCAATGCCGCGGAAAATACCGGCACGGCGCTGCCCCCCCACACCTGTGCTGCGAGCATTCCCGCCACGGTGGCCCCCGCCGTGTTCGCAATCGTATTGAGGATCAATATCGCCGACGTAGGTTTGGCAACGTCCCGCTTCAGATCCAGCATGTGCCCGGCGGCGATCACGTGACGCCCATCGCCCCGTGATGCCTCAAGGGATGCAACGCGCGTGGAATAGAGCGTAGCCTCGAGCAAAGAACAGAGTGCCGAGACGATCAGAGTCGCTCCAACGACGATCATGAGAGTGGTGCCCATGGTACCTCAAGTGATGGTTACGCAACGACAGGGATTGGGCCGGTTGTCGATGCGCCGCGTCGGTCAGTGTCGTGGTTTGCCACTTTTTGACCGACAGAGAAACCGGAGGATCCTCCTGCCCCGATGCGACCGCCCCGGTGTTGAATTGTTCGTCGGAAATATACCGGCGCCGACGGTCCGGAAGCAATGTTGCGGTGTGTTGTGGGGCCGTGGGAGGTGCAAGGGACCCCCTGGTGCCACCGTCGGCGCAAGTCCGTGCGGCGGACGAATCCCAAATTGATTACGTAGCGATGTAGCGCATCGAATGCGATGAATACATACTCGCATGCGGAGACGATTGAGTAGGTTTCAGTGAGACACAGGTCTTTTTGGCACCCCGCTGTGGGGGCCAGTTCCGGCCCCCGTTCCAGGAACAGACGATTTGACGAGGAGAGCACAATGTCCGTCTTCCAATGGTATTCCGATTTCGCAAACCGCTTCCGGGGGTTCCTCCCCGAGCTACTGACCGCCGCGGCAATTTTCGCCGCCGGGTGGGTGCTGGCTCTAGTCTTCAGGTTTCTGGTACGCCGGTTCCTGACTCGAATGCTCGATCGGGCCGGTTCGGGCCGTCTTGCAGACGGGGGGGACGCCCGGCTTCGTCGGGTCATTCCCGGAATCGCGGCGGGATTTGCGTTTTGGGGCCTGTGGTTGTTCTTCATCTCGGCCGCGGTTGAGGCGTTGGGATTCACGATCGTCACCGATATCCTTAGACAGACCGTCTACTACCTGCCCAATGTTCTGGCTGCGGTCGCGATCGGACTGGCTGGCATATTCATGGCTCGGCTCGGTCGCCGCGCGGCGACGACGGGGGCTCGGTCGGCGGGCATGGTCGGAGCAGATCGAGCCGGGATAGCAGTCCAATGGGTGATCACAATTGTGGCGTTCGTAGTCGCGTCGGACCAGGTAGGGATCGACGCACAGTTAGTAGTCATCCTGTTGGCGGTGGTCACCGCAACAACCATCGGAAGTGCGGGGCTGGCGTTTGGGATGGGCGCGCGAAACACAGTCGGCAATATTATCGCGTCTCATTATTTCACTCAGGTTTACCGAGTAGGCCAGACGATTCGGATCGGTGACATCGAGGGCGAGATAATTCGGACCACTCCCACCGCAGTCCTGGTTGAAACCCAGGATGGACGGATGTTGATACCGGCCCGGCGATTTAATGATGAACCGTCTCTCCTCGTCTCGGGAGGCTGAACGTAATGCGAGCCATTCAGAAATGTGCCAGCCGATTCGTCGCAGCACATCCCGCGGAAGCGGCACGAGTGTTGGAGCAACAGCGGACAGTAGAGGCTGCCGGGTGGATTGAGGCACTGCCGCCCCCGGTTGCCGCCGGCGTGATCGAGCGCATGAGCCTGGCGACGGCGGTTGGGTATCTGGCCGCCATCGGTCCTGAGAACAGCGCCGTCCTGATCAACGCGCTCCCCGGCGGAGCCGCCGTGTCACTGCTACGGCGGCTCAATACGCCCGCCCGAAACGCGATACTTGAGTTCCTCACGGACGACTCAGCCGAGAGATACCGGTCGCTGATCGCCTACCCGGAAGACACTGTGGGGTCGGTCGCCGACCCGGGAGCCCTGGCGCTGCCGCAGAGCTTTACGGTAGCTGATGCCCGAAAACTGATAAGGCGGCACCGCGGCGCCGCTCACCACCAGATCTTCCTCCTGGACGACGCCCAACAGCTCGTCGGTGTCGTGCATATCCGGGATTTGGTAGCCGGTCGCGCTAAGGAGGAGCTGTCTGCGATAATGCGGCCCGCCAGCGCACGTCTGGCGGCCGGTCGCCGCCTGGCCGGAGCGGCCGAACACCCCGCGTGGCGAAAGCTGGACGTCCTGCCGGTGGTCGACGACGCGGGGCGCCTCGTTGGGATGGTGCGGTACCGGCAACTGCGGCGCCTGGACGTGGTTCCGGCTTCCAGCTGGCTCACCCACGCGGTGGTCGGGATGGGGGAACTCTACTGGAACGGATTGACCATGTTTCTTCCGGTCGCGAACGCAGGGAGCGCCCCTTCGGAATTCGAGTCCGGAATTTCGGAAGGGAGGTCATGATGGCTGCTGTCGAACGGGTCCCCGAGGCGCTGACGCGCCGGTTCCTGGAATTGTATCCCCACGAAGTCGCATCATTGCTGGAAAACGTGCCGGCGACCGAAGTCGCTGAGTTGCTGTCGCACGTCCCGGTGCACGAAGCTGCCATGCTGTTCGACCGCCTGCGCCGGGATGTGGCGGCCAACGTGATCGAATCGTTGAGCCCCGATGTGTTCCGCGATCTGGTAGGGGCGATCGAATTGCCGAAAACGGCGGCGGCGTTGGCGCGACTGGACCCGGAGGCGCGTGCGCGGGTGTTGACCGCGGTCGACGCGGCGACGGCGGCCGAATTGACCGACCTGATGGTGTACCGGCCTGACAGCGCGGGTGGGATTATGGACACCCAAATTACGACGTTCCGGCCAGAGTCCAGTTACAAGGACGCGGTGGCGCGGTTGCGGAAGCTGCGTAATACGCAAATCTCCGACATCTTTCTGGTGGACGTGGATGGGGTCCTCATCGGAAACGTGACACTTCAGGATCTCGTTTCGGCTGAACCGGGCGTCCTCCTTGGAGACCTGCGGAAACCGGTTGTGCACAGCGTGCCGGCGACTGCGCCCCGGGACGAGATCATCGAGTTGTTCGAGGCCAGTAAGGCGGCCAGCATGGCCGTGGTGGATTTCCATGGTAGGGTACTCGGCGTGATACGGCAGGCTGCACTGATAGCGGCGGTGCAGAACGAGGCCAGCGCTGACGTGCAGACTATGGTCGGTGCCAGCAAGGACGAGCACGCTCTGTCGAGCGTCTGGTTTGCAGTACGGCGTAGGCTTCCCTGGCTCCAGGTGAACCTCCTCACCGCGTTCCTCGCCGCCGCCGTGGTCGGTATGTTCGAGGGAACCATAGCGCGATTCACAGCGCTTGCGGTGCTGCTTCCAGTGGTAGCCGGACAATCCGGTAACACGGGAGCACAGGCGTTGGCCGTCACAATGCGCGGACTCGCATTGCGGGAGATTCGTAGCAAGCACTGGTTTCGGGTGGCCCTCAAGGAGGTGGGAGCCGGAGCAATAAACGGCCTCGCTGTCGCCGGTGTGACCGGTATTGCGGTCTACATCTGGAGTGACTCGGCGGGACTTGCTGCCGTAATCGTGGGTGCCATGATATTTTCAATGGCCATCGCCGGGCTGGCGGGAGCCTCGGTGCCCATCGTGCTTCACAAGCTGGGGCAGGACCCCGCGCAGGCCTCGTCCATCATCCTGACAACGGTGACCGACGTGATGGGTTTCTTGAGCTTCCTGGGGTTAGCCACACTGGCCGCCGGGAGTCTGTAGAGCCGAATTCCAACGATTCTGCCAGGTAAAACCAAGCATGGGTTGGCGAGTGAACTGCGGGGGCAATGCTATCGCTGAGTCGTTTTTCGCAGCATGAAGAAGGAGAGAATACGAAAGCAATCTATCGGACGCGAGACGAAGCAAAGGCCGACCGTTCTCGATTTTATGGAGATGTTTTACAATCGTAGCAGGCACGGCACAGCCATATCGGCGGTGTCAGCCCCGAGGACTTTGGAGGAGAATCGCGTTGCACTCAACTCCCCGGTGCCAGGCGTTTCACGCAGGTAGTGTCGAGCCCGGTCGCCACCCGGATTCGTCAAGGGCTCCTACAAACTCCAGGATTTCATCCCGCTCCTGCAACACGGGTAAGACCAGGAAGTCGCCAGCTCGGCTCCATTGTAATCCGTACCTGACGGCGTCGATTTCGGAGTTAGCGTGGACTATTCGTTCCGCATCAATTTCGCAACGTCTCAGTTCCTCGGTGATTATCGCGGTCACTTCGCCCTCTGGTCTACCGCGGAGGTATTTCATCATTTCTTTGACGACGACAAGGTCCGGATTCATCGAGGCAAAAACTCCGGCGAGTTTCCGTATCGAAACATCGTCCCGATCACCTGCCTGTCCGACCATCACCATTATTCGTTCTGATGGAATGGATCTCGCCATTTCGGCGATGGCAGACACTCCGTGCGGGTTGTGGGCGAAATCGATCAGTACTCGAACCCCGCCGAGGTCGAAGAAATTCATTCTACCTCTATTGGCGAAAACGTCGGTCCCGAAAGTTGACAGGGCCTGTCGAATCCCGTCCGCGGGTAGTCCCATAGAACGAGCCAGGGCAATAGCCCCAAGGGCGTTGTAGATGTTGTGCCTGGCATGTCCGTCGACTGTAGCAGGGATCCGTTTGACTTCGATAATGTCTTCGCGTTGACCCTGATGGATGAAAACGCAGTTGCCATTGCTCACAACCGCAGCGGAGCCACCAGTACTTACGTGCTCTTTGATTTTGTCAGAATCCGAATCCAGCGACAACCAGGTGATTGGTTGCGTGAGTCTCCCGGATACGCGAGCCAGTTCAGTGTCGTCGGCATTTATTACCAGCGCCCCATCGGTTACCGCTCGGCGAATCACGATTTTCGCTTCAACCAGATCGGCAATCGAGTTAGCTCCCCATTCGCCAAGATGGTCCTCGCAAACGTTGGTCACGATTGCTGCATCAGCGTACGGCACGCCCAGCCCTCGTCTGAGCATCCCGCCCCTGGCTGTTTCAAGAATTGCAAAGGAAATCTTCTGGTCACGAACGAGCTTGCGGGCTCCCCCCGGACCCGAGTAGTCACCGCCTTCCACCAGCTGGTTCTCAACGAAAATTCCGTCGGTGCAGGTATGGCCCGTCGCATAGCCACACGCCGAAGCGATAGCCGACAACATCCTGACCGTGGTTGTTTTGCCGTTGCTCCCTGTTACCATGGCACAGGGAATGTCGTGAATGTCCTTCCATGGCACATCGGCCGGATCGGGAATTGCATCCACAGGCCAGGTTAGCGAACCCTTGCCCATCCCTACGGAGACGAAGTCGTCATCCCACAGGAACAGGACATCGTGTTGCGCGGCTGCTTTGAGCATCTCCTGGACGGCCGGGTTCAATTCGTTGTCGATTTCGGTTCGGAGGCGTTCGATGGAGTTGGCTAGCGCGATTGGATTTCCGGCGAGCGAGCCTTTTGTGGCTTCCCAGGCCCATTCGGTGATTTCGGTGCCCGCGTAAAGGGCATCAATGGGTCCGCTAATAGCCAGCGAGGCACCACCGTCAAATACCCGGTAGTGAATTCGCTCCGTAGTCCAGCCCAGAGCGTCGAGAGCCTCCCGGGCGTGTTTCTTCCAGGTGGCAACAACGTCTTCAATAGGGATTCCTGAAATCGCGACGTCGATAACAGCTCCGGCGTCGTCTGAAAGGATATTAGCTCCCGTCAAACGTCGGGAATCTTGTAAGTCGAGCTTCACCCTAGTCTTCCACTTCGCGGGCGAAGCGTACTCCCCTCTCGTCTCGTATCAGAATCGGGCTTTCCCCGTTCGAATCGACCGGTGGTCCGGAGTCATGTGGTAGAGTCGAAGCGCTTTCTTCCGGCGCCGACTCTTCATTGGCATTGTGGCCGACAATCTGGTCCCAGGTTCGTTTCAATTGGTCTGCGAAGATCACCAACAGATCATCCGACTCCGCCCGCTCCAATCCCCGGGCAACGGCGCGCGGTTCTTCGGCAACTATCTCGATCGTATTTTCAGGGACGCCGTTCTCTTCCAAAATTTTAGCAAGTAGTTGCGGTATTTCATCATGTCCACGCCCTCTCAACGCGTCGTCGCGCCTGAGGATGTAGTGGTCGAATGCCCCTGCAGCGGCGCGCGCAATGTCTTCAACGTCTTTATCGCGCCGGTCACCCGGTGCTGCCAGTACACAGATCCTGTTGCCGTGGACTTCAAGATTGCCTACGAGTTTGACGATCACCTCGACAGCGTTTGCATTGTGGGCGTAATCCAGCAGGACCTTGAACGGATGTTCGTCGTAAAAATTTAACCGTCCCGGTGCCTGGAAGAACGTAGTGTCGAAGGTCTTCAGCCCCTGCTTTATGTCTTCCAACTTCACACCAGCGCTAAAGGCCATCGCTGCGGCGAACATCGCGTTTTGGACGTTATGGAGGGCCTTCCCGCCCAGAGTTGCGGGGATCAAGTGGGTCCACAGGAGGGGAATGTGTGAGCCGCCGTCGTAAATGGTGATCATGTGTCCGTTGACACCCTCTTCGATTCCCACTGCGCGACCGCCAGCGCGAATGTGTTCCCGCACCAGCGAGTGGCTAGGGTTCATCGTGACGTAACAAACGTGTTCCGCATCGGTGTAATCTGCCATCCTGATGCAAAGTTCGTCGTCTGCGTTTAACACCGCTGTGTTCTTAGCGATTTCGATCACGATGCGCTTTACTTCCGCCAGATCTTCGAGGGTGTCGATTCCTTTGAGGCCCAGATGATCTGCGGCGACGTTTAGACATGCGCCGACATCGCAGCGGCGATAGCCCATTCCGGATCGCAAGAGACCGCCTCGTGCGGTTTCCAACACCGCCACGTCCACAGACGGGTCTTGCAAAACCATCCTGGCTGATGTTGGCCCCGTCATGTCTCCTTCAACGGTCATCTGTCCGTCTATATAAACGCCGTCAGTAGTGGTTAGGCCCACGCTTGCTCCGGCCATCTTATAGATGTGGGCGAGCATTCGGACCGTTGTTGTTTTTCCGTTTGTCCCCGTTAGCGAAAGTATCGGGATCCTCGCAGGAGACCCTTCGGGAAAAAGCATATCCATCACTTTGCCGGCCACGTCTCGAGGCATACCCTCACTGGGGTTAGTGTGCATCCTGAAGCCTGGCGCTGCATTTACTTCACAGATGCCACCGCCGATTTCTTTGAAGGAACGGCTGATGTCGTCGGTCAGGAAATCCACACCTGCCACATCCAATCCGATAGCCTTTGCTGCCCGTTCGGCCATATCTCGATTGTCCGGGTGAACCAGGTCCGTTACGTCGACCGCAGTTCCTCCGGTTGAGAGGTTTCCGGTTGATCGGAGGTAAACAGGTTCATCCTTGGGCGGGACAGTGGTTTTTTCGTAACCTAGAATTCCCAGCAGACGATTGGCCTGGTAATCGAATTCAATCTTGGTCAGAACTTTCTCGTGGCCGATGCCGCGACGCGGATCGCTGTTTACTTCATCAACCAGTTCTTCGATTGTACTCTTGCCATCTCCTACGACGTGGCCCGGGACGCGCTTGGCTACCGCCACGAGTTCGCCGTTGACGACCAGCATCCGATGGTCCAGGCCAGTTACGTAGGTCTCAACAATGACTCCTCGAGAATGTTCGCGGGCCTGTTGGAAAGCGATTCTCACATGCTCCGAGTCAGGCACAGCAATTGAAACGCCGCGACCGTGATTGGCGTTGAGCGGTTTGACCACGACCGGGAAACCGATCCTCTCGGCGAAAACGGCGGCGTCTTCTTCCCGGTACACCAGACGTTGACGGGGGACCGGCAAACCCAGTCGGCCCAGAAGTTGGTTGGTTTCCTCTTTGTCGGACGCAATCTCGACCCCGATATGGGGAGTTTGGCTGGTGATGGTCGCCTGTATTCTTTGCCGGTGTTTGCCGTGGCCGAATTGAATGAGAGAGTAGTCGTTCAGGCGGATCCAGGGAATATCCCTCTCCTCGGCGGCCTTGACCAGTGCAGCCGTGCTGGGTCCAAACGCATTTTTCTGTGTGTAGCGGATGAAGTCGTCGCGCGCTTCCTCGAAGTCGAACTCGGGGTCGTCCGGTTCAAGCACTAACTCTTGCGGAACCAGCGAGTGGAGCAAAGCGAGGGCCAGTTTGCCCGCCTCGATTCCGACTTTTCGGTCGACGTATTCGTAGACGACGTTGTAGACCCCCTTTTCACCCGCACCCCGAGTCTTGCCGAACGTGACATCCTCGCCGGCCATGTTCTGAATTTCGATAGCAGCGTGTTCGAGGACATGCCCCATCCACGTGCCTTCGTCTTCGGTCAGTCGCCGGATGAACCCACCGGGCTCTCCATAGGAACACCCGTGTTCCTGCAACCCTGGCAGGGCTTCGACCAGTGCCCTAACAAATGAGTCGCCCAATCTGGTGGAGGACCATTCTTCGAGGGGACCGAGGTCCAGTTTGAGACGAATGACCGGAAAATGAGCGTATTGGCTGGGGCCGACGTAGACGGAGCGTTCTAAAACTTTCATGTTTTCAAGATTAGGGTGAGACGGAAACGTATCACCGAAGTCCGAAAACGGGAATTCGGCCCGTTATTCTATAGCCGTTCCAGCACTCGCGAAAGCTTTTCGTTCGCCTCTTTTGCCACGGACTCTAATCCCGGAGAGCCTGCCATCGACATCATGGTGATAGGATTGATGATCCCGACTTCCGAACCACGGTCAGTTTCTCCCACCACCACGTTGCACGGCAACAACAAACCGATGTTGTCATCCTCGCTCAACGCGCGGTGCGCCAGGACAGGATTACACGCTCCCAGGATCGTATAGGCCTTGAAGTCGACGTCGATTTTTTCCTTGAGTGTTGCCTTGACGTCTATCGTCGTTAGTACCCCAAAACCCTCTTCTTTTAACTCGGCGGTCGCCCTGCTGACTGCCTCGTCAAAGGGAACTCCTTCAAGCTTTTTGTATAGCGAATATTCGACCGATTTCATTATGCCTTCCTCTTCAATGAACGCTTTTTTCTTCCCGACTTCTCACTTCTTACTAATCTCATAGTAAAGCAACGGAATCGCCACGAGCGTCAAACCCGTGGCAACAATTGCTCCGCTGATCATCGCCACGCCGAGGCCCTGAAAAATGGGATCCGTTACCATTACCGCGCCGCCGATCACAACTGCGGCCGCGGTGAGGATGATGGGTCGGGCGCGGATCATTCCCGATGCCACCACTGCCTCTTTGAGGGTAGCGCCATTTTCGAGGCCCAACTCAATAAAATCAACCAGCAGGATCGAGTTGCGCACGATGATTCCTGCCAGTGCGATCATCCCGATCATGGATGTCGCGGTGAAGAACGCTCCTGTAAGAGCGTGTGCCGGCAGAATACCGACCAGCGTAAGTGGAATCGGCGCCATGATCACCAGCGGAATTGAAAACGACTGAAACCAGGCTACCACCAGGAAATAGATCAGCACCAGCACTGCGGCGAATGCGATTCCCAGGTCTCGAAACACCTCATAGGTTATTTGCCACTCACCGTCCCATACCACAAACGCATCTTCTGTCACGGTTGGTGATGAGGCCCAGTACACCTCGGTACCCCCGTCTAAGGCCTCAATCGCCTCTGTCATCTCGATCATGGCGTAGGCCGGGCTCTCAAGGGCGCCCGCCACATCGGCTGTGACGTAGATGACCGGTCGGAGGTTTTTGTGGAAGATCGGTTGGGGGGCCGTTTCCCGCTGGAAGCTGGAGAACGTCCCCAGGAGCCGTGCTCCGCCGGGTGTGCTCAGCGGCAAAGCGGAAAGCTCTTCCTCGGAACCGGACGCTGCATCGGACATCCTCAGTCGGATCGGTATATCTTCAGCCGCCTCGTCATCGTGGAGCAGACCGGCGGTGAATCCGCCAAGACCCGCGACCAACGCGCCGACGGCTTCTTCGGTTGAGGACCCGGCCCGAGCCAATTCTGCCTGACCGATGACGGCACGAAGTTGATCGTGGCTGCTCTCAACGCTCCAGTCCACGTCCACTACGCCTTCGGTCCCTTCGAAAACAGATTTCAAACCGCGGGCCAACGACATGCGGGCCTGGGGTGTCGGCCCATAGACTTCAGCAGTAAGAGTCGCGAGTACCGGCGGTCCCGGCGGAATCTCGGCTAACTTGACACTCGCTCCGTTCGCGGATGCTATTGAGTCGATGATTGGGCGGAGCCTCAGCGCGATTTCGTGGCTGCTGGCATCGCGTTCGTCTTTGGGGTAAAGGTTTACCTGAATGTCAGCAACCGTCGGGCCTTTTCGCAGGAAGTAGTGTCGCACCAATCCGTTGAAGTTGAATGGCGCGGCGGTGCCAACATATGTCTGAATGTTGCTAATCGCCTCATCGTTGACTACAGCGAGCGCGAGTGTTTTGGTAACTTCGGCGGTTCGCTCCAGGGTTGTACTCTCGGGCATGTCGATGATCAACTGGAACTCACTTTTGTTGTCGAACGGCAACATCTTCACTGTTACGAGCCTGGCGGGTACAAGCAGGACCGCTCCGAGCAACATCACGACCATGACTGCATAAACGAAGGTCCGTTTCCCAGAAGAATCGACCAGCGATTCGAAAAACTGGCGGTACCTTCGAGCCAGTCTTCCGTCGGGTAGTCCTTCATGGTTGGAACCCGTCGGTGTTTTTTCCTTGATGAGGCGCACTGCCAGATAGGGGGTCACGACAAACGCCACGGCCAGCGAGAAAACCATCGCCACGGAAGCACCCACCGGGATGGGTCTCATATACGGCCCCATAAGGCCGGAAACGAAAGCCATGGGCAGGATCGCCGCGATCACCGTGAGTGTCGCGAGGATGGTCGGGTTTCCGACCTCGTCGACTCCAAGGACGGCTGCTTCCACGAGGGTGTTTTTACCCGTTCGAATGTGTCGTGCAATGTTTTCCACAACCACGATGGCATCGTCAACGAGAATTCCGATCGCGAAAACCAGCGCGAAGAGAGTGATCCGGTTGAGTGTGTAACCGTACAGGCGGTAGACCAGAAGGGTCAGGGCCAGAGTCACCGGAACTGCAACTAGAACCACCACAGCCTCCCTCCAACCCAGGGCCAGCCATACGAGCAGTACCACACCGAAAGTCGCAATCATGATGTGGAGCAGAAGCTCTCGGGATTTTTCGGTAGCGGTTTCTCCGTAGTCACGAGTAATGGTGACGTTAACGTCGTTGGAGATCACGCTTCCGGTCAGGGTGTGGAGGCGCTCTTCAACCTGGTGGGCAAGGGTTGCTGCGTTGGTGCCCTCCCGTTTCGCGACCGCGATGGTGACGGCCGGTTCGAATTCGCCTTCTGTACCGCCAGAAAGGAACTCAACATAGGCCACCGGCTCAGCTGGACCGTCGCGCACTTCAGCAACGTCGCTTAGTAAAATCGGACGGTCCCCCGAAATGCCTATGACAAGTTGTTCAACCTGTTCCCGATTTCTAATCAGGTTCCCGAGTCTGAAGGGGACGTTGGTATTCGCGTTGACAACGTCGCCGCCGGGGAATTCGTCGTTTGACGAGGTTATCACCCCTGCTACTGCGCCGGCCGACAGACCGCGCACTGCTAGCGCCTGCGGGTTCAGAGTGACCGTCAATTCCCTCGGGGCTCCGCCGATCACCCAGGTCTCGGCGATGTTTGGGATGCGTTTGAGCTCTCGAACCAGTTCCCCTGCCTGTTGGCGCAGAAGGTATCCATCACCGGCATCCGAGCCGCCTGATAGAGTGATGGTGAGGATGGGTACTTCGTTTATTCCGTGGAGTGAGATAAAGGGTTGTGTGGCGCCCGGGGGGATCTTGTCAACGTTGGCAAAGATCTTGCTCCACATACGGGTAACCGCCGCCTCAGGTTCCGTGCCGACCTCGTACCGGGCTGTAACCAAGGCACCGTCGGCGTAACTCGCGGAGTAAACGTATTCCACTCCCGGAACCTCCCAGATGAGACGTTCCAGTGGTTCGACGATTCTGCGTTCTACTTCTCTGGGTGTGGCCCCGACAAACCCCACCGCCACGTCGATCATGGGCACGCGGATTTGCGGCTCTTCTTCCCGCGGCGTGGTCGCCAGACCCGCGATTCCAGCAAAAATGGACGCGACGGTTAGCAGCGGGGTTAACTTCGAATGGAGGAACTTCCGTGCTATCGCCCCGGAGACGCCTGTCTTCATTCGGTGATCCTTTCACCTGCAACAAGACCGCTCAGGACTTCGAAACGAACAATGCCGTCCGCCCCGGTAAAGGACCTGCCCAGGCGAATCCAGCGGAGTTGAACCCCGGACGAAGTCGAAATTCTCACTCCCGTTAACTGGCCGCGACGTACGATTGAATTAGAAGGGATTGCGATGCCAAAGTGCGTTCCCCGGGGAATCAATGCGGTGATGTCGGCTCCTGTTGGCCAATCTTCGGGAAGATCGAAATGGATTGCTACGGTTCTCGTAGCCGGGTCGGCTCCGGAGGCCACCCTGGCGATCGGTACCGTGGTCATTCGTGCGGAGCCGGCACTAACCGCCACCTGGGTGCCGGTGCGGAGGGAAGTCGCTATCTCGACGGGTACATGGACCACGCCCTCGCGGGACATGTCTTCAACGACCAGCAATGGCATTCCCGGGTTTGCCAGATCACCCGGATCTGCGAATCGCTCGACGACTCTGCCGGGGAAAGGAGCGGCCAACTCCGAATAGCTGGCCTGCGACTCGACCTGAGCCAATGCCGCCCTCGCCGCGGCGTAATTTGATTCTGCCTGGACTAACGCCAGCTTCGCCCCATCTCGCTGCACCATCGGGACAGCATCGCGGGCCAGCAAAGTGTCCATCCTGACGGACTGTCGCTCGGCTTCTTCTCGGGCAGCTTCGGCCACGGTTACCGCTGCCTCCGCCAGCGCTCGACTCGCTGCAAGGTCTTCACTGCCGAGCACCGCGAGCAATTGTCCTGTCCGCACCTGAGAGCCTACGTCCACTCTTATCTCGCTGACGCGCGCCATCAATCGGGTGGCTATCTCCGCCCTTCGGTGTGCTCTGACTGTACCTGGGGAGGGGACTGCGGTTGTAATCTCTTCCAGTGCTATGACCTGTCCGACGACGGGCTGTTCGGCTGAGTGTTGAGGCTCGGTTTCGACTTGACCGCCACAGGCCCAGGTGATCAGGGAAAGGGATAACAACAATCGTGGGTACGTCATTGATCAAATACTCCGTAGGCAAAGTCGATGTTCGCGCGTGCCACCAAAACGTCGTGCACGGCTGTGAGGAGGTTTAGTTCTGCGGCATTGCGAGCCGTTTGGACATCCAACAGTTCAGTGATGGCAGAGACTCCAGTCGAATAACGGAGTGTTGCCTGGGCGAGGGCTTCATTGGCTTCGACCAACGCAGCCCGGGCGACTCGGTGCCGTTGGCGGTTGGCTTCCAACAGGCGCTCGGCTGCGGTGATTGCCATCTGACTCTGGGCAGTTAGCGCACGGAGCCGTTCTCGATGGACATCTCTCACCGCCCGTGCCTGGCCAATTGCGGAAGTGCCCGCAGTACCGCGGAACGGGTTCCATTTCACTGCAATGCCCACCGTCCAATCTCCACTGCCAGAGAAACCGTTCTGACCGTAGGTAGCGACATTGGCGAATGCCACCACCGCGGGGAGATTGGTTGACCACGCCTGTTTGACTGCGAAACCAGATGCGTCGACGGCCGCTTGAGCGGCTTCAATGTCAGCTCGTCTCAATTCGCAGGATCCGACCTCGCAGGAAGATTGTTGCTCCACGTTGAGTGGATCCGAAAGATTCAAATGAGTTGAACCGGGCAGATCTAACATGGCCAAAAGCGTCGAACGGGCGTTCATGGCGTTGGCACGGGCCGAGATCAACCGGGCTTCAATGTCTGCCGCTCCAACCCGGGCGAGCCGGGCATCTAGCCCTGTGGTGAGGCCCTCCTGGTGCAGGGCATCGGCTTGTTCAGCGTGAGCGAGGGCGGTTGCGTGTGCTGATTCCAACATTGCGACGTTCGCATCCGACAGTTTGGTGCCCCAGTACGCACGCACGAGATTGCTAACCACGACGCCGCCGACGTGGCGTGCCATCGCCTCCATCGAGCTGGCCTGGCTACTGGCCGCTCTATACCCGAAGATTCCCTCGGGCGAAAAAATCGGTTGCTGGAGGTTGGCCTGGAATGAAAAACCCCCGTAGGGAGATGGCCGATTCAGTGGGTCGAGTGCCAGGTCAGCTCCCTGGAAATTTTCCTGGCGCAGTTTCATGCCGAACACGGCGACCGGGTCTGTCGTGCGGACGGCGTCGACGCCCAGCGTCAATGATGGTAGGAAGGCCGGGCTCGCCATCCCAACCCCGGCGCGAGCTGCGCGGGCAGAAGCCTGCTCGGCCGCCATCATTGGATTTCTCTCGCGCAACAAATTGATGGCCTGTTGAAGAGAGAGTGTCGTGGTATCGGCTACCGTCACGACACTAAGTAATAAAGTTATTGCTATAGTCATATATATGTTCCGAAAAAAACTCCGTTAGGTGTCGCACTCACGAATACAGTTTAAAATCCTGGGTACTTTGGCTTCGACCAGAGAATAAACAACGTTTACTCCGTCCCTCTTTGAGGTAACCACATCGAGGCTTTTGAGTTTCGCAAGTTGTTGTGAAACAATAGCTTGCTGGATGTCGAGGGTTTTCTGGATTTCGGTGACGGTTGAGTCTCCGGCCTCCAGTACTTCGACGATTTTTAGTCGTAGCGGATGTCCGAGCATCTTGATGATTTCGGCGGCCCGCGCCAGCACCTCGGGTTTCACCGATCGCACTTTTGGGCTCTTTTTCATAGATATAGTATAATTGCTATTATACTATATTCAAGAGGCAGATTGGATGCAGAAAAGAGTGGAGAGAGGGTGTGCTCTCCCCGCTCCCCGCCCCCAGCTCCCTGTCTAGACTCTCGCCTCCTGAGGCTGAATCGCCTTCTTGGTAACGAGGTCGTACCTCCAACCGTCGACGAGGATGTGGAGCTTGGCTCCGACAATGCACACCGGGTCGTCGCGATGGGCAGAGTCCATCGATGAGTATTCGATTCCAGAAGGGTCAATGATCGTAACTCCCCCTGATCCGATTACCTCAAGGGTATCATCGGGCCCGATGATCGCAGCGGTGTCCTCTCCGAGTCCGACTCCTACGGCGAAGGGGTTGTAGGAAATAGTTGTCAGCAGACGACCGCGACGTTCTCGTTGGTGGAAATGCTGGTCGACGATGATCTTGTTGGTAAGGCCGAGTCCGGGGGACAGAGTGACCATGTTAGCGCGCGGCGTGTAGCCCTCGTCACCAAAAGCTATCATATGTTCGGACATGAAACCTGCGCCTGCGGAGGTGCCGGCCACGTGCACCCCTTCGGCGTTGCGGCGTCGAATCGCCTGGGCAACGGGTGTTCCACCAAGCGTGGTGGAGAGTCTCAATTGGTTGCCCCCGGTAAGGAAGATTCCAGCGGCCGTAATCAACTCGGCGAGCATCGCTTCGTTGTGACAGTCCTCTCTCGTGTTGAAGGCCAGGGAGATCGGGTTAGCGATGCCCAGTTCTTTGAAGATCTCGACGTAGCGGGCGCCTGTGTCTTCGAGTTGGGATGCAGTTGGGATGATGGCGATAGTTGACGCAGGGCCGCAGGCTTCTGCGAATCGTTTCAGTATTACCGGGTCACGAAATTTTTCTTCAGCTCCGCCAATCGGGATTATCAGGCCCCGGGCGTCATGTCCAGCATTAGAGGGACTCATGATTTATTTCTCGAACGTGCCTGTTATTTGTCGTTTACCAGCGCGGATATGCCAGCGGCCGCGCGCCATTACGTCGGTGATTTTAAACGGGTCCTCGACTACAACCAAGTCCGCATCCGCCCCAACCCTCAATTCGCCTTTTGTCTCTCGGCGCAGCAGTCTGGCCTGATTGGTGGTGAAGGGGGGTAATACCGCTTCCACGGGATGCCCATTCTCAATCAGGGTCTGCAGCGTTTGCACCAGGCTGTGTGATTCCCCAATCTCATAACTCTCAATGCGACCTTCGGAATCGAATTCAGGAAGGCAGCCTCCGCAGTCGGAACTGACCGTGATTTTGTCGGTGGGTAAGCCTCTTTCCCAGTACAATTCCAGCGCTTTCCACGCAGGCCACGCGTCCTCATCCCCCGCAACCGGAAAAGAGGTCACGTCGACCGTAGACCCGGTGGAGGCCAGGTCTGTCGCCTCCTCGAAAAGCTGTTTGCGGCGGTTGACGTGGGTCGGGTTGAAGACTCGAGCCGGAATTTCAGATTCTGCGATCGCCCGGCGAATTAACTCCAATCCAGCGGGCCCATCTCCGACATGGAGATGCATTATCCCCGCTTTTTCGGTCATCATCCCGGCCACGTGGACCTGGGATGCGATGCGGAGTAACTCCTCCAGAGTAGGCTGGCTGGACCGGTGATCACTGATTGCCACTTCTCCGATTCCGATCACAACTTCAATGTTGACGATATCAGACGCCACCGAACCGGTGAGAGTTCGGGGGGGTATGTGATATCCGCCCGTATGACACATCGCTGTGATGCCCTCTTCGTTCAGGGCTCGCGTCGTGGCCAGGAGTTCCTCGGTCGAGCGGGTGATGTCATCGGTCCCGAGCAAACCGACCACCGTGGTTACACCTGCTGCGGTGAAATCGGTGAGGACTTGGCGGGGGACTCGGCTGCGGGCACCTGCCTCGCCTCCTCCGCCCGTGACGTGGGCGTGTCCTTCAATAAGTCCGGGTACCACTGAACGACCGTCGAGGTCGATGGTTTGGCTCAGCAGGGATTCAGGTATTTCGATCCCGGGTTGAATTAGTTCGATTTTCTCGCCAGCTATCAATATGTCAACGATGCCCAGAGGCCTGGGGGCGAAGACTCTCGCGTTTCGGATAAGCTCCATCACCCAAAGTTAATCGACCCGTGTTTGGGTTGGGAGAGCAAAACGGGAGCGGGGATTCGCCGGGGCGTTTAGATTATTGTGACACAAGAAAGCAAACGGAGATTTTTCATGAAAAACGCTGTTGAAACGGCTCTAAATCAGCAGATCTCGAAAGAATTTTTTTCGGCCTACTTATATCTCTCGATGGCGGCGTTTTTTGAGCGTCTGAGCCTCGGCGGATTCGCGCACTGGATGAGACTCCAATACGAAGAAGAGTTGACCCACGCCATCAAGCTCTACGACTTTCTTGTGGACAACGATGGCCAGGTTGAGTTACAAGCGATTGCCAAGCCTCCCTCAGAGTTTGGTACGCCGGTTGAAATCATGGAAGCTGCTCTCGATCACGAAAAAGAAATCACCGCCTCAATCAACGCGCTCTATGAAACGGCGGCGAAGGAAAACGAGTATCCCACCCAGATCATCCTCCAGTGGTTCATCTCAGAACAGGCTGAAGAAGAAAAGCAGGTTGGTGATATCGTTGCCCAGTTAAAAATGGTAGGTGGTGACGGTCCGGCGCTGCTTTTGATGGATAGCCAACTGGCGGGAAGAACGTTGCAGGCTGAGACCGACCCGGCAAACTAAAACTCGATAAAAACATCCGCTGGAACGGCCCTCTAATGTTAGGGGTGGGTGAGGACTACCTCTTTCTGCAACCTTTTTGAGTTTGAGTGTGTCATACTGTCGGTTTCGGGACCTTCCCAACCCGGGGGCGGTATACCCTCCCGGAGCAGCTGGGCCGTCATAAACAACAAAATTTTGTGAGAAATAAATGGGACGCGGACTATTTACAGGGATGGTGTTGGCGTGTGCTTTAGGTCTTGCCTCCACATCGGAAGCGCAAGAGGCCAATGGAAACGCGATCAGGGTTTTTCTTGATTGCGATTTTTTTTGTGATTTCGACCACTTCCGAAGAGTCGTGCCCTACGTCGATTACATGCGCGACCGCCAGGACGCCCAGGTGCACGTGTTGGTCACTACTCAGGGCACCGGCGGTGGGCTCGAGTTCACGTTCCATTTCATGGGACTGAGGGAGTACGAAGGCCGGGCTGATACATTGGGCTACTCTTCAAGTTCGACCGATACTGAGACCGAGCGGAGAGACGGGATGGTTCGGACGTTCACCATGGGCCTGATGCGCTATCTGGTCGGAACGCCGCTGGCAAGCAGAATCACGATAGGATACGAACCACCTTCTGAAGAGGCTGCTGCTGCCGCAAACGCACAACCGGAATCCGATCCCTGGAACTTCTGGGTTTTCCGCATCGGGGGTGGGGGCAGCTTTAGCGGACAGAGTCAGTCGAGTCGGGCTTCTATTAACGGCTCGGTCAGCGCGAATCGCACCACTGAGGAATGGAAAATTTTCTTTTTCGGAAGCGGTCGTTATACGAGAAACCGTACCGATCTCAACGATGTCCCATCGATTATTTCCATCGACAAAAATTTTACGTTTGGACATGTGGAGTTGATCAATAGTATCACCGACCACTGGTCTGTGGGTTTCGTTACTGATGCCAGTCAGTCAACATTCACGAACCGAGATCTCAGGTGGTCCTTCGAACCTGCACTGGAATACAATATTTTTCCGTATGCCGAGTCCACCCGACGGCAGATGACGTTTTTGTATAAAATTGGATTGGCCTACCTGAACTACGAAGAGACAACGGTCTTCCTGCGGGACGCAGAAACACGTCTAGTGAGCAGCCTTGAGGCCGCTTATGAGGTGCGCCAGCCTTGGGGATCGGCGAACGTCTCTGTTGAGGCATCGGCCTTCCTCCATGACATAGAGAAACACCGGTTGGAGATTTCAGGGGGCGCTAATTTTCGGATCATCCGCGGTTTGGATTTTGGGATTTTTGGCAATATCGCCAGAATTAAAGATCAGATCCACATTCCCGGCGGAGGCATAAGCGATGAAGACCGGCTTCTACGGCGTCGACAGACCGAAACCGATTTCCGATATTTCGTGAACTTCAATATTTCGTACCGGTTCGGGTCCATTTTTAATAACGTAGTTAACCCGAGGATGGACAGGCTTTAGGCCCCGAAAATATTCTATCGCGAAACGGGCCCGGTGATTGTTATTGGCACCGGGCCCGTTCTGTTCTTTATTCTTCCCGACTAGTGAATTCTCTCAGAATGATGATCAGGCTCGCGTTGGGTTCCCCTTCGTCCGCGACCATCGTCGCCTCCAAAGATGGACTCCCCGAAATGCCGTGCTTGATCGGAGTGGCGTAAGGCGAGTAAACATGCATGTGCGGGTTCCACGACCCGACTAGAGTTGTATCGTCGGCGTAAAGCACCTGATTGGCCGACATCATGTAGGCCATGGCCGGTCCCTCAGGGAGAGTGATCTCGCCGGAATCGATGGCTGCTCGTTCACGGGATTCGATTTCCTCCGGGCTGAGGCCATCAAGCCTCAACTCAACTCGCCTCTTTTCTATTTCGAGGATCGTACGCGAGGCTTCCGGATCGTAGCAAATCGGCTCCATCGAAAGAGGCCTGGAGCGGGACACCATGCAGGTGACACCGTTGCTGCCCTCACGGGCGACTCGGTAGCGGTTACCGTCGAGTACCAGCACGGTAGCATCATCCGACAAATTGGAGGGGGCTGCGCTGACCGCCAACGCGATTTCTTGTGTTTCAGATAATTCCGTCTGGGCCACCAGTCCGGCGGGTGCCGTAGTGGCGACAAACCCGAAAATGCCAAGGGTCGCAAATGTCTTTCTCATCTTCCAGTCCTGTTAGTTTCACTTTGGACTGGGGACGCTCGCCGGAGGTTACAGGTCGTCGATTTGTCGTATCTCGAACGACCCCCCGTATCGGATATGCGGCGACTCGTTAGCGATGGCCACCGCTTCATCGTAGTTTCGAGCTGTGATCAAGAAGTAGCCCGAGATGTCCGATGATGATCTGGTCTCGCCCGCCGTGGCTGACGCAACCCATCTCCCCGGTTCATCCGTGAGCTTTTCCCCTCCCGCAAACAATCCGCGTTCCGCCAGGGAGTTCGCCCAGGCAGAATACTCCTGCATGAGGGTTTCTTCGGAAGCCCTTAGGTTCTGCTCTTCACCCCGGACCAGCATTATGAACGTGCCTTCCGAGTTTGCTGGAGGACCCGTTCGCCGCACCCCCATCTGATACCCATAGCCTCCGCTTAACAACAAAAGGCCGACCAGTCCGGCTGCTTTTTTCAAATGGGTCGTCGCCGAGCTTCGGTCGGGGTTTGTGTGTTTGCCCAACCTCAATGCGGAGTCAGCCGGGACTGGCGGTGCCGGCAACTCGGCCAGACCTGACCAGAGTTGGGTTAGTTTCGAAAGCTCTTCGGCGCAGACCGAACAAGTCGCGATGTGGGAGTCCAAATCGCGCTGTTCTTCGGCGGGCAGCGTATCCATCAAAGAATCTGCGATAAGGTCCTGTACGTTTTCACATTTCATGTGAGATTCTCCAACTCTTCATAATTTCTACGTAGTTCTCTGATGGCTCGATGTGCTCGTACTTTTATTGCTCCGACCGTGGTGCTACAAACCTCCGCTATCTCTTTGTAACTGAGACCTTCGTAACGGCTCAGGACGAGTATCTCACGTTTGTCCGGAGGCAATCGATAAAGAGCTTCTCGGATTTTTTCCAGATTGGGGTTCGCTGTGGGCACCTGCATGTCGATTTCCACCGCCTGGCTTAACTCGGCGGCGCGCTCCTGTTTTCTGGTTTCGGCGTTCAGATGATCAAGGCAGACATTCCGCGTCACGCGATAGAGCCAGGTCGTGAACGTTGCTTTCGACTTGAATCCGCGCCCGTGGCGCAGGACCTTCAGGAAGGTTTCTTGAAGGAGATCGTCTGCAGTTGCCGGGTCGCCGGACATCCTGTAGCACAACGAATGAACCCGCCGGTGGTGCCGCTCATATAGGATACCAAGAGCACCTTTGTCGCCTTTTCCTACTGCGACGACGAGCTGCTCATCAGTTCTGTGGCTCAAATGTTCTCCCGAAAGTCATTACGCGTGTTAGACCGGGGAATACCAGGCGTGGTTACAATCGGCGGAAAAAGAACGGTCGCCGGTTCCAGAGAACCGCCGACCGTCCCGTTCACCAGTTACCCGGAGCCGAGGGATCGCTCCCATCGTTCTTCTCCCTGTAGCCGCCTGACATGTGTCCAGGTAGGGCTAACAGAAGCTCCGGCCTCCATCCGCAGAAAACCGGGCCACGGTCATCTGTTTCACCGGCGAAGGCGCTGCGGGTCTGGACATTTTCGCGATGTCTTCCCGCACTGCATCCCGGAACGCTGGCCCCGGATGGACAGGGATTGCGAAAATCCCCATCTGCTCAGGCTGGTGTGGCCACCCGGATCTCAGAACACCTGAGCCCTAAATTCTCGGCGTTCTAACCGGAATTCCCCACCTGAACCCGTTGGCTTTGGCGTAACCCGGTTGAAACCGTGTCCTTCCCAAGACCAACGCTTTGATTATCAACTTAGAGGCCGGAGCAGCACACGCAAGCGCCGCTGTTTTTTCGGTCCCGTTGCTGTTGTGTTGAATTGTCGGGTGGACTGTATGCCCTATTATTTAGGGACAAAACGGGTTTATCCACGAATGTTGATTTGTGGATAAAAAGGCGTGGGTAAGTTTTCCACGGCGTGGAAAACCGATCGGTCGAAACGGTGGGGTTTAAAAGAGATCCTCTAGCATTTTGTCCACAATCGTCTTCAACTGGTTTTCCTCCGAAACCACGGACTGGAGAATGTCGGCTGCTTCTGACGGAAGATCTTCGGGGTGCTTTCTGTCTTTCTCGAACCTGACGATGTGACCAAGGAGAATGGGGACAAGCTCGTCTGGGTCAATGTCTGCTCTTTCTTGTTCTTCCTCGAAGCTCGGGACGCTAGAGGCCCAGGGTTCCTTCTCTTCATCATCTTCGATCTCGGACCTCAAGATAATCGCTGGAATCAAGGCAAAAAGTCGCGCCTGAATCCCCGGTTCCTGTGCAACCGCTGCGAGACCTAATTGGCGTGGATCTTCGAACACGGCACGGTTTTCGAGGTCCTGGAGCGCTTCGGGAGACACGATACTCTGAGCGATGGTGCGGTCCCCCAGGGAGGTCACCATGCAGGTCGCCCCTTCAGGGGTGCGTTCGTCTTCGGTTTCGGATATCCGAAGTTGCAGGTGTTCCTGGGTGGCGACTATCGCAACAGGACTCGACGGTTCCTCTGGTAGGCCGAGTGGGTTTTCGGGTGTGTTTGGATTCAATTGGCTGTGGGTTGTGTATACCCTCAAGATAAACGACAGAATGCCGATTTGAGAATGCGGAGTTTAGAATTAAGAATGAACCAGAGAGGCTACCCGTCCGGCAGATTCGACTATTTGGGAATTATTTTTGCGGCTCTATTATTGCAATCAGCCGTTGCTCAGGAGGTTTCCGCTCAGCGGTCATCTATGAGCACGAAGAGTCTCGCTGCGGTGCCGGCTGTTTTCGTCGAGGTTGAAGGGATTGATAGCGCGGCCATCGCTGATGGGTTGGTCCCGGATTCGATCGTAAAAACTGTCGAGGAACAACTCGCAGCGGCTAACATTCCGACCCTCGCACAACCAGAGTGGCAGGTGCTAATTGGTAATCCGTCACTTGTCGTAAAGTTCGAGTTAAACCGCGTGTCACAGTTCCTCAGTATCTACCGGATGACGCTGGAGCTACGGCAGATGTCTTTATTGACTCGAGACACGACCAAAATCGTGCATTCCCCAACCTGGTCGGCGGGGAGTATCCTGGGGTCGATTGGTAACCAGAATCTATCGCAACTTGGTGGGCGCGTGTCCGAGATGGTAGTCTGGTTCATAGAGGACTACTGGGCGGCGCGGGACTCGCGCGACACTCCGGTACAGCGGGTGGATATTGGTTGGCGTTCGGAAACGACAATGAAGGAAGACAAGGGATACTTATAGTGAAAATACACACCGGCACCTCCGGTTTCGCATATAAGGAGTGGAAGGGAAAATTCTATCCGGAGAAATTGCCGCAAAAACAATTCCTCTCCTACTACGCGGAAAATTTCGGGTGTGTAGAAATCAACAGCACGTTTTACCGCATGCCGAAGGAAAGTGTGTTGTTGCAGTGGACCGAGCAAGTTCCAGAAAACTTCAAATTTGTCCTGAAAACGTCCAAACGTATTACCCATCGGAAGGCGTTCGATGAGGAACCTGATTCGACCGACTATTTTGTGCGGACCTCAGCTGTGCTTGGTGAGCGACTTGGCCCGACTCTCGTCCAGTTACCCCCCTATTCCCAGAAGGACCTCGTTCGTTTGAACAACTTTCTCGGTCAATTTCCACGGCGCTGGCGGATTGCAATGGAATTCCGGAATCAGTCGTGGTTCGTTGGCGAGGTTTACGATTTCCTGAGGGAGCGGAACGTTTGCCTCGTCCATGTGGACGCTGAAGATTCGAAAGTTGAAGCCGACCTGGAACCAACGGCTGATTTCGGTTACCTACGGCTCAGAGGTCAGGACTACACTTCCGACGAGCTTGCAGCCTGGGCAGACAAAATAAGATCACAGGATTGGGGGGAGGCCTACGTTTTCTTCAAACACGAAGACGAAGCAACCGGCCCCGCCATGGGACAGGCATTTATGGAGTTGGCTGACAAATGAAAACGGTTTGCGTTTTTTGCGGGTCGAGCGAAGGCTTCCGACCCGGATATAAAGAAGCTGCAGGTGAATTGGGGACCCTTATTGCGAGTCGCGGGATGGCATTGGTGTACGGCGGCTCCCATGTCGGGCTCATGGGCGTGCTCGCCGATGCATGCCTTGAAGCGGGGGGAAAGGCATACGGAGTGATTCCCGAAGCGATGGTTGAGAGGGAAGTGGCCCACGAAAGCCTCACCGAGTTGCATGTCGTCAACACAATGCATGAACGAAAGGCCCTTATGGCCGACATGTCAGATGGCTTCGTAGCGCTCCCCGGAGGAATCGGCACGTTCGAAGAATTCTTTGAGGTATACACGTGGGGACAGTTGGGTTATCACTCCAAACCATACGGTTTGTTGAATGTCGAAAAATACTTCGATCCACTGGCTGCGATGTTGGACCATGCCGTAGCCGAAGGATTTGTGAAGCCAGAACATCGCGAATTTTTGCGGCTTTCTCGCTCGCCGCGCGATATATTAGATTTTCTGGAGACATTTAAGCCGCAACCTGTTTCCAAATGGGGCGTGGGTGACACCCGATGATGGGGTGAACGGGGAAACTTTTTCGGGAGGTGCGGGGTTCTTTGGTGAAACAAAACCTATTCCCGAAGAGTCGCAATGAAAAAGTTTTCACTGTCCGTTCTTTTTTCATTAGTCGTATTGGGGCTTGCCGTTCCGGTTTCAGCCCAGCAACTCACGAGCATCGGGGGAAGCCGCGCCTTCGTAGCGGGACCCGAGAATGCCGCTGCCTCAGTCATTGTCGTGCACGACTGGTTTGGGATCAGCGATATGACTAAAGCGACCGTGCGCCGGCTTGGTTCGATGGGTTACAGAACGGTGGCAGTTGACCTCTATGGTGGTGAATCTGCTACGGATCATCAAACGGCCGGTCAACTGCTCGGTGGCCTTGATCAAGACGCGGCTCAGCAGGTTATCGCCGCCGCCTTGGCGTACGTTTCGTCCGACGATCGACCGGTGGCAGTTGTCGGGTTCAGTGCCGGCGCGTTGCCCGCTTTGCGCGCTGCCGCTTTGAACCATGAGGTGCGCGCAATGGTTGGCGTATACGGGGGGAACCTCGAACAGGTGGATCCGACTCGTTTGACCCAGATGCCAGCCAACGTGCTCCTGATCTCGGGATCGGTGGACGGGTGGGCTATGGGTTCTGTTGAGTCAGTTCAACAAACCCTCGTAACGGTCGAGAAGGCTGCGGAGGTTTATGTTTATCCCAACGGCGGACATGGCTTTGCCCAACCTCTCTGGAACGGAGGTTCCAACCTCGATCCAGTAGCAACCCGGGTATCGTGGATGCTGATCGATGATTTTCTTGAGCGCAACCTGATTTAAGACCTTGCCGGAACTCCTAGCCAGCCGAGTCGATGGCAGCTACGAGGTCCGGCACTTCGCCTATGGAATCCGCGGTGGCATAGTTGAACCTGGCGGCGACATCTTCGGACACATTCTCATGCTCCCACGTAGTGTCGTAGGGGACCAAGATGGCGTGCCCGCCCAACTCGCAAATCGGAATGATGTCTGATTTCAAGGAGTTTCCGATCATTACGAACTGCTCCGGCAACAGTTCGTAACGGTCCAACAACTTTGAATACACAGCCGTTTTCTTATCTGACATCACTTCAACGTTGGTGAAATGGTCTCCCAATCCTGACCTCGCTATTTTGGATTCCTGGTCGAAAAGGTCACCTTTTGTGGCGATCATCAGCCGGTAGTTACGCGACATCTCGGACACAGTTTGCTCCACCCCGGGAAGTAGCTCAGTAGGGTGCACAATCATTTCTTTGCCCATCCCTACGATACGACTGATACTCTCCGCCTCAATGCGTCCTTCCGTAAGTTCGATCGCTGTTTCGATCATCGAGAGTACGAAACTCTTCACACCATAGCCGAAATGCCTCAGGTTTTTCATCTCCGTGTCGTTCAACCGCGACTCGATCCATGCCTGGTCATGATACCGTGAGAGCATGTCGACGTAGATCTGCCGGGTGGAAATGAAGATCGGCTCGTTGTGCCATAGTGTATCGTCAGCGTCGAAGGCGACTATTTTGATGTTTCCCATCATCCAAAATTGACGTAATGTGCAAGGTTGGGAAGTGCACGGCTCCGTCGAGTCGTCCTCAAATTCATCACCATTATAGAGAGTGAATCATGGCAAGGTTGATCGAAACCCCCACTGTCATCCCCGCTGCCGGTGAACCCCCGAAAATCATCGAAGAGTTTGTGGGAATGGTGAACTCGGGAAATTCTAATGTCAGCGTGGCTCGCATGAAAAGCCCCGCCGGATGGGTGGAGCCCGGGCAAACCCCGGAGTTTGACGAGATCACGGTAGTTCTCGGAGGTATGCTGCGAGTCGAGACCCGGGCAGAGAGTTTCGATGTCAGGGCTGGCCAGGCCATCATGACTTCCCCGGGCGATTGGGTCCGGTATTCGTCACCCGAAGATGGTGGAGCCGAATACGTAGCCATTTGCCTCCCCGCCTTTTCGCCGCACACTGTCAACAGAGACGACGAGTAGCGGCCATATGAAGTTAACCTGTTGGTGCGCAAGGGGTTAGGTGATGATTAACCTTTGAGCTTCCTCCGGGGAAGCCTCTGGACCTCTCTGAGCATTCCCTGGTTTTCAACCTTACGGCTCCGTCAGCCGTCTAAAGGACAAAAGTGCAAACCACAATTACCGAGAGGGTTGAGTTGAAATCAATAGCATTTGCTTCGATTGTTGCCATAGCCGCGAGCATTCCGAATGTCGCAGAGGCGCAGGATGACGAATTCAATTGGTCTGGATCAGTTGACCGCGGGGATTGGGTAGAAATTCGTAATATCACGGGATTTATTGCTGCTGAACCGGCGCCGGGTTCGGAGGTTGTGATTTCGGCTGTAAAATCGGGCCGGAGTCGGAATTTCGACCTTGTTGAAATCGAACTTGTTGAAGAATCCGATGGAATTACCGTCTGTGTCATTTATCCGCAACGCAATCGTGGTCGCCGAGATAGATCAGGTTCGGATCGAAACGGCCCCTGCAGACACGGATCCAATAGTTCCCACTCCGGAGACATCGACGTCGACGTTGATTTTGAAATCCGGATTCCCGCTGGAGTAAACCTTCGAGCCTCGACCGTTTCTGGCGATGTTACAATAGAAAACTTGACCGGAGAAGTCTCTGGTAACTCAGTTTCAGGGGACGTATTTGTCTCCACCACTGGCATTGCTGAGGCCACCACGGTTAGCGGTTCGATCGAAGCACACCTGGGACGCACCGACTGGTCTGGAGAGTTGTCGTTCTCGACGGTCAGCGGTGATGTCAGCGTCTACGTACCAGAGGAACTGGACGCCGATGTGAGCTTTCGCTCAGTTACCGGCGACATGGAATCCGATTTTCCGATTACCATTCGCCGACGATCTGGATTCTCCTCCGGTTCCTTGAGGGGCACCATCGGTGAAGGTGGGCGCGATCTGGAGATAAACACAGTCTCAGGGAACCTGTTTCTCCTGGTTGAAAACTAAGAAGGGCCCACTATTTGCCACGGGAAAACCATATCCCGTCATGGTGAAGCTTGGGTTGGTTTCCGGCTTTAGCGGATGAACATTTGCTCCCAATAGCGTTTTTTCTTAACTTGATCAAGAGTTAAGACTGCTGTGTTATCGTACTGAGTCTCCGGTTCCGCGCACCTTGGTAAAACGTTGTCGGGCTGGCCGGTATTCAATAGGATTTCTAGAACTGTTCCAGGGAGTGAGAAATGCTTAAGAAGATTCTTTGGTCGTTGGCGTGCGTTTTGTTCGTTTTCACGCTCGGGGCCAATGTTGCCCAAGCCCAAAACGAATATGAGCGGCAGGTCCAGGAGTACCTCGGCGCCTCCGCCGACGCGTTGGCTGACGAGGGCTATCGCGAAATGGATGTTTTTACCGGCGCTCTCGATGCCAGCGAAACTGAGGATGTCTGGATTGATCTGCGCGGCGGAAGCGAGTACGCGATTGTGGCCGTTTGCGACAACGATTGTGATGATATCGACCTCTACATTTATGACGAAGATGGAGACGAAGTCGATAGCGATGTCTCGGTCGACGATGTCCCCGTCCTCGAGATTCGCCCTCGAAGGGCCGGTGAGTACAGGGTGAAAGTCCGGATGTACAATTGCGAAACAGAGCCCTGCTACTACGCTTTTGGGGTTTACCGTAGAGCCGGAAGCTCGAGGTCTGCGTCTGCCAATAGAAGCTCATCCGGCGGCAGTAGTCCCACTGCCCAGGTTCGTAGGGCGTTACGCAACGCTTATGACGATATGCTTGCTGATCGCGGCTATGACCCCACCGACGATCAGTTCGATAGTTCCCTGGACTCCGGCGAAGAAGAGAGCCACTGGGTCACACTTTACCGTGGCGACTCCTATACGTTCCTCGGTGCATGCGATAACGACTGCGGCGATCTCGACCTTTTCCTGTACGATGAAGACGGCGACGAAGTTGACAGTGATGTCTCTGTCGACGCCATTCCGACTGTATCGGTTAACCCCCGCCGCACCGGAGATTATAGGATCAAAGTGAAGATGTATTCCTGCTCGGTAGAGCCCTGCTTCTACAGTGTAGGTGTCTACAGCAGATAGTCCCACGATTGGTAAGCGGCAGCGTTGGCGACTTGTATAGCGTCGCCAACGCTGCTTTTTTTTACTATGGTACACCACGGAAAAATCCGCCCTCCAGGGGATAAAAGCCTTACCCAACGTGCTCTCCTCTTTGGAGCACTGGCCGACGGTATCAGCACCGTGCGGTCGCCGTTGAGATCTGGCGACACGGCTTCCATGATCGGAGCCTTGAGAACCCTGGGTGTTGAAATCAGGGAGGAGGACCAACACATCGTGGTATCTGGCAAGGGCCGCAACGGGTTGCTCACCCCGGATAAAGATATCGATTGCGGAAACTCGGGAACGGCCTCGCGGTTGCTTATCGGCGCGCTCGCCGGGCATCCGTTCCAATCTCGACTCGTAGGCGACGACTCTCTGAGCGCCCGACCAATGAGGCGGGTGACAGAACCCCTCGGGTTGATGGGGGCGCGGTTCGCGGAGGAGTCTGGAGACGGATTGCCCCTGGTGATACATGGCCGGGCACTGAAGCGCCTCGACGATTTCGTCTCGCCCAAATCCAGCGCTCAGGTGAAGACTGCATTGTTGTTGGCTGGTTACGTCGGGGGAGTGTCGGTGACTTTGAGGGAATCCCCCCGATCTCGCGATCATACAGAACGGATGTTTCGGTCGCTGGGGCAAGAACTAAGCTCGGACGAAGACGGTACGGTGCGGTTTTTACCAACTACAGACCTCAATCCGTTTGACGTGACAATCCCAGGCGATATTTCCTCCGCAGCGTTTTTGATCGCGGCGACCATCATGTCGCAACGAGACGAAATAACGATAGAAGGGGTGGGGTATAACCCGACCCGAACCGGAATGATCTCGGTAATTGAAAGGATGGGCGCCTCGGTGGAAGTTGTTTCGCAGTACGAACAACTTGGGGAACCTGTGGCGGATTTGATGACGAGGGCGTCAGTTCTCACCGGCGTTAGGGTTGCTCCTGAAGAGATACCATCGTTGATTGATGAGATCCCGATTCTGGCGGTACTGGCCGCACGGGCTCATGGAGAAACCACGTTTGAAGGGGTGGGGGAGTTGAAATTTAAAGAAAGTGATCGTTTCGGGCTGCTGGCTGAAAACCTCCAAAACATAGGTGTTGAGGCGCGCGCGGAAAATGACACGCTCACTGTAATGGGGTCAAAAAGGGGTCTAGCCGGGCACATCCAAACCGGGCGAGACCACAGAATGGCCATGGCGTTTAGTGTTCTTGGGAGATTACCTGACGTGGATCTCACGTTTTCAGAAACAGCATCGTCTTCGGTGAGTTATCCGGGGTTTTTCGAACACCTGGATTCGGTGTCCTGATGGCTCAAAAGGTGGTGGCAATTGACGGCCCGGCGGGAAGTGGGAAATCCACTACGGCTAAGGCCCTGGCGAGCGCCCTGCGGTTGGCTCACCTTGATAGCGGAGCACTGTACCGCTCAATGACCCTTGCGATTCGGGAAAACGGTCTGCCGCTCAACGGACCGAATCTAGCTGCCTGGGCGAAAGATGCCCCCATTGAGTTACGTCTCAGTGACGCAGGCTATGTGCCAACGATTGCCGGGCGGGATGTATCGCAAGCAATTCGTTCGCCGGAGGTGACCCTCGGGGTGTCGGAAGTCGCGTCGATCGCAGAGGTGCGTGACTGGGTCAACTGGGCCCTTGCTCGCGCATCCGAGCTCCATCCCCGGGGAGTGGTGGTCGACGGGCGCGACATAGGCACGGTTGTGTTTCCCAACGCGGCTCTTAAGGTATTTCTTGTGGCATCCCCTGCAACCCGTGCCCGTCGCCGAGTGCTCGATATGGGGCTCACGGACGACGAAGTTACAGTGGCGCGGGTTGAAGGTGAAATTGCGGCGAGAGATTCGGCGGATTCTTCACGTGATATTGCCCCGTTGATCAAAGCGGAGGACGCTATCGAGATTGACACTACTGATCTCGGGTTTGCAGAGCAGGTTGACCGGGTGGTAGAACTTGCCAAGGCTGCTCTGTTTCCGGAAAAAAGCTGACTCGCCAGGAGTAGTTGCGCTACCTCTCTCGTATATGTATGTTCTGTACAGATATGAAAGAATATCGGTTTTCACTCCTACTCGGGCTTGTCTCGATTGGTCTCGCGGGAATCTCCCCACACGCCTCGTCGGCGCAATACGCCAGACGGGTTGACCAGAATGTGATCGTTTCTGATTCGTTGCCAGCAATCAGAGTGGTTGTTGCCCCCAATTTTGAATTTCTTGGGAACCACCCGTTCAGGATCAGGGACGTTGCGGCTGGACACCGTTATGTTTTTGCGGAGTTAAATGGGGGCGTCGTGCAGCGGATGGTGGTTGCTCAATTCGAGGGTTTTCTTCCGGAGTCTTCCGAAAAGTACAATTATTCTTTTAGGAATGCGGAGGAGGTGGCGGGCCTGTTGTGGAGGAGCAATGGATTCTATTTCAGCCATAAAGACGCAGCCCGGCAAAATCCTTTGGGAGAGGCGGCGTTGACTGCGGCTTTCGTGACCGAGCAGGGTTTGGATATGGTCGATAGCGTGGTTGTTTACCGGTTTCTTGCGGTGCCCGACATCGAACGCAGACACGAATTGATTCTCTTTTACATTGAGCCTCTCGAGCCTGGCATGGAGTTCGACGATTTCGAGCGGAACGGTGCGCCAACGCCAGAGTGGGTCCGCCTTGTGGAGCGTTTACGTGAATCGGCTTCAAACGTGATTTCCCGTCTTGGGCGTTGACCCCCGCCACCGGCTGCCCCGAGTGCCTTGACACGCTGACAGTCCATATCTACCCTTAAAGGCTAGATACCGTCGGCTTTTTGGGCCGGAGGGCAAATATTAACCTTTTCGTAATGGTGTTCGGTGAGCGGTTTTCCCGGACACGTAGTTCAAGGGTAGTATCAAACTGATGTCTGACGATCACAACGAGGAGTCAGTGGTAGACTCCGATAGTGCAGTAGCCACCGAAGTTTCCCCACCCGAAGCATCCTTCACCATTCGCGCCGATCTCTACGACGAGGATTATTCAGAAGAAGAATATGCGGAGATGATGCAGCTGTACGAAGGTACGCTACAGAGCATCGTCGAAGGCGAGATTGTAAAGTCGAAAGTCCTGAGAATTACGGACTCACATGTCATTCTCGACGTAGGGTTTAAATCCGAAGGTGCGGTTCCTCTTGATGAGTTCAAGTCTTCCGGCGCAATTGAACCGGGTGACGATGTCGAGGTCTTCCTGGAAAATCTTGAGGACGAAGATGGTGCCGTCGTTCTTTCCAAGAAGAAAGCCGACTTCATGCGGGTCTGGGAGAAAATCCGAGAGGCCCATGAAGCCGGACAGACCGTCGAAGGCACGCTTCAGAAGAAGATCAAAGGTGGTGTGGTCGTCGATCTTATGGGTGTGGACGCGTTTCTGCCTGGTTCTCAGATAGCGCTACGCCGCGTTCCGAACATCGACGAGCTACTTGGTCAGAAGTTCGAGTTCAAAATCATCAAGCTCAACAAGCGTCGCCGCAACATCGTTGTTTCGCGCAGAGTAATCCTCGAAGCCGATCGCGCCACGAAGCGGGAATCCCTGATGAAGGACCTCGGTCAGGATCAGGTCCGCGTCGGTACGGTCAAGAACATCACCGACTTCGGTGCCTTCATTGACCTGGGCGGTGTCGACGGACTCCTGCACATCACCGATATGAGTTACGGTCGCGTGTCGCATCCGTCCGAACTGGTTTCACTCGGTCAGGACATTGAAGTGAAGATCCTGGACATTGATTGGGACCGCGAGCGAATCTCCCTCGGCCTCAAGCAACTTCAGGCCTACCCATGGCAGAATGTAGCCGAGAGGTATCCGGTTGGCGCACGAATCCAGGGTAAGGTTGTCAGCATTACGAACTACGGTGCTTTCGTCGAGCTGGAGCCGGGCATCGAAGGTCTGGTCCACATCAGCGAGATGAGTTGGACCCGCAATGTGAAGCATCCGTCGGCGCTTGTTTCGATTGGTGAAGCAATTGACGCGGTTGTTTTGAGCATTGATCCAGAGGAAGAGAAGATCTCTCTCGGTATCAAGCAAACGGAGCAGGACCCCTGGGTTACGCTTCCGCTGAAATACCCGCTGCAGACACGGATAGCCGGTAAGGTCAGGAATCTCACCTCATTTGGAGCCTTCGTGGAAATTGAGCCGGGAATCGACGGTCTTATCCATATCTCCGACATGTCGTGGACGATGAGGGTTGAGCATCCGTCGGAAGTCGTCAAGAAAGGCGACGCGGTGGAGGTTGTAATTCTGTCCATCGATCCCGACAACAAGAGGATTTCCCTCGGTCTCAAGCAGGCCCAGGACGACCCATGGCTGAAAATTGCCGAGGATTATCCGGTCGACACAGAGATGCAGGGACGGGTTACCCGCTATCAGGATAAGGGGATCGTCGTCAACGTTGGCAACCAGATCGAAGGTGTTGTTCCTCCGACGCAGCTGCCTTTCGGGGATGAAAAGCCGGTTGAGGAGGTAGTGATGATCGGGCAGATCGCCGAAGTCAAAGTCGTTGAGGTTGATCCGATCAACCAGAAAATTACCTTCGCCGCGTTCTCGTTCGCCGAAGCCCCGGAGCCCGATCCGTCGCTCACACCGTCTGAGGATGAAGACGGTGATGAGGCGGTCGAAGGTGAAGACCCCGGTCCGGTGGTAGTCGCAGAAGCAACGGCTGAAGAGCCGGTCGCGGAGGCCGCTGCACCGGACGCTGTCGCCGAGGAGGCTTCGGCCGACGAAGCTGAAGCCAAAGACGAAGGCGAGAAAGCAGCGGAGTAAACCCTGCTCGGTAGTTAGTTCAAGGAAACGCCGGTGACACTCGTCCCGGCGTTTCTTTTTTTCGATTGTTCGAAACTTTTAGGGATCTTGTTGCCAGGTTTTCATGACTAAAAAATCAACAGTAGAAGAGCTCAGAAACCAGATCGAACGAACCCTCGAAGGCGGTGGCGAAGCCCGGTATAAGAAGCAACACGAAAAGGGCAAGCTCACCGCGCGAGAAAGGATTGATGTATTACTTGATCCTGGGACTTTTGTCGAGTTGGATCGGTTTGTTACCCATCGCAGCACGGCGTTTGGACTTGAAAAACAGAGGATTCCCGGCGATGGCGTGGTGACCGGGTACGGAAAGGTGGATGGCAGATTGATCTACCTCTTTTCGCAGGATTTTACTGTGTTCGGGGGCTCGCTGGCTGAAGCTCATGCCCAGAAGATTTGCAAAATCATGGACCTTGCCGTTCGAAACGGAGTCCCGGTTGTAGGGCTCAATGATTCCGGAGGTGCTCGGATCCAGGAGGGTGTGGTTTCGCTTGGAGGTTATGCTGACATCTTCCTCCGGAATACTATGGCTTCCGGGGTGGTCCCCCAGATCAGCGCGATTCTCGGGCCGTGCGCCGGCGGAGCGGTCTATAGCCCTGCAATAACAGATTTCACGTTCATGGTTCGCGGGGTTTCGTACATGTTCGTCACCGGTCCCAACGTTGTTAAGACCGTTACCCACGAGGAGGTTACCAGCGAAGCGCTCGGGGGAGCTGATGTTCATGCTTCAGTTTCCGGGGTCGCCCAGTTTGTTCACGACACCGAAGTTGAGGGGCTTATGGAGATCAGAAACCTTCTGTCCTTCCTCCCCCAAAACAACGTCGATTCTCCTCCGCGTCGTGAAACGTCAGACCCTGTTGACCGCAGAGACGAAGAACTCCAGAATATTGTACCTGAGAACCCCAACATTCCCTACGACATGAAAGGTGTGATCCGTCGCGTTGTGGACTCCGGGGAGTTGTTGGAAGTGCACGGAGCCTACGCGGAAAATATCATCGTCGGGTTTGCGAGATTGGCCGGGTATCCGATTGGAGTGATAGCAAACCAACCCGCTGTCCTTGCAGGAGTCCTGGACATCGACGCTTCACTCAAAGGGGCTCGTTTCATTCGATTCTGCGATGCTTTCAACATCCCGCTGGTGACTTTCGAAGATGTACCGGGTTTCCTTCCCGGTGTTGACCAAGAGCACAACGGAATCATCAAACATGGAGCAAAGCTTCTTTATGCATATTGTGAAGCGACGGTACCGAAGCTCACGGTGATTACGCGCAAAGCGTATGGTGGGGCCTACGATGTGATGAGTTCTAAGCATATCCGCGGCGATTACAACGTTGGGTGGCCCTCGGCCGAGATTGCCGTTATGGGTCCCAAAGGTGCTGCGCAAATTTTGCATGGCCGCAGGATCGCCGCCGCCGAAAACCCCGAAGAAATGCTGGCCGAGTTGGAGGAGGAGTACAGGGAAGAGTTCGCCCACCCTTACAAGGCAGCAGAGCGCGGTTATCTCGATGACGTTATCGAAGCCAGGGATACCAGGCCTCGGTTGATATCCGCTCTGGAATCTCTCGTCAATAAGAGGCAGAAGAACCCACCGAAGAAACACGGAAATATTCCCCTTTAATCATGGCACTTCAAAAGGTATTAATCGCCAACCGAGGCGAAATTGCTATTCGGATCATCCGCGCCTGTCAGGAAGAGGGGATAAAAACAGTCGCAGTTTATTCGACCATTGACAGCAACGCCGCCCACGTGCGCGCTGCTGATGAAGCGGTTGAGATCGGCCCGCCGGCACCTTCGGAGTCTTATCTCGTGATTGAAAAGATCATTGCCGCGGCACGAGCAACTGGAGCGGATGCCATTCACCCGGGTTACGGATTCTTGGCCGAACGCGCTGCCTTCGCCGATGCGGTAGTCGCTGCAGGATTGATCTTTATCGGCCCATCAGCAGAAGCGATGACCTCGATGGGTGAAAAAACAGAGGCGCGGACGCGGATGAAGGCGGCTGGAGTACCCATTGTACCGGGGACTACTGAAGCTCTTCCGGACGCAGACGCAGTGCTTTGCGCCGCCAACGAAGTTGGGTTCCCGATCATGCTCAAAGCCGCGGCTGGCGGAGGGGGAAAAGGTATGCGCGTGGTCCGCGGGCCTGACGAATTGGCCTCCAGCTTTGAACAGGCCGCCTCGGAGGCTTTGAAATCGTTCGGAGACGGGTCGGTTTATGTGGAGCGCTTTGTGGAACATCCTCGCCACGTAGAAATCCAACTGCTTGCGGACACCCACGGCAACGTCATTCACCTCGGGGAAAGGGAATGTTCAGTCCAGCGTCGACATCAGAAGCTCGTGGAAGAGGCCCCGTCGCCCATCGTTGAATCCGGGCTCCGCAGGAAAATGGGTGAGGCTGCGGTGCGTGCTGCTCGGGCGGTGGACTACGTAGGGGCGGGGACCGTGGAATTTCTGGTACTTCCGGGCGGCGAGTTTTTCTTCCTCGAAATGAATACGCGCGTGCAGGTCGAACATCCGATCACCGAATTAGTTTATGGGATCGACATCGTTCGGTGGCAACTAAGAATAGCCGCTGGAGCCAAGCTGGACATCGATCAGGACAGTATAGAACCGAGTGGCCACGCGATCGAATGTCGGATAATTGCTGAAGACCCGGCCAACAATTTCGTCCCGTCTCCCGGCACGATAACTCAGCTAAAAATTCCCTCGGGTCCCGGGGTGCGCTGGGATGGAGGTGTCGAGATCGGTGATCGGGTTGAGCTGTTCTATGATCCGATGATTGCCAAGCTCGTGGTTTGGGCCGAGGACCGCGAATCTGCGCGACATCGAATGTTGCGGGCTCTGGGGGAAATGGAAATCAGGGGAGTGACGACGTCTCAGTCTTTTCACCGCAAGGTGATGGTTGAGGAGACGTTCGCCAGCGGCGATTACGACATCGAATACATCGCAACGGTTGGCGATGCGCTCACGGGGAACGAGGTCGACGAGGACCGGGCTCGCGAAGTGGCCGTGGCTATCGCGTTGTTCAGACACCAACAGGCATCTGGAAGTGATGACGGTGCCGTAACCCGGGACGACAGCGATTGGGTTAAGCTGGCGCGCCGTGAAGGACTGCGATGAATATCTCCGTCGATATAGAACGCCTCTCCTCTGGCGGTGAAGGTGTGGGCAGGTTACCGGACGGCAAAGTTGTATTCGTGCCACGAACCGCACCAGGTGATGTGGTTGAGGTAGAGGTGCTCGAATCACAGAAAAGATTTTCGCGAGGAGTTGTGGCGCGATTGGTGTCCGATGGGCCCGACCGGATCGAGCCGAAATGTCCGCACTATGAAGCCGACGAATGTGGTTCCTGCCAGTTTCAACATCTCCACTACACTGCGCAGTTGCGGGCCAAAGCGACGATGGTAGGGGATGCGTTACGTCGGCTTGGCGGATTGGACTCGACTGATCCCGGCATTGAACCGGCTGACAGTTCGTGGGGCTATCGGTCCAAAGTAACACTCACCGCCAAAGCGTCGGACTCGGCAGGTCGAATCGGGTATCGTAGTTATCTGGATCCGGAAAAGATTTTTGACCTGAAGGATTGCTTGCTTGCGACCGACAAAATAAGGGATGCGTGGAAGGCGATCGTGGCTTCCGATCAAGCGTTGCCCGAAGATTTGACCAAACTCGTATTACGCGAGGTCGATAGCCGTATTCATCTTGTTCTGTGGACAAAGCAATACGGCTATGACGCCTCCACTCTTTCTGAGACCCTCGGGCCGGGCGGGACCGTCTGGGTCGTTGGCAAAGACAAGAAGGTGATTCAGGTGGGAGGGGAACCCTCGCCCCCGGTTCCTGCATTTGAACAGTCGAGCCCGGGCCTTGCTCAAAAAATCAGAGAAGAGGCCTGCGCTGCCCTGGGCGATATAGATGGCAAGGACCTTCTTGATCTCTATTGTGGTACCGGTGCCACCGCTTCAATTCTGGCGGGTTCGGGAGCCAGGGTGCTTGGGGTGGACAGTGATGCGGGAGCGATCGAGTGGGCTCAGCAAGATGTGCCCGGGGTAGTGTTTAAAGCTGCCGAAGTAGAAGAAATTCTTGGTGACCTGGGAGACCCGAATTCCATAATATTGAACCCGCCTCGCTCGGGTCTCTCTAAAAGGGTGCGAGAGTGGCTGAGCGACTGGGCCCGCCAGCCCGGACGGTCACTTGCCTATATCTCGTGCGACCCGGCTACGCTGGCCCGGGACGTAAAGCACCTGAACATGCACGTCGTTTGTTTGCGCGCCTATGATCTATTCCCGCAAACAAGCCACGTGGAAACCCTCATGGTGCTCAGGTCCGAATGAAGTATCAAGTCGATGTAGAAGGACGCCAGTTCGAAGTGGAGATTAAAGGGGACACCGTGTGGGTGGATGGCGCGTCTACGCCAGCGACAATCCTGACCAATGCAAACGGGGCGATGGTGCTGCGTCTCAACAACCGCACGGTCAGCATAGCGTTTGTCCCCAATGAAGAAGGCTGGGTGGCCAGCCGATCAGGAGATCTGGCCCACGTCACCGTCGAGACCGAACGAGACCGGTTGCTCCGCAAGTTCACGGCAGCCGGCGGATCCAGCAAGGCTAGTGGTGCGATCAAAGCTCCGATGCCGGGGCTCGTATTGCGGATGCTGGTCCACGAGGGCGAAAAGGTCCAAAAAGGGCAAGGTTTGCTGGTCCTGGAGGCGATGAAGATGGAAAACGAGATCAAATCGCCTGTTGGTGGAGTTGTGGGGCCTTTTGGTGTGGAACCGGGCCAGGCTGTAGAGAAAGGAACGCTTCTTTTTGAGGTGCTCCCCGAGGGTTGACCCTAGATATAGGCGTAAGTAGCTTGCGTGTCTGTCTAAAGTTACGTCCACGAAGGACTTGGTTGTATTAGGGATCGATGAAAACGTATTCGCCAAAAGAAAAAGATATCGACCACAGGTGGCATGTCGTTGACGCCGAGGGCGTCGTACTCGGCCGGCTGGCCAGTGAAGTCGCACAGGTTATTAGAGGAAAGCACAAGCCGTCCTATACTCCGCACATGGATATGGGAGACTTTGTGGTGATCGTGAATGCCGAGAAGGTAAAACTTACCGGCAACAAGGTCGGCCAGAAAGAATACTTCAGGCACACCGGCTACATGGGCCACGAACGGTTCACGTCCGTCTCGACGATGCTCGAAAAGCATCCTGAGAGGGTTGTGGAAAAAGCTGTTTTTGGGATGTTGCCAAAGGGAAGCCTCGGCAAGCAGGTGCTCCGCAAGAAATTGAAAGTTTACGCTGGGTCGGAGCATCCTCATGAAGCTCAGAATCCCGTTGCGTGGAATCTGAGAGGGGAATAGAGTGAGCACAGTAGCACAACCGGAATTAATGTGGCATGCCATCGGGCGCCGCAAAAGAAGCGTGGCGCGGGTTTTCCTCGTGCCTGGTTCAGGGAAGTGGAAAGTCAACGGCAGAACGCTCGGCGATTATTTCCCGCGTCGTTCTGATGTCCAGCATATCCAGCTGCCGTTCGGTGTGACCGACACGCTTGGTGCGTTCGACATCAAAGTAAACGTCAATGGTGGTGGTCTCACGGGCCAGGCCGGAGCGATCCGGATGGCGATTGCCAGAGCCCTTTGCCTGGCCGACGAGACGCATAGAAGAAAACTTCGTACCCAGGGTCTTCTCACACGGGATTCTCGCGAAGTCGAGAGGAAAAAACCGGGTCAACCGGGAGCCAGGAAGCGCTTCCAGTTCTCGAAACGTTAGTAGAACTTACCGAATCACACCGTCGGATCTTGCGCTGGGTGTCCTTTTGGATCGGTGCAAGAGATGAAGGCGGTGGACGGAACAACCCATTGGAAAAAAATGAGTGAAGTACAGATAAAAGACCTGCTAGAAGCCGGAGTCCACTTCGGTCACCAGACGAAGCGCTGGAACCCGAAGATGCGGAAATTTATTTTCGCTGAGAGATCCGGTATCTACCTCATAGATCTCAAGAAAACCCTCAATCAATTGAATAAGGCCCGCGAGCTTGTTCGCGAAACGGTAATGAAGGGTGAAGGCGTGCTCTTTGTCTGTACCAAAAAACAGTTGAAGCAGGTCGTGCGCAGTGAAGCTGAGCGCGCCGGCGCCTTCTGGGTTTCGGAGAGATGGCTCGGAGGAATGCTCACCAACTTCAATACGATCAAGAAGCAGGTGCGCCGCCTCAAGGAAATCGAACAGGGTCAGGCCGAAGGTGCTTACGAGTTTTTCACGAAAAAAGAACAGTTGATGCTCGATCGCGAAAGAGTGAAACTCAACCGTAATCTCGAAGGCATCAAAGAAATGGGGCGGATCCCAGGCGTGATCTTCGTCGTCGATTCGCGAAAGGAACGCATCGCGATCGCCGAGGCTAACAAGCTTGGGATACCGGTTGTTGCGATTGTCGACACCAACGCGGACCCAGATCTGTTGACTGTGCCGATTCCTGGAAATGATGACGCGATCAGGTCTGTGTCGGTTATCGCCGGTGCGATCGTTGAGACGATTTCTGAGACCAGGAAGGTTGCTCCGGTTAAGCAGGCGGTGGTTGAAGGAGACGCCAGCACCTACAGTTCCGGAGCCGGTACCGAAGCCGATGCTGGTGATAAGGCCAAGCGGAATACTGCGCGACGTAAACGTCGGCCGAAACCTGAGGCAATCGTTGCCCGGTTGAAAGACGATGTGGCCGCAGCGCCTGAAGCCGCTCCAGCGGCGGCGGTCGCTCAACCTGAAACCAAGCCAGAGAGCGCGGCTGAAGTCGCGAGTGCGTCTGAAGAAAAAGACCCGGCATAAACCGGGATCGTTCTAAAATAAAGCCGCCTTTCTCTGGGCCCCCAGGGGCTTGAGAGGGCGGCTTTTCATAAATTGGAAGGTAAGAATGTCAGGGAAAATTTCTGCGAAAGATGTTGCGTCACTCAGGGCTCAGACGGGCGCGGGGATGATGGACTGCAAGAAAGCGCTCACCGAGGCCGGAGGCGATCTTGCCAAGGCGCTTGATGCCCTCCGCACCAAAGGCATAGCTAGCGCCGAGAAGAGATCCGGTAGGAGTGCGTCAGAGGGAATCGTTGCCAACTACATGCATTTCAACGGCCAAGTTGGTGTGATGATCGAGGTCAACTGTGAGACCGACTTCGTCGCCCGCACGGACGATTTCGCCGCGCTGGCCAAGGACATCGCTATCCACATAGCTTCGGCGAACCCGATCGCGCTGAACGAAGAAGATGTGGACGCTGAACTAGTTAGCCGGGAACGAGCGATTTACGAGCAGCAGGTTGCCGAGCAGGGTAAACCCGAGCAAGTCAGAGAGAAGATTGTTGACGGTAAGATCAAGAAATTTTTCTCGGAGCGAGTGTTATTGCAACAGGCTTTCGTCAAAGACGATAAGAAAACAATTGGTGAACTCGTTACTGAAGCCGCCACGAAGCTGGGTGAGAACATCCAGGTAAAACGGTTTGTCCGCTACGAGGTAGGGGTAGAGGACTAAATGGCTGAACTGGCATACAAAAGGGTACTTCTCAAGCTTTCCGGCGAAGCACTCGCTGGAAAGCAGGGGTTTGGTCTGGATTTTGACGTAATAGGTCGACTTGCGGACGAACTCAAGGGGATACGTGAACTGGGTGTCAGTCTTGGTCTGGTGGTCGGCGGTGGCAACGTTATGAGGGGTACAGTAGCCAGTCAACACGGGATGGACAGAGTTTCGGCTGATTACATGGGGATGCTGGCCACAGTGATCAATGCCCTGGCGATGCAGGATGTGTTGGAAAAGCGTGATGTCGAGACCCGCGTAATGACCGCTATTCGCATGGATGAACTTGCCGAACCATATATTCGGCGCCGTGCTCAACGGCATTTTGAGAAAGGCCGGGTTGTTCTGTTTGGGGCCGGCACCGGGAATCCGTACTTTTCGACTGACACGGCAGCCGTACTCCGGGGCCTTGAGATTGAGGCAGACGTGATCATCAAGGCGACCACGGTCGACGGGGTGTACACTGAAGATCCGAAAGTGAATCCTGACGCCGAGTTCATTCCGGAGCTATCCTTCCAGGAGGCAATCGTAAAAGGTATTCAGGTGATGGACGCCAACGCGTTCGGCCTCTGCAAAGAAAACGGACTGCCCATCGTTGTTATGAACGTGAACCAGCCTGGTGCGGTCGCCAAGGTCGTGCAGGGCGAAAGAGTGGGGACGTTAGTAAAATGAGTGAGCTAGCCAAGATCACCGCCGAAACCCGGACTGCCATGTCAAAAGCGGTCGAAAACACCCGCCGTGAGTTGTCCACCATACGAGGTGGAAAAGCCAGCCCCAACATGCTCGACACCGTACGGGTTGATTCCTACGGTCAGTTTATGTCGCTCAATCAGGTTGCAGGAGTTAGTTCGCCGGAACCTCGTCTCATTATGGTGCAGCCATGGGACAAAGGGCTTATTCCGGCTATTGAAAAAGCCATTCGCGAGTCCGATCTGGGATTGAATCCGAGCAGTGATGGCAACGTTGTGCGAGTTCCCGTACCACAGCTCAACGAGGAACGGCGTCGTGACCTGGTGAAAGTTGTCAAAAAGCTTGCGGAAGAGGGTCGAATCGGCGTCCGCCATGCCCGTACTGAGGCTTTGCACAAGGTGAAGAAAGTCGAGCACGTCTCCGACGACGAAAAACACCACGAAGAGAAGGACATCCAGTCGGTGCATGACGAGCACATAGCCCAAATCGACGAGCTCGTAAAACACAAGGAACAGGAAGTGATGGAGGTCTGACCCTCAGACCATCTCATGACCGACGACCTGCTGGCTAGGATCCAAGTTGGCGGCGAAGTGCCGCACCACGTTGCCATTATTATGGACGGCAACGGGAGATGGGCTCGCAGCCGATTCATGCCCCGCCCAATGGGGCATCGCGCGGGAGTAAAGGCGCTTCGCGAAACGGTTGAAGGCGCGAAGGACGCAGGTGTAAAAGTACTCACCATCTTCGCATTCTCACAGGAAAATTGGTCCAGGCCCCAGAGTGAAGTGGGCGCGCTGATGGCACTGCTTCAGGAGTTCGTTGCCAAGGAAATCGGCGATTTGAAGAAGAATGGGGTTGAGGTCAGTGTTCTCGGCGAGGTTGAGCGGTTGGGTCCTCGGGCTCGCAAAGCAGTTGACCGACTCATCCAGGAAACAGCTGGTGGCGACCAACTAAACCTGAATATTTGTGTGAGTTATGGTTCCCGCGCAGAGATTGTTCGAGCTGCCCGAGCGCTCGCCAGTGATGTGAAAGATGGGATGTCGTTGGACGAAATTACCGAAGAAGAATTTTCATCGAGACTGTACACGTCTAAATGGCCCGACCCCGATTTGTTGATCCGAACTTCAGGTGAATTCAGAATCTCCAACTTCCTCCTCTGGCAACTTGCCTACACAGAGATTTACGTGACGGACGTGCTCTGGCCTGATTTTGATCGAGAGGAATTATTCCGCGCCATCGAAGATTTTCAAGGCAGAGATCGACGCTTCGGTAAGGTCCCGGTATGATCTCTCGTAACATGGCGACACGAATCGGTGTCGCGGGGATCGCGATCCCCACAGCCTTCGGTTTGATCTACCTCGGAGGTTGGGCACTTACCGGTTTGATCGCTGTTTTCGGGGCTCTGGGTAGCCTCGAATTCTCGGGGCTCTTTCGGGCGAAAAGCGGTGAAGCCCTTGATCTTGCGGGGGCGGTGGGCGCGTTTTTGATCCCCATAGCCGTTTACCTCAACGTGTCGGGCACCATCGGTGTCGCGTGGCTCGCTGCAGCATTCCCCCTCTGGGTGGTGTTGGTCTCGCTGGTTTCTCTCTCAAGGGGCCCGAACAGAAACCCGCTAACCTCTATCTCAGTGGCTGTGTTTTCAGCCCTGTATACTGCGGGCATGTCCTCGGCAATCATCGTCCTGAGGCATCTGCCCGAAACGCCCAGTGCGCTGGCTGCAACCTGGCTCGTGTTGTTACCGTTGGCGTTGACGTGGGCATGTGATTCGTTGGCAATGAGCTTCGGCGGCATGATCGGCGGTAAGAAATTCGCTCCGGTCGTCAGTCCCAATAAAACATGGTCCGGTGCCATATCCGGTGCTCTCGGGTCGGTTGCACTGGCTCCAGTCTTTGATTTCCTGGCTTTAGATCGTTTCGGGCTCGAATTACCTCTCATGTTTTTGTTGGCGGTTGGGTTCGTTGTCGGAGTCCTGGGACAAATCGGCGACCTGGTTGAATCATTGTTCAAGAGGGAAGCGGGTATCAAGGACTCCGGTAACTTCTTTCCGGGCCATGGTGGGGTTCTGGACAGACTCGATTCGCTTTACTGGGTTCTACCATCAACAGCGATTGTGTTCAAACTATTCGGGTTGATATGAGTACCGGCGTTGCCGTACTCGGTTCAACCGGGTCAATCGGACGGAGCACTCTGAACGTTCTCCAAAGACAGTCTGACCATTTCCATGCGGTTGCTCTGACGGCGAACCGGTCAATCGATTTGCTAAAACAACAGGCCGAGTTGGTGAAACCAGACTTCGTCGGTCTTTCAGGTGCTGACGGTGAAGACTGTCCGGCGTGGGTTTCGGAACAGGGCGCTGACAGTCTGGAGCACGCCGCCACCCATCCTGGTGTCGATGTCGTCGTCAACGCGGTGGTAGGAGCTGCTGGCTTAAGAGCAACGTTGGCTGCGTTGCGTGCTGGTAAGAGAGTGGCCCTGGCGAACAAAGAATCATTGGTCATGGCCGGAGACATTGTCAACGAGGCTTTGGAAGAGGGCGGGGGCGAGTTGATCCCGGTCGACTCGGAACACAGCGCGGTTCTCCAATGTATCACGGGCTACGGAAAATCTGAAGTAGCCAGGCTAATCCTCACCGCTTCTGGTGGACCGTTCCGCAGCCTTGCCAGGGACAGAATCCGTGAGGCCACGGCGGAGCAAGCTCTGAATCACCCGACGTGGGAAATGGGGCGCAAGATAACGGTCGATAGCGCGACGCTCGCCAACAAGGCGTTGGAGGTAATCGAGGCCCACTACCTGTTCGGATTGGACTATGATCAGGTGGAGGTCGTAGTGCACCCCCAATCGATTGTCCATTCGTTCGTGGACTTTGTGGACGGTTCAATCCTCGCACAGGTCGGCTTCCCGAATATGGAATTGCCGATTCTTTACGCGCTGACCCACCCGGGGCGGTTGGCCGATGATGGAGTGAGGCGTTACAATCCGGTTGCGGCCGGGAATATCGAGTTCGAAGAAGTCAGGCACGACGCGTTCCCAACCTTCGGACTGGGTGTCCAGTCGGGTCGAGATGGGGGGACCGCTCCGGCCGTTTTCAATGCGGCCAACGAGGTAGCTGTGCGCGTTTTCCTCGAAGGGGGAATGCTGTTGGGTGGAGTTCCTGACGTGATAGAGGAAGTTTTGAATGCTCATGAGGTCCAGCAGGCGGCATCACTTGAAGCTGTAGTGGAAGCCGACCGCTGGGCCAGGGAGAAGGCGGAGCAAATATGCTCACAGTAGTTTCGTTAATTTTTGTTCTGGGTGTTCTGATCTTTGTTCACGAACTCGGGCATTTTATGGCGGCCAAGTCGGTCGGAATTGGTGTCCCCCGGTTTTCGATTGGCCTTGGCCCAATTACACCGCTGAGGTTCCAGCGAGGGGAAACTGAATATGTAATTTCCTGGATCCCGTTTGGTGGCTATGTGAAAATGGCCACCAAAGAAGACGAGGGCGGGGTCGAAAACATCGAAGGGGGCGACGTAGAACAAGAATTCCCCGAACACAAACTTTTCGAAACCAAGTCGGTCAGCGCGCGAATACTTGTTATTTCTGCGGGCGTCATAATGAACGCCCTTTTTGCGTGGGTAGTTTACGCGGGAATGGCTTTCGTCTACGGAAATCGGGTGGATCCCAACACGACTCTGGCGGAGGTGCGCGCAGAGGGATTACCAGCCGAAGCATTACCCCTCACGGCTGTTCCTTTCGGGACTGAAATTCTGTCGATCAACGATGAACCGATCGAATCCTGGAACGAAGTCGCGGACCTCTTGAGGGCGGGAACGACTGAAACGCTTGTCTTCGAGTTTAGCGGAGAACCAGGGATGATTGAAGTTCCGATAAGCGCTTTTGAAATCGAAAAGCGAGTTGCGGTTTTTGACGCGCTTGTGCAGCTTCGCCAACCGATCGTGGGACAGGTGCTCCCCGGCACTCCTGCCGCTGCAGTCGGTCTGAACTCCCTGGACAGGGTCGTGAAGGTTGGCGTCGATACCGTTCCGACGTGGGACGCGATGGTGGGGATGATTGAAGGGCGCGGGGGGGAAGAAATAACCATTGCTGTGGCTCGCAACGGGGAGTTGTTGAGCTTCGACATTACGCCTGAAACTGCGGAGGTCAGTGTGCCCGGGTCCGACGAGACGAGAGAAGTTGGTCGGATCGGTATCGGTATGTGGACCGACTCAGAAAGGGTAACCTATGGTCCGATCGCCTCTATCGGTGTCGGTTTCAGAGCGACGGCGAACAATATCGGTCTTGTCCTCTTTTCGCTGAAGGGTCTCTTCTCGGGGGCGGTTTCTCCCAGAGAGCTCGGAGGGCCAATTACGATTGGTCGACTTTCGGGACAGGCAGCTGCCATCGGGCCGGAATCGCTGCTTCTATTCATGGCGTTTCTGTCAGTTAACCTGGCGGTCCTGAACCTTCTTCCCATTCCCGTGTTGGACGGTGGTCATCTGGTGTTTTTGATGCTTGAGGCGGTGCGGCGAAAGCCACTTTCGGTTAACGTTCGAATGCGATTGAGCCAGGTCGGTATGGTGCTGCTCCTCCTCATCATGGCGATGGCTGTGACCAACGATATTGTCAGGCTGTTTTCGTAGTCAGGCCATCGAAATAAAAATCAGCAGCGCCACGATCACTGTGACCGCTGCAATCTTCACGACCATGGGCAAACTTTTTTTCGTGTCACCGTCCAACGCCGCGATGGCCGCGAGAATTGCGTCCTGATCAGCTCCAAACTGGGAAGTGGATCTGTGCGCGTCGTGAACATGCTCCAGTTCGGCGTAGAGTTCACCCGCAGTCTGGTAGCGGTCGTCCGGGTGTTTGGCCAGGCAACGGAGAATAATCCTCTCCAAACGTCTCGACAGATTCGGGTTCAGTGCGGTTGGTAACTCGGGGGCTTCCTCAACGTGCATTCGAGCGAGTTCGAACCAGTCTGTGGACCGGAAGGGTAGTTGCCCGGTTCCTGCCTTATAGAGGGTGACTCCGAGAGCGTAGATGTCGCTCCTGCCGTCAAACGGCCTGCCCTGTGCCTGCTCCGGGGAGAGATAGTGCGGGGTACCGATAGTCATGTTTGCGCTGGTGGCCGAAGAGTTTAACGAACGACCCCTCGCAATTCCGAAATCGGAGAGTACCGCCGACCCATCTGCCCGCAACATGATGTTTGCCGTTTTGATGTCCCGGTGAATAATCCCTGCTTCGTGGGCGCAGGACAGGGCCCCGGAAATATCCATCCCGATTTTGTGAAGCATGGGTTCGGGGGCGATTTCTTCTTTCTCAAGGAAATCTGCCAGGGAACCAGGGAACAGTTCCATCGCAAAAAAAGTGAAGGCGCCTGCCTGGGAGACCTCGGAGATGTCGATGATTCCCCGGTGGTCCAGGTCCGCTGTGACCTGGGTTTCGGAACGGAACCGGGCTTCGAACGCGGCATCCCCTGAAAAACGTGGCTTTAGTACCTTCAACGCATACCCTTGGTCCTCCCCCTCACGGTGGGCGGCAAACACCCAGGCGAAACCACCCTGGCCCAGCAACCTAGTAAGGATGTAGTCGCCGATTTGGGTTCCAACAAGATCTTCAGCGGTGTCGGTCATCAGCCTTTACAGTGGGAGTTTGTACGTTTAAGTTTCTGTGCTTAACCACAAGGTAAAAAGCGACTTAAGGGGCACTTTTGTGTCCTGTGAGGATACACATCAAATGAGTTTTGACAAGGACACCACCGTTTCGAAGTTTCGCATCAATGACCGCGACACCGGCTCCACTACAGTGCAGGTCGCGTTGCTTACGGAACGTATCAACCACTTGACCGACCACTTCCGCGCTCACAAGAAAGACCACCATGGCAGACGCGGCCTCCTCAAGATGGTCAGCAAGCGGCGCAGCCTCCTAACCTATCTGAAGAGTAAAGACCTCGAGGGCTATCGTAAGCTCATCGGGGATCTCGGCCTCCGCCACTAAACATTTTTTTGTTTTCGTTACGCGACGCACGGGATCAGAGCACTCCTGTGTCGCGGTTTTCTTATGCTCTGAGGATTTAGCAAAGTGATTAATTGTTCAAAAGACGTTGGCGGTCGCCAGCTCGGTTTAGAGACCGGGCGACTAGCCAAGCAGGCGGCGGGAAGCGTTCTCGCCCAGTACGGTGACACGATGGTGCTCGCCACAATTACCGTTTCCAACAAGCAGTCCCACCTTCCGTTTTTCCCCCTTACAGTTGAGTTTCGCGAAAAGGCCTATGCGGCGGGAAAAATCCCAGGTGGATTTATCAAACGGGAAGCGCGCCCTTCAGATCAGGAAATCCTTTCCTGTCGAGTGATTGACCGGGCTATTCGTCCGCTTTTTCCAAAAGGCTTCCAGAATGAGGTACAGGTTTTTGTGACGGTCCTTTCGACCGACCAGGAAAACGACGCATCCATTCTTGGTTTGAACGCAGCCTCTGCTGCTCTCGCGATTTCCCCGCTTCCCTGGGCTGGCCCTGTGGCCTGTGTACGGGTCGGAAGAATTGATGGTGAGTTTGTTCTAAACCCAACCTATCAGCAATTGAACGAGAGCGACCTTGAACTGGTCGTAGCAGGTAATGCGGAATCGATTCAGATGGTTGAGGGTGGAGCTCTTGAGCTCTCCGAGGATGAGATTGCAGATGCGTTGGTTTACGCTCAGAAAAACCTCGCAGACCTGATCGACCTTCAGAATGAAATGATCGGCCAGGTATCGGTCGACGAAATGAGTTGGACAGCTAACAAAGCTTCAGACGAACTTGCGGCCAGGGTTCAGGAGCTTGCCGCGGGTCCTGTTGCTGCTGTGATCAATACCGAGGGCAAGGCCGCTCGAGGCGAGGCTCTTTCCCAGGTTGCAGCTGACGTCACCGCGCAACTTGAAGAGGAGTTCGAGGAAGAAATAGGTTTCGTGGGTGAACTTGTTGGAGGAGTTGAGGCGAAGGCGGTAAGGGAACAAATCCTGAGCGAAAACCGTCGTATCGACGGTCGCGATCCCGACACGGTACGTCCGATCTCGGGTGAGATTTCGGTTATTCCCAGAACTCATGGATCAGCGCTATTCACCAGAGGACAAACACAGGCCCTGGCCACGGTGACTCTGGGTACCATTCGCGACGAACAACGCATCGACTCGATTACCAACCCTGAGTTGGATACCAAGAGCTTCATGTTACACTACAACTTCCCGCCTTACTCGGTTGGAGAGGTGAAGCCGATTCGCGGCGTGTCGCGTCGGGAAATCGGTCACGGCATGTTGGCAGAACGCGGCCTTCAGGCGGTGTTGCCGGATTATGATGACTTCCCGTACACCCTTCGGGTTGTATCGGAGATTCTGGAGTCCAACGGTTCCTCATCGATGGCTACGGTTTGCAGTGGTTCTATGGCTTTGATGGATGCCGGTGTTCCAATCAAGACTCCCTGCGCCGGAGTGGCAATGGGGCTGATCAAAGACGGGGATCGTGTCGCGATACTCACTGATATTCTCGGAGCTGAAGATCATCTTGGCGACATGGATTTCAAAGTTGTGGGGACGAGTGAGGGTATCACCTCAATCCAGATGGACATCAAAATTGCAGGCCTTGACCTCGATCTGTTGAGAGAAGCACTCGGCAAAGCCAATACTGCTCGACTGCACATTCTCGGTGAGATGGCCAAGGTCATCACATCCCACAAGGACGACCTCTCGGAGTACGCCCCGAGAATCATCTCGATTAACGTTAACCCTGAACGTATCGGTGAGATCATCGGGCCCAAGGGCAAAACGATTCGCGGTATTCAGGAAGAGACCGGTGCTGAGATCAATATAGAAGATACCGGTGTGGTAACCATTTCGTCGGTGGACGGAGACTCCGGCGAGCGTGCCAGGGAGATCATTTCCGGCATGCTTGAGGAGCCCGAGGTCGGCAAGATTTACGAAGGGGTTGTCAAGAGCACCACGACTTTTGGTGCATTCGTCGAGATTTTCCCGGGAACGGAGGGATTGCTTCACATTTCGGAACTGCAGCATGCGCGGACCGAAAACACCGAAGAGGTGGTCAAAAAGGGTGACCAGGTCAGGGTCAAACTTCTCGCCATCGATGATCGCGGTAAGATGAAGCTTTCCCGCAAGGCATTGATCGACAAACCAGCGTAACCACTGTGAAAACTGAGAGACTTGATGAGGGTCTTTTCCGTACCGTAGCGGAAAACGGCCTAACCATCATCTCCGAGTCGATTCCTGGCGTACGGTCCGCCGGAATAGGCATCTGGGTAAAATCTGCATCAGCACATGAGGCACCCTCGAAGATGGGTGTGTCTCATTTGTTGGAGCACATGGTTTTCAAAGGAACTTCCCGCAGATCGGCCCGGCAGATTGCGCTTGAACTCGAGGTTCGTGGTGGATCGTTGGATGCATACACCGCTCGCGATCACACCTGTTTCCAGGCCCGTATCCTTGATGAAGATCTACCGCGTGCGGTGGACGTGCTTACGGACCTTGTTAGAGAGCCGACCCTTCGGCAGGAAGATCTCGAACTCGAACGTCGGGTTGTGCTCGAAGAAATAAGCACCGTTGACGATACCCCGGACGACATTGTTTTTGACCTACATTCCCGTACCCTCTGGCCTGACCATTCCTACGGGTTCAATATTCTCGGCACCAAGGAGACCGTTGCCCAGTTGCACAGCGATGATGTGCGGGCCCTGCACCAGCGGGCTTATCACCCCGGGCATGCGGTTATCGCGGCGGCAGGGAACCTTGATCATGAAGTGCTGCTCAAGTATCTGACCAAAGCGGGCTGGTTGACCTTCGAACCTGGACCGGCGGTTGCGGAGGTTGATCCGGTCCCGGCTGCCTCAAGGGAAACGGTGAGAGTAGAGCGGGATTCGGCCCAGACTCATATCGTTATGGGTACCGACACCTTCCCGTACACTGACCGGCGCAGGTATCCACTTATGCTCGTGAACGCGGTGCTGGGGTCGGGGATGTCGAGTCGGCTTTTCCAACGAGTTAGGGAGGAGCTTGGATTGGCGTATTCGGTATATTCCTATCAGTCTTTCTATGGCCATACTGGAGTCACTGGAGTCTATGTCGGGACCCATCCCGACACGGCGGGCGACGCCGTGGAGGCCATCCGAGACGAATTGTCGAAGATTGAAAAGAATGGGCTCACTGACGAAGAACTCAGTGGGGCAAAGCAGCAAATAAAGGGCCATATTACCCTGGGGCTGGAGAGCACTTCGGCACGTATGTACAGATTGGCGGGTTCGGAACTTTATGGAGAGAGTTATACCCGTATAGATGACGTCCTCAAGAGGATCGACGCGGTAAGCGCGGATGAGATTGCACAGGTTGGAAACGAGTTCTTTTCACCGGACCGCCAGACTACGGTGTGGTTAGGTCCTAATTAGACACTTTTTACGGGCGATCTAAAATGATTATCGGAGTCCCCAAAGAAATTAAGACCAACGAGAACCGAATCGCTCTCGTTCCCGCTGGCGCGGAAGTCCTGGTTCGTGACGGGCACCAAGTGATTGTCGAAGATCAGGCGGGTGTCGGCAGCGGTTTTTCTAACGAAGACTTTAAGTCCGTGGGTGCTACCATCGGAAAAGATGCCGACGAAGTGTGGTCTCGCGCTGAGATGATAATGAAGGTTAAAGAGCCGATTGAACCTGAATGGGGGCGCATCAGGGACGGGCAGGTGCTGTTTACCTATTTCCACTTTGCTGCCGCAGAGGAATTGACTCAGGCTATCATCAAATCGAATAGTGTGGCGATTGCCTACGAGACCGTGCAGCTACCTTCGGGTGAGCTGCCTTTACTAACGCCGATGAGCGAAGTTGCCGGTCGGATGGCGGTTCAGGAAGGTGCCAGAATTCTCGAAAGGGTGGCCGGTGGAAGAGGGATCCTCCTCGGTGGGGTGCCGGGTGTTCTTCCCGGTAATGTTGTGGTCATCGGAGGTGGTGTTGTTGGAACCAACGCTGCAAAAATGGCGGCTGGTTTGGGCGCGAACGTAACAATCCTTGATCTTTCGCTTGAACGTTTGCGTTATCTGTCGGACGTCATGCCCGCCAACGTCAACCTTCTCCACTCCAACAGGCACAATATCCTGGAGCAGGCGAGCAGGGCGGATCTCCTCGTTGGTGCCGTGTTATTGCCAGGGGCGAAGGCGCCGAAATTGATAAAGCGTGAAGACCTCTCGCTGATGCAGGAGGGTTCGGTAATCGTTGATGTCGCGGTTGATCAAGGTGGTTGTATCGAGACCATCAAAGCGACTACGCACGAAGATCCTACTTACGTGGTTGATGGTGTTATTCACTACGCGGTAGCCAACATGCCAGGTGGCGTGCCTCGAACATCTACCCTTGCCCTTACCAACGCCACCTTCCCGTACGCCAGGACCTTGGCCGCCCGTGGGTGGCAGGAATCCTGTCGCCGGGATAAGGCACTGGCTCTTGGTCTGAATGTGGTCAACGGTAAGACTGTCTACCCGGGTGTCGCCGAGGCCTTCGGTCTGCCGCTGGTAGATTACGCGGAGGTACTGTAGGGTAGGCGCAACGGTCGATGAAAAGGGGTCGGGGGTGCGTAACCCCCGACCTTGTTTCAACTTAGCCCATTCGTTATGTTACGGCTTTCAAGGCCGGATGAGGGGTGTTTCATCCCTCCCACTCTTTTCTATTGCACCCAAAAGCGTCGTAATTGATGAAGTTTTTAAACTTTCGTCTCGGCAATTTCATGCCAGCCAACGAGATCGCCGTGGATCTCGGTACCTCGAACACGCTTATTTATGTGAAGGGAGAGGGCATCGTCCTGAACGAGCCCTCGGTGGTTGCGGTGGAGAAGGCGACCGGCAAGATCATGGGTATCGGTCTCGAAGCCAAGCGGATGCTCGGGCGTACCCCCGACGGTATCCAGGCTGTTAGGCCTCTGAAAGACGGCGTTATCGCTGATTTCGATGTCACCGAGAAAATGCTCCGGTACTTCCTCAGTTCGATTATTTCCAAACACATGTTCCGAGTAAAACCCAGGGTTATTATTTGCGTGCCCAGCGGTATTACCGAGGTTGAGAAAAGGGCGGTGCGCGATAGCGCCCACTCGGCAGGGGCGAAGGAAGTGTATATGGTTGCCGAGCCTATGGCCGCCGCCATAGGAGTCGGTTTACCTGTGGAAACGCCGACCGGAAACATGGTGATTGATATCGGTGGCGGGACCACTGAGATCGCTGTTATCGCCCTTTCCGGAATCGTCTCTGACACGTCTATTCGAGTTGGCGGGGATGAGTTGGATCAGGCTATCGTGCAGTACATGCGGAAGAACTACAATCTTCTCATCGGCGAACCCACTGCCGAGTTGATCAAGATGCAAATCGCGACCGCGGTGAAGCTGGGTGATGACAAGGAATTTGAGGCCAAGGGCAGGGATCTGGTTTCAGGAATACCCAAAGTTGTTGTTGTTCTGTCCAGCGAGATCCGCGAAGCCATCCAGGAGCCGATTCAACAGATTGTCGATGCCGTACGGCGAGCCCTGGAGATCACTCCTCCAGAGTTGGCCAGCGACATCGTTGACCGTGGAATCGTAATGGCGGGGGGTGGCTCAATGATTCGCGGGTTGGATGTTTTGGTGTCCCAGGAAACCTCACTCCCGATCAAAGTGGATGAAGATCCCCTGACGTGTGTCGTACGAGGTACGGGCCGGATCCTGGATGATCCGGAAAAATACCGATCAGTTCTCACGACCTAGCCTGTGCTTTCGGCAACCGAACGCTACGCGACTCGGTGGGATACCCTCACGTTTGTCATTTGTCTGGTCCTAGCTCTCCTGATTCGGTTTTCGCCCGACGGTTTCACTAACTCGCTGGCCACAGGAATAAGAGGAAGTGTGCTATCTCCTCTTATCAGTCTCCAGGAACTCGCGGAGAGCCAGAAGAACTCACGGTTCACTCACGCTGCAGTAGTCGCGCAGAGGGACTCCCTGGCCATGGACAGCTTTGATTCGCGTGCTGCCGTGACTGAAAACAGACGTTTACGAAGACTGCTTGCACTCGGCAACGCCCTACCCATTCGACACGTCGCGGCAGAAGTGGTGCATCAGTCCTCGCCCGCTCAGGGCCTGACCGCCCTTCTTTCCGTGGGCGCCCGGGAAGGCGTAAGAGAATTATCTCCCGTGATCACAGCCGAAGGTTTGGTTGGAATCGTGCAGAGCGTAGAGGAACGGTTTTCGGTGATGTGGATGTGGCCCCATCCGGAATTCCGCGTCAACGTGATGACCGCGGATGCAGGCCTCTTTGGTAACGCCCAATCTGCCGCCCCGTCAGGCCCTAATGTTCAGTTGATGCAAATAAGCGGCGTGCCGTACCGGGATGAAGTACCTGTAGGAACCGTCGTGTACACGTCGGGTCTGGGGGGAGTATGGCCCCGAAGAATCGAAGTCGGAACGATTATTGAGGATACGTCGGAGCCTGCGGGCTGGGAGCGTACTTATCTGGTGCGACCCAGCGTTCATCCTGCGGCGGTTTCACACGTTATCGTACTGCTCGAACCGATCGGTGATTTGCGGAGTGCCTTTGAAGCTGGCCAGGGGCTGGTGCCGTGAGTACCCGCAGAGGCCGCGGTGGTCTTTATGGTGTATTGGCGGCTCTGGTGGTTCTGGAGTTCTCACTGTCGCCGTGGCTCAGCGGCCTGGGAGAGTCTCCTGATTTCCTTCTCCTGGCGCTCCTGATTTACTCGATGCGCGCACGACCCGGGGCAGCAGCATTGGCGGGTTTCTTTTTCGGCATAATCAGCGATTCTGTGTCGCCGGTCGCGTTTGGATCGGGGGTGATCGGGTACTCTGTGGTCGGGTATCTGGCAGCGTGGGGTAGGGCTGTGTTTTTTGCCGAAAACATAATTGTAAACGCTGCGTTTTTTTTCGGCGGCTCCTGGTTCAGCGACCTGCTGGTAATGAGTGCAAGCGGTTTTAGGCTCACTACCATCTTTTGGCGCCTGATTTCGTGGTCGATCTGGGAAGGGATTCTTACGGCCGGGTTCGGGGTATTAGTTCTCGTTCTATTTCGTGACTGGATCAACATCAGGATAGCCGATTGAACTGGTTCCACCCCCACCTCAACAGTCGCCGGGCCGACCAATCAGTATTTCTGATCTTCGGGTTTGTCGGAATCATTTTGCTGAGGTTCTTCTGGCTTCAGGTGGTGGGTGCGCACGACTTCACTCTGCAGTCAGCCGAAAACCGACTTCGGAGGGTTATTCTTCCGGCCCCCCGGGGCATTATCGTTGACCGTAACGGAGTGGTGATCGCCGAGAACGTTCCCGGTTTTACGGTTTTGATTCATGCCCAGGCCGAAGATGTGTTGCGGGAAACTTTGAGCGGTATCAGCGAACTTGCGGGCCTCGATACTGCGGTCGTGCGCCGAGCAGTGAGAAACTGGCGCGATCGGCCGGGAGATCCGGTGACCGTACTGCGCGACGCTCCGCCGGAAGTTGTGGCCAGACTGGAGGAGCGGAGGGTAGTCTTTCCGGGCCTCGTAATTCAGGCTGAACCCAAGCGCAGTTACCCTTCGGGCGCTCTCGGCGCGCATGCCATTGGATACCTTGGCGAATTGACTCCAACTGATATTTCAGAAAACCGTTTCCCGGGAGCACGATCCGGTTCCCTGGTTGGTCGTGTGGGCCTGGAGTTCCAGTACGATGACCGTCTCAGAGGGCTTGATGGCGAAAGCTTTATCGAGGTTGACGCTCTGGGCAGGACGGTTCGCACTACCGGCGTCGGGCCACGAGTTGAGCCGACCCAGGGCGACACCCTCCACACAATGCTGGACGTCGAGTTGCAGCGGTACATATCGCATTTGTTCCGACGCGATTTCGGTATCGCCGGTCGTGGCGCGGTGATGGCTATTGACCCTCGGGATGGAGCCGTGCTTGCTCTTCATTCAGCACCCTCATACGATCCTAACGCTTTCATCGGGTCCTCCGCGGCTGGCGAGCGGGCTGAACTGTTGAGTTCACCCCAACTGCCTCTTTTTAATCGCGCAATTCAAGGAAGATATCCGCCAGCATCTCCCTGGAAACTTGCTGTTGCTGCGATGGCCCTGGAGAAGGGGCTCATCACGATGGACACCAAGATGCAGATCCCCTGCACGGGTGGCTATCAATACGGGAACCGGTTCTTTCGGTGTTGGAAGACCGATGGCCACGGGCCCGTGACGTTACTCGAAGCGATTCAACATTCCTGTGATGTCTATTTTTATCAATTGGGGATAATGCTCGGATTGGATGAGTTGCTTGAGGGTGGAGTAGCACTTGGTTTTAGCGATCTCACAGGCATCGACCTCCCGGGCGAAACGAGGTCGCTATATCCGGCCTCAACGGACTATTTCAACGAGCTCTACGGACGGCGCGGTTGGACATCTGGTGTTACCCTCAACCTTGCGATCGGGCAGGGAGAAAACGATCAAACTCTCGTCAACATGATGCGTTTCTACTCCATGCTGGCCAACGGGGGTTCCGCACCGGTTCCTTACCTGGTCGATAGTCTTCCTTCCGGCAGGAGGAACTATGATTTCAGAGCTGGTGTCCTGGAGGGACTGAGGGAATCTTTAGAAGAGGTAGTGCTTGAGGGAACGGCCAGTGCGGCGCAGATCGCCAACCTGCGCATTGGCGGCAAGACCGGTACGGCCCAGAACTCTCACGGCGAGGACCACGGCTGGTTCATTGCGTTCGCGCCGGTCGATAATCCTGTTGTGGTTGTGGGGGCGATTGTCGAATTTGCCGAACATGGGTCATCTGTGGCACCGATGGTTAACTGTATCGTGGCCCGCCACGTTATCGGGTCAGAATTCGAATGCCCCACTCGTGGTTTACAGTTTTCCGATTTCCCCGCCGATTCTGCACCGGAGCCGTTGGAGGTACTGCGGGACATCCGGAGAGGGAGGCTGCGGTAGATGTCTCCGGCTCGTCGAGAGGGCCTCAATTGGCCTTTCGCTGCGTCGGTCTTGATGCTGGCGTTGTTCGGACTGGCAGCTGTTTACTCCGCCGGACAGACTGACGTACCTACGGTAGCTGCGTTCGCCTGGCGGAAACAAATGGTTTGGTTGGGAGTCGGATTGGTCGCCGGCCTGGTTAGTTACCGGTTCTCCTCACGAGGATTGGAGTCGTTCTCTCTCCCTGTCTACATCTTCGCCATCCTCTTGTTGCTGTTTACGTTGGCGTTCGGAACGGGAGCAGGTACGGCAGCTGGTGTGAAATCCTGGCTGTCCATAGGTGGCGTGCGACTCGGTCAGCCGGCGGAGTTTGCGAAACTGGCGCTGATTCTCATGCTGGCCCGGGTCCTGGCACACCGACAGGAGCCACCGAATTCTTTGAAGGAGTTGCTCCCGGCGGGAATAGTAGCCGGACTTCCATTCCTTCTCGTTATGCAACAGCCTGATCTGGGAAGTGCGATCGTCTTCATCGGTATTTTGTTTGCAATGCTTTTTTGGGCGGGCGTTAATCCGTGGCTGCTGGTTCTGCTGGCCTCCCCTGGTTTGAGTTTGCTCCTTTCTTTTTCGACACTGTCCTGGGCATTCTGGATCGTGTTCGTGACAGGAGTTTTGTGGTTCACCCGGATCACGCTAATTGAATCAATCATTATCTGGGCGGCTAATGTATTCATGGGTGTTGTGGCCTTTGGGCTGTGGGGTGCCCTTGCTCCGTACCAACGCAGCCGCCTTCTGTCGTTTTTGAACCCGGAAGTAGATCCGCAGGCGACGGGCTGGCACCTGATCCAGTCGAAGGTGGCAATAGGATCGGGGGGGATTTTTGGCAAGGGTTATCTGGACGGAACTCAAAAACGCCTGGCGTTTCTCCCTGAACAACACACTGACTTCATTTTTTCGGTTGTCGGCGAAGAACTTGGTTTTCTTGGTGTCATTGTGGCGATGTTGTTGTTTGCCATACTACTGGTGTCATTGGTGAAAATTGCGCAGCGGGCCGCCGATTCGTTTTCCTATATGGTCGTGTTCGGTTTCGTAGGCCTGTTGATGACTCACGTTTTGGAAAATGTCGGGATGACGGTCGGCCTTATGCCGATTACCGGAATCCCGCTGCCGCTTTTTTCTTATGGGGGCTCATTTACCCTGGCGTGTTTTCTTGGCCTCGGGGTCGCGATGAGAGTTGATCGCGACAGTCTTTTGTCTGGATACCTTGGCGTTGGTGGGGGTGGCATCTGACGCGCAGTCAGGCGAAATTAACCTCCTTATGAAAGATCCCAATGGCCTGGTTTCGTAAAGAACGAAAAGAACGCCCGCCGCCGCGCGAAAAGCTCGAAATTCCGCAGGATGCGTGGGACAAGTGTTCTTCGTGCGGCACTGTCGACCTGACAGATAAATTCGAACGATCTCACATGGTGTGTCACAACTGCGGTCATCATGGGAAAATCCCCGCGGGTACCTACATTGAACTGATCACCGATCCGGGAACGTTCACCGAACTATTTGGCGACCTTACCTCCGTCGATCCCCTTGGTTTCGACGGATACCCGGACAAACTGGCTCGCGCGTACAACAAGGTTGGAAAGCAAGATGCGATTCTTACCGGGGTAGGGGACATTCACGGCGTGACGACGTGTATCGGCGCGATGGAATTTGCCTTTATGGGTGGCTCAATGGGCTCAGTTGTCGGTGAAAAGATAGCGAGGCTGGCCCGGAAGGCCCTCGAGGACAGGGCACCGCTAGTGCTGGTGTCGACGTCGGGAGGCGCGCGGATGCAGGAGGGAGTGTTGAGCCTGATGCAACTAGCAAAGACCTCGGCGATGATAGCTGCTCTCAAGGAAGAAGGCATCCCTTTCATCTCGGTTCTCACCAATCCCACTACGGGCGGTGTTTCCGCCTCGTACGCCATGCAGGGTGACGTCAATATTGGCGAACCTAAGGCGGTGATCGGATTTGCCGGTGCCCGAGTTATCAAGCAAACTATCGGACAGGATCTTCCAGACGGTTTTCAGCGTTCAGAATTTTTGTTAGAACATGGTATGCTGGACATGGTCGTCAGTCGGCTGGAGATGAAGGATACGCTCGGGCGATTGCTGCGAATGATGCTTGGTAAGGAAGCCCTGGAGTTGACCGGCTGATACAGTCCTTTGGCGAGGCGTGTGAATACCTCGTTCCACGACTGGGTGGGGGACGCAAGTGGTCCCTGGGTCCCACAGAAGAACTCCTTGGTGAAATTGGCGACCCCCATCGCATGTTTCCCACTGTTCATGTGGCCGGTACCAACGGCAAGGGTTCCACTGCCACACTGATCGCGTCGGCTTTGCGTGCTGCCGGTCACAGTGTTGGTTTGTATACCTCACCTCACCTTGTCGATTTGCGCGAGCGCGTCTTTGTTGACAATCAGCCCATTTCCGCTGAGGCTTTTACTGAATGGACCGTCCGGCTACAACCGGTTATCGAGAAAACCGGCGCCAGTTTTTTTGAGGCGTACACCGCTATCGCTTTCGCTGATTTTGCAGCGAGGGCAGTAGACGTAGCCGTTATCGAGACAGGCCTGGGAGGCAGGCTCGACGCCACAAATGTTATCGACCCGTTGGTGTCAGTGGTCACTTCAATCGGGATGGACCATACCGAGTACCTCGGCGATTCACTCCGTGAAATCGCGTTTGAGAAAGGGCATGTAGCCAAACCCGGGCGACCGTTCGTGATTGGTGAAACTAGCCCACAGTTGGTTGAAGACCTCGGGGCGCTTGCTGTGGGACGGGAAGCCGTTCCGGTCATCGTTGATCCTGCGTTGAAGTACGGGGGGCCACTTTCTTTGAAGGGAGCGCATCAGGCGAGAAACGCTGCCGTGGCGCAGGCGACCCTGGAACAACTCGCCGATTCCTGGAACGTTACCGGTGAAGACATCCTTTGTGGGTTTTCCGGCGCCCGAATTCCCGGCCGCTATGATGTACGGGGAACGTTCATCTTCGATATTGCCCACAACCGCCAGGCCATCGACGCCTTGCTCCAAACATTGCAATCGGAGGGCATCGCACGTCCGTTGCACGTCCTTGTGGCGATCTTGCGAGACAAAGACTACGAGCCGATTCTGGCCGATCTCTCCGACTTCGCGGATTACGTTTGGGTAACAGTGGCTCCAAGCGCTCCGGGTGCTCGAAAGTTGACGTTACGCGATGCTGATATTGGATGTGAGAATGTCACATTGGAACCGGATTTTGACGTGGCCCTGCAACGGACTCAAGTCGCTGCGAGAACAGTTTTGGTCACCGGTTCGGCTTACACCGTCGGAGACGCCATGGCCCGCTTGCCCGGACTCTCGCCACTCGGCTAGATTCATGCGATGAAAACTCAGGCCCTTCCGGGTTTCCGCGATTTTTACCCCGCCGAAGCCGCACTGCGCAATCACATCTTTTCCGTGTGGCGATCGGTTGCCGGGCGCTACGGATTCGAAGAATATGACGGGCCACCGCTAGAGCCACTGAAACTTTATACCGACAAAAGCGGATCGGAAATCGTACAGCAGCTTTACAACTTCCTCGACAAAGGCGGACGCGAGATTTCGCTGCGACCGGAGATGACTCCTACCCTGGCGAGGATGGTTGCTGCCAGGGCACAGGGCCTGAAGAAGCCGATACGGTGGTTTTCGATTCCACAACTGTTCCGGTATGAGCGGCAGCAACGCGGCCGACTTCGCGAACACTTCCAACTCAACGTTGACCTGATCGGCGAAACGTCCCCTCTGGCAGACGCGGAAGTGATCGCGGTCTCCATTGACGTGCTTCGCGAACTGGGGTTAACTGAAAATGATTTCAAAGTCAGAGTGTCAGATCGCAACGTGATGCGGGCGCTGGTACTTGCCGCTGGCGTACCGGAGGGCCTGGTTGACAAGGCGTTTGCCGCCTGCGACAAAATCGACAGAGAACCGGCCGAGGTTTTGATTGAGAAGATGGTCGCCGGAGGAATCTCGGAAGCCGCGGGCGCGGAAGTACTAAAGGTGGCGGGAATAAAAGGCGGCGAAGCCCTCAGGGCAGCTCTGAGGGGATTGGCTGACGAGGACAGCGCGAAGCAACTATTCGAATGTATCGATTCGCTCAGGGCTATGGGACTGGACGGGTACGTTGAGATTGACTGCTCGATTGTGAGGGGTCTGGACTATTACACCGGCATCGTGTTCGAATTATTTGATGCGGGCAAATCCCTCCGGGCCATATGCGGTGGCGGCCGATACGATAATCTTACGAGAGACATCGGGGGAGTTGCACTACCGGCGTTGGGATTCGGAATGGGTGATGTTGTGCTGGGAGAGCTTCTCAAGGACAAAGGGCTTTTACCGCGCGTCGAATCTCAGATTTCCGTTTTTGCGGTGGCGGTTGATAGCGACGACCTGCCTGAGGTGCTCAGCCTGGCGCATGAGCTGCGGGACAAGGGTCTCAGCGTGGAGTATGCGTTAAAAGGCCAGTCCGTTGGAAAGCAAATGAAAGTTGCTGCATCGCGGGATGCTCGTGTCGTGTTGGTAATCGGCGCTGCTGAGAGGGAGGAGTCGGTGGTAGTTGTCAGAGACATGGCGGCGGGCACTGAGACAAAGGTGTCTCGCGAGCTGGTGATAGAACGTGTGACGGGCCTCGCGGCCAGCATTTAAGAATTCAACGTTGTAGAGATAAAGATGGCTGAACAGGGAATCACTCCACGCGACCAGGATTTTAGCGCGTGGTACAATGACGTAATAATGAGGGCCGAGTTGGCCGACTATTCGCCGGTGCGGGGATGCATGGTTATCCGACCGAACGGGTACGGCATCTGGGAGTTGATGCAGTCGGGGCTAGATGGGATGTTTAAGGAAACCGGGCATCAAAACGCATACTTTCCTCTCCTGATTCCTCAGAGCTTTCTGGAAAAAGAAGCCGATCACGTGGAGGGCTTTGCCCCGGAGACTGCTGTGGTCACACATGGCGGGGGAAAGGAGTTGGAGGAACCCCTAGTGGTAAGGCCGACGTCGGAGACGATCATCTACGCCATGTTCGGTAAGTGGATCCAAAGTTACCGAGACCTGCCTCTTCTGCTCAATCAATGGGCAAATGTTGTTCGCTGGGAAATGCGTACAAGGTTGTTTCTACGGACAACAGAATTTCTCTGGCAGGAAGGTCACACTGCACATGCCACGGACGAAGATGCGCAGACCGAGACGTTGTTGATTCTCGGTCTCTATCGAAAGTTTGCTGAAGAGTGGATGGCTATGCCCGTCTTAACCGGAGCCAAAACGGATTCCGAGAAATTCGCCGGTGCGTCACGGACTTACGCGATCGAAGCCCTGATGCAAGATAACAAAGCTCTGCAGGCCGGTACTTCGCATCATCTTGGTCAAAATTTTGCGAAAGCATTCGATGTCCAGTACCAAACGGCCTCGGGCGAACGCGACTTCGTTTGGAGTACGTCATGGGGCGTTTCGACAAGACTTGTAGGTGGGCTAATTATGACCCATAGTGACGACAAGGGCCTGGTTTGTCCGCCAAAACTGGCGCCGATTCAGGTTGTAATTGTACCGATCTGGCGTAAGGATGAAGAACGCGATTCCGTGTTTTCCGCAGCTGGAGAGGTTGAGGCTGATCTGAAAGCCTCTGGCATCAGGGTTAAATCTGACCTTCGCGAAGGGATGAAACCCGGCGCGAAGTATTACGAATGGGAAGGCCGCGGAGTGCCGATCCGCCTCGAAATCGGGCCGCGGGATATCGCCGATAAACAGGTGATGCTGGCACGCCGTACCGGTGGAAAGGATCCGGCACCGCTGGCCGGACTTGCTGAGACGGTTCAAGGCGCTCTGGAAGAAATTCAGCAACATTTGTTTTCCGCAGCTCTCGCACGTCGCGAGGCCAGAACCCGCAGAGGCGTGGAAAAAGATGAGTTGGTCGAAATGATGAATGGCGACGGTGGATTCGCTTACGGGGGCTTTTGCGGCAAAGAAGACTGCGAAAACGCGATTAAGGACGCGACCAAGGCGACAATAAGGGTTTTGCCAGACGAAGAATTCCAGTCGAAAGAGACGCCTAAAAAATGCGCATGGTGCGGGGAAACATCTCAGGTTGAGGCGGTTTGGGCCAAAGCGTACTGAGTAATTCTCGTCGGCTGATATCGGTGGCTGAGCGGGTGGGTACCCCGGCATACGTTTATGATGCCGAAACCATACGCGCCAATTATCGCGCACTGAAAGCTGCCATCGGCGACCTGCCCCATGAGATATGTTACTCGGTAAAATGCAACAGTAACTATTCGATCCTCAGGTTGCTTCACGGTCTTGGCGTAGGAGTTGACATCGTGTCCGGGGGCGAACTTTATCGCAGTTTGCGTGCTGGCTTTGACCCTTCCTCCGTGGTGTTCAGCGGCGTTGGGAAGACAAGGGAAGAACTTCGCAACGCGATCAAATCTGGTGTTGGTCTCATCAACGTAGAATCGGATGGCGAGTTGCAATCTCTGATTTCCGTTGCGGAAGACCTCAAAAAAACCGTGGATTATGGTTTGCGGGTTAATCCTGACGTCACTGCTGAGGCACACCCATACACGAGTACCGGACACGGGGCAGCCAAATTTGGGGTCGCGCTCGCTGACGTGGCCGACATCGTGGCGAGCGCACAGGCGTCTGGCAGCGTTCGGTTGCGCAGTGTGGGAGTGCACATTGGTTCGCAGATAACCGATCCGGGGCCCTACGCCAGGGCCGTTGAGAAGATAGTCGCAGTGGCTGCAATGCTTCGGGAAAAGGACGCCCTGACCCTCGACTGCATTGGGATCGGGGGAGGTTTCGGTATTGGTTACGCCGGGAAGGTTGGCATGGACCTTGAGGCCCTCTTCTCATTGATCAGGGAGCCTCTCAAGGCATCGGGTTTGAAAGTTCTTATGGAGCCTGGCCGTTCCATCGTGGGGAGCAGCGGGTTTCTGGTGTCATCGGTCTTATACTGTAAACGTTCCGGAGGGACCAACTTTGCCATTCTCGATGCAGCGATGAACGACTTGCTGCGACCGAGTTTGTACCAGGCCGAGCACGGATTGAGCGTCCTGCAACCAGTAGGGAGCGAAGAAAAGGAATGGGATTTTGTCGGCCCTGTCTGTGAGTCCGGAGATTTTCTAGCGTTGGGTAGAACGTTATCCGGAGTGGCTCCCGGGGCGCTCGTGGCGATAGAGCAAGCTGGCGCCTACGGTTTCTCTATGAGTTCACACTACAACAGTCGCAGGCGACCGGCTGAAGTTCTGTTAGACGGTGAACGGTTTGCCGTTATCAGAACCCGGGATGAATTCGCTGAAATCGTTACCAACGAAGTTGTCGATCTGGAGTGGGAAAACCGGGATTAGATTCTCGGCCGAATCAGGAGCTTCTTTTCTGTAGCAGTTTCAGGAATTGTCCGGGTTCGGTCAGTTTTTCCAACTCGTCGTTTATATCGGATTCCTTGGCGAACTGGGCGATCTTGCCGAGTACCGGCAAATATTGATTGGAAACTTCCAGCGGCGGGGCGACGATCAAGAAGAAATTGAATACGGGTTTGTTATCAATCGCCCTGAACTCCACGCCTTCTTTTTTTCTTCCAAACGCGACGCGCAAAGAATCGACTACATTCGATCGGCAGTGGGGAATTGCGATTCCTTTGCCGATTCCCGTTGAACCGAGATTCTCTCGGCGTTTGAGCATTTTGTGCAGTTTTGCTTCCGCCTCGTCGTCCAGGCCAAGCTGGGCAATCAGGTCGAGAAGGATATCGTCCTTTGAGGACCCTTGCAGGTCCAGGTTCACAGCATCCTCAGAAAAAAAATCAAGCAGGCGCATAGGCAGGTTCTTGGATCGGAATGTGGAGGCGAAACGTAATCTTGAGACCGCCGTGCTGTCAATTGGAATCGTGTTGCCCGTGGACCTCCCTCTGGGTTATTTTCGCTGATGCGCTTCCCCGTGACAACACCCTACGAGACACCTCTCTACCTGGCTCCGATGGCCGGTATCTCCGAATCCCCGTTTCGATTGCTTTGTCGGTCGTTCGGTGCCGATGTCGTTGTGTCAGAGTTTCTTTCCAGCGAGGGGCTGCGACGGGGAATAAAGAACGTCCACGACGGAGCCCATTTCACTGAAGGCGAACGGCCTATCGGAACGCAACTTTATGGAGCCGATCCCGAGACGATGGCCGAAGCCGCTAGACTGGTCGGCGAGCATTACGGACCGGATTTCATCGACATCAATTTCGGGTGCCCGGTGAAGAAAGTGGTGCGACGTAACGGTGGTTCTGGTTGCCTCCAGGACCTTGGATTGGTCGAGTCGGTAATCAGGGCCGTGAAGGCTGCGACCAATCTCCCGGTTACGGTGAAAATTCGCTCAGGCTGGGATGAAGCCTCAAGGGACCCGGTGGCGATCGCGCTGCGATGCCAGGACGCAGGAGCCGAGGTTCTGACGCTTCATCCACGAACCCGGGCTCAAATGTATCGGGGAGATGCCAATTGGGATGATATCGCCCGTGTGGTCGATGCGCTGGACATTCCCGTGGTGGGCAACGGCGATATCAAAGTGGCGGAGGACGCTGTGGCGATGCTTGCGCACACCGGGTGCGCAGGGATCATGGTTGCGAGGGGCTCTTTTGGACAACCATGGATTTTTAGGCAGGTACGGGCGCTTTTATCAGGGGAAGAACCGGAGGAGACACCGGGGGCTGCGGCACGTTTTGACGTCGCCCGGGAGCACGCTCGTCTCATTGTTGAAACAAGCGGGGATACGCGGCGGGTCGCCCTGGAGTTCAGAAAACACCTCGGATGGTATACGAGAGGTTTAAGAAGCTCGACGGAATTGCGTGGGAGGCTTTTCAAGGTCGAGTCGATCGCCGAGGCCGTTGACGTCCTTGATGAATACCTGGAGATGGAGAGCGCCGGAGTTTGAATCTATCTGATATCAAGGCCATTCTCGATGGAGTGGCGAAAGGAGAAATAGACTCTGACGGGGCGTTGGAGCGTCTCCGGTCGCTGCCGATCGAAGACATCGGATTCGCTCAGGTTGATCACGCACGCGCCCTGTTCCAGGGAAATCCGGAGGTGGTGCTTTGCGAGGGGAAGACTGTGGAGCAAGTTGTTGCCATTTGTCGATCACTGAGCAAAGCCAGTGACTCTTTTCTCGTGACACGGGCCTTTGTGGAAGCGATTGATGCTCTCCGCGCTGAATTCGAGCGCGTTGAAGTCAATGAATTGGCGAGGACCTGCTTTATGCCTCCGCCGGGGGGACTGGCGATAACTGGAAAAGGGCGGATATTGGTGGTGTGTGCAGGTACCAGTGATCTGCCCGTTGCGGAGGAAGCGGTAGTAGTGGCGCGGGCTATGGGTAATGAGGTTGATGCCATCAATGACGTGGGTGTGGCGGGGATCCATCGCCTGTTAAGCAAACGAGAGGAGTTGTGGAGTGCGTCGGTCATAGTGGTAGTGGCAGGGATGGATGGGGCACTGGCCAGCGTTGTTGGAGGAATGGTGTCGGCTCCCGTCGTCGCGGTGCCGACCAGCGTCGGCTACGGTGCGTCTTTTGGTGGGTTGGCGGCGCTACTATCTATGTTGAATTCATGCGCCTCAGGAGTGTGCGTGGTTAATATTGACAACGGATTTGGGGCCGCGATGGCGGCATCCAGAGTGAACCATCTCTTATGATCCCAACAACCGCAGCACATATAGTCGCTATTGTGGAATTTGTCCTCGGAGCAATTGGAGGGGGCATCGTTGTCTGGTTATGGACCAACCACAACCGCCGTCGTCGGTATGCACGAGGGGCTCCGGCCGACCTTCACCATACTCTGGACCTTCTAAGGCGAGCGGTGGGCGCGGACGTCGCGTGCAGCGTAGCCGACAGAGAAGAACCCGTTGTTGCAAACAAGACTCCGCGACCGAGCCCGGAATTGGTTGACAAGGCTACGTCCGTTGCCAGGCTTGCTCTCGGCGATGGTCGAATGCACATCGCCAAAGAAGGCGAGTTTGTGGTCGCTGTCGGTGACGGAAAGATTGGCGCTTCGATTGCAAGAGAAAAGGAAGCGTATACTGACGACGAAATAGACCAGATCGTCGTAGATCTGAGACGAATAGTCGCGGGCCTCAGGGTTCAGCAGGTACACTCTGACAATCGTTTGCGAGCTCGCGATAGTGAATCCGCGTCGATCTTAAGCGAGTCGGTCGAAGGGTTGGCGCTCGCCCTGTGCGAGGCTGCATCAGCCCTTTGCGACCGACCGACGGCCGTGATAGTTAGAGACATCACCACCAAGACGGCGCGGGTGGAGGCAGTTTCTCACGGAGTCGACAAGCGACTACTCGATCGGAACATTACCACCGATTCGGCGATTGGGCGGGCTTGCTCGGGAGATGCGCCGGTGGTAGGTGACTCTGCTAAGGAGCTGTACGGACAAGAGGTCTCTGACCGACGCAAAGGAGAGGAGCGGGGAACGGCATACCCGCTTCGCGATGGTCGTGAAGGAATCGGCGCTCTCGTGGTTTTCGGTCCCATTGAAAGCCTTGACCCCGGTTTGCGTGAGCGAGTGATGTGGTTGGCAATTGATGCCGGGCCCAGAATGGCCAGTGCCGCCGCGATAAGAGCAGCCGAAAAACGCGCGATGACGGATGAGTTGACGGGGCTACCGAATCGCAGGGCTCTTGAACGGGCGACATCCACTCATGCCGATGAGCCATGTGCCATGCTGGCCCTGGACCTGGACCACTTCAAGCGTGTGAACGATACCTTCGGGCACGCGGCGGGCGATTCCGCACTTCAACATGTCAGTAAGGTGCTCCTCGGCAATCTGGGAAGGGAACGGGATATGGTTGCCCGTGTGGGTGGTGAAGAGTTTGCCGTCTGGCTGCCGGGTGCTCCTGGAGAAAAGGCTGCAGAGGTAGCGGAAACCATCCGTGGAGCCGTGGAAGGAAATCCCTGGGAATGGGCCGGTTCTGAAATCAAGCTTACCTGTTCAATTGGCGTAGCAACCTGTCCGGGTTCGGTGTCCCAGGTGGCGAATCTCGCGACCACCGCTGATGCGGCTCTTTACCGCGCCAAAGAGCGGGGACGCAATCGGGTTGAATCTGCGTGACCTTTGACCGCGCTCAGGGTTCCGCTATCTTAAGGAAGTGAGGGGGCGACTGGTTTCGACGGGCTTTGTGATGTGATTGCTGCGTGCCCAGGGTTCTCGGTTACCTGGTTAATACCGATCGAGAAATTATAATTGCCAACAATGAAATGGCATTGGCTGCTTAAGCTTAACGCTTGAAGCACCTGCTCCGGACGATGGTTGCTTGAGCCATCCCCAGGGGTATCAATAATTCGAGCTGGCTGACCGTGTCGCCTTCGCGCGGTCGGCGAGATTTTTAAGAAGGCTTGTTCACCGGCCGGCCGGTTGCGGGCCATTCGGTGGAGACCTTAATCGCAACCTACGCACGTAGAGGCGGTTTCGGATCGATGTTCGGACCGGGGTTCGAATCCCCGCGCCTCCATCGAAAAGAAAACGGGCTGATTCGGGGTCCTCTGACCGGGTGGTCCGTTTTCTTTTTGGTTTTGGGAGGTAGACGTGGTAGGTAGCAACATGCGCAATCGTAGGTCGATCCGGTTGAAGGGGCATTGTTACACAGCGCCCGGAGCATATTTTCTGACGATGTGTACGCACAAACGGGAGTGGCTTTTTGGTCGCGTTGAGCAGGGCCGAATGAAACTCCACGGACCGGGGCGCATAGCTCTGCAATGCTGGTATGCTCTCCCGGAGCACTTTCCCAAGTTACAACTCGACGAATTCGTGGTAATGCCGAATCACATCCATGGGATTGTTGTTATTCGGGATGATCCAATGGTAGCAGCCAATGTGATTCGGCGGTTCGGGACAGCGGTGCCCGGTTCGATTCCGACGGTTGTGCGTTCGCTGAAATCTGCGATCACCCGCGGCGTTAACCGCACCAGAAATACTATTGGAGCGAAAGTCTGGCAGCGAGGTTACTGGGAGCATGTTGTTCGGGACGAAGCTGAGTTGCGTCGGATTCAAAGCTATATAGCGAGGAATCCTGAAAAGTGGGAATCCGATCGCCTGGCCCGAAAATCAGGCAGGGTGCGTGAAGAGGGGCCAGAGTATGGTCTCGAAGATTGGATGATTTAAGATTGCTGGTGGAGATTGGCGTGGAAATGAGATTGTTGGGGCACAGCATGCTGTGCCCGTACGGAGTTTCGAGGTAGCGGCGGAGATTGGGTGAATTGAGATTGTTGGGGCACAGCATGCTGTGCCCGTACGGAGTTTCGAGGTAGCGGCGGAGATTGGTGTGGAAATGAGATCGTCGGGGCACAGCATGCTGTGCCCGCACGGAGTTTCGAGGATTCGGATTTGAGGATATTGATAGCTGGCGCCTCGGGAATGATAGGTTCTTCTTTGAGGAAGGAATTGGAAGAAGGCGGCCATTCGGTGGTGCGGCTTGGACGGTCGGCTCTGTCGGCTCCGGATTGTTTTTCCTGGGATCCGGTTGCGGGCCAGGGCCCGCCGTTGGAGGCGCTCGACGGAGTCGATGCTGTAATCAATCTGGCCGGCGCCAATCTTAATGCCCGTAGGTGGACCCGGGCGTTCAAAGAAGAACTTTGGGAAAGTCGGCTCCGTTCGACCGGCCTCCTGGCCGAGGCGATCGCTGGTATGAACGAACCCCCATCTGTGTTCGTGAGTGGGTCGGCCGTGGGTTACTACGGGAGCCGAGGAGATGAAGAGTTGTTCGAGCAGTCGAGTGCCGGGTCGGGTTTCCTCGCGGAATTGTGTCGGGAGTGGGAGATGGCCACCACCTCAGCGAGTGAGGCCGGAATAAGGGTGGTCCTCCCTCGAATTGGTCCTGTCCTGAGCACCGCCGGAGGCGTGCTTGAGACCATGATCCCCGCCTTCAAGCTTGGCACAGGTGGGTGGTTGGGCGACGGCTCCCAGTGGTTGTCGTGGATTACTCTGCGCGACGTGGTTCGTGCCTTTCGATTTGTTGTTGAAGGCGAAGCCGTGTCGGGTGCGATCAATCTGGTTGCTCCGAATCCTGTAACCAACAGACAGTTCGCGAAGGCGCTCGGGCGAGCGATGCACCGACCCGCTGTGATGAGCGTCCCGAAATTTGCGGCTCAACTAGTCTTCGGCGAAGTAATAGAGGAGGTCGGACTCGCCAGCGCGCGTGTCACACCCCGCCTGTTGCTGGAAGCAGGGTTCGAATTCTTGGACACTGAAATAGCCGCCGCTCTGGAGGCAGTACTTTAGTCGGCGTTCAGGTCCCGTATTTCACTCTGTTTTCCCAGACTGTCCACCGTTCGTTTATTTGCTGCTGGATATCCTCGATCTGCTGGTTAGACAGCTGCCGAAACCGCCCCTGCGCCTTTATGTAGGGGGCGATCGGGTAGCCTTCGTGATCCATGGTGAATCGCCAGGTTTGCCCGTTTTCAACCTCGACCAATGGAAACAGTCTACTTTGAACAGCCTGGCGAGCCAGGTCTACCGTCGATTCATCCGGATGCTTCCACCCCGGAGGGCAGGGGGATAGTATGTGGATGAATTTGGTGCCCCTGATGCTCTTGGCCCTTCTCACCTTCTGGAGTAGGTCTTGCGGGTAGGCGACCGAAGCGGTTGCCGCGTAGGGAACGCGGTGTGCTGCGATGATCGACAGAATGTCTTTCTTCGGATGAGATTCGGGATGATCGGACGGAGTGGTGGTTGTCCACGCACCGGCTGGCGTCGAAGATGAACGCTGTACCCCGGTGTTCATATAGGCTTCGTTGTCGTAGCAACAGTAAATGATATCCTCGTTCCGCTCCGCGGCGCCGGACAAAGCTTGCAGCCCGATGTCAAATGTGCCACCGTCGCCCGCCCATGCCATAACAGTGGTTTCATGGTTACCTCTCACTTCTAGAGCAGCCTTTATACCAGACGCGACAGCCCCACCCGTCTCAAAAGCGGTGTGGTACAGCGGGACTTTGAGTGAAGACTGTGGCCACGGGCCAGCGATTATCGACCAACAGCATGCGGGCAGCACAACCATGGTATCTTCGCCGAGACCCTTGAGCACAGTGCGCATGGCTATGGATCCGCCGCATCCAGGGCAGGCCAGATGCCCGGGCGAGAGAAACTCCTTCCGCGGGATCTCGTGCTTTATCATTGTCTGGCTCATGGCTTGACTCCTACCCAGAGGTCTTCCCGAGTTGGTTGGGTGGCGATCTGTGTCTGTTCGACGATGTCTTCGATCACTGCTGGAGTGACATCTCTGCCCCCGAGGCCAACTATGTATCCGAAAATCTTCGGCCGATCGTCCATTGGGATGTTGTAAAGGGCAGAACGGATCTCCTCGGCGAAAATGCCGCTACGGCCGGGTGAGATGTTTCTGTCGAGGACAGCCACCTTGATCGCACCGGAAAGCGCACGGCGGATGTCGTCGGTTGGGAAGGGGCGGAACATCTTTATCTTCACCAGGCCCACCCTCGTTCCTCGCTCTCTCATTTGGTCAACGACATGGCGTGTTGTTGACGTTACAGTCCCTGACGTGACCAGGATGAGTTCCGCATCGTCCGTTCGGTAAGGCTCGATCTTGCCGTATTCTCTCCCGAAAAGGGCCTTCCACTCAGTCTCAATTTCTGCATACACAGTTTTGGCCCTGCGCATCCAATCCTGCTGATCTTTCCGCATCTCCATGTATGCATCAGGCCGAACCAGGGCGTTAAAGGCGTGCGGGTCGGCGACATCAAGTTTGATTGACGTTTCGCGTTGTGCAAGGAATCGGTCGACGGTGACCTGGTCTGGAATATCTACGGGTTCCGAGGTGTGGGACAGGAAGAAAGCGTCGAGGATTATCATGACCGGGATGTTGACGGCTTCTGCCAACTTGAAGGCTTGAATCGTCGTGTCCAATACCTCCTGATTGGTCTCACAATAAAGTTGGATCCATCCTGTGTCTCTCTGCGACAGGCTGTCGTTTTGATCGGTCCAGATATTCCATCCGGGGCCCATTGCTCGATTGACGTTGGCCATAACGATGGGATGACGGCCGAGTCCTGCCCAATGGAGCAATTCGTGCATCAGGGCCAGGCCTTGTGAAGACGTGGCAGTAAACGTCCGTACTCCCGCTGCGGAGGCTCCGATGCATGCAGCCATAGCGGAGTGCTCCGATTCGACTTTGATGAAGCGTGCGTTAAGGGCGCCCCGGGCGCACATGTCCGATAGCTCTTCGACGATTTGTGTTTGGGGGGTGATCGGGTATGCCGAGATCACCTCGGTGCGGGCAAGTTTCACTCCCCACGAAACGGCGTGGTTTCCCACAATGACTTTATTCACAATCCCTCCCTTGTCATTGCCATGGCGCCGCGTGGGCATTCTTCCACGCAGATACCGCAACCCTTACAGTGAGCCATGTCTATGATGAACCGCTCTTCCCCTGTGCCGCGACTGATGGCGATATCCGGGCATAGGATTAGACAAAGTTCGCAGCCGTTGCAAACGCCGCAGTTGAAGCACCTCCCGGCTTCTGTGATGGCATCCTCCGAGGTAAGGCCGGGGTTGACCTCCTGGAAGGATCCCTGGTTCTCTTCCATCATTGTAGTGCGATCTTCGTTGCGAGCCAGATGACGGAAGTGATTGACGTTAAGTTCGTCGAAGGATACGACCCGATTCACCGGTGCTGCCCTCGCGACCGGATCCGACGACATCCACCGTGCCATACTCACGTTGCCATCCGCGAATTTGAGTTGTTCGACCGCGAGTTCGTCAGGTTGTCGCCGACCGGGACGCAAAAGCCTATCGATTCCGATTGCCCCCCTTTTTCCAGCCCCTAGAGCGAAGGCGACACTTCTTGTGTCTTCGGTCATATCCCCGCCAGCGAAAACCGTATGGATGTTAGTCTCCCCCAGTCCTCCCACGATCAGCGAGGTCCCTTCGCGTTCGAGGGCGACTGGCAGGTAATCGAGCTGGGACGTTTCACCAATGGCTTTTATTATCGTGTCAGACGCGATGGTGAATTCACTCCCTGTCACAGGTACCGGCCTTCGTCGCCCCGAAGCGTCAACCGGTCCCAGTTCCATCCGTATACAGTTGAGACCCCTGGTTCCGCTTTCCCCGTGCCGTACTGACACCGGTGCAGAAAGGAATTGAAACCTGACGCCCTCAGATTCTGCTTCTCGGATCTCTTGCTCGATGGCCGGCATTTCGTTTCTGGTTCGCCGGTACACAACCAACGGGTCCGCCCCCAACCTCAGGACAGTGCGAGCGCAGTCGATTGCGGTGTTGCCGCCTCCGATGACAAGGATTTCCCTCCCTATGCTGGGGCGTTGTCCGACGTTGACGGCCTTCAGAAAATCCAGCCCCGACATGAAAGTCGGTCCGTCTTCTTCGTCGATTCCGATCATACGTCCCGAATGGGCGCCGGTGGCCAGAAACACGGCATCGAACTTGCTCAGGTCTTCCCAGGCAATGTCGGTACCCAATTCGGTGTTGGTTCTGAAGCATACGCCCAGGGCTTCCAGCCACTCGATCTGTTGGTCCAATATTCTCCTGGGAAGTCTGAACTCGGGAATACCGAGACGGAGCATGCCTCCCGGTTCGGCGGCCGCCTCAATGACAATTACGTCATGCCCGAGTTTGACGAGATGGTATGCGCATGCGAGGCCCGCCGGACCGGAGCCCACAACTGCGATGGTATGTGTACTAGTGCTATTGGCGCGGGCCGGTGGGGTCTGCAGTATCATATCGCCAATTACCCGTTCGACAGCGTGTATTGAGACTGCCGCGTCGAATTGGCTCCGGTTGCAGGCCTGTTCACAGGGATGATCGCACACCCGCCCGGTGATCGCTGGAAGGGGGTTTTCCTGCAGGAGCAGTTCCCGGGCGCCCTGCCAGCGGCCTTCACGAATGAGAGCTATATATGCTTCAATATCGATACCAACAGGGCAGGCAGCATTGCATGGAGCTATCTTGTCCTGGTAAAACGGCCGGATGTATTTCCAGGAGCCGGTCTGGTTAGCTACTGTGGAGGTTGTGCTTGATGCGACACGTGGTGGGCCGTAGCGGGTCGTTTGTTTCATGGCACTGCCTTTACTTTTCCGAGCGTTCTGACCGCCTCGGCGGCCTCCTTCGCTGCGTCGACGTTGCGACCTGTATGCAGAGGAACTTCCTCTTCGATCGCTTCGCAAACGGATTCCAGCGTTACGATCCCGCTGTAGGCTGCGAAGGCTCCCACGATGGCCGTGTTTACTATCGGCTGAGTTTTTGAACCTATTCCGTGACGAGTCGCGATTGCGCTTGCGTCGACCGTCGCTACCTCAAACGTCTTGAGAAGTTCTCCGTATGTTTCGGGTGGATGCGGAGAGTTTATGAGTATCGACCCTCTTTTTTTGAGGCCGCCTGTGACGTCCACGGCGCCCACGAGAGTGGGGTCGAGGACGATGAGATCGTCAGGATTGACTATTTCACACCGGAGTCGGATAGGGTCATCATCGAGGCGCAGGAAAGCCGTGACTGGGGCACCGCGGCGTTCAACGCCGAAGGCCGGAAATGACTGTACCCATTTCCCGTCTCGGAAAAAGGCTACCGCAAGGAATTTCGAAGCGATTACGGCACCCTGTCCCCCCCGTCCGTGGATTCTCAACTCGCGCATTCAGTCCTCCAAACCGTGGATGGGATGATAGCCTGCTTTCTGGCCGGGGCCTGCCATCCTTCCCAATCTTAGGGGGCGCATAATGAAGAATGCCCTAATACATTCTTAAGACTTGGCTCACGGTCCGAGGTGGATGTTAAAGGCCGATGGGGTATTTTGTTCTGAACCTGGGAGACAATGTGAGCGGGCGATGAGGCACGTCGCCGGGTCGTCGGATGCTTGATTCGAAATCCATAAACTGAAACTGAGGAGGCATCCGCTGTGACGTCTATCGACTGGTTCTACTGTAGACCCAACTGAAAAACCTGTGCTAAGGCGCAAGAGTTTCTTGCCACTCATAAAATTGAAGCGAAAGAAAAGATCAACGCCCGGAAGGAAAGGCTCGACATTTCGGGGGTATTGGCTTTACTGAAGCGAGTAGATTCTATTTCGACGGCGAATCGGTCGAGGGTGTCTCACCTGGAATTGAAGGGTGGAACCCCCGATAGTGACGATGTGGCAGCTGCCACCATAGGCCCGAGCGGTTTTTTGAGGGCGCCAGCAATAATCGCCGGGAAGAAGCTGCTGGTTGGATTTTCAGAAGACCTCTACCAACAGCTTCTTTAAATCAAACGGTTATGGTCCGTCGTGCGGCGGTCTGGGCGGCCTGTTCTTTGGCCTCTTCTTCGCAGGGGATTGGGTAATCCCCTGAAAAGCAGGCGTGGCAGTAATGGCTTGGGTCATTCCCCGCAGCCTTGAGCATTCCATCCAACGACAGGTACCCGAGCGAATCCACCGCCAGATGCTCCTCAATTTCGGGGACTGTCTTCTGCGCACCTATGAGTAGCTCTTTGTCGGGGGTGTCAATGCCGTAATAACATGATCCCGTAATCGGTGGCGATGCGATACGGAGGTGGATCTCAGCTGCGCCTGCCTGTCTGATCATCTTGATAAGGGCTTGCGATGTCGTACCGCGTACAAGCGAGTCGTCGATCACAACAACTTTCTTGCCTTCAACGACATGGCGCACAGGATTGAATTTTATTTTCACCTTGTTGACCCTGTTGCTCTGACCGGGGTCGATAAAAGTGCGACCGACGTAGTGGTTCCGAATCAAGCCGTGTTCCGGCGTGATTCCGCTTTCGGCTGCGAACCCCAGGGCCATTGCGTTGGAGGAATCAGGTACAGAAAACACGCAATCAGCGCCCACGGCAGGGTGTTCAATAGCGAGTTGGCGACCCAGTTCCCGTCTTACCCTCTCCACAGACTGTCCGAAAATTACTGAGTCAGGTCGAGAAAAATAAACCAACTCGAAAACGCAGCGTTGTGCTGGTTTGCGGGCCAGTCGGGGCATTTCGGTAAGCTTGCCGTCTTCGATCTTAACCCACTCACCGGGTTGAAGCTCGCGGAACGGCTCAGCTCCAACGATGTCCAGTGCGCACGTTTCAGACCCGACTACTATTCCATCTCCGAGCTTGCCAAGGACAAGTGGCCTGAACCCCCGTGGGTCGACGATGGCGTACAACGTGTTGCCTACGGTGATGATCAAGGAGTAAGCGCCTTCAATCCGTTCCAGTGCATCCACGATCTGGTCGTCGGGGTCTCTTGCATCAGAGCGGGCGATCAGATGCACAATAACTTCGGAGTCGGAGGACGACTGGAATATTGATCCTTCCTTTTCCAGGTCCTTACGAAGGGTGTGGGAGTTGGTAAGGTTACCGTTGTGCGCCAGGCTCAGGGGGCCGCTGTGATAATTGACCATGGCGGGTTGTGCGTTGGCAACTTCTGAACTTCCCGCGGTAGAGTACCTCGTGTGACCTACTGACACCGAACCCGGAAGGCGAGCCAAGGATTCAGGGTCAACGACATCTTCGACCAGACCCATACCGCGGTGTTGGTAGGCTATTCCATCGGAGACGGAAACGATGCCGGCTGATTCCTGGCCACGGTGCTGCAGGGCATACAGCCCGAGATAAGTAAGTTGGGCAGCGTTTTCAATGCCCGATACGCCGAAAATACCACACATGGTTGCGATCCCGCTCGATAAGGCTCCGGTAAGCCGAAATGTCTCTAGTTGGTGACGCTAAGTCAAAAACGGATTCTCATGACCCATTGGTCGAATGTCCGTTCAGCGATGCCTGAGCCGCCGCCAATCGTGCAATAGGTACCCTGAACGGCGAACAGGAGACATAGTCGAGTCCCATCTCATGGCAAAAATGGATGGATTTCGGGTCCCCCCCGTGCTCTCCGCAGATCCCAACCTTCAACTTGTGGTTTTCGTTGCGACCAAGTTTTACGGCTGTGTCGATTAATTTGCCAACCCCATCGGTGTCAATCGTTTGAAACGGGTCGTTGTTGAAAATACCGGTCTCAATGTAGTGGGGTAAAAAACGCCCGGCATCGTCGCGCGACAATCCCAGTGTAGTCTGGGTCAAATCGTTCGTTCCGAAGCTGAAAAACTCGGCGGTCTCCGCGATCTTATCTGCGGTCAACGCGGCCCGGGGCAGTTCGATCATGGTCCCCACCAGATAGCGTATTCGAGTCTTTTGCTCGATGAAAACGCGCTCCGCTGTTGCCTTCACAACCGCGGATTGATTCTCTAGTTCGCGATGGTGCGATGTCAGAGGAATCATTATTTCCGGATGGACGTCAATCCCTTCGCCATCGGCTATGCAAGCTGCTTCGAAGATCGCACGTGACTGCATCTCGGTGATTTCCGGGTAGGTGATTCCCAGACGGCAACCGCGATGTCCCAGCATAGGGTTGTTCTCAGTCAGGACATCAATCTGGTGTCTCAGGATCTCCACTGTCACTCCGAGATTCTCTGCGAGTTCGACAATCTCGTTGTCCGCACGGGGCAAGAACTCGTGCAAAGGAGGGTCCAGTAGTCGTATGGTTACCGGTAGCCCGTCCATCGACCTGAAAATTCCGAGGAAGTCTTCCCGTTGGATTGGCAGCAATTTGGCCAGGGCCCTGCGGCGTCCCTCAGCGTTGGACGCCAGGATCATCTCCCGCATCGATTGAATCCGCTCACCCTCGAAAAACATATGTTCGGTGCGGCAGAGACCTATGCCCTGGGCGCCGAATTCCCGCGCCTTGGAGGCATCAGCCGGGGTGTCGGCGTTGGCCCTGACCCGCAAGACTTTGATGCCGTCGGCCCAGTCCATGAGCTGGTTGAATTCTTCGCTCAACCCCTGGTCAACCAGTTCTAATTGCCCCAGGTGAAGGTTGCCTGTGCTGCCGTCTACCGTAATCCAGTCGCCACGTTTTACGACTGTGCCGTCGACCCGAAACCGGCCTTCGGTCTCAAAGATGTCAAGGTCCTTGCAGCCGGCGACACAGCATTTGCCCATTCCTCGGGCGACAACCGCGGCGTGGCTGGTCATTCCCCCACGGGCGGTCACAATCGCCTGAGCGACCGCCATGCCGTGGAAGTCATCTGGGCTAGTTTCTGTTCTGACGAGGACGACCGGGTGACCCTGTTCGTTCTGTTCGACCGCTTCGTCGGCATCAAAAACGACTTTGCCGACGGCAGCCCCCGGGGATGCTGGCAACCCGGTGGCCAGGATCGGATGCTCAACCGTTGGGTCGATGGTAGGGTGGAGTAGCTGATCGAGTTGATCAGGGTCAACTCGTCCCACCGCTTGCTCTTTGGTGAGGAGTCCTTCGCGCACCATGTCGTGGGCCACACGAACTGCGGCTCCAGCAGTCCTCTTTGCGCAGCGGGTTTGCAGCATAAAGAGCTTGCCCCGCTCTATGGTGAACTCAATGTCCTGCATGTCGCGAAAATGTTTTTCAAGTTTCGAAGCCGTATCTAGCAACTGGTCGAATGCTTCAGGAAACAGCTCCGCCATCTCGGCAATCGGTAACGGGTCACGGGTCCCGGCGACTACGTCCTCGCCCTGGGCATTCGTCAAGAATTCTCCGTAGAATGTCTTCTCCCCTGTGGAGGGATCTCGAGTGAACGCGACTCCGGTACCTGAGTCTTCTCCCATGTTTCCGTACACCATCGCGACCACGTTCACGGCGGTTCCGAGGTCGTCGGGAATGTGGTGGACCCTGCGGTAATCGACGGCTCTTTTGGTATTCCAACTTGAGAAAACGGCCTCGATCGCACCGGTAAGCTGCTTCCACGGATCGTCCGGGAACTCCTCACCGGTGCGTTGGGAAACTATCTTCTTGAAACTCCTGGTGATCGCCCCCAGTTCGGGGCACCCCAGCTCGATCTCCCGGTCTACATTTCCTTCTTCTTTGGCAAGGTCGAGGACCCGTTCAAACGGGTCTCCCTCCTGGGGCGTGCCCCAGATTCCGAAAACAACGTTGCCGTACATCTGGACAAACCGGCGATAGGAATCGAGAGCGAAACCTTCGTTCCCAGATTGCCTGGTTAGCCCTACCACGGTCTTGTCGTTTAGGCCGAGATTTAGAATGGTGTCCATCATTCCGGGCATGGAGACGGGGGCTCCGGAACGTACGGACACCAGGAGCGGGTTTTTGGGGTCGCCAAAGCGCTTGCCTGTGGCTTCCTCAAGAGCGGCCATCGACGCCTTTATCTCCGCGAGGAGTTCGTCGGACAGTTCGCGGGATTCCAGGTATTTGTGACAGACCGCTGTAGAAATGGTAAACCCAGGGGGGACGGGAATACCCAGTCGGGTCATTTCGGCGAGATTAGCGCCTTTACCACCAAGAACGTGGGAATCGGAAGCTCCACCATCAGCTTTACCGTTCCCGAAAAAATAAACGTCAGGCACGAGTTGCACCTCTATTAGTCTTTTTTTTGCCTCGTTGGGGGCTTAGTTCGCCTGAACTTTGGCTAGGGCTCCAGGAATCGCATCCTCATAAACTTCGCGTAGAGTGCTCACGGGGGTCGAAACAATGCCGCCCCGCAACCTGACTGAAATATCCCCCCCAACATCTCCAACTTCTCCAACGACCGTTGCCTGGAGCCCTCGGTCGCGCACTGCCTGTAGCATTTCCTCGACTTCTGTGGTCGGCACGCTCACAAACGCCCGACTGTGATCTTCCCCAAAAAGCATGGCTTCATCGCTGATTTCGGCTTGTATGTCCGATAAATCAACTGTCGCTCCAAGCGGGTCCGTGCCATATGTGGGGCCGAAGCAGGCTTCACCTAATGCAAGGGCAATGCCACCATCGGAGAGGTCATGGATACTTGTGGCCAGATTGTTCTCTGCAAGATGGACCAACGCATCGACCAATGATGCGGCCGCGTCGAGGTCCACCGGTGGGGGTTCTCCGACCGATGCTCCCATGATATAAGCCCAAAAAGACGATGCTCCAAGGTGTCCTTTGGTTTCGCCGACCAGGACGATCTGATCGCCCGGAGCCATGAAATGGGGACCGACCGCTTTGCTCACATCTTCCAACAAGCCGATCATTCCGATAACCGGAGTGGGAGGGATGGCTCCCGTGGGGCTCTCATTATAGAAAGAGACATTGCCGCCCGTTACCGGGGTTTTAAGCGCGTTGCAAGCGTCTGTGATGCCACGGCAGGCCTGCAGGAACTGATGGTATACAAAGGGTTTCTCGGGGCTACCGAAATTGAGGCAATTCGTTATTCCGATCGGACGGGCGCCGCACGAAGCTACGTTACGAGCAGATTCTACCACTGCGGCTTTGGCCCCCTCATAGGGATCGAGGGAGAGGTATCTGGAGTTACAATCAGTGGCTGCGGAGATTCCGATTTTGGTTTCCGGAATCCGTATTACTCCGGCATTTGCGCCGGGTTCAATTACCGAACTGGCTTGCACTGTGGAATCGTATTGTTCGTGAACCCATCGCTTGCTTGCCAGAGCGGGCGTGCCTGTAAGCTTGGTCCATGCATCGACAAGTGACCCTTCGTAGGAGGGTGGTTCGTTCTGTCTCCTCGCGGCTACCTCCGGGTCCTCCGCGGCCTCCGGAGTGTAAAGGGGACATTCGTCGACCAGTTTTACTCCCGGGATTTCCGCCACCACGTCGTCGCCCCAGGTAACGCGAAAAAGCTCATCGTCGGTGATCGAGCCGATCACTGCCGCTTCCAACTCCCAACGTTCGGTGATCTCGATTATTGCATCTACCCTGTCGGGTTCTGCGACAACAAGCATTCGCTCCTGAGATTCCGAAAGAAGTATCTCATACGGTGTCATGTTGGGCTCGCGAACCGGGACTTTGGAGGCGTCGATCTCAACGCCAACCCCTCCGCGAGCCGCCATCTCTGCCGAAGAGGATGTTATTCCCGCTGCCCCCATGTCCTGGATAGCTATGATGTCACCGGAGGAGATTAGTTCCAGACTTGCCTCAATTAACAATTTTTCAGTGAACGGGTCGCCCACTTGAACCTGGGGACGCTTGGCTTCGGTTTCTTCGGACAGTTCCTCGGATGCGAAGGATGCTCCGTGGATTCCATCTCTACCGGTTCTGGCGCCGACAGATATCAATAGATTTCCCACGCCGCTGGCCACTGCACGCATCACGTCTTTTTCCTTGAGGATCCCCACGCACATTGCGTTGACCAGTGGGTTACCGCTGTAACCGTCTTCGAAGTCGACTTCGCCGCCAATAGTGGGGACACCAACGCAGTTGCCGTAGTCACCGATTCCCCTGGTCACACCTGCCAGCAAATACCGATTCCGAGGTCGATCCAAAGGGCCAAATCGCAGAGAGTTCAACAGAGCAACGGGGCGAGCACCCATCGTGAAGACGTCGCGCAGAATCCCGCCAACTCCGGTGGCCGCACCCTCATAGGGTTCGACGGCCGAAGGGTGGTTGTGCGATTCAATTTTGAATGCTACGGCCCAACCTCCTCCGAGCCGCAGGATGCCTGCGTTCTCCCCGGGGCCTTGGATGACCTGGGGGCCGTCTGTTGGAAATTTTCTTAGTTCGCGCTTGGAGTGCTTGTATCCGCAGTGCTCGCTCCACAGAGCTGAGAAAATTCCCAGCTCTGTGAACGATGGTTCGCGGCCCAGGATCTCCTTGATCAATCCTTGTTCGTGTTCGTCAATCCCGTGTTGGCGTACCAGGTCATCTGTGATTTCCGGGTCGCCAGGGTAGGGGGCTATCCTGGTTTTGGTCACGTTTCCGGTGGGTCGAAATGTTTGTCTTGAGGTTTACTGGACTGCCGATTGCGGTAAAGTCTCTTCTGGTGTTCTTCCCGGCGGTGAAGACGAGATCCCCGAGTAACGGTGTCCGGCGCCGCGCACAACCGCGTCGATAACCTGATTGCCTTCCAGAAGGACGGTGTCGTACATCCCGCACGCTATTTCACAACCGTTGCGGTAGAACATGTACCCGAAATTGCCGTTAACTCTTTCCGTTACCGGTTCTCCCCATATTGAGATGACCTGATCTCTTGTCATTCCCGGGTCAATCGTACCGGTAAACTCTGGATTCCACGGGATTTCTCGCGCGGTGGATGCCATTTGGCGGTTGAGGCTGTTCATGGCCTCACCCATGCCCTCGGCCATGGCTTCGGCAGCTCCCTGCATAGCCTGGCCCATGCCTTCGACCAGAGGTGCCATGGCTTCGCCCATTGCGTTGGCCAACTCACCTACTACTTCGGAGGCCGAGGCACCCAGGATTTGTCGCATTGCAACGTCGGCCATGGCGGAGAGCGTCGTGTTCTGATCAACTTTCCACTCTGAGTCAATTTTTAACATTGTTGTCACGAAATCCAGGTCGGCATTGATCTGCTGGTTCTGGATATGCATCGTGGTCTGAGAGGTGGCTACGTCACCGTCTTCGGTTGCGTCTGCGACTACGAGGTTGGTAAGTGCCATGTCTGCGTCCGCGCTTAGCGATGTGGTCACATCGCTTTCGGTCACGATGGCATATTGAGATGCAGCGTCGATATCACCTTCGGCCATAGCCGCCCAGAAGGCTCGTGCCACGACGGCGGGATTCTCGCCTCCGCCAAGGAAGGGAATCTTGTCACAACCGAGTGTGGAAGTCGCCAGTACGGCGGCCAAAAGAACATGCATCTTTCTCATGAAAACCTCCTCAAACGGCTCCGGCCGTTTTCATAAAGGATTCAAACACAATCCTGCCCCTGGTTTCCCCCAATAACGGATCTGCTGCCCTTTCGGGATGTGGCATCATACCGACGATATTTCGCTCTTCGTTGGCGATTCCAGCAACAGCGTTCAAGGAACCGTTGGGGTTTTCCCTGCTATACCTGAGGACTATGCGGTCCTCGCCTTCTAATCTATCCATTACTTCCTGAGAAGATACGAATCTACCCTCGCCGTGTGCGACCGGGACCAGGAATTCGTCGCCTCTGGTGTACTGATTGGTAAAGGGATTGTCGGTCGACTCGACTCTCACGTAAAGGGGTCGAGAGATGAACGCCAGATTTTGGTTGCGCACCAGTGCGCCGGGCAAAAGACCTGCCTCGCAAAGAACCTGGAAGCCATTGCAGATCCCCAGGATTGGTCCGCCAGCCCGTCCGTGTTCTATAACGGCCCGCATGATGGGTGAGAACCTCGCGATCGCTCCAGCTCTGAGGTGGTCGCCGAAGGCGAACCCCCCGGGGATCATCACAACGTCGGCGTTTCCAATCGATTCTTCCCGGTGCCAGACGTATTCAGCGTCGGCGCCAACGGCGGCGCACGACCGCAGGGTGTCGGCATCGCAGTTTGATCCCGGGAATCGAATCACCGCTACTCGGGGCATTTCTAGACCTCTTCGGTCGCGATTGAATAATCTTCTGTGACCGGGTTGGCCAGAAGCTTGTCGCACATGGCTTTCGCTTTATTCTCGGCAGAGCTTTTGTCTGCCGAATCCAGCTCAAATTTGATCGCCCGGCCCACTCGCATTCCTGATATTCCGGCGAACTCCAATTCAGTCAGAGCGTGCTCGACGGCTTTTCCCTGTGGGTCAAGAAGCGCTGCTCTGGGCATCACCTTTATCTCGACGTGAAAGCGTGGCATTCTTTCCCTTAGTTCGTAATTCTTTTGATGTTGTTGGTGGATTCCCCATCGTCCTGGTCCGTTGAGGCGTTGTCATCCTGGTCAAGCTCACCCTCTTCGCTTCTCTCACCAAAGCTCACGACCGCGGTGCGAACGATGCCGTAACTGAGGTATGCAAGTCCGAGAGGAAAGAAAAAGATATCTCGTGACCAGATCAAAAACCCGATGAGGACAAGGTGGGTTGCGAGGCCTAACAGACCCTTAACGGTTTTTACACCGATCCGTGGCGCCTTGGCGTAAGAAATGTTGCTTACCATCGCGAGACTCAGGGCGATGGTGATCAATATCATGATCTGCGACCATGGCAGGTGCGAGAGTTGGGTCTGGTAATAAGCGGTCTGTGTAAACGGGTAATACGCTGCCAGGGTCATGCCGCCCGCGGTCGACGGGAGTCCGGTGAACATGGCCGGTTTCTCGTCGTCCTGGTGCAGATTGTAACGCGCCAGCCGGAGGGTTACGCAGACGATGAACCCATAGCCAAACAACCAGGCAAAGCCGCCCAGTTCGAAGAAGACCAGTTGAGAGATCAACATTGCAGGGGCAACCCCGAAACTCACCAGGTCCACGAGCGAATCAAGCTCGGCACCAAACTCGCTACCCGTATTGCTCATTCGAGCAATCCTGCCGTCCAACATGTCCAAAATACCCGCAATGACGATCCACCAGCTTGCCTGGTAAAATTCACCGTGTGCCGAGAGAACCATCGACCAGATCCCAAAAAACAGATTGGCGAGGGTGAAAAGGCTGGGCACAACAACGGTGACCCGGCGTGGATTTGGTCTCAGGCGCAATGAAGGGCTCATTCCCAGACTCCGATTACAGTAACTCCCGCTTTGGTCCTGGTGCCGACCTCCACGGTGATTCTCGCGTTTATCGGTACAAAGGTATCTACACGGGATCCGAAACGGATCAAGCCCAATCTTTCTCCCTGCACCGCGGAGTCGCCCGGTTGTGGGTCGGTGACGATCCGCCGAGCCACCAGGCCAGCAATCTGCCGGACCAAAACCTTGCCATTAGGCGAGTTAATCCCGAGGGACATTTGCTCGTTGTGAATTGAAGCTTTGTCCAGGCTGGCGTTAAAGAATTTGCCTTCCCGGTAGTTGAGATACTCCACTGTCCCGTTGATCGGATACCGATTCACATGGACGTTGAAAACATTCATGAAGATCGCGACCCGTTTGGAGGGCGTTTGCAGGTACCCGTCTTCTTCGACTTCGGCCACGCTCACCACAACCCCGTCGGCCGGGGCAATGATCAGGTTGTTTCCACGCTCGCCGGGCCTGGCGGGGTCCCTGAAGAATGCCGGTACCCAGATGGCGATCGGTACCCAGATACCAAAGGCAACCCACCACGCGCCACCCAATTTTACGCCTGTGACGAGCAGCGCAATCAGTACCACTGTTGCCGCGATAATGAACGGCGTGCCCTCCGGGGCGATTCTAATCATTTAACCTTCAAGGACTCTCCAGTGATTCGCATATAGGCGTCCAGGTACCGGTCGCTCATTGCGTCGATCACCTCCTCGGGGAGTGGCGGTGGCGGCGGAGAGCCTGCCCACTTGCCGGCTTTCTTCAAGACCGCCAGGTGATCTCTCAACGGTTGTTTGTCAAAACTCGGTTGCCCTTTTCCAGCTTGGTAACGGTCGGCAGGCCAAAAGCGTGATGAATCGGGGGTGAGTGCTTCGTCAATCAAAAGCAGTTCGCCAGTGGCGGTGGTCCCGAACTCAAATTTTGTGTCAGCTATGATGATTCCTTTTTCGGCCGCGATCTGACGCCCTCTTTCATAGAGGGCCAGGCTTGTCTCTTTCAGGCGCTCGGCAAGTTCGGTTCCGAGGCTTTCGCATACCGTGCCAAAGGTAACATTCTCGTCGTGTCCGGTTTCGGCCTTTGTCGCGGGAGAGAAAATAGCGGGGTCCAATTTTTCACTCTCGACCATTCCCTGGGCCAGTGGTTCGCCTGCGAGCGTGCCTGTGTCCTTGTATTCCGCCCACGCAGATCCTGATATGTAACCTCTGACCACACACTCGAATGACAACGGGTCGGTTCGGTGGGCCAGGGTCGAACGGCCATCAATTGTGGCGCGGTGATCGGCCAATTGTGGCACCCGAGCGATGATCTCTTCGGTGTCGGCGGTTACAAAATGGGATCGTATTATGTCGCCCAGACGGTCGAACCAATAGGCGCTCATCTGTGTAAGGACGGCGCCTTTGTAGGCAACCGGCTCATTCATCACCACGTCAAAAGCGCTCACACGGTCGCTTGCGACGAGCAGCAGGTGGGAATCATCCACCTCGTAGACTTCTCTGACTTTTCCTCTGCGAATGAGTGGGAGGGGGAGGTCGCTTTCAGTGAGCTTAACTGTCATACCTTAATCTCCGCGTCGCCGTCGACGTCGAAATTTGTGAGAGACTCCAGAAGGGGTTCAATGTAATCGTCGAGGAACTCGACGACCTGTTGGGGGGCCCGCCCGACGTACAGCTCAGGGTCCAACTGCTCCCGCAAAGCGTCGGCGTCGAGGCCCTTGAAGGCAGCATCGGCGGCCAGTCGCTCAACAAGATCGTTTTCGGTCCCATCCTCGATCGCGGCTTTAACCGCTATCGAATGCTCGCGAATCACCTCGTGCAGTGACTGGCGGTCTCCACCATTCTGGACGCCCAACATCAACCACCTCTCCGTCGCCATGAAGGGCATCACACGCTTGACCGTTGCTGCGATGGTGCCGGGCATGACGTCCAGACCGCTGCAAACGTTCTCCAACAAAATCAACAGGGAGTCGGTGGCAAGAAACGAGTCGGGGAGCACCAGCCTGCGATTGGCGCTGTCGTCGAGGGTTCGTTCGAACCACTGCGTCGCCACTGTGTAGGCCGTGTTCTCTCGCAGGGAGATGATGTAGCGGCCCAGGGCGCAGATTCGTTCGGTGCGCATGGGGTTTCGCTTGTAGGGCATCGCGCTGGAGCCGACCTGTTTTGTCTCGAAGGGTTCAAGTATTTCGCCCTCGTGCTGCAGAAGTCGCATGTCCGTCGCGATCTTGGTCGCTGTCTGAGCCAGGCCAGCAATGGCGTCCAGGATCTGGCTGTCTAATTTTCTAGTATACGTCTGCCCGCTCACCGCAATTGATTCCGGGAATCCGAGCGCAGTGGCAACTCTACGGTCGAGTTCTTTGACCCGGTCGTGATCGTTACCCATCAACTCCAGATAACTGGCCTGGGTCCCGGTGGTGCCCTTACAGCCGCGACAGGGAAGGGTGGCGATGAGAGATGAAATCGCCGCGGCGTCGATGGCGAGATCCTGCAGCCACAGTGTCGCGCGTTTACCGACGGTGGTCAGTTGGGCCGGTTGAAAGTGAGTAAAGGCGACGGTCGGCATGTCCTTATATTCACGCGCAAATTTTGCGAGACCGTCGATCGTACTTTTCAACCGCCCCATGATAATTCCGAGCGCTTCTCGAAGGACTATCATGTCGGCGTTGTCGGTCACGAAAGCGCTGGTGGCGCCGAGATGGATAAACGGGCGAGCGGCGGGCGCTACATCGCCGAAGGCGTGGATGTGGGCCATTACGTCATGGCGCAGATCTTTTTCGTAGGCCGCAATCGCTTTAAAGTCGATGTTGTCGACGTTGGCGACCATCTCGTCCAGAGCCGCCTGGGGTATGTCGACCCCGAGTTCTTTTTCCTCAGTCGCAAGACAGAGCCAGATTTCGCGCCACAGTTGCGCGCGCCTGCGTGGTCCCCAGAGGATTTGCATGCGATCAGACGCGTATCGCGTGCTGAGCGGAGATTGGTATTTGTCTTCGGTCATTGTGAAATTCGGAAATCTGTGAGGCGATCGCGGCGGTCTCTTTCGAAATGGACCTGGACTATTGGTCTTCTGCCGCGAGCGATTCGCCGCAGGAGGTCCGGCACATCTTCAGCCGTAGCCACTCTGGCGCGATTGATGGAAAGGATGAGATCGCCGCGGCGGAGTCCGGTTGCCCTGGCGGTTCGTTCTCCGATATTCAGGATCAAAGCACCCTGTTGATAGGCAACGTTGAACTCGGTCCGGATGGCCGGCGTCAGCGTCACAAGTTCCAGGTCATTTGCGAAAACCGAGACGCGTTCGGCGTTGGCGGTTGGGAGATCCTCCACCGCGATTCTAGCGGAGATCCTCCTCGCTCCTCGTCTGTATGTTATGTCCATGGTATCGCCTACGCCCACATCGAGGCGCACGGCTTCCCAATCGAGGAAAGTCCGCATCTGAGTGTTGTTTGCCGAAACAATAACGTCGCTGGCCCTTAGGCCCGCCTGTGCGGCGGGGCTTTCGGGAGCTACTTGAGTAACTCTGAGCCCGCCCGCCTGCTTCCAGTCTCTCATGTTCTCGTCGGCAACCAGCAGACCGGTCCACGCGCGTCTGACCGATCCGTGAAGCCTCAACTCGTTTGCTACACGAACAGCTCGTTCAATTGGGATGGCGAATCCTATGCCGACTGAACCCCCGCTGTTTGAGAAAATAGAGCTGTTGACCCCCACGACCTGTCCCAGGGAATTGGTAAGGGGCCCACCGCTATTGCCAGGATTGATGGCCGCGTCGGTCTGGATCATTCCGACGTAGATACCGGGGTCGTCACCGGAGGGGATAAGATTGCGTCCGACGGCAGATACCACGCCCGAAGTCACTGTAGGTTCGGCGTCCCCCAGGAGATACGCATAGGGGTTTCCAAAAGCCACCACCCACTCTCCGATCCGCAGGTCGGAGCTGACGCCCAATTCGACCACGGGAAGGTTGCTGGCATCGATTTTGAGAATCGCGATATCGGTGAGAGGATCCTCTCCCAGCAATTCGGCAGGGTAGTCGGTCCCATCCCTTGTCGTAACCACAATTTCGACGGCTCCTTCCGTCACGTGCTGGTTAGTGATCACCAGCCCATCGGCGGAAACAACAAAGCCCGATCCGAACCCCTGAACCAACTGTTGGCGCCCCCGGGAAAAGAACGGTGATGAACGTCCCCCTCCCTGGTCTCGTCTCGTAACGTTGACGCTTACAACCGCCGGCGCCACACGCGAAGCCGCCCGCGAAATAGCGTTGTCGCGAGATGCGGCTATCTCGTTGGATTGCGCGACCGGCGAAGGAACCACGATTGGTTCAACCTGCGGCTCCTGCTCCTGAACCCTCGTTTTCTCAGCCGGCGCGGTAGTCGTGCAACCGACCGAAAAGAAAAGAGCGATGGCAAATGCCCTGGTCACCTACTCTCCTTTTGATGAAACCTTGTTCCAGTCATCCATGAACTGGCTCAGGCCTTTGTCCGTGAGAGGATGGAGCATCATTTGTTTTAGAATCTTAGTGGGAACGGTTGCAACATCGGCGCCGATCAACGCGGCATCGGCCACGTGTCGGGGGTGGCGAATCGAAGCCGCCAGGATTTCGGTGTCGAACCCGTAGTTGTCGAACATCTGCCTGGCTTCGGATATGATATCCATGCCAACCTGCCCAATATCGTCCACGCGTCCGATGAATGGAGAAACGAATGCCGCGCCGGCTTTGGCGGCCATAAGGCATTGCATGGAGCTAAAGCACAGGGTCACGTTGACCTTGATTCCGTCAGTAGCCAGGCGTTTGGTCGCGATGAGGCCGGCTTCGGTCATCGGAACCTTCACCGTAACGTTGTCTGCAATTTTCGCCAGTTCTTTTCCCTCTTGATACATCTCTTCAGCACCCAGAGAAACCACCTCAGCACTCACAGACCCGGGGACCATCTCGCAAATGCGGCGGATAACCTCTCTGGGGTCGAGGTCTCCGAGATCCTTCGCCATCAGGGAGGGGTTGGTTGTGACGCCATCGATCAGCCCGGCTTCGGATGCCCATTTGATCTCCGCCAGGCTGGCAGTATCAAGGAAAAATTTCATTTGTCGTTTTCTTCAAGTTGAGGGTATTCGACGCGCATCAGGTACAACCCCTGTGCCGGAGCGGGCGGACTTGTTTGCGAATTGTCGGATGCTTTCAGTAGATGCGGTATGTCTTCAAACGGTCGCTTTTTCATGCCTACATCGACCATGGTACCGACCAGAAAACGCACCATGTGATGAAGGAAGCGGTTGGCTTCCACATTGAAAATAATGCCTTTACCACCTTCCCGCCTGACCCATTCCGACTCGAACACGTCGCATCGATAATGAGGCTTTTCCTGGCCCACGGCCGCGAACGCCGTAAAATCGTGCTCCCCAAGAAAAAGGGCCGCCGCTTGGTTCATTAGATCCATATCCGGCCAACGGCAAAGTGCCCACTCCAACTGTCTTCGAAAAGGGGACCTGGCCGCCGCATCGCACCCCAGGAGGTACCGATAGCGGCGCGAAGTCGCATGTCTCCGTGCATCGAAACCGTCCGGAGCGCGCCCGACGGTTTCGACCCATATGTCGTCGGGAAGTTGCGAGTTAATGGCTCGGTGAAGATCCGCCGCCTGCCACTTTGAAGGAAGTTTAAAGCTGATCGTCTGACCAAGCGAGTGCACCCCGGAGTCGGTTCTTCCGGCTGCCGTGATGGATATAGGACGCTGAGTGACTGATGCCAATGCCAGTTCAACCTCCCCCTGGACAGTGCGCTCGTCGTTTTGCCGCTGCCATCCGGCAAAACGGGCCCCCAGGTAGTGGATGCGCGAAAAAAAGGTGAGGTCGTCCATGGCGGGGAATTTAGATGGCCCCCGCCAAGCCCTCAAGGAGCGGCTTAATATCTACGGATTACCCCTACGACGACTCCCTGGATCAATACGTTTTCCTCGTGCACTCTGATTGGCTGCATTGTCTCGTTGGCAGGCTGAAGGCGGATCCACCCTCCGTGCTCGCGATAGTATCGCTTGACTGTGGCGGAGGTGTTATCGACCAGGGCGATAACCATCTCTCCGTTATTGGCCTGGTCTCGACCGTTGACGATGACGAAGTCGCCGTCCTCAATGTGGTCGTCAATCATGGATTCACCCGCCACCTTGAGAGCGTAGGTGGGTCCACGCTTGGCTATGAATTCGTTCGGAACTGCAATAGAATCGTTGCCCGCGATGGCCTCAATGGGCTGTCCGGCTGCGACCTGGCCGAGAAGAGGGATTTCGGTAGCACCCGAGTAGCCGGGCTGTGTAACCAGTTCGATGGATCGGCTCTCGTTGTGGGTCCTTGTCAGGCAGCCCTTGCGCTCGAGATTGGTGAGGTGTTCGTGGACTGTGGCTAGGGAAGAGAAGGAAAACTGCTTCCCAATTTCTTCAAGTGACGGGGCGTACCCGTTAATTGAGATATACTGTTCCAGGAAATCGAGGATCTGTTTCTGTCGTTTTGTAAGGTGCGCCATCTACTTGTCCTCGGAAAGTGTTAGTTTTGGGCCGAAGGTTTGCCGAACAAGATACCCGAAGGCATACCGAAAGGCAACAGTGAGGGCCGTTTCAGTTCTTGCTAGGATCTGAAACAGTTTTATTGTTGCGTATCCCCAATTACCGATCTCGCTGGGGCTCGAGCGAAAAGGGGTCCTCTAAAAGGGAGTTGGCAAAAAAAAGATGGTATCGGGCGAAGAGGAGCTTGAAGAGGGGCCGGATCTTGAGCCTATCCACAACATGGCCCAGGCTCTGTCCAAAGCCGTTGGGGCTAAGCGGTTGTATATGGAAAACAACCCGATGTACCAGAAAGCCATGGCCAGGCTGGTCGAGACATTTCCTCCGATATGGGACCAGCAGGGTGACCTCGAACTGCAGCTGACCGAAACTGACATCATTTTCGAACAGGTCCCCATCTATTCAGAAGCCAAGAAATCTGAGAGTGTGTCGTGGGTCCTTTTCAAGGACGGCATCCGTTCACTCACTTTGTATCCCGGTGTCGAGGACGAGGAATTGGTCCGTTTCCTCGGCGTTGTGAATTCCGCCAGGGCTCTTCCTGCTGATTCTGAAGACGATATGATCACTCTTCTCTGGGAAGAAGATTTCGAGAACATCGCCTACGAATTTGTCGAACTTGGCATGGGTGATGTCCCACCCATAGACATCGAAACAGTGGCCGGCTCAGCAGCCACACAATCGGCAGGGAAAGAAGGCGGTTCGGTTACCGCCAAAGAGGAGTCTGAGGGCAAAACGGCCGGCGGTGAAACGACCCAGGAGGTGGAGGTCCAGGAGAAGGGGATAGAATTAGACACGCGTCCATATTTTTTGGAACGCCAGGAGATTGAGTACCTCAAGGGCGAGATTGAGCGAGAGTATTCTCAGGATCTGTCGCACAACGTGATCGACGTTCTTTTCGATATTATGGAGCTGGAAGCTGACGAGCCCGCTCAGGACGAGCTGCTGGGTGTTCTTGAGAAATTCGTTCCTTATTTCCTTGAAGAGAGAGATTTCCGTCTCGTAACCCATATCCTCCAGGAAGTGGAGGTGGTGGCGGCAAGCGGCGCAACACTCAACGAGGGGCAACGTACCCGGTTGCTGGGGATTGCGGATCGTCTTTCCGATGGGAACGCGTTGGATTTGATAATCAGGGCGATAGAAGAAGCCAGCCCCCCGGCTACCTCAGATGAGTTGGAAGAACTTATTGGACGTTTTTCACCCGTGGCTCTGGGCCCAATCATGAACACGCTTCCTTCTGTAAAATCGCAGCGCCTGCGCGACCGCCTTCAGAAGGCGGTACCTGTCCTTGCGGAAGCCGCCCCCGACGAACTCACAAGGGCGCTTTCCTCGGAGGACAAAGGCGTTGTTCATCACGCTATCGAGTTGATTACAGAATATAAGGTTGCTTCTGCAGTCCCGGGGTTGGTGGGGCTTCTGCAATCGGACAACACTGGAGTGCGACGGGCCGCGGTGGATGCACTGGGCAAGATCGCCACCCCTGGTGCAATGCATGAGTTGGTCAAGGCTGTGGATGATGCTGACGCAACTGTGAGGGTTGCCGCAGTCAGATTTTTCGCCGAAGCCAAGAACATGGGTGCGTTTGAGAAAATCGAGCGTGCATTGGTTGGCAAACACCTGCCCAGGGCCGAGCTTACTGAGAAAGCAGCGTTTTTTGATTCGTACGGTGCCCTGGCCGGTCCGGGTGGAGTCAACTTGCTAGCCCCGATTCTCAATAGTGGCGGGTTCATGAAAAAGAAGTCTGACCCTGATTGGCGAGCATGCGCCGCCAACGCTCTGGGTAAGATTGGCACAGAAGAGGCGCGGGATGCCCTTCGAAGTGCTGAGAAAGACAAAGATCCTGTCGTCCGCAATGCAGTAAAGAAAGCATTGGAGATGGAATCGTGAATTTTGGCGAAAGTGGACCCCTTTGAACGACAGTAGAAAAGATTCGGCGAACAGCCCCACTCGTTCAATCGCCGATTCGATGCAGGGTACCGAAGGCCTCATACGCCAGACCGGGAAGGAATTCGTCATAGCGTTCTACACCGCTATGAGGAGCCTTAAAATTTATCCGATCACTAACGATCAGTCCAAGCGAGCGATCGACGAACTGGCCGTTGCTGCCGACGCCGTCATCAACGTCGAAGCTGAACTAGAATTCCGCGTATCAGGCAACTTTGTTTTCATCAACGGTACCCGTATGCGGCATGATCTCGACAGTATCGCTCCTTTTTCGACAGTTATCGAAGCCCTGACCAACCACGGTGTCGGGACGTTGACCGTCGAAGAGGGCGTGAACGAAAAAGAGTGGATCGTTGTGCTCGAGTTGTTGGCGCAGAAAACAAAATCCGAGGTTGGTGACGCTGACGTTACCGAAGCGTTCAGAGAAGGGCTTTCCGCCGGGGGAGTGCAGAATATTTCGGTCGATCCGCCTCAGGAAGGCCACGTAGAAAAGGGACAAGAGGAACACTCTAAAGAAATTGCCAAAAGGACCTATGAGAGAGGCGTTGCAGCCACGAAGGATCTTGTCGCCAGTGTCAGGATGGGAAAGGCTGCCAGCGTTAAGAAGGTAAAGCGGGCAGTGCAGGGGGTTGTCGATCAGGTGTTGGGCAATGAGACCTCACTTATGGGCCTGACCACAATCCGAGACTATGACGAGTACACGTTCACTCACTCGGTGAACGTTTGTACGTTCGCGGTGTCGATAGGCAAACGGCTCGGTTTTACGAAACTGCAACTGTATGACCTGGGGATGGCTGCCCTGTTGCACGACATAGGTAAGAGTCGCATCTCGCTTGATGTATTGAACAAAACTGGGCCGCTTGACGATCATGAGTGGCAGCAGATGAAGGCGCACCCGTGGTACGGTGTCCTGGCGCTGTTTAATCTCAGAGGCTACGGTGCCATTCCGTACCGCTCCCTGATCGTAGCGTTCGAGCACCACATGCGTGTGGATATGAAGGGGTACCCGCGGATTAAGCGGCCTCGGGAAATGAGCCTGTTTTCGAAAATAATTGCCGTCGCGGACGGGTTTGATGCGGCGACGACGCGGCGGTCCTACCAGACAACGCCGATGCAGCCGGACAAAGTCCTCTACGAGATGTGGAAAAACCCTGGACGTGGAATGGACACGGTCCTGGTAAAAGGGATGATCAACTTGTTAGGCGTTTACCCAGTAGGCACATGCGTCCGGCTTACTTCGGATGAGGTTGCAGTAGTCCACGGCCCCAACCCCAATCCGCGACGAATCGACCGTCCCTTGGTCAGGGTTATTGTCGATGCCGATGGAAACGAAGTTGAGGGGGGACCTGTCCTCGACCTCGCCGAAATTGAATCGGATGAGTCCTACAAACGGTCTATTACGATTGTCATTGATCCAACCACACTGGGTATCAATCCGGGTGCACATTTCGTCTGATGTTTTTGCCAATAGCAGGTAGCGGTTTTACCATACTGATGTGAAAACAGAAGACAAAATAGTATTGAAGGGGATGCGCTTTCATACGCTGGTGGGTTTACTCCCTCATGAGGCCGAGGTCCCTCAACCGATAGAACTCGATCTGACTGTATGGTTGTCTTTGGCCGAAGTGGGCAAAAGCGATTCGCCCAGCCAGTTGCTTGATTACCGCGAGCTGTACGGCATAACGGGGGAGGTGGTTGGCAAGGCTCACCACCGTTTGCTCGAGGGCTTATGTGAAAGGGTGGCATCCCGGATTCTGGAGGAACTACCGGTCAACCGTGTGGAGGTTGCTGCTCGCAAGCCGCATGCGCCGATTCCCGGGCCGTTGGACTACGTCGAGGTGGTGATAAGCCGCTCCCGCGATGACTGATCTCGCCTTTCTTGCGCTGGGATCCAACGTGGGTGACAGGGGCGCACACATCGATCTGGCCCTGGACCGTATCCGAAATACTTCGGGCATGACCATTCTCGCCTGTTCAGACATTGAAATAACCAAAGCCGTTGGCATGACTGAGCAGTCAGATTTCTTGAACTGCATTGTGGCCGTACGCACAGCATTGCGCCCCCGGCAACTACTGGAGGTTTGTCATGCCGTTGAAGACGCGGGTGGCCGGGTGAGGGAAGGAAAGTGGGGGCCAAGAACAATGGATGTCGATGTCGTGGAGATTGAAGGGGTGACGGTAAACGACCCAGATCTTGTGGTTCCACATCCGGAGCTGGCCAATCGCGAATTCTGGAAACGAGAGTTAGGTCAGGTAAAGGCCGTTTTGGCAGCGGGAGAAATTTAGGTTGGCTGAAAAGACACCGGGCCTGCCTTCGTGGGCCAATGTGAGTTCGAAAAGGCGCGCGCACATAGAGCGGGTAGCCGATGTCGTGCGCGACTGGGCAGATCGATTGGGGACCTCGAAACGGGAACGTAGCCGGTGGCTGAGTGCCGTTTACTACCATGATGCGATCAAAGACGCATCCAATGCCGAACTCAGAAAACTGGTTCCGACGGAGCGATACATAGCTGCCCTCAAGCACGGTCCTGCCGCAGCCGTTCTTGCCGAGCGATTCGGAGAGTATGATGAGGGTATTCTGGATGCCGTCAGATATCACTCGATCGGATACGCCCATTGGGATATGGCAGGCAAGATTCTCTATATGGCTGACTACCTGGAGCCAGGGAGGAAATTCAGGAGCGAATGGCGGGAAGAGCTGCGGGACTATGTCGTTGCGGATCCGGATTCAGCACTTTTCGAGGTCGCACGGGCTCGTATGAAATGGTTGGTTGAGTCGGGCTGGCCAATTCCCAGGGAGACCTTAGGATTCTGGAATTCAATCGTAAAAGGGGACTAGCCCTTCTGGGTACATTCATCCTGTTACTGGGTGTTGTATCGGTATGGCTACGACTTCGTTCCGACGGCACTACGGACCCTATGGATTTCCCCATACCCGGCCTGGAAATCGCGGGGCAGGTTGAGGTCTTGAACGGTACGTCGATTGGGGGACTTGCGCGATCGGTTACGCGCTCCTTACGAATGGCCGGCGTCGATGTCGTTTTCTTTGGGACCCATCGGCCTGAAATCGATACCACCAAGATCCTAATCAGGAACGGTGACTCTGCCTTAGCAGAAGTGGTCAGGGCGCGAATTGGTCACGGTGTAGTGGAATCTGCCCGCGATCCCAGATTGCTTGTCGATGTTACGGTCTTACTTGGCGCGGATTTTCAGGCGCCCGAAGCTCCAACTCAGTAACAATCCCCGTTGGTCATTCTTTGATCGCCAACTGACCACACGCGGCGTCAATGTCTTTGCCCCTGCTCCGCCGTACCGAGACCGGGGTACCGCGCCCGGCAAGTAACTTCGCGAATTCGTCTATCTTTTCGTGACGCGACCCCTTCAAACCGCTCCCCGCCCCGGGGTGAAGCGGTAGCAGGTTAACGTGGGCAGAAATGTCATTGGCGAATTGCGAAAGTTCCTCTGCGTCCTGATCCGAGTCGTTTACGTTGGAAACCATAACGTATTCCAGTGTCGTGCGCCGACTGAATTCACGTAGCAATTTTTTCAACTCGGGAAGCGGATACTTGCGCTCCACCGGCATCAAGGTTTGTCGGGTGGCTGAGTTAGATGCGTGGAGCGAAATTGCCAATCGGAACTGCTCCTTCCGTTTGGCGAACTCGGCCAATTGGGGGAGCAGCCCAACCGTACTCAGGGTGATATGGCGGGCACCGATCCCGAATCCGCCCGGGGCGTTTAGCTGAGTGAGCGCGGTGTCGACAGCCGACCAGTTGTGAAGCGGCTCTCCCATCCCCATAAAAACTATGTTCGTTGGCTTGATCCCTAACATGTGGAGTTCCCGTACCTGAGCGGTGATCTCCCAGGGCGCCAGGTTACGGCCGAACCCCATCGTTCCGGTCGAACAGAAGACGCAGCCGAATGCGCACCCAACTTGCGAAGAAATACAGAGGGTAGCCCGTTTGCCCTCCGGTATGAACACAGACTCAACCGCTCCGGCATCGAATTCCCAGAGAAATTTGATGGTGCCGTCCGATGAGTCCTGTCGCTTGGCCAAAAACGGGCGAGCGATTGGAGCGTGATTGTCCAACGCGGTTACCAGGCTGCGGGGCAGATTGGTGGCCTGATCCCATGCGGGAATCGGATTGGTCCAGAGCCAATTGAAAACCTGCCGTGCCCGATACTTTTCGAACCCGCCCGATTTTACCAATTCGCCTACTCGCTGTTCGGCTGTGGTTGGCGTGAGGTCCAGCAGGTTCACTGGATCAAAACCATGTCGAAATCGACCCTGTAACTTGGCCCCAATCCGTTTAATCCCTCGCTTCGAGCGACGCCGATGGCGTACTTGCCGAGTACCAGGGCGACCTCGATGGTGGGCCGCCAGGAAGCTTCGATGCTACCGTCTTCCCGTACTCCCGTACCAGATATTCGCACAACGTTGCTGACAAGGAGGTCCAGGCCGATAGTGTGATCCACCATGCCTCGTGCACTCGATACAATGCCGTATCCGACTGAAACGGCTATCGAATCAGTCCCGAAGGCGAATCCGCCGACATCATATTTGGCAGCTCCAAGGTACTGGGTCATCTCGCCCCGATCGAAGTCGGCGGGTTGGAGATGTGTGCTAGCCCCGAGGGTCAGCCGGGTAGTTACTGACAAGATGGCGCCGATGTCGGTGGTGATACCAGTTTCGCTCTCAATGTCGAACCGGGAGTCGTGACCGCGGAGTGTCGCCCCGACCGACAGGGGGCCAGCTGAATATCCGACGGCCAGAGCAGCCATCTGGTCGTAAATCGGTATTGAGCCCAATTCCCCGATTGGAGACGAAGTGGTGCGTACTATGTCGCGGATGTCAAAGCGTCCAAATGACAACCCCAGCGACAGGCTTGAAGTTACCTGCCTTGTAACTCCAGCCAGCACGCCATCAATGCCGACAATATCTGGGGCCCGGACCACCTGTACCCCGGCTGTCATCCCGGGCAGGCGGGCGATTGCCGCAGGATTCCAGAACATCGCAGTTGTCCCGGAAGAAAGGGCGGCGGGCTCGGCCAGGGTTTGGTCGGCCAGTCTCCACAGGAAAGAAGACACGGGAGCCTGCCCCTGCAGTGGCGTCGCGAGCGACAAAAAGCCAAGAAAAATGGTAAATTGCTTCACCGCAGAAGGTTGTCGGGGGCTTGCTTCGGAGTCAACCCACCGCTTGCTGACAGAAAAAATGACGGTTAACTTGGACGGGAGTTGGAAAATCTATTGAGAAGGCCCCGAAACTACTTTATTTCCCGAGCACAAATCGGACCCTGGCAAAGGTTTCCAGGGGCGACGTTTCTAATTGCCCCCAACCACCTCCCCGAGCCACAGATCCGTGCTCTCGTTCAACACGCCTGATGTTAGGCATCAATAACCCGATAGGTTGATTAGCGAATGACGGCTACCTCGATGCGCACCGGTAGGTGCGGGTCTCTCCGTGCGAACAACGTAGATGACGAAGTAACTCTTTGCGGGTGGATCCATAAGCGCCGCGATCTGGGCGGCCTGGTCTTTTTTGACCTCCGGGACAGGGAAGGAATAGTACAGGTTTCGTTCGGCCCGGATTGGTGCGATGCTGATGTGCTGACGGTTGCAGCCGGGCTGGGCTCGGAAAATGTTATTCAAGTCTCCGGTAAGGTCCTGGCCCGCCCGGCTGACGCGAAAAACCCGGACATGGCCACGGGTGAGGTTGAAGTCCAGGCCTATTCGTTGGAAATCCTATCGCGCGCCACGGAATTGCCAATTCCCGTCTGGCGTTCCAAGGCCGAGGAACCGTCGTCTGAAGAACTCCGGCTGGCCAATCGTCCGCTCGATTTGCGCCGGGAAGAATTGCAGCGGAATATCGCCCTGCGGCACCGGCTTCTCCAGCGAGCCCGCCGGAGCTTGACGGAGCAAGAATTTTTTGAAATCGAAACACCGGTGCTAACCAAGCCGACCCCTGAGGGCGCCCGCGATTACATCGTTCCTTCCCGGGTCCACAAGGGCCAATTCTACGCGTTGCCGCAGTCGCCCCAGATATACAAGCAGGTGTTGATGATCTCCGGTTTCGATCGGTATTTCCAGATAGCACGCTGTTTTAGGGATGAAGACCTTCGAGCTGATCGGCAACCGGAGTTCACTCAGATCGACCTGGAGGCCTCATTTGTAAATCAGGAAGACGTAATGGCCTTCGTCGAAAAGACGATGGTGGATCTCTGGGATGAGGTTGGTGCAAACGTTGTAGCGCCGTTCGGACGCTTGACGTACGCCGAGGCAATGGAGCGTTTCGGGTGTGACAAACCAGATTTGAGATATGGGTTTGAGATCGAAGACCTTTCAGGGCTAGTTGGAGGAAAGGGCTTCAAGGCCTTTGACGATGCGATTGAAAGGGGCGAGCGAGTGAGGGGAATCCGTGTCCAGGGTGGAGCAGCCCTTTCGCGCAAACACATCGATCAGCTTGCCGATGCAGCCAAAGGTGAGGGCGCCGGTGGGCTTGCGACGCTAAAATATCTTGACGGCAACCTCACCGGACCCCTCAGTAAGTTGGACGGAATCACCGCAGAGACGGCCGGGCTGGAGGACGGGGACCTCATGCTGGTCGCAGCCGGTACGGACCGAATAACGTCACCTGCACTAAACGCTGTGCGGTTGGCGTTGATAGAGAAACTTTCGCCGGAAGCCTCGTCGAACCACGCGTTCTCCTGGATCGTTGATTTCCCGCTTTTTGAGGAACAGGACGACGGTGAGTTTGTGTTCTCCCACCATCCGTTCACCGCACCCAATCCCGAGGATAGCGAGAAGCTGGTCAGCGGGGAACTCGGCGACATTACGGCTCAGCATTATGATCTAGTCTACAACGGTGTCGAACTGGGCAGCGGATCCATACGTATCATCGACCCGGAAATGCAGATTCAAATCCTGGAAAGGTTGGGCATCGGTGCTGAAGACGCGGAATCCAGATTTGGGTTTCTGTTACGGGCATTGCGCGCTGGCGCACCGCCCCATGGCGGATTTGCAGTCGGTTTTGACAGGGTGGTGATGTTGTTGATCGGCGCTACTTCTTTACGCGACGTGATTGCGTTCCCGAAAACCACCGCTGCCAGGGCGCTGTTTGAAGACGCACCTACGGGCGTGTCGGACAAAGACCTTGCGGGCCTTGGAATAGGGGTGAAAACATGAGTCCCGAGGGCACACTTGTAAAGATTTCGGCCGAGGGGGTAGACCCGTTGGGTCTCGCCGGTGTCAACGACGCCAACCTTCTGGAGCTCACCCGGGGAACCGGTGCTCGTGTTTCCCTTCGGGGCGATGATCTGCTAATAGACGGATTGTCGGATGCCGTTGCTCTCGCTTCGCGGGTTGCGGCAGCGATGATTGATGTTGCCCGCATGGGAGAATCGTTGAGTGTTGAAGACGTGCGGGCACTTGTCGATGACGGAGGAGTCAGCGACGAAAATGGGGACTCGGCCGAACTGAAGGTATTGCTCCCGGGTGCTAAGAAGGCGGTGAGTCCACGGACCGCCGGTCAGCGAGAGTACATGCGGGCCATGCGCGACAACGATATCGTGATTGGTATAGGACCGGCTGGAACCGGCAAAACTTACCTGGCTGTGGCTATGGGTGTGGAGGCGTTAGTGAGAAAACGGGTTAAGAGACTCGTCCTTGCCAGGCCGGCGGTTGAAGCGGGTGAAAACCTCGGGTTCCTGCCCGGAGATCTCCGAGAAAAGGTAGATCCCTTCCTCAGGCCGCTCTGGGATGCTCTGGAGGATCTACTGCCGGTTGACCGGGTCGAACGGGCAATTGAAACCAGGGCGATTGAAATTGCGCCACTGGCCTACATGAGAGGCCGGACGCTTCAGGATGCGTTTGTCATTCTTGATGAGGCGCAGAACGTCACCCCCGGGCAAATGAAAATGTTTCTTACCAGACTTGGTAGTAATTCGCGTGCGGTAGTGATCGGAGACAAAACTCAGGTGGATTTGCCTAGGTATCAGGATTCCGGACTTCTCGAAATCGAGAAGATCCTCAAAGGCATTGATGGGGTCTCGGTGAACTATCTCGATGACACTGACGTTGTGCGGCACCGACTTGTGAGGGAAATAATTCGCGCCTACGACGAAAATTCCGAAGAGCGAGCAAGTGACTAGATGTCTGCGTTGAGTAGTACCCAGCGGGAAGAAAACTACCGTTACCACACGGTGCGGTGGGCACCGGTACTGGTACTGGCTGTGCTTACGTACGTTCTTTTCCCCGTGTCACAGGGTTTTGACGTACCGCTTCCGGATGTCGGTGATGTTGCCCCAATTGATGTTCTCGCCCCTTTCGATTTTGACGTACTGAAGGACGAAACCGATCTCACCACTGAGATGGCGGTGCTCGAGGCAACGATCCAGCCGTACTATGATCTCGACGAAACGGTGGCCGACTCCATCCTTCTGGAGACACGGACGTTTTTCGAAATGCTGGAGCTGTTTGCCGGGAGGGAGGCTCCAGGCGCCGGGACGCCGGGCGGTTTGCCGATCAGTGAGCAGGATGCGCGATATCTCCTGGACCGCAACCTCATCGGAGAGTACGAGGCCGCACTGCGACGTTTAATTGACGAACGTCTTCGGCAGGGGGTCGCGGCAAGTGGAGTACTTGAGTTGGAGACCAGTTCAGAGATCGTGGTTCGGACGCCCGATGGCGATCGGATTGCGCGGCGCGACGAGGTGTTGTCGTGGCCCGACTACCTCGCAATTCGAGCTGAATATGAAACGGACTCTCAATCGCCGCAGGGACGCGCCATCTTCGCACGGCTAACCAGTATTTTCTTCTCGCCCACTCTCGTCCCGAATGTTGTTGAAACCGAGCGCGTGCGAACCGGGCTAAGGGGCTCGATAAATCCGATAAAATATCCGGTCAGGGCCGACGAGAGGATCGTGGCAGCCCACGAAGTCGTCACCCAGCCAATATATGACCGTTTACTCGCTTTGCGTGCTGAAATAATCCAGAGGGGAGGAGCCACCGGGGGAGATTTTTCTTCGATTATCGGACAGATTTCCACCAACGCTCTGGTGATCTCTATTTTCTGGCTGCTGCTCACTTTCTACAGGCGAGAATCGTACGACGAATTGCGTCAGGTGCTGGTGTTGTCGACGATTTTCGCTGTTGTAATTGCCGGTGCCGCCGTTACCGTGAAATTTATCGGTGATGGTCCGGAGTTAATCCCGATTCCGTTTGCCGCCATGTTGGTCACCGTTTTGTTCAGCGGGCGGGCCTCACTGGTCGCTGTGACTGCCTTGTCCATTCTGCTCGGATCGCAGGCAGCCTTCGGTGGTTTGGATGCGGTGTACATGGCTCTGGTCGGTGGGATAGCCGGTGCGTTCAGTGTGCGGTCTATCCAGCGACGCAGTCAGTTGTTGGTTGCTTTCTTGGTCATCACCGGCGGTTTCTTGCTCGCGGCGCTAACCGTGGCTCTAAGGTTGGAATGGAGTCTGGCGCAATTCGGTTCAAGTATAGCCCGTGGCGCATCCAACGCTCTGGGGTCAGCGGCTCTGGTTACTATAACTCTGCCGCTCTTTGAAGTGGCTGCCCGGGTTACGACGGACCTCACGCTCCTGGAATTGTCGGACCCAAACAGACCTCTGCTCCGGAGGTTGGCCACTGAAGCTCCCGGTACCTACGCTCATTCGATCGCTATGGCCAACCTGACCGAGGCCGCCTGCAACAAGATCGGAGCTAACGGGCTCCTGGCTCGTGTCGGCTGCTACTACCACGACGTGGGTAAAATGTCTCGACCCCGATTCTTTGCCGAGAACCAGGTTGGTGGGCACAATCCACACGATTCACTGAGTGCGGCAGCCTCGGCTGCGTTGATACGTAATCACGTGCTTGAGGGTATTGAGCTTGCGGAGGAGCACAAACTGCCGCGGTCGATCGTGTCGTTTATTCCCGAGCACCACGGTACGATGGAGATCAGCTATTTTTTGAATCGCGCCCGCACATCCAATCCGGGGACGGAGGTTTCTTCCGAAGCGTACCAGTATCCGGGACCGCGGCCCGTTAGCGCCGAAACAGCAATAACAATGTTGGCCGACGGTGTTGAGGCAGCGTTGCGGGTTATCGACGATCCAACCGAAGAAAAAATGGCGGACGCAATAGCGCACATTGTCGACCAAAGGATAGACGCCGGGCAACTTGACGAGGCTCCGCTCACGCTCGCGCAGATTGATCAGGTCAAGAAGGAGTTCTTGAGGGTAGTTGCCGGGATGTACCACTCCAGAATTGAGTATCCAGAGGAAGCCGGTGGGATAACGGCCGATTGGGATGCCACAGCAAACTCCTGAAGTGATCGTAAGCGACGCGGATGACGTTCCGCTCTCGAAAGCCGCAATTAAGCGAATTGTTTCATTCGTTATGGTCGGTGAGGGAAACCGGGTAACTCAGGTCAGTGTGAGCTTTCCGTCGTCGCAGCAAATGAGAGCCCTCAACAGACGCACTTTCGGCAAAGACCGGGCGACGGACGTTATTGCCTTCCCTCTACAGCATGGAGATCTCCTGGTTGGGGATCTTTATGTATGCCTGGCGAGAGCAGGTAGGTCGGCTGATGAACTTGGGGTGTCTGCCAGGGAGGAATTGGCCCGCCTGTTGGTGCATGGCACCCTTCATCTGGTAGGGCATGACCACCCGGAGGGTTCGGGCCGAACTGAGTCCAGAATGTGGGACTTGCAGGAGCAATACCTTGGGCAGCTGGGTAAGGTCTATAGATGATTCTTGAGTCTGGTTTGCAGTTCCTTTCCGGCGGAGTGGCCCTGGTGTCTGCACTTTGGGCGGGTCTCCTTACGTTGGCCGAGGAGTCGCCGGCTGTCAGACGGGCTCTGACTGACGCCACTGTTGGCCCGAGAGATCCGATTCCCCTTCACCGGGCTTTCCACGTAGGTCGCCTCGCGCTTCTGTTTATAGGGGGAATTGCGGCCGGGACCGCAGTAGGCTGGTGGTACCGCCCCACGATTGAGTTTCTCGGATCGTTTGCGGTTTCGTCGGCACTCCTGTTTCTCCTGGGGGAGGGCCTACCGCGCATTATCGCCGACCTGTTGCCGGAGGCATCCACGGCGGCCACCGGGCCAGCTCGAAAAAGCTTGCTCCCCTTTCAACCGCTCCTCGGAGTTGTCGGGGCGGTGGAGCGTTTTGTTCAACTGCCGCTGAAGATGCCGGATGTGCCTCAGTCCGGGATTGGTGCTCTCCAGAGGGAAATCCTGGTGGGCGTGTTCTCCCTTGGCGACACCACTGTTGCGGACGTCATGACACCTCGCGTGGACGTTTTTTCTGTGGAATACGACGATGGGTGGCCCGAGATAGTTGCCGCTTTGCGACGCAGCGAACACGCGCGGATTCTGGTTTACCGAGAGGGGCCTGATGATGTCGCAGGTATTCTTCACGCGCGTGACCTGATGCCCGCGATTTCGGGTGCGGCTCCGGTGCCGGAACACTGGCAGGATACTATCAAGAAACCCGACTGGGTGCCCGAGACCAAAACCATCGATGCCCAATTGCGTGATTTTGAACGCAACCAGACCAATATCGCGATCGTTGCTGATGAGTTCGGCGGTACGTCGGGGATTGTAACCCCTGAAGATATTCTCGAAGAAATAGTTGGCGAAATCCGCGACGAGTACGATGTTCACGAAAAACCGCCGATCGAACGTGAAGATGAATCGAGGTTCTGGGTCGATGGTGCGGTAACGCTCGACGATCTGTCGGAGGAAATGGGAACTACGATCGAAAATGATGAAGTGGGCACGGTCGGAGGTCTTATTTATCTCGAATTGGGTCGGGTGCCTGAACCGGGAGAAGAACTTCAGATTGCCAATTACAGGGTTGTGGTGGAACAGGTCGTTCAGCGGCGAATAAAGAGGGTGTATTTCGAACAGCAGCTGGACTCAGAATCTGTGTCCGAGGCAGGAGGGGAACAGTGATCCATTGGGTCATTGCCGCAGTCGGCCTTTCTCTGGGCTTCATCGGCATGACCGTTGCAGTTTCGGTCACGGCCTGGAACAAGCGTGAGCTGGCGCGGCTGGTCTCCCAACGCCTCCGAGGCTTCAACGTCGCCAGCAAGATACTGTCGTCGCAGGACAGGACCATTGAATCGGCCAATGTGTTTGCCTCTCTCGGTGCCGTTGTTGCCGGGTTCGGGGTAGCAGCCGCATTTCGGGGCCTACCCGTTGTCCTGACTGCCGCTGTCGCCTTAATCTTGACGGTTCCGATCGCAGTGAGTGTCATCTATGCCCTGCCTCGAATCGTAGGCCGGAGGTGGGCAGGGATCTTCGCGCGCAAGCCGGCCAGATTTGTGGATTTTGTCGCGGGGCCGGTCACGAAGGCTTTCAATCGAGTTGAGGTTGATAGGGAAGGCCAGTTGCTGGAGACCTTCAGGGTGGGAGGACATGAGGAGATCTATGAGGCGGGAGAACTCACCATCGTTTCAGGAGTTCTTTCCTTTGATCGGCGTTCTGTCCGCAACATAATGACACCCAGAATTGACGTTGTCTCGGTGGAAGGCAATACCGACGTTGGCGAGATAGCACGACTGTTTGCCGAGTCGGGGTTTTCGCGACTGCCGGTTTATCAGGAGGCGCCTGACAACGTCGTTGGTATGATCTACGCATTCGATCTGCTAAAAGTTGAACCAGGCGGACACCTTCCCCTGCGACCCATTGCGGCTTTTCCTGAATCCAAGACTTGCTCCGATGTTTTGTTAGAAATGCAACAGGCGAGACGACATATCGCGATCGTTCTCGACGAGTTTGGAGGCGTGGCCGGTGTGGTGACTATGGATGATCTGTTAAAGGAATTGGTCAAACAATTGTTTGGAGATTTCCATGAAGTAGAAACCGAACCGATTTCTGCTGGCGCTGAGAGAGTTGAGTTTGAGGGCTCGGTGACGGTGGAAAAAGTGGCCAGGCACTTCGGCGAAAACCTGGGAGACCCGTCAGAAATCTTTGGTGCCCTGCTCACCGGAGCAGCCGGTCGAATACCGGCAGTTGGAGAAAGGTTCAACCTTGGAACCCTGGAGGTCGAGATTCTGGATGCGACGGATTCGAAAATAGAACGCGTGTCGATTCGCAAAGGACCAGTTTTTGTCGAAAAGCTGGACCTGGGTCTGGACGAATAATGGCTAAGCGGAGAAGTCTGAGGCGTTATTTCATTGCAGGTCTTGTGGTTCTCGCCCCCGTTGCGCTGACCGCATTTGCGCTCGTCTGGGTATTCAATGCACTCGATTCGATCCTGGGTACCCCGCTACGGCTGGCAGTTGGACGAGATATTCCGGGGTTGGGTTTCGCGTTGCTGCTTTTGTTCATTCTCGTGGTGGGTTGGATAGTCCACCAGGCAGCCGGGCGCCAGTTGTTATTCTGGTGGAATCAGGCCCTGTCAAAATCTCGGGTCACCGGACTTATCTACCGAACGGTGAGCCAGATCATCCAATCGGTGTTCGGAGGGCAACAGAAAATGTTTCACGAGGCGATTCTGGTCCCATATCCTACGGACGACACCTGGGCGGTCGCGTTCGTTACTAACGAACATCCCGGAAGTATTTCTGAAGCTGTCGGAGAGCCTTGCGTTAACGTGTTCGTGCCAACCACGCCTAACCCGACTTCGGGGTTTTTACTTATTGTGCCAGTGAGCAAAACTCGGCCGCTGAATATGAGCATTGAGGACGCGACCAAGTTGGTGATTTCGGCCGGAACAGTGATGCCTGGTACCGATCGGGGAGCCAGCAGGGGGATAGACGTCGAAAAATTACTCAGGACGACTCACGACAACGAAATCGATGGGCTCAACGGACCAGAAACAAGGGGCCCCGGTAATGGCTAAACCGCTCGATATAGAGCGACTCATCGAAGGCATCGATCTTGGGGACACGGCAATCCTTGCTCGCGCCGTCTCCGTGGTGGAAAATGGTCGGCCCGGGTTTGAACGCCTCTTGTCGGGAGTTCATTCAAAGGTTGGAGCAGCGCACCGGATCGGGATTACCGGCCCGCCGGGAGCGGGGAAATCTACGATTACTGAATCCGTTGCTCGGGCTTACCGCCAAAGAGGTGTTACGGTTGCGGTTGTTGCAGTCGATCCCACCAGTCCGTTTTCCGGCGGCGCTCTCCTTGGTGACCGGATTCGCATGGAATCTCTTACAATGGACGAAGGCGTGTTCATCCGGTCGATGGCGTCTCGAGGTGCCGTCGGTGGGCTCGCAACGACGACCAAAGAGGTTTGCGACCTTCTGGATGCTTTCGGGTTCGAGCGAATTATCATCGAAACTGTTGGTGTGGGCCAATCCGAGCTGGCAATTGCCGGGATGGCGGACACGGCTGCACTGATACTGGTGCCCGAAGCGGGGGATGGAATTCAGGTCCTTAAAGCTGGTGTCATGGAGATCGCAGAAATTTACGCGATCAACAAAGCCGACAGGCCCGGAGCGGATAAACTGGCCCGGGAGGTTCAGACCATGATTGGTTTACGAAACTCCGAGTCCTACGCCGATGTCCCGTCTGGCCACGGAGTGTCGAAGGCCGCGCTTGCCGAAGGTCTGATCGGAGCTGCAAGCGACGAATGGCCGATTCCAGTTTTGCTTACGTCTGCGGTGAAGGACGAAGGGATTGACGCCTTCGTAGACGCAATCGAAGAACATCGGGAACACCTGGCCACCACAGGTGAATTGGATAGTAAACGCCGAAAACTTGTGGGCGAACACGTTCGGGACGCCGTCAATCGCGCGATCAAGAAAATGGTTTGGGATCAGGATACCACTACGGACATCTTCCAAACTGGTGTAAATTCTGTGGTTGCCGGCAAAGAGAGCCCCTACGATGTCGCGAGCCGGATAGTGGAGCAAGCCCTGCAAGGATCTGTGGAGAAAACCGAATGAACGAAGAAAAATATCAGGAGTGGTTGGTGGCGTATGAGGCCGGAAAAAAGCGTCCGGTCGAATTCGTATCGCAGAGTTCAACCGAGGTCGACCCTCTTTATGGTCCTCGGGGTTCCGACGCTCCTGATTATGAGGAACAACTGGGTATGCCGGGGCAATTTCCGTTTACGCGAGGGATTCATCCAACCGGCTATCGCGGGCGCCTCTGGACTATGCGGCAGTTCGCCGGGTTTGGCACGGCGATCGACACCAACCTGAGATACAAGTACCTACTGGAACACGGACAGACCGGGCTCAGCGTGGCCGTGGATTTCCCAACTTTGATGGGTTACGACTCCGACCACCCGCGGTCCGAGGGTGAAGTAGGGAAATGCGGGGTGGCTCTCTCCTCGCTTGCTGATATGGAAACGTTGTTTGACGGCATCCCGCTGGACAAAGTCTCTACCTCTATGACCATCAATGGCCCGGCGGCGATGGTTTTTTGTTTTTATGTCGCTGCGGCTGAAAAACAGGGCGTGGACATCTCGGAGCTTCAGGGGACTCTGCAGAACGACATTCTCAAAGAATACATGGCTCAGCACGCCTGGGTTTACCCGGTTGAGCCTGCATTGAAATTGATCGTTGATCTTTTCCAGTGGTGCAGCGAACACACGCCAAAATGGAATCCGATTTCAATTAGCGGATATCATATCAGGGAGGCCGGTGCCACAGCAGTTCAGGAGATGGCCTTTACCCTGGCCAATGGCTTTGAATATGTGCGCCGTGGAATTGAACGTGGTCTTGACGTGGATTCTTTCGCGCCGAGGCTTTCGTTCTTCTGGGATGTCCACAACGATTTGTTCGAAGAGGTTGCCAAAATGCGGGCTGCCCGCCGGATATGGGCCAAAAAGATGCGAGACCATTTTGGAGCTAAGAATCCCAAATCATGGATGATGCGGTTTCATTGTCAGACCGCCGGGGTTTCGCTCACTGCCCAACAGCCAGTGAACAATGTTGCCCGTGTGGCTTACCAGGCGCTCGCTGCCGTCTTAGCCGGGACGCAATCGCTTCATACCAATTCTCTGGACGAGACCCTGGCCCTTCCGACTGAGGCGAGTGCGAAAATAGCGCTGCGGACCCAGCAAATCCTTGCTTACGAAACCGGCGTGGCCAACGTGGCTGATCCTCTTGGAGGATCGTATTATGTCGAGCAGTTGACTGACAAAATGGAAGCTGACGCAGAAGCACTGTTCCGTGAGATCGAGGAAAACGGTGGAGTGGTTCAGGGAATCGAGAACGGGTGGTTCCAGCAGAAGATTGCCCAGAGTGCGATGAGGCTGCAGCACGAGGTTGATCAGAAACGTAGAGTCGTTGTCGGATTGAATGAATTTGCAGATGATTCGGCGCACGAGATCGACATATTGCACGTGTCGGGAGAAGCTGAAGAAATTCAGAAGGTACGCATGAAAGAGTTGCGCGAGACCCGCGATGATGCCCAGGTCGAGCGCACCCTGGCTGCACTCAAACATGCGGCTGAGAGAAACGAAAACGTAATACCCTACATGCTCGATTGCGCGAGATGTTATAGCACGCTTTTTGAAATCCGGAATTCGCTGGAGTCAGTGTACGGAGCGTTTCGCGAACCGGTCTTTTTCTAACTCCCAGGTTGTTTGAAACATGGCGAGGCTCTACGGTTTCCCGAAGCGCTTCAGCTGACGGTTTAATACTCGAACGGAAAACAAGATGAAAGCTGTTGAACAGGTCACTTCCCAGGGGAGTCGGCCGATACGAATTCTGGTGGCCAAACCCGGTTTGGATGGACATGACCGTGGTGCAAAGGTCGTTGCGGCCGCTTTGCGAGATGCTGGAATGGAGGTCATATACACCGGCCTGCACCAGACGCCTGAAATGATCGTCACGGCTGCGATTCAGGAAGATGTCGACGTCGTCGGGTTGTCGATTCTTTCCGGGGCTCATATGACGTTGTTTCCGGGCGTCAAGAAACGCCTTGTTGAGAAGGGTCGAGAGGATATCGTTTTGCTCGGGGGCGGGATCATTCCACCCGACGATGCCGAAGATCTGGAGGGTCAGGGTATAGCTCGCCTTTTTGGACCGGGTACCACCACCCGCGACATTATCGAATACATCACCTCTACTGTTTCGGTCGACTGAATGGAGCAAACCCGGACAAACCGTGCACGGCAGCTTTCCGCCGAGTACAAAGAACTGGCTGCCAGGCTAGAAATGGGTGGCGGTGCAGAAAAAATTGCCGTCCAACATGGCAAAGGGAAGCTGGTCGCTCGGGAACGAATCAAAGAACTAATTGACCCGGATACAACCTGGGTTGAGATCGGCCTTTTGTTGGGCTATGAGGAGTATGACGGGAAAGCCCCGGGCGGAGGTGTCGTAACTGGAGTCGGCGAAGTTATGGGTCGCGAGGTCGTTGTAGTAGCGAATGACTCAACCGTGAAGGCGGGATCCTGGTGGCCGCAGACGATTAAGAAAATTCTGCGTGCACAGGAAATTGCGATGCGTCAACGGATTCCCATCATTTATTTGGTGGATTCATCCGGTGTAAACCTACCGTATCAGGGTGGTGTCTTTCCGGGACAGTACGGAGCGGCAAGGATTTTTTACTACAACTCCATCATGAGGCGCTACCTGCGGATTCCCCAGATCAGTGCGGTCATGGGTCCCTGCGTAGCCGGCGGCGCGTATTTGCCTGCCCTCTCCGACGTGATCTTCATGGTCGAGGGTACCTCTTTCATGGGTTTGGGTGGTGCCAATCTGGTCAAAGGAGCCACCGGGCAGGATGTAGACGGTGAAGAACTTGGCGGAGCGAAGACTCACACGACCAAAAGCGCTGTGGCTCATTACAGGGCGCCCAACGACTCGGCATGTATACGGTTGATTCGGGAGTACGTCGAACGTCTGCCCTATCCTGTTTTCACTGAGCCGAAAGAGTACGAATCTCCGTCAAAAACACCGGACGATGTCTACGATACGTTGCCCGAGGACCACCGCATGGCATACGAGATGAGAGACATCCTTTCATCGATTTTGGATGGCGGCGACCTGGTTGAGTTCCAACCTGAAATTGCCCGGGAGATGATCTGTGGACACGGTCGAATCGAAGGGTATGAGGTTGCGGTCATCGCCAATCACCGGGGAATGGTGAAAAGAGGACCGGGTGAACGCCCCCACATGGGAGGCATCGTTTATACGGACAGCGCAGAAAAAGTGGCTTTCTTTATCGAGACCGCCAGCCGGCAGGGCATTCCACTTTTGTTCGTCCAGGACGTGAGTGGTTTCATGGTTGGTCCCGAAGCTGAGCATTCTGGGATCATTCGGGCCGGTGCCCACTTCGTTGAGGCGATGGCAACAGCCACCGTCCCGAAGATTGTTTTGACAATCAACCACGCATCGGGGGCGGGATATTATGCCATGTCCGGTCAGGGCTTCGATCCGGATTTCATATTCTCCTGGCCCACGGGCCGGATGGGTGTGATGGAAGGCGACGCCGCTGCCCGTGCGATCTACGGCTCGAAACTGGGCGACCCCGCGTTCGCGGACGATGTCGAAAAGCTGAAGGGCGATTACGATCACCAGCTCGATGCCAGGCATGCCGCCGCCACCGGGCAGGTTGATGCGATCATCACGCCGGAAGAAACGCGGGACGTTTTGGCGATGGCGTTGCGGACGACCCGAAACTACTCAGGGCCCCATCTGGGGGCTTTTGTCCTTCCCCCAATGGAAAATTCGATTCCGTGAAACGAGGCCTGTGGCTATCGTGTTCGATAGCGGTTTCTGCAATTGGGTGCGGGGGAGTCGGGGGTTCTAGCGACACTTTTCCGAGTCCCAAGGTGGCTGACACGGCGGGGCCAGGGGAGGAGGAAATCGCATCGGAGAGTCGACGCCTCTTTGAGCCCGGCGAGCCCGAATTCCCACCAAGAGCGGCTTTCCTTGCGGGACTGTTACCTCTCAAGTCCATTGGAGTCCCGCAATTCAGAAGCCGGTATCCGCGATACGATGGGCGGGGAGTTATCATAGGGATTCTGGACACCGGCATAGATCCAGATCTCCCTGGGTTTCAGGAGACGACAACTGGTGCTCCCAAGGTCCTCGACCTTCGCGATTTTTCCGGTGAAGGAGAAGTTGTTCTGGGCCCGATCGAGATTGATGGCGATAAAGCGGTAATAGGTTCGGATTCCATTGCGGGCCTGGGTCGATTGCTGGGCGTCGCATCGGGGCCATACTGGGGTGGCAGATTTCACGAGTCTCACCTTGGCGTTCTTCCCGCCGCCGACGTCAACGGAGACGGAGACAACGACGACTCTTTTCCAGTTGTCGTTGCCCGGGCGTCCGACGGTTGGATCTTGATGACCGATACCGACGGGGACGGATCGTTGTCGAATGAGAGACCCTACCGCGACTACCTGATGGCCGGCCAGACGTTTACGTATAAGGTGCCCGGAATCGAAACGGGACCTTTGACTATTGCTGCCAATCTAACTGGCCACGAAAACCAGCCTGAGTTGAACTTTTTCTTCGACAACCAGGGCCACGGTTCGCACGTCGCGGGGATTGCAGCGGGGCACAACATGTTCGGTGTCGATGGCTTTGACGGGGTGGCTCCCGGTGCCCAATTGATGGCTCTCAAGATTTCGAATAATGCGCGTGGTGCGGTGACGGTGACGGGTAGTGTCGTGCGAGCGATGAATTATGCCGCGGACTACGCAGAGCGCCGGGGCCTCCCTCTGGTACTCAATCTGAGCTTCGGCATTGGGAATGTGCACGAGGGATCGGCTGCAATCGATTCCATCGTAAATGCGTTTGCATTGAAACATCCGAATGTGCTTTTTGTCTCCAGTTCCGGCAACGATGGACCCGGGATCTCGACTGTATCGGTGCCAGCGTCGGCCGACCTGGCGGTGTCTGTTTGCGCACTTTATCCCGCCGAATTTCCGCAGGCCGGAGCATACAGTGAACGACCGCTTGATGTCATTGCGTGGTGGAGTGCCAGGGGTGGTGAGACTGCCAAGCCGGATATCTGCGCTCCAGGATTGGCGTTCTCGAACGTTCCCAGGTGGCAGGCTGGAGAGGAGATTTCACCGGGCACAAGCATGGCATCGCCCCAGATTGCCGGAGCCGGGGCGATTCTTAGTTCGGCCATGATAGCCTCAGGGAGAAACGTCAGAGCGGTTGATCTCAAAATGGCTCTCGTCGCCACGGCCGAACCTGTCGAGCGAACAACGGTTCTTGACCAGGGCAGGGGTGTGCCCAACCTGACACGAGCCCTCTGGTGGCTGCAAGCCGGGCATCAAACGGGTGTCTACATCATTCGGACTGTCGAGAACGGGATAACTACTGACCAGGCGGCCGCTTATCGTCGCGATTGGGCGTTGTCGCTTGCCCGGAGTCAGGAATTTGAGATTACGCCGCTCAACGGCCAACCCGCGGCCAGGCTGGACCTGTGGAGTGACGCAGAGTGGTTGGTGGCGCCCGAATCAATCGATTTCGAAGGGCAACCCGTGCGGGTGGAGGTTGAATACAGGAGTAATGTACTCGTCGAGCCCGGGCTGTACGTCGGCACCGTGTGGGCACGTTCCGCCAGCGACACTCTGGCCGGCGCCGTGTTCGGCATGCGAAATACAGTGGTCGTCCCCTATGATCTGGAAGATGAGCTGCTATTTGAAGATGACGTTACTCTCGGTGAATTCGACAGATATTTCCTCAGGGTAGGGGAGCGAAGCAACGGGCTGGCGATCGAGCTTGAATTGGCCGAGTGGTCGCATTCAGCGACGTTACACCTTTTCGAACCGTCCGGGCAACCTTACCGGGGCGGTGCCGTGGCAAAAATTACCGAGTCGACATCGGCCGCCAGGTTGGTAGTGCCGGCGAGTGATGTGGTGCCCGGGGTATACGAGATCGTTGTGACCACCCCAGATGCCCTGCCCGCACAGTATCTTCTTGTGGCCAGTTCGCCTACCCAGACGGTTGAGGTCGATCCCGTCAACGCCGTTGCGCTGGTGAAGAACGGGGCGTCGGAGGACGTGGTAGTGATTCCGTCGGCGAGGATACTCGGTGCGCAGGCGGAAATATCACTTGAAGGCTCTGACGATTCGCTGGCTGGTGGAGAATTTGTGATGCCCGATTGGGCCACAGAGGTAATCCTTGGCCTGTCGTTTGACACCGGAGTTTGGCGCGGTCTGTCTGATATGGGTATTGCAATCGTCTCGGAAGACGGCCATATCCTATTCGCAGAGTCGGTAAATTACGCGCTGCAGCAAACCCGTCTTCCAGTGGAAGAATCGTGGCGTGGACAACGCCTTAGAATAGAATTGATGCCCGGGTTTTCGCATATTGGCGCAGATGAACAGTGGAGTGCTGTCGTCGCTGTGTCTATGTTGTTTGCAGAGCCGATCGAGTTAGAGGTATTCCCGCAGGGCGGGGGCGAAAAGCTCCTGCTGGGTGCGGGAGAGTCCGGTTCTGTAGGTCTGGGGTCGTGGGCCCGCGGATTCGAACTGCCGGAAGGGAGTCGTCCGCTGTTGGAAGTAAAAGTGAAGCCCCTCGGTGGAGTGCCTACGTTGGTGCGGGCGCTTGCAGATTTACCGATGCCCGGAATTGAAACAACTGAAGAAGCAGAGTCGCTGGAAGGCCAGTGAGGAAGGATACGTTTTGAAGGATACCATTAGGATCGCATCGGGACAGGGTTTCTGGGGCGATTGGCTGGATGCGCCGGTCAAGCAGGTCAAACGAGGCGGTATCGATTACCTGGTGATGGATTATTTGGCTGAAGTCACCATGTCGATAATGCAAAAACAACGGTCACGAAACTCCAGGATGGGGTACGCCAGAGACTTCGTACCTTTGATGGAGCAGTTGCTACCTCACCTGGTCAAAAAGAAAATCAAAGTGGTCGCCAATGCCGGAGGAGTTAACCCTCAAGCATGCGCGAAAGCCGTTCTGGAGTCAGCCAAAAAGCTGGGACTCGCTGGTAAGGTCAAAGTAGCGATTGTTACCGGCGACGACATGCTGCCGGGGCTGGAGGGCCTTGTGAAGGCCGGTCATAAGCTGACAAACCTGGATACCGGCAAGATTTTGAAAAGCGAACTCGGCTCGGTGATGTCGGCAAACGCCTACCTGGGAGCCTGGCCGGTTGTCAAAGCACTTGAAAAAGGCGCGGACATTATCATCACCGGCAGAGTTACCGATACAGGTTTGACGCTTGGCCCCATGATCCACGAATTCGGATGGAAAGAAGACGATTGGGACAAGATGGCCATTGGGACGGTCGCAGGTCACATGATTGAATGCGGGGCCCAGTCGTCGGGCGGAAACTGTATGATCGGCTGGGAGAAAATTCCCGGTATGGTCGACCCCGGTTATCCGATCATCGAAGCCCACCGCGATGGGACGTTCTACGTCACCAAACACGAAGGGACCGGTGGTAAGGTCTCTGTAGCAAGCGTTACAGAGCAACTTGTTTACGAGATGGGCGATCCGGAAAATTATATCACTCCCGATTGTGTAGCCGACTTCACTTCGATCCAGCTAAAACAAGCGGGAAAAGACCGGGTTAAAGTTACTGGAGTAAAAGGCCGCCCTGCCACTGATTTCTTGAAGGTCTCGCTCTCCTATTTCTACGGCTACAAGGCGGTCGGGACGCTTGTTTACTCCTGGCCGGAAGCCTACAAGAAAGCTCGACGGGCTGATCAGATTCTGCGGGGCAGGTTAGAAGCCCTCGGCCTGAAGTTCGAGGAGATCCTGACCGAGTATGTGGGACATGATTCAACTCACGGCCGTCTGGCCGGCAAGCCCGATCCAGAAATGCCGGAGATACAGTTGCGTATCGGCGTCCGGGCCAAGGATCGAAAGCCGGTCGAACGTTTTTCGCGTGAACTGGCGCCGTTGATTCTCAATGGGCCGCCGAGCGTCACAGGCTTTGCCGGCGGCCGCCCGAAGGTGGAGGAGATCGTAGCATACTGGCCTGCCCTGATTCCCAAAAAAGAGATTCGTGCAAGAGTGAAGGTGCTAGGATGAGTCCTCAAGTCAAAAAGAAACGCTCGACCACAAAGAAGGTCCAGCTGGTGAAGCTCGCTCATGCCCGAAGCGGCGACAAAGGTGATACGGCCAATGTCGGTTTGATCGCCCTGAAACCGGAGTACTATCCCATCCTGGCCAAGCAGGTCACAAGGGCGAAGGTGGTTAAACACTTTCGCGGGATAATCAATGGGGACGTGGAGCGGTTTGAGTTGCCGAACCTCAATGCGTTAAATTTCCTCCTTCACGGAGCCCTTGGCGGCGGTGGAACTATATCCCTGAAAACCGATGCGCAGGGGAAAGTCTTTTCAACTGCGTTGCTGAGAATGGAAATCGATGTGCCCAGGGGTTTGAAGGTTGGCTGAGAGAACCACCATTGATCTGGCGGGCGGTGTATTGACGGTTACGCTTAACAGGCCCGACAAGCGCAACGCCATGGACACTGCCATGGTGGACTCTCTGCTGGAGCGGTTGGAAAACGCCGAACTGGATCCTGATGTTAAGGTCGTAGTGATTCGGGGTGCCGGCAAAGATTTTTGCGCCGGGGCGGATCTCAAAGAACTTCTCGCTTCAGTAGATCAAACTTCGGAAGAAAACGCAGCCGGAGCCATGCACCTTGGAAGCGTGTTTCTGCGAATGCGTGCGCTTCCCAAGCCCGTGGTGGCGGTAGTTACCGGGAGGGCGCTTGCCGGCGGGTGCGGCCTGGCTACCGCATGCGATATGGTGCTGGCCGATTCTGGTGCATCGTTCGGCTATCCTGAAATCAAACGGGGCTTTGTGCCCGCCATGGTGATGGCGATGTTGCGCAGGGCGGTTGGCGAGAAAACTTCCTTCGACCTTGTTGCGACCGGCAGGACCCTGACTGCCGCGGAAGCCCTGGAAATCGGCTTGATCTCTCGAGTGTACGGACCTGACGTGCTAGAAGACGAGGCGGCGAAAATTTTATCGGGACTGGCTCGGAGCAGTTCGTCTGCTCTGGCTCTTATCAAGCGACAACATTATGAACTCGACGGCCGGAGCTTCGAAGAGGGTGTGCGGCTCGGCGCCGAGGTGAACGCGCTTTCACGCAGCACCACCGACTTCAAAGAATCAGTCCAAAGGTTCTTCGACAAGTAGCGTCAATGTTTCGGCTCCTTAATTTGACGAAGATTCGCCGGTTTGAATTGCGATCATCGGGTTTGTCTTGCTGGCTCGGACCGCCGGGACCAGCGATGCGAGCACTGCGGTTCCGGTGAGAGCAAGTGCGACAGACCCCAGAACCATTGGATTGAGAGCCGAGACGCCGAAAAGGATGCTCTCCAGAAAGCGAGTCAGCAGTAGAGCCGTCAGGCCGCCGACTGCTATCCCCGCGAGTCCCAGACGCAGTCCCTGTGATGCTACCAGTTGTCTCACACGGGCAGGTTCGGCGCCCAGAGACATGCGTATGCCGAACTCGCGGGTTCTCTGGTTGACCCCGTAAGAAATCACTCCGTAAATGCCTACGACTGCCAGAGACAGAGCAAGCAGGCCGAACAACGCAAACATGATCGCGGTGAACCGTTGAGGTGCTAACATAGTTTTCAGAATTGATTCGAACGATTCCAAATTGTCTACCGCCAGGAGTGGATCTATTGCGGCAATTTCCTGGCGGACCAACAATAAGGTCGAGCCGATATCGTTGGACGAATGCACTATGACGTCAAACGTACCGAAAGGTATCTGGAACATTGGCGGGTAGACCGCCGGAGGAGTCGGTGAGTCAACTCTCATGAATTTCGTGTCGCCAACGACCCCGACAATGGTGCGGTCCCCGCCCCAGAACGAAACTGTTTTCCCCGTGGCACCCTCAGGGAAGTACCTTTGCTCGAACGCTCTGTTCACCATGACTACCAGTGGCGACTCCGCTGCGTCAAATTGATTGAACTGGCGTCCCGTTATCACCGGAATGCCCGCGGTCTCAAAGTATTGGTAACTCACCGGACGTATCCGAGATTCCTCAACTCCTTCTTCGACCGTTTGCGGTCCCCCTTCGACGGTAACCCTCGTTGTAAAACCCTCGCTAACCGGGTGATTGGCTGCCAGCGCAACACCTGAAACACCCGGCAGTGCCTCAATTCTTTCAAGCGCGGACCGGAAGAACCGCTGGGTTTCAACCACGTTGGGCCAGTTCCAGAATGAGTTGGGGTAACGCGATGCGGGAAGGGAAATAGACAGACGTCCCAGGCCCTCTGCTCTAAAACCGGGGTCCACGGTACTGAGGTTTTTCCCGCTCACAACAACAAGGCCGGCTCCGACCACGAGTACGAAAGCGAGCGCTATCTGGGCTGTGGTCAAAACATTCCGTAGTGTACCACGGACTCCGGCAACGGAACGTCCTCCGTCGCCCAACGACTCGTTGAGGTCGGGGTTCGATGTGCGCAGGGCCGGCAGCAGGCCGAACAACACACCAGTCCCAAGAGTAACCAAAGCGGAAAAGCCGAGTACCCCCGGGTCGATGGTGACTGTGTCAATCCGCGGGAGGGAGGTTAAACTCCGCAGAAGGGGCATGCTCGCCTTCGCAATGATCACTCCGCCAACTCCGCCCAGGGCGGCCAGCACGATGCTCTCGGTCATCATCTGACGAATCAAGCGCATCCGGCTCGCTCCAATAGCGGCCCGCAATGCGAACTCCCTTTGCCGTGCGGTTGCCCTGGCGAATAGAAGGTTGGAGACATTTGCGCAGGTGATTAGGAGGACAAGCGTTACGGCTGCCATCAGGATCATAAGGGCGGGTCGCACTCCGCCAACAAAAACCTCGGCCAGGGGAACTACATTGGCTCCTCTGCCCACGTTGTCGTCCGGGTACTGTTCCTCGAGGTTGGCCATAATGGCGCCAATCTGAATCCCCGCCTCCTGGACGGAAACGCCATCCGCGAGTCTGCCGATTACGTTGTAGCCGTGCATTCCTCGCGTCCCGGTCGCCAGGTCGCTGGTAATTGGAGACCATACATCTACATTGTCGCCGAATGCGAATCCTGGGGGCATGATACCCACTACCATGTGCTCCACCCCGTCAAGAAGAATGGTCGCACCGACCGTGGCCACGTCCGATCCGAAACGTCTTTTCCAGAGTCCGTCGCTTATGACCGCTACGTGCGGGGCCCCGGGCACAGCTTCTGAGGGAAGGAAATCACGCCCCAGCGTCGGAGCCCAACCCAGCGTTGCGAAGAAGTTTTGTGTTACCAATTGTCGATTGAGTCTGGTGGCGTTGCTGAGCTCGTCATTTATTGTCGGGTTGTTCCCCGTCCACGCGGCCATGCTTTGGAAAACTGTTTGCGCCTCAAGCCAGTCGGCGTAGTCGGGTCCCGACGCAGCTTCCCGGAAGGAGTCGTTGAAACGATCGGTCTCAAAAACAATCACCAGAGCGTCCGGGTCCTCATAAGGAAGTTGTGAAAGGATGACACCTTTGAGCACGCTAAACATCGATGTCGTGGCGCCTATGCCGAATGCCAGGACCAGCGTTACAATTGCCGTAAATCCCTTATGGGCGCGCAGGTTGCGCAGCGAAAAAACGACGTCCTGTCTAAAACCCTTCATTGGTCTACCTTTCTGACCCCGGGGGAGTGGCCCGCCGGTTTTAAATAAGTGCTTCGTTCGCTCTCCGAGACCGCCGGCCAGCAGGTCAATGAAATCACGACCCAACTCGATCCAAGCCACGAGCCGTCCGTGTCGGAGCCGGTTACTATCGAACCGTTCGGAAGCGGTTCGAATCAGTTGCGGGCCGTAAGTGTTGGCGAAATCGTGGCCGCAAAAGCGTAGCGCGATCGAAAGTAGTTTATGGACCACTCAGGCGTTTCTACTCAGAAGTTGTTTGGCTCGAGCGGAGGCAACTGCCGAGGCCAGGCGTTCGGCTTCGGCCGTCACTATCCGGCGCCCCAGTGTAGTTAGCCTGTAGTAATGGCGGCGTTCGTCATCATTGTCGGATGCCGCAGGGTTGTGGGCGTCCTCAACCCACCCGGTTTCTACCATTCGGCTGATTGCGCGATAAAGGGTGCCGGGTCGGATATTGGTGGTACCGCCGGTGCGTCGTTCCACTTCCAGCATGATCCCGTAGCCGTGCCGGTCTTCGTCCGCCAGAGCGATCATGATTTCGAATGCAACCGACGTGAGTGGCAAAAAATCGCCGATATCTTTGTTTTTCTCCACTGGATCTCCCGTAGTATCTCGCCGAATATATTCTCTAGGAGAGTAGTAGGCCAGAGACAATTCAAAGTTCCAAACTCCGACTTCTTACGTCTTGCTTGTGGGAAGCGGAGGGGGATGTGGTTCTTGTGACGCTACTTCGAGGTCGAAGCTATTCCGCTCTGGTTCTTCCAGCTGTGATAGTCTTTTGGGATGTTCAGCGCTTTGACGGAATCCCAGGCGCGGATGGCGTCTTCTCTTGTGGCACCGGCCTCGTGGGTAAAGAAATCGCTGAGAAAATTGATATAGCGTCCGTGGGGGATTCTTTTGAACGGCTCGGAGGATTGATTGAGACGGACCCATTCTCTGACAAGGTCGCCATAGGTGAGTGGAACGCCGCCAGCGATTTGTTTTTCTCTCCACCTGTTGAGGCGGTAGCGGGCTCCTGACCGCACTTTCAACCCGGGGGCGATTCTTTCTGATTCTCTCAAGAGAAACTGCTTCGTCTCGGCGTCGTTTTTGAAGATAGTGATGAGCTTGTCGGGTGAGAGGCCACCTGACGCGTCTCTCTTCCCGTTTTGGACCAACGGGCGCAACGCCGGATTTTTCAAAACGCCAGTTTGCAGAAAAAGCCTTATCGCCGCTTCAAGTTCGTCTTTGCGTAATTTTCCGACCTGTTTGAGGCCGAGCCCCTTCGCAAAATCCTTGAGTTCTTTGACGTACCAGTAACCGTTTTCGAAACGGGCCAGGCTCATCGATTCAAAAAGTCTCAGTGTTTGCTTTTCCATTGAGGCCGCAGTCGTGAACCTTATTAGTTGGCTTTCAAAATCCACTGATCGGGGTCGATTGTTATATCGGATTCGCTCACGTCAATGTCAATAACAGCTTCGCCGCCGGACATTTCGACTCGCTGAGTGCGATCTCCGATTTTGACATCCACCGGCATAGGGAAATCCAGGCCCTCAGGGGTTTCCCACTGCAAGAACAACTTTCCGTCTCTAACTGAATGAAAAAGAGTGGGCAGTTGCGGTTGCCTCAGATAAACTTCGAAGAACCACGCAAGCTGCGTTCCCGAAATGTCTTCAGCGAGGGTGACAAACTCTTCTGTGTTTGCGAACCTCGCCTGTTCTCCCGTTGATATCGCCTCCGAGGATGGGTCGGGATAGGCCATGCGCCGCAACAAAGTCTCCATGGGCTGATCGCCGATCAGGTAACGAAGCGTGTGCAAAACCCAGGCGCCTTTGCTGTAGATGTCGCCGCCATAAATTTCTTTTGCCGTTTGAAGCTCCCGTGGCGCTACCGGCTGGGCATTCGAAATACCGCCTCGGAGGGAAGCCATATACTCATGGTACCGCTCGACGTTCTGTGTCTGCTCAAGGAACAGTGGTTGCATATAACTGCCGAACCCCTCGTGGAGCCACATGTCTTTCCAGTCCGAGTTGGTGACCAGGTTACCCCACCACTCGTGTGACATTTCGTGGTGGTGGAGGGCATCGAATCCCCAGTCGACCCCGCCCGTCATTGCTCCGTTGTCGAAGTTGGCGCCGTAGGCAATGATGGTTTGATGCTCCATGCCGAGGTGCGGTGTTTGGACGGCTCCGTATTTGTCGTCACGGAAAGGATAGGGGCCGAGGTTGCGTTCGAAGAATTCGAGATGCTGGAGAATTTCCTGGAAGAGGACGACTCCCCTGTCATAATCTTCCGGCAGGACAAAGAACTGCACAGGGAACTCATCCCCAGCAATCGAACGATAGTTGTCTTCGATTGTGCGATAGGGAGCAATGTTCAAAGAGACCAGATAGCTGTTAATAGGAGTGGAAATGAACCAGTGATAGGTCGCTTCGCCCCCATTGTGGTCGACCGAGCGTAGCGCTCCGTTGGTGGCTACGACAAGCGGTTCGGGCACTGTGATGTGCAGCGCCATTGAGTCGGGTTCGTCAGAAGGGTGATCCTTAGTTGGCCACCAGATGTCCGGCCCTTCCTGTTGTGAGGTGGTCGCAATCCACGGATCGCCCGCCGGAGTTGTTGCCCAGGTGAAGCCTCCACTCCACGGTGGCACAGGGGCGATTCTCGGTTTGCCGCCATATTCGATTGCCGTGCCGATCATGTCTCCCGGATTGGCTACTTGCCCAAGGTTGATCCATACCTTCCCATCGCGACGCTCGTAGCTCATAGTGCCGCGCCCGTCAAAATCGGCGATGCTGTGGATAGCGAGAATCGGATCGAGGTCCAACACGAGAACGGAGGTAGTGGAAACGACTCTCGCAGTCATGCGCATCGTGCCTGCAATAGAGCTGTCGGAAGGATTAACGGTCAGGGACAGATCTGTAAAAACGACATCATAGGCGGCTTGCTCCTGCGTTATCTCTCCGCCTGAGTCATATACCTGGGTTTGCGCCGAGAGAGCCGAAGTCGTTAGGAGGAGAAAGCCCGTTGCGATTCTGAATGTCATAGGAATTCGAATGTCGTAGGTGAGTTGTGAATACAAAAGGTACCCCTATTTTAACCCGAAGTTACCGCTGCGTGGATCCTGCGGGTTGTCCCGGTTCGGTGGATGGCCCCAATCTTTGTGCGCCGGTTGGAGCTTGCCAGTAGAGAGCTGCCCGAGAATTTTAAGGCCAGCTACAGACGTCCTTGCACGCACCGGTTTGGAGGCACGATGAAGGCATCAGAGTTGATCGATTTCAACGGCCTCGAAGGTGTTTGGGAGGTTGAAAGTCTTAGCCTCCGAGAGCGAATGGTTGCAGACAAGATCTGGCAGACGAACAGGATGGAGACGCGTTTTAGAATACTTCTTGGTGGCCTTGTTGCAATCAACGATACCTACGGCACGTTTAACAACCGCCCGATGCATGGCATGATGATCCGCACATATGACCCGGACCTGGATGAATGGCGTTTTCAATGGATGAGTGAGGGCTATCCACACCTTACAGAACAGGTTCGGGGGCGATTTCAGGACGGTATTGGTACGTTCTTTGGCACCGAGACAAACGCAGGACGTTTATTTGACATGCGTTTCAGGTGGAAGAAAATTTCAGCCGACCACTTTTTATGGGAGCAGGCGTACCGGAATCAGGAGACGGGCGAATGGGAGGTCAACTGGACGTTAGATTTTAAAAAGCGCTCAGACGCCTAGTCGGAAAGGAACTCTTTGTCCGTTAACGCTAACGCCGGATATTCGGGAACGCCCCTTCCCAAAAAACTCGGCATGAAAGAGGGCACAACGGTCATGTTGATCGGTGCTCCCGAAGAGTTCAAAAACTCGCTCAAGCCCCTTCCGGCGAATGTCGTCTTCAAGAAGAACGTCCGAGGCAAAGCTGATTTGGTTGTGTGGTTCGTGCGGTCGGCCCGGGAACTGAAGCGACGGGTCGAAAGCCTGGGGGCCAGAGCCCCGGGCATTTGGATCTGTTGGCCAAAAAAATCGTCCGCTGTTAAAACGGATGTCACTCAGGACCTGGTTCGCGGTGCTGGCCTCGGCGTTGGTCTTGTTGATTACAAGGTGTGCGCGATTAATTTAATTTGGTCCGGACTGAAGTTTGCGCCCAGGCGAGCTGGCAAGTCGTAGAGTGTTCGCTGCGCGCTCGCCTAAGGTCTCAGAGCGGTTTCCACAATTCGACTTTATTGCCCTCCGGGTCCATGAACCAACCGAAGATACCGTAAGAGTATTCCTCAATGTCTCCCACCACCTCGGCGCCGCCCTCTTTGACTTGAGCGAGCGCTCCGGCGACGTCATCGACGATAAGGTTGACCATTGCCGCCTGGTTGGATGGCTCGAAATATTTGGTGTCGGCCGAGAATGGTCCCCAAATGGAGAACGATTTGTCAGGCATTTCGGACGGTTTGAAGGAGACGCTGTTGTGATCATCGGCCAGTTTCATTCCCAACCATTGCTGATACCACTCGCCAAGCTTCACGGGTTCTTTAGCCTTAAAAAAGAAACCACCGAGTCCCAGTACCTTTGCCATCATAGCCCTCTGTTTTTGTGTTTAGATCGGTGTGCCATTCGGGATAACGTAAAACATCACCGCAAAAAAATGGCACACGCTTCCGCCCATGACGAAAATGTGCCAGATGGCGTGATTGAATTTTAAACTACGCCATACGAAAAAAGCGATACCAGCGGTGTAGGACAGGCCGCCTGCAACCAGAAGTCGAAGTCCGCCAACTTCCATCGATGCGATCAAAGGTTTGATCGCAACAATCACGATCCATCCCATAGTGAGGTAGAGGAGGATTGAGAGCGTCGCGCCGCGCTTGATGACTCCCGCCTGTAACGCTACTCCAATGACTGCCAGACCCCAAACTATGCCAAATAATGTCCAGCCCATGGGACCGCGGAGGTTTACCAGCGTGAACGGCGTGTAGCTTCCGGCGATCAACAGGAAAATTGCGGAGTGGTCCAGAACACGAAACCAGTGCTTCGTCCTCGGTGCGCTTACCGAGTGATACAGCGTGCTCGCTGTGTAGAGAACGACCAGGGAACTGCCGAAGATCGTCACACCTACGACATGCCAGGCGTTGCCCCGGAGGGCGGCGAAAACGGTAAGCACCACTAGCCCCGCCACAGACAATAACGCCCCAACGCCATGCGTGATGCTGTTGGCCAGTTCCTCGGTCGGAGTGTACTGGGGGGGCGTGGACATTATTTATTATAGCGGCGCGGCGGCGTTTTATCCGAATCCCCGAAAACTCCTTTCGTCGCCGTTGTCAAAGCGTTGAATAATTCCTCCGCCGTTGCGCCGAGGTGGAATGCCGCAATTACTACCGGGCGTAGCAGGCCAGCCATCTCCGAGGCGCGATCTTCGGGGGCTATCAGGGCGGGCTCAACGGGGTAGGCGATACGGGTTCCAAGGCGTCCGGCGGTCTTAACCACTCCTTCTTCCTCAAGCTTACTATACGCAGATGCAGCGGTGCCGGGGGCAATGTCCAAATGGTCTGCCAGTCGGCGCACCGGGGGGAGTCGATCGCCCGGCTTTAGCTGTCCTTTCGCGATGAACTCTTTAATCTGCGCGACGAGTTGTTCGTAGTAAGGCAAATCTCCGGTATCGTCCAACGTTAAGAGCGACATCGCCAGGTCATAACCTGCGGGTTCCGGTTTGACTATCGCCTGGCCGCATCCGGCCAATCCCAATTCTCGCAATACGCGACCGCCGATACCGATTGGTTCTTCTACTACCGCTTCTAACAGGTCCGAGGGGTCAACGAACGGCTTGCCACCCTCTCGGGCCAGTTTCATCGCAATTTCCAACACGATCTTGGTTCGTTTATGATAGGGTAGGTCGGGCCCCGGGGCGTGTCGGTGTTTTGGCGCTCTACGTTCTCCTCGCAATTCAAGAATTCGATCCTGCACGGTTTGCAATTGTATTCCGCTTTGGAAGAGGTGGGGGCAGCGCTCGACCAACGCGAAGACGATATGTTCAGTGTCGACATATTTGTGCCTGAAATTTGTCGCACATTCTTTAGCTGCCAGCAGAACATGTTTTGCGTCGTTTCTGATTCCGCCGAATCCAACCACCTGCACCTCCTGATTGTATCAAGTATGGTGATACATAGGCAATTGTACTAAGTCAAGTGGTACAGTATTGAAAGTGCCGCAATAAAGTCAGTCAGCCCACTCGTGGGATTCCGACCGCAATATGGGGCAACGTTCAATGAATAATTTGGCGATTCAAGGTCTTGCCGCTAGCAACCCAGTAACGATTTCGTGTAGGCATTTTGCGGTGCGGCAAAGAGCTCGGACGTGGGTTGGCACTCCACAATCCTCCCCTTGTTCATTACTGCCACTCTGGTCGACATGTGTCGTATCACATCAAGGTCGTGCGAGACAAACAAAAAGGTCAGTCCGAATTCGGTTTGCATGTCCTGCAGCAAATTGAGTATTTGTGCCTGAACAGACACATCCAGGGCGGAGACCGGTTCGTCGCAAACAACAAACTCCGGTTTCAGGATCATGGCGCGAGCGATGTTTATCCGTTGTCGTTGTCCACCGGAAAAATCTGACGGGTATCTGTCGCTGGCTGCGGGGTCCAGGCCAACGAGTTTCATGGCCTCTTCGACTCTGTCCTTCAGTTCTGTGCCCTGGGCGTTCTCGTGAATCACCAGGGGCTCGCCAATGATCGAGCCAACCCTGTGTCTTGGATTAAGAGACCCGTAGGGGTCCTGGAACACGATCTGCATTCGTTTTCGAAGGGGCACTAATTCGCTTTGGTGATGGTCGGTGATGTCGGTCCCATTAAAAAACACGCGACCCCTTGTAACGTCGCACAGTCGAGTTGCGCAACGAATCAAGGTACTTTTGCCAGCGCCTGTTTCCCCTACGACTCCGAGAGTCTCACCTTTGTTGATTGATAGGCTGACCTCGTCCAATGCCCTGGCGACCTGCCCACCGTCTGATGAAAAGTCTTTGGTGACCCGGTCGAGGGCCAGTAGTGGTTTTTCCAAGGTCGGGGCGTCGATCGGATTTGTCATTGTCGGCGCACTGATGGTATCCGACACGCGGATAGTTGTTCCGTGCCGTTCGACAGAGCCACCAACGGTTGCCCGGTGTGGCATTCGGCCTCAACAAATTCGCAGCGTGGCGCGAAGGCGCATCCGCCGGGAGGGGTGAGAGGAGAGGGAGCGTTTCCCGTTATCGATGATAGCCTGGTTCCCCGCGGAGCATTTCGGGGCAGGCAAGCAAGGAGTCCGCGTGTATACGGGTGGTGGGGGTTGTCGAACAATTGTCGGCTTTTTGCCACCTCCATCGCCTTTCCAGCATACATCACCATTGTTCGGTCTGCGATTGAAGAGACAACATCAAGGTCGTGGCTAACAAAAATCAAAGCCATACCCATTCGACTCTGCAGGTCTTTTAGCAGCTTGATTATCTGTTTCTGTACCGTCGCGTCGAGAGCTGTGGTGGGCTCATCCGCTATCAACAGATCTGGCCCGAGCGCAACCGCCATCGCAATCATCGCCCGCTGCAACATCCCGCCGGAGAATTGGTGAGGGTAATTGTGAACCCTTTTAGCCGGCTCCGGAATTCCGACTATGTCCAACAACTCGATGGCGCGGTTGATCGCGTCTTTGGGCGGAAGGTCTTTGTGGATGTGGAAGACTTCAGCGATCTGGGCCCCGATCCGATGGGCAGGGTGCAAACTTGAGAACGGGTTCTGGAAAACCATCCCGATTCTTGCGCCCCTAATATCTTGAAGCTCTGCAGAGGTTGCAGACATCAGATCCCGGCCGCTGAAGGTCACCCTCCCGCCTACCTGAGCATCTTCCAGAAGCCCCGGGATGGCCATTGCTGTAACACTTTTTCCGGATCCCGATTCGCCGACTATTCCGAGTGTGCTTCCTGGCTCGACATCAAAGGAGAGCCCTCTAACGGCTTTCACGACACCCGCGGCAGTCAGGAAGTTGACCCTCAGGTCTTCGACTTCAAGCAGGGCCATTGTCGAAGAGTTTGTTGGGGTCAGCCATCGTGGCGTGGCTGAGATCGCCCGGAAGCAAATCCAGGTTGGCACGCGGGTTTTGGCTCAGGCGAAGTGGCCACTGGCTCCCGTACACGAACCGCTCTGGCCCGATGCGTCGGAAAAGTTTTGCAAGGTGATCATCGGGCGGGCCCCAGGTCCATGAAATATCCCAGACAATTCGCTGCTGCTCTCGGGGTGTAAGGCTCCAGTGAGCCTCCTCTATCATGTCTTTTCCTGCGGCGGTTACCAGGATCCGAACATCATCTCCAACCCGGGCGAGGTATCGGATGTGGGCTGCGCTGAGATCGCTGGCGACATCGTGGGGATGTCTCTGTCTCAAATCCTCGAAGCGCACTGTCAAAACGACCGGAAGGTTCGCCTTTCCACAGGCCAGGGCAAGTTCGGCCATCTGCGGATTGTGTGGACCCATCTGCCACTGAGGTGGATAAGCGCGAATGGCTGCAGCATCCTTTTCAATGGCCAGCTTGAGTTCGTCACGCCAGTTTGGCCAATCAGGTCGGATGGTTGGTACGGGCCGAAGTCGGTCGGAGAAGGGTCGCAGCGCGGCAAACAGCTCAACATTGCCCGGGGTTGGATCGCGGTAGAAGGCCGAGGGGAGGTGCCCGACCCACGCTTCTTCGATACCCTCGCGGTCCAGTTCAGAGAGAAGTTCGGCGGGAGACGGATCGGCGATGTGTCTGAACGGGAAGGCGCCGACAAAAGTATTCGAGTCTATCATGTTACCCGTGCCGTTTCGGACAGGTTCTTCTGAGGAAAACTACCGGTGGGAAATACCCGTAGAGCGTTACGGCAGGTGATATCGTCGAAATCCTTGTCGTCTAATGTTTCCATTCTTGCAAGTGCGCGGAGTTTTGCCAACCCGGTTTCCATGGTGAGATCACTTCCCCACAAGAGGCGGCTCGGCCCTAGGGCTTCGAGAGCGCCTTCTAGCATGCCCCGATCAATGCCGCTTCCAGAAAGGTCAGCTACGATATTGTCCGTCTCCTCTATCGCGGCGAAAGTGTGCCGGTAGTCGCCTCCGCCCCCGATATGTGCAAGGATAAAAGTCACCTGCGGGTGGCGTTTGGCGAGTGACGCGAGATCCTGGCCGTCCGAAATATCCTGATTGGGCCACTCTCTGGTTCGATGCTGCCAGATATGGTGAAGTATTGGAATCCCGTGTGTTGCTGCCACCTCACAGATGGGGTCGAGCAGTGGGTCGTCAGACCGCCTGCTGGCCATGAGTTTCATCCCGATGGCTCCCTGAGCGATGCACCTTTCGATTTCATTGATGGCGTGTTCCTGAAAATTGGGATTTACCGCGACCAGCATTTTGACTCGCCCGTCCGCCTGGCAGATCGAATGCATAGCGTCGTTCCCGACCGTGATGTCAGTTGGCGAGGGCATGTAGGTGGGAGAAGTGAACCCCCATGTGCCCAGAATCGAAGCAACGTGGTAATCGATGCCCATTCGTTCACCAGCCCGCATGCGGGCTGAGTTGACTTCGGCCCAATCAGTTCGTCCACACGCAGCGTGGAGGAAATGGGCGTGACTGTCTATCAGGGGTCGCGTCATTCAGGCCTTCCCCGGGTCGGCGAGACTCGCTAAGGAATGCGCGGCTACCTCCAGCATGGTCTGAATGGCATTATCGTCGTGAGCGAGGGCAGGGAAGTTGTAGGCCCCCCTCTTGAACAGCACTCCTCGGGCGGCACATTCCTTCAGGAATCGGGACTCACGCTGTGGGTCGTCGAATTCGAGCATCCACATCCGGTCGGTTCCCGCTATGCGAACCCCCTCGGCACCTTTCTCTACCAGCGCCGCTTCTAGGCCCACACACATCTTGTTTCCCCTATCGGCGAGACCATCGCAAACGTTGGTTTGTCCATGTCTTTGCAATACCGCCTTTGCTGCCGCCAGTGAGCTTGCTTCCCCGGCAAGCGTCGATGAAATCCATGTGCCTCGCGCAGCGTCCATTGTCTCTTGTTTCCCGCAAACAACCGCCAGGGGAAAACCGTTTGCCATGGCTTTCCCGAAAGTAGCAAGATCAGGGGTTACCCCCGCCAGTTGCTGGTATCCCCCCGTCGCGAATCTGAAACCTGTTTTTATTTCGTCGAAGATGAGGTATGTGCCCTCAGCGTCGCATAGTTCGCGGGCCGCGCTCAGCCACTCATGAGACGGTAGGGACTCAATAACGGGTTCCAGTACGACCGCGGCAATACGGCCTTCGTGGGCTGACATGACCTCAGCCAAAGCGTCTATGTCATTGAATGGCACTCGATAAGTATTGGAGGTCGAGTTGGCGGGGACTCCTGCGCCCGGCTCCGAGCACCAGTCCAACCATCCGAAGTAGCCGCACGCAACAATCTCGTCCCGGTTCGAAACGGCCCGAGCCAACCTCACCGCGGCAGCCATAGCCTCCGCTCCGGTCTTCAAGAATTGAACCTTCTCGGCGCACGGTATGACATCGCACAGCAACTCCGCGACTTCTACTTCCAGCGTGTGGTTGAGGCCGCTGACGTTCCCGTCACGGACGGTGGCATTTACGGCCTCGGTCACGGCGGGGTCTGCATAGCCGAGTGCTACAGCACCCAGAGCCATAGTAGAGTCTATCAGGTTCAAACCGTCCGCAGTCTCCACTCTACATCCGTTTGCGCGAACGAAATGAGTGGGGCCGTGTGAGTCGGCGTCTCCGTAGATTGCCTCCGGTCTCTTGCTCCCGGTAGAGGAAATCCGTGGGATGACATTGTGAGCGCGGGCCATCCAATCGTTTTCTGGGGCGTGACTGTCCTGTGGCATACCGTTCAATCTATGACCCGGAAGTGCAAAAGGCGCCTTGGATCAAGGCGATCTCCCTTCAAATAGACGAATTCACCCCGGCCGCCGCTCAAGGCCAGCTGTCCGCGCCTCCTTTGGCGTCCCTGTATGGTTTCGTTTACCAACAGGCCCAGGGCGAACAAATCCTGCCCAATCAATGGGATGGCAATGTCCAATTCAAAACCAAGGGCGGTCGGTTCCCAAATAGCGGAAAGCAACCCAACGTCTCCCCAACCGGGCACGCGACGGGCATGGGCCTGCGTGGAGTGTTTCCTGGGAATGATTGTCCATGCTCCACCGGTAGCTTGGGTGCGCACGTAGACTTGAACTCCGTCGACGTTGATGTCGGGTGATTCATTATCGAACGGGTTTTTGGCGTTGTTGGGGAGAAACACTATTTCTCCGGTGTTTGCCGTAATGCGAAGATTGAGGGTGTCGCCTGAGATTCGCATGCGAACCGAAGCTGAAGGTCTGCCCGCGGCTTCCCAGGTAGCTTCGGAGCGGACATAATGTTTTTCCAGCAAATCGAAATCGTATTCTACATGTTTCTGGACGGATCTCACTTGAGGTGGAGAACCATCGGTTTGCCGCCGTGATACCGGCGGTCGTTCGCGCCAGCCGCGCAGTTCGATACGTTCTTCATGGTTGGAGGATCTTTTTTCCATTTCCCAATGTTCGGCCTTCCGCCGATGCAACGCGACCGTTGAGCCGTGGGATATCGAAGTGTTGTCTTCTGAAAATGAGACATCGCTCCGTTCTCCGGACCAGTCCCAAACTGTCCGTATCGTTCCCCCTGCCCCAGCGGCCCGTATCAGAAAGAAGGGTTTTAGGTGCTGGGCTGGTTGTGACGGTCCTACGAGGCGGTAGCAAATAAGCGCTCGGTTCGACCAGATTGTCGCCTTCATGACCTTCCCATCTCCGGATGCGTCGATGGTCAGCATGTTTCCGGGATCGTTTTCAAGAACCATGCACTGTTGCACGAACTCAAACCCGTCGTCCGTGCCGAATTCTTCGGCGCAGTTGGCGTCCTGCCAATCGCCCGCAACGAGGTCTCCCTCCAGGTGAACGGGTAGTTCGAGCCTGACTTGCTCGTCGGCGGTCCACCGTAACTCCTCAAGTGCATAATTGTTGGTGACGACTATGGAACGCTCGACATGCGCCGTGTCGTTCGCATCGAAGGAGCCCAGGGCCCATCCCATGTCATCCGTCTCTTCGAAGGCGAGCAGGTCTCCATTGGCCAGGAGGGGCTGCGACCGGCCGTTGATCATGGGAGCGTTGTGCGCCAGCGTGCTGCGATACCACCTGAGGGAGGGGTCGACGTACGATCCGGTGCCGTAGTCGTCAAGCCAGCGTTTAGCTCCGTGGCTGAGGGTAATATTCAGTCGATCAGGATGTCCGTGGCCGCCACCGGACTGACCCCAGTCGAGGGCAAGATAAACTTCGTCGTCGTCGTACTTTCGTCGGAAAACAGTGATCCCCTGACCGACCAGGGACTCGGTAGCGTTGTGTGATGCGTGTGTCGCAGGCAAATCCGGAGCGGCGTGGAGGAGTGATCTCCAGCCAAGATCGGCTCGGGAGAGAAGTACAGGCGCTTCGTTGTTCTCGACATCCGCAGTGGATCTGGCACGGCCAGTGTCACCAGAAGGGAAATCTGGGGCGTACAGGGTAGAGAGGGCTCCGGCCAGTCGCTGATCCCCGGTTCGCGTCCAACCCAGCTCGAAGAAATCTGCGAAACGCCACTGGCGCAGCGAAACCCTGTACTGCGAATCCTTGCGGGACGGCAAAGTAAAATCAGGCAACGCCGTCCGCAGCGGCGCGACGAACCCATCGTCGAACTTCGTCGTCAACCGTCGGTCTATTGGTATTCCCGCGGTCTCAGACATGGTCACGCAATACCAGAGTCCCCTGTGGGCAAACTGATGATAATTTTCGCCCTCGTACCATGTTCCGTCCGCCAGTAGTCCGTGTTCCAGATGGGCTCCCAGTCCTCCCGGTCCGGCGATCGTGGCAGCCGTTTCCGTGTCTCGTGTCAGTAGCGCGGCCGCAAGCATGGCAGCATTGTTCCAAACCTGCCGATTGGAGAGTTGTTCATTGTATGATGCAATCAGTTCCACACTCGGCTGCACGATGCTATCGATGACGAGGTCTTTGGTAGCCGGATAGGTCTCGGATAGGAGGTCGGCGGCAATACAGATCTGCAGCAGCCAGATGGACTCCAGATAGGTGCTGAAAAAAAGACGAGTAGGGCCGAGTACGTTGTCGCGGTTGGGATATTGAAGGTATTGGTGTGAGTAGCGTTCCAGGATAGCCTTAGCCGCTCGGGCACACTCTGGGTTGTCTCGAAGGACTGTTAACAGCGCCGCCTGGACTGCACGCTCTGCCAACCACAGCTGATAGGGATAGATCCACCATCGATCGTGGAATTCGCCCCGGTGCAGGTGGTTGCAACGAGGGCACACATGGGAGGAGGGAGATTGCGGGTCGAAAGTCAGTGGGGTCCCGTCCTTTTCGCATCGTCCGCCGACTCGGGACAGCAGTGCTTTTTTTGTCGGAAGATGGAAATCGCCTTCGAGAACGGGTGATAGGTCTGCTAGCAGCGAGCTTGCGAGGGGCGCAAGAGAGTCTGCCGAAATGACTTTTCTGGATTCAGCTAGCCCGTCGTCTAACAGTAGCATTTCAACGAGCGATGTCGGCGGAGTGCCAGCGCGCTACCGAAACCAACTCACCCCGAAGATCCATTATGACTCCCTGCATTCGGGCGGCTACGCCCTGAACGCCGCGGGCGTGGTAGATCCACACCATAGGGACCTCTCGCGCCAGGACGTTCTGAACCTCGCCCCAGAGTTGGGGGAGTCGATCGCCGGAAACGCCCCGGGTCTCATCGAACAGCCGATCCAATTCCCTCGTGTGGAAGTCTGAATAGTCCAACGATCCACCGCTCTGGCGTGAGTCATACATGCCAGCCAGATGAGCCAGGGAAACGTCCCCGGGGATTCCCGTGATAATAATGTCAAAATCTTTGACGTCGGCCCTCGCCCTGGTGAGAAAAGCGCCCATCTCCATCGAGCGGATCTGTACCTGCAATCCCCGGGCGCGGAGGTCTGATTGGACTAATTGCTCAATTGCCAGGTCGCCGCTGCCAACCGTCAACATCTCAACTGTAAAAACCGTTCCGTCCTTTTCTCTAAATCCTTCAGCGTTTCTGATCCATCCGGCTTCAGATAGCAGCGAATCCGCCCCTACCGGGTCGCGAACCGGTTGAATTTGCAGGGCGTATGGATTCGCAAGCGGAACCGGGCCGGCCGCGGGAATGCCGAAACCGGCCAGGGCGGCGTCGACGATTCTGTCGCGGTCCAGAGCCAGGTCGACGGCGCGTCGCACGAGCACGTCGTCAAACGGAGGGGCATGTGTGTTCAATACCAGGCCGACCGAAAACAGCACCGAATAATCTCTGACCACGATAGCCGGGTCCTCATCGGCCAGGGCTGCCATGCTTGGTGCGATCCCCGCGAAGTCCAGGTCGCCGCTGGCGAGTCCCGCCAGTTTGGTTGTGGGCTCGTCCACCACTGCAATCACGAGTTCGTCAATCAGAGGAGGGCCACCCAGGGAAGGGGGGAAAGCGTCGTTGCGAACGAAACGCCATCGTTGTCCGGGCACACGTTCCGCGAATCGAAATGGTCCGTTCCCAACCGGCGAGAAGTTAAATCCGTGTTGTCGAAGCTGGCCCAGCGGAACATCCGCAAGCAAATGGGCGGGCACCGGTGGCAACTCGCACAGAACAAGGGGGAACGACGCAACGGGAGATAAAAAGCGCAAGATCGCCGTAGTGTCATCAACGACGATCACCGTATCGAGGCTCGCCAGGTCTCCAGCGCGAGGGTAGCCGGTGGATTGTTCCCGGGCTGCCATGAGTGTGAAGGCTACGTCCCGGGCGGTGGTAGGCTCGCCGTCATGCCATGCGACTCCAGGGACCAGATGGAAAGTTAGCTCTCGTCGGTTTGCGCTCCATTCCCATGACCGTGCGAGATAGGGCTCGGGCTGGAGAAGAGAATCGTAGCGCGCCAGAGTGGTAAAAAGGGCGTGGCGTTGTATCTGCTTCGACAATGGGTGGATTGTGACGAGGGGGTTTCCTGACTCCAGGTCCGCGCCGGATGCGAAAACCACTGTGCCCGGAGAGCGGGGTGTCGAATTGCATCCGAGGATTGCGAATGACAATACCAGTAGAGGACCACTTGACCGAAAGAACTTCTTGAGCATAATCACCGGGTAATGATCCCTGCTTTCCTGAAACGGGTTTTAGGGGTTCTCGGGCTTTTCTGGCTTGTTATCACGATTGTGTTTGCCCTGGTCAGGTTTGCTCCGGGAGACCCTGCCTTGTTTCTCGTTCCCCCTACGGCCACAGCTGAAGATGCTGCCCGGTTGCGAGAAGAACTTGGCCTGGACCGCCCTGTAGTCGTTCAATATGTGCTGTGGGCAACTTCCGTCGCCAGAGGTGATTTCGGCGACAGCTTTACAACGCGCGGCCCAGTCCTGGAAATACTCGGCAACGCTGCCCCGGTATCTTTTGGTCTGGGACTGGCCTCTTTGTTCCTCACTTTTGCGATTGGAGTGCCGGTGGGGATGTTGCAGGCTGCATTCAGATCGCGCCCCGTTGATCGGATTCTCACAGTGATTACTACCACGGTATATGCAGCCCCCAGTTTCTGGCTGGCGTTGGCGCTGGTCGCCGTGTTCACCTACGGCGCTACGAAACTGGGATTACCTCCCGCGCTCCGGCTACCCGCTTTCGGACTCTCAACGCCGGGTGCATCGTTGAGCGGTGCTGCCGCATTGCTTGATCTGGTGCGGCATTCAATTTTACCCGTTGCAACTCTTGCTGCGGTCGGTGCGGCAGGTATCGCCCGATACACGCGCAGCGGCGTGGCGGATATCCTCCCGCGGGACTACATACGCACCGCGAGAGCCAAAGGGGCTTCGTCGGCTCGGGTTTACGGTCGGCACGTGTTGAGAGACCTCATGCCGCAGCTCGTGGTTTTGTTCGCGCTCTCTCTACCGGGGATTGTGGCCGGTTCTGTTTTCGTTGAGTCGATCTTCGCCTGGCCTGGCCTGGGGCGGGCGATGCTCGCGGCAATTGAAGCTCGGGATTATCCGGTGGTCATGGGTGCCACCGTGTTTTACTCGGCTGCTGTTTTGTTGGCCAACCTTGCCGCTGACGTAGCGCTCCCTATCCTTGATCCCCGTCGCAGGCGCGCCCCATGACCGGGCTCAAAGTGCCACGGGATCGAACCATTGCCACGGCGACAGCCCTTCTGGTCGGGGTGGCGATAGGATCTGTGGTAGTCCCGATGTTTGCCAACACCGATCCCCTGGGGGTGGGCGACATTGCGGCCACAGGCCTGGTGCCGCCGCTGGGAAGGGATGCCGAGGGCGCTTTCCACCTGCTGGGTACGGATCGATTCGGCCGGGACCTTTTCGTACGGATGATGCTTGCGGGACGCATATCGCTGTTCATCGGTGTGGTGGGATCGTTGCTCGCGGCGACTCTTGGTACCCTGATCGGCGCAGTCGCGGGGGCACGGGGCGGTTTGATCGACCGAGCCATCATGGCGATCACCGACGCCTTTCTGGGGATTCCGAGATTGGTTCTGTTGCTGTTGGCTGTTGCCTTCTGGCAGCCTGGAATCTCGACCGTGCTAATTGTGCTGGTGGCGACAGGTTGGATGGGAGTCGCCAGAATTGTGAGAGGCGAAGTTCAGGGCGTGCGGGCCCGACCGTATGTTGAGGCGGCAGTGTCCATCGGTGCCTCTCGCCGACGGGTGCTATGGTTGCATATTCTCCCCAATGCAGTGGGTCCAGCTATTGTGGCCGCTACACTGGGTGTCGGCAACGCAATCTTGTTGGAAAGCGGTCTGTCGTTCCTCGGTCTTGGCATTCAGCCGCCAGATCCGAGTTGGGGCAACATGATTTCGGGGGGCAGGGATCTCATTGTCACCGCTCCGTGGGTTGCTCTGGTACCGGGCGTTGCGCTGATACTCACAGTTCTTGCGGCGACTTTGCTGGGCGACGGTTTGCGGGACATGCTGGCAGGGGAAGGCGCCGGTACGGCTCGCGTCGTTTCCGAGCGGGCGTGACTAGCGCACCAGGATTGTTACCACTTCTCCTGGATTCGCGCTAAAAGAAACGCTGTTCTGCTCAACAGGAAGCTCTCCGATCGGCGTCTCGTCAATGCGGGCCAATCGTGCTTCCTTTATGTTGAAACCGATTCTCCATAGCCCGTCCCTTTTTTCGTTTAGCAGATTGGTGCAACGCAACGCCAACCATTGTCCCTGCTCGCTTTCTTTTGCCGAAAGAAACGACAAACCCGCGCCGTTCAATTCCAAACCGGTGAGCGGGGCAGGGAGGTGCAACGCGGACCGAAGGGTTCCGCCAGTTAACGGTGACAGAACATCGTCTGCTGTTCGCTCGACCAGGTCAACGGTCTCTGAGGTGCGGCCGCCGTGCCACATCACAGCCAATTCTGCCTGGAAAGGGCCGTGGCACTGCGCGGCGGGTGTTGGAGTGGGCCAACCGGCATGGCCGGGACGCTCGGGAAGGTCGTTTCGCGAGAGCTCTCCCACTGACCGAACCAGGGTGGTCAGGATATCGCCCTGTTCCGTCACCTCGTACTCCGTCAGTCCGTCTGAATAGAAGGTGGCTCCGGTCTCATTGCCCTCGTCAAAAAGGGATACATAGCGGTGCAGGGGGGCAGTAGCGAGCGGAGTTTCCATTCGTCGGTCTACTTCGTCGACCTCAATCGGAGCGCGCTCAACCGTACCAAACATCGCATCCGCGAAAACTCGCGGGCTTCCAATGCCTGAGGAAATACGCAGCCTGAGACGGTGATCTGATGCTGAGTTGTGTCCTGTGATGGCGAGGCGGACAAATGGTGAGTCGGCGTCGAGTGAAACGCGCATGCTCAAATCAACTCGTTCGTCGCTATCAGCAAACGACCATTGCTGTTCGAGCGCTGCGCGAAGTGGTCCCTGGTGAAGGGTTTGTTCACCGTGATATTGGGGAGTAAACCGTTGGCCGCGAATCGATGGCGTGTACAGGTCTCCCTGATCCACCGAGCTTTCCCAACCGAGGAGGTCATTTACTGTTCTTTCGATCTGTTGGCCGGAAATCGCGGTACGCCCCTCGTCATCCAGCGTGACCGAAAGTCTTTGGTTCTTCAGCCACCCGTCACCGGCTTCGGATCTTGACACAGCGCTGGCTGGGTCATTCCCTGTTTCGTCGCTCCCCTGCGCAAAACAGCGCATGCCGTAACCAGCCACTTCAGGGACGAGAACAGCTATATCGAACACCCGTACGAGATCAGCGTCGGGATAATGCCTCGGCGATTCAGTTAACTCGGATTCGAGACGCTCGGAAAGAATCTGGATGTTTTCTAATCCCGCGAGTGCCGGGAAGGACCCTTCCCTTTGTGAGCCGGGTGGTGCATCGGGATGGAGTCCAACCCGGATATCTGACTGGAACTCCTTCACGGTAAGCAACGCAATTCCGCTTCGTGGATGAGGGGACGGGTTCCGGACAACCACTGCCGGCTTCCATTCGTCGGGAATAGTGCGAGCCCGGCTCCTGTCGTGGTCGAGCAGGTCGAAAACGGAGTCGGCCCGGATACCCTTACTTTGCGAAACGGTATCGTCGATCCGAGCGTCCATTGCCCGGGCGACCGAATCGATTGAGCAGCCGCAAAGTGTGTCGTGGGGCTGGCACAGAAGCAGCGGTAACCACGCCGCTTCTGTGAGAGCCTTCCTGGATTTGGCGCCGCGCATTGTCGCCAGGGCCGCCCATGGCTCTACATCACGTACCAGCTCACGCTCAGCGACTTTGTAGCGCCTCTTTTGATCTGCTCGTGTTCCCAGCGTACCGGCCAGCGTCCAAACGTATCCGTATGAATCGCGTAGCTCCCCTCGAATGACAGGAAGGTCCTGTGAGTCTGCGGCGACGACAAGTTCATCGGAGAATTGGCGGAGGGAGCTGGCGGTGACGGTCTCCGGTTCTGCTGCTCTGGAGAGAGCAGCGATTGCTCCGGGAAGATCCTGTTGGCGCGCGTGGTGGTCGGCCCCGTTCATTACCAGGATGTGTCCGGCGCGGCTCCGATCGAACAGATCTTGTTTGATGGTTGCCCACCGCTGTAGCGCCTCGGCCTCAGCCACAGGGAGGTTGGCACCTGTCTCGTAACCGCTCGGTGAAAAATGGTACAACAGAGCACGAGACCCGTCTGGCCCCTCCCATCGGACGGAGTCTCCAGCGGGCCATCTGCGGCCACCGTAACCGCGCAGAGCAATGACCATGCGAAAACCGAAACCGGTTGCGAGCGTGGGAAGTGCCGCGGGGTGACCAAAGGAATCGGGGCAGTAGAGAACCGGGGGAGCTTCAGCGCCAAAGGCTTGCATCGCCCGGCGTCCCGTCATGAGGTTACGAACCAGAGCCTCTCCGGTCGGTATCAATTCGTCAGCCAGCGCGAACCACGGTCCCGCTTCAAGCCGACCCTGTCGAATTAACGCGGTCAGTTCATCCTTTCGTTCAGGCTTGACGTCGAGGTAGTCTGAAAGGACGCTGGTCTGTCCGTCGAGTAGAAAGCTTGAGTCGCCGTGCGGAGGGTCGTCCAACAGTTCATCAACGAGGTCAACAAGCCGTTGGCGAAAACGCCCCGCAGAGTGGTACCACTCGCGGTCCCAGTGAGTGTGCGAAACTATGTGGACGTTGGGCATGTCACGGGATAGTATTCACCCCTGCACCAACGGGTCAAGACGAAAAAATGTCACACGAAGTTGATTCCACCGGGAGGGTGGTAATGCGGGCCCCCGCCCGAATAGACTTTGGAGGGGGCTGGACTGATGTACCGCCCTATTGCGACAACGAGGGTGGTTTTGTTTGTAACGTTGCCATTGACCTCTGTTCTACCGCGAAGGTTACCTCGGCTGTTGCACCCTCGGTATCCGATGACCCGTTGATCGCAGCGGCGATGCAGTACTCCGGAGTTGGGGATGCCACTATCACTCTCTCCAGCGATTTTCCGATCGGATCCGGGCTTGGTGGTTCAGCTGCGGCGAGCGCGGCTGTACTCGGTGGGTTACGAGTGTGGCGCGGTTTGCCAATAGACCTTGTGGCCCTGGCCGAGGCGGGGCGTGCGATGGAAGTCGAGCACATGGGGATCGCAGGAGGGCGACAGGATCATTATGCCTCCACCCATGGAGGAGTTCTGGCACTGGAGTTTTCGTCTGAAGTTGTCGCGAAACGAATAGAAATGCTGCCGGAGACCGTTGCGGAACTGGAACGGCGTGCCATTCTGATTTACACGGGAGAGTCCAGGATTTCAGGTGACACGATCACCGCGGTACTTGACTCTTATTTGGCGAGAGAGAAACCGGTGCTCGATGCGTTGGAAAACATGAAGGGCCTGGCGGTTCGGATGGCGGAAGCCCTCAATAGTGGGGACATTGGCCTGCTGGGCGAGGCGGTGGCTGAACATTGGCGGTGGCAGCGCTCGCTACACACTGCGATTCCTACAGAAAAAATCGATGAAATCATTGCTCGGGCTACTTCGGCGGGCGCAGTAGGCTGTAAGGCACTGGGCGCGTCGGGGGGCGGAACCGTATTGTTGATCGCGGGTGAGGATAACGCCGATGCAATTAGAGAATCGGTCAGAGGTCTCGGAGAAGAACTTTCGTTCGGCGTTGATTTAGATGGTGTGCGGGAAGTCGTTGATTAAGGGTCTCGCCCTATTCGCTAGCTCATCCAGCCGTCAATTCGGTTTGCAACGAAATCATCGTCTGTTAAGAAGGGGTAGGCCTCGCAGATTCGGGTTATCTCGTCCGCCTGCCCGGGAGACAGACATTCATGAGGGTCGAGGCACCAGGTGCCCTCCAGGAAGCCCTGCCGTCTGAGGACCTCATGGATGCCCGGTATACATCCCGCGAACTTGTTGGCTGAGTCAAAAATCGTGGCGTTAGCGGTGGTCAACGCCCTGCCCAGAGCTTCGAGTGCAGGGTCTCCGTGAGTTCGTGCAAGTTTGCACCGTGCCAGAAGTTCGACCGAAGTTTTTGTCCACATTGCCCATTGCCCGAGGAGGCCCCCGTCAATGAACCTGTGCGACTCCCCGGTGTCGCTTCCGGTCGGGAAAGGATCAACCAGATCGCCGACGATATCGTTGTCGTTGCCTGTATAAAGGGCAATGTCGTTACGGCCTGAAGCTGCGACTGCCTGTCCAACGTTTATCGTTTCAGCACGATCAAAGGGGGCTATTTTCACGGCTACAACCCGCTCGATTTGGGCGAACCGCTCCCAGAAATCATAACTCAACCTTCGGCCGCCGACCGCAGGTTGCAAATAGAAACCAAACAGCGGGATCACTTCGGCCACTGCCCGGCAATGTTGAATTAATTCGTCGTCGGTTGCGTCTTTCAAGGCTGCCAGACTCAGGAGGCCTGTGTGATATCCTAGCTCCACAGCGGTTTGGGCTTCGGCCACCGCCTGTTTCGTATCACCAATGACCCCTGCTATCAGCACCGTGTGCTCAGCGGTAGATGACCTGACGGTCTCCGATGCCAATTCGAGAACGGGGGAGTAAAGGCCCACTTTCCGTATTCCGAATTGTGTCGTATGCACACCGACCGCCAGTCCGCCCGCTCCAGCCTCAACGTAGTATCGGGACAGAGCCCTCTGCCGCCGTTCGTCCAACTTGCGACCGCGGTTCAGAGCCAGTGGATGAGCAGGGATGGCCAGGCCGCTGCGGAGTCGGTTTCGTAATTTATCGATGCTCAAAACGACCCGTCCCGTTCGCCGAAGTGTGTCGGTTTGTTGAGAGTCGGGTGCCCTGCCAGAGTCCACGCGGCGACCCAATCCAACATCGTCGATACCCCGGTTGTGGGTTGGCCCACCAACTCTTGCATCACTGAAGTGGAGCTCAACAGCGCGGTTGGAGCTTCCGTCCCGGTAAACGTCGGAGTACGATCCATCCTCTCACCCAATCCGTTGGCGAGGTCGCGCACACTGAGGTGCTCCGGGCCGGTGACGTTGACGATTCGGGGTGGAGTGGTGGTGTGGGTCAGAAGTTCGATTATTGCTCTGCAGGCGTCGCCCTGCCAGATGATGTTTACGCGACTCATCGCAAGGTTGATCGGGCGGTTCTCGAGAATCATCATCGCCAGATCTGTGAGCACCCCGTAGCGCAGGTCAATTGCGTAGTTCAGGCGTACGATCGTCGTTGGAGTGTTGTCTACTACGGATCGGTGAAAGAGTACCCGTTCTCTGCCGAGGCAGGTTGCAGCGTACTCTCCGATAGGTCCGGTAGGGTCTGTTTCCCGTGATCCCGGTTCTTCGACGGGTGACAGCGGATAGACGTTGCCGGTCGACAGTGCCACAGTTGGAACGCCCGCGTAGCGGCTGGCACAAATCTCGGGAGCGACAACGTTTTGCATCCAGGTGGCAGCCGGGTCCGAGCCCGTGCCGAATTTCTTTCCTGCGAGAAATATCGCTGCACCTGCGTCGGGCAATCGGGAAACTGCTGCCCTGTCAGTGAGGTCGCACTTTATCGTGTCGATTCCTGCAGCCCTGATAGAACGTTTGGAGTGCTCGGAAGTAAATCTCGATACCGCGATTACTTTCCTGCTGCTTTGTCCGTCCAACACCCGCGCGACCATGCGGCAAAGAGTAGGGCCCATCTTACCGCCAGCACCGAGGACCACGATGTCGCCAGAGGTGTTTGCGATGGCCCGAGCTGTCTGTTCCCGGGGAGTCGAAAGGATCGTTTGAAGTTCTTCTTCGTTTTTTGGCTCGGCGAATTCGGTGCTCATTCTCAAACAATCTCCGGACACGGGTCCGAGCGCAAGTCGTGTATGGGCGTTAGTATCTAACGGAATCTGAATCCCTCCAAAGGTGCCTACCTGTTGAAATGAACAACCTCCAAGAGATACTCGCCCAGTTGATCGGGTTTGACACAGTCAGCCATAAGCCGAACGTCGATTGTGCTAAATACGTTTCGGAGGTTCTCACCGAACTGGGGGTGACCAACTGGCTGGACATCGAGGTGCTGGACGGCGTTGAGAAGGCCAATGTTGTGGCGGTCGTTGGTCCCTACGCCGAAGGTGGAATGTTTTTGTCGGGGCACCTGGATGTCGTCCCGTTCGAAGGTCAGCCCGGATGGGGCAGCGACCCGCTCGTGCTTACCGAGAGGAATGGACGGTTCTTCGGCCGCGGCGTTGCCGACATGAAAGGCTTCAATGCGGCCGTTCTCGATGCTCTTGGACGATTGGACTTCGGCGCTTTTCAACGTCCCCTTGTTCTGGCGTTCACGTGTGACGAAGAAATCGGGTGTGCCGGCTCCGGTCGCCTGGTCGAGCGACTCCCGGGGCTGCTGGACGGGTGTCCGCTCCCGGAGTTCGGATGGATCGGAGAGCCCACGGATTTCAAATGCCTCGCAGGCCACAAAGGATACATGATACTCGATGTCCTCATCGAGACGCCCGGTGGACATAGCAGTAAGCCTGAACTGGGTGTAAATGCGATTGGATTGATGACTCGAATAGCCGGCCACCTTCGAAATCTTGAGGACAGCATGAACGGCATTTCAGATGGCTCTGTTTTGTCCGACACGTCGTCTGCCACAACGATCAACCTGGCAGAGATATCAGGTGGGCTGGCTCACAACATGATTCCCGAAGAATGTAGGATGAGGATCTCGGTGCGGAGTCGCCCGGACGCAGACCAGAGCGGCTTGCTGGATCAGATCGGGGCCATTGTTGCTGGCGCAGCCGAGGGCGCGCCTGAGAATGGTGTGGCGACCTCGCTTGAGATAGTGCAGCTGACTCCGCCACTGGCTGCTCCGTTGGACTCGAGGTTGCTGGAAGTCATGAAAGAACACTCCGGTGAGCCGCTCGGCTATGCCCCGTTCGCCACCGACGGCGGACACTTCGCCGCGCTTGGGATCAAATCGTACATTTTCGGACCGGGAGAACTAGACCAGGCGCACCAACCCGATGAGAGTGTCTCGGTGGATGCGCTTTCGAGATGCTCGACTATGATCGAGGACGTGTGTACCCAATTCCTGATGGGTTAGAACGGACTGAACGGACAGAACCGTCGGAGCGGCCAGAACTGACAGACGGACCTCCCGCTTCCCGCTTCTCGTTTCCCGACCTAATACCTTCGCCTGTGCTTTCTGTCCAGATCTATCACCAACCCGATACTTACTTCGGTCCTCCCCCTCTGGCTCTCTACCGCGTTTGCCTGCCCGAGCAGGTTTCCCGGTCCACTAGGAACATCGGCCTGTTCGAAAACCTGGCGGACTTGAAACTGGATTGCGTCTTGTGAGGATACGGCCGCGAGGAACCCGATCCCCAGGACATAGTTCAGATGAATACCGTTGCTAGTGGCCGCTCCCAACACTTGATACGCTCCGTCTAGTTTCGCGAACGAGGTTTCCTCAAGGCCCACCGATTGTCCCCCTCCGAAACCGAATAACAAATAGGGTCTGAAGCGTCCCATTGTTGTGTGGGTCAGCACAGAAAGATCGACCGAGGCTGATCCTGTGCTGCTACTCCCGGCAAACCGTGTGCACACGGAGTCTGCCGAGGTAGGCGGGGGATCTGAGCTGAACCTGCTTCGCACGGAGCAGGCTGTGGTTTGCGATACACTGTGGAAGCCGCCTCTAATCCGGGCGGATATGTGATTGGAGAAGCGGTGAGTAAGGGAGGCACCCAATGCTATGCCCGAACCGGTACGCCGTGACATCGAAACTGTGTCTGTGCCGATCAAAAACCCTCCCGGGTCGAACGTCCCTGCTAGTTGAGCCGGTATATCCCAAAGGTCTTTGGAGCCGATTGCAGACGCTCCAACAGAAAACGTGACATAGGAATTGAAAGGGGTTTGGGCCTGCGCCGGGGTCGGCAGGATTGTCGTGGTCGCCGCTACGAGTACGGCGACCAGGAAAGTGGTGCCCGGGACGTTACCATCATGATGCGTAAACACCGGTTGATAGGTCCAAGTTCCGAAAAACGTCCCGTTTCTGTGATGTAATCGTCTTCGAATACTCTGGCTCCTTCGCGCTATAAGACGGGAACAACTAACTATATGACGTGTATACATGCGGCATTCACTGGAAGGAAACGATGTCGATCAGAAAAGACCCGTCGGAATACTTACCACTGACACCGCTCTGGTTCCAGATATTGGTAGTTCTGGGAGAGGGTCATAGTCACGGATACGGTGTCATCAAGAAGTTGGAGGATCGTCTTGGGGACTTCTCGACCGCCACGGGACCGGTGTATCTGGCTCTGAGACGTATGACGGAAGAAGGTCTGATCGCCGAGGCGGCTGCTCCGCCATCGGTGGACTCCAGACGGAAGCACTACGGCATTTCGCCTCTGGGGCGAAAGGTGGCCCGTGCCGACGCGGAACGCATGGCAGACTTGCTGGGTCTGGCTGTCGACGGCAACATCATGGATTCGTCTCGGCTGGGGTTCTGATGGGACGGCTGGAACGATTCCTTTTCGGGGTCCTCCTTCGACTTCACCCCCGGGACGTTCGGACCGACTACGAGGTCGAGTTGCAGGAGGTTCTCGCTGAGCGTTTCGAACGATGTGGTCACTCTCTGACTGGAGTGCTACAGATCTGGCTCAACGAGGCAGTTTCGATCGTCAAACATCGCACCAAACACTATCGATACCGCTCGCGAAGCGGATCACCTCGCTGGAAGGTAACTATGCACTCTGTCATCCAAGATCTGCGGGGAGGCCTCAGGGGTGTTCTTCGTAACCGTGGGCTGTCTGCTGTTGTTGTCCTGACCCTGGCCGTAGCGATCGGGGCGGGGACGTCAATATTCAGTGTTGTAAACGGCGTTCTCTTCAAGCCACTTCCGGTGCCGGACCAGGACCGCCTGCTAGCTATCTGGGGACGGTTCGTACCGGAAAGCGGTTTTGATTTCGAATACTTTCCGCTTTCCCCACCCGAATACTTTGACTACGAGGAGGCGAGCGAGACACTCTCGGAGGTGGTTGCGTTCACGACCGTCGCAAGCACTCTCACCGGACTTGGCGAAGAGCCTCTGAGGGTCCGTGGCGTGGCGACTACGTCCAACATGTTTTCAGCGTTCGCAGTTCCTCCTGTTTTAGGCAGGGTGCTGACCCCCGAGGACGACGTTGCAAATTCTCAGGTCGCTGTAATAAGCGATCGGATGTGGACCACCTTTTTTGGGAATGATCCCGGCGTGGTTGGGCGCAGTCTTGTCCTCGATGGCGAGGTGCATGAAATCGTTGGAGTAATGCCGCAGGACTTCGGGTTTCCGGACAGGGAGACTTCGCTCTGGGCTCCTTTCGGAATCTCCAGGGAAAGCGGTGGTCGGGCATCGCATTTTGTCCGCTCATTTGCGTTGATGAAGGCCGGAGTATCCATCGACGATGTGAGAGCCGAATTGGGCGTGTTGATGAACAACTGGAAAGGGGAGTACCCCGATATCCATACGGGGCATTTCCTGGTCGTAGAGCCACTCATCAACAACTATGTGCGCGGGGTGAAGGCGTCGATGTACGTACTGCTGGCTGCCGTTGGACTGCTTCTCATGATCGCCTGCGTCAACATTGCCGGGGTTTTGCTGGCTCGTGGGGAGACGCGGAGTCAGGAATTTGCTGTTCGCCATGCTCTCGGGGCGGGCAAGGCCAGGTTGTTCCGTCAGTTGTTCGTGGAGTATTCGGTATTGGCTCTTCTGGGTGGAGGATTGGGCGTTGGGGCGGCTTACCTTGGTGTTCCTGTGCTGTTAGGGATGGAGGGGAATGGTATTCCTCGTGTGGAGGAAGTTGGAGTGGATCTGGGGGTCCTTGGTTTTTCCCTGGTGATCACTATGGCAGCCCTTGCATTGTTTGGAATAATCCCGGCGCTCCAGGCCTCCCGGACCAATACCGCCGAACTAATCAAAGAAGGTGCGCGGCAGAGTGCTACCGGTGCGCGCTTGCTGTTTCGGAGGGCATTGATCTCTGGTGAGATAGCGCTGGCTGTGGTGATCAGTGCAGCGGCGGGTCTCATGCTGAATAGCGTCGGAAAGCTCAACTCGGTTGATACGGGGATAGACGCTACCTCCAGTCTGACGGCGAGCATCTCGTTGCCGTCATCAAGTTACGGGGAAGCCGAACAGGCTCTGTCCTTCTACACGGCGTTGCTGGAACGCATCAATTCCGATCCTCGCGTAGTGTCCGCCACGGCAGCCAACAAAATACCCTACGTTGGCACTCCCGGTGTGTGGGATTTCGAAATTGCGGGAATGGTGGAAAACAACGTTAATGGGATAAGGATGAACGGCCATATCGATTTTGTGCATGCAAACTTTTTTGAAACAACCGGAGTGCGACTGTTACAGGGCCGCCTTTTCGAAGAAGGCGATGTTGGAGGATCGGAGGTTGTTACGGTAATCAGTGAAACGATGGCCACGACCTTCTGGCCGGGCGAAAACCCGATAGGGCGTCAGGTCGCAATGGACGGGTCGGAAGGCATGGGGACCATCGTCGGGATCGTTTCGGACGTTCATTGGAACGGAATGCGTGAAGACCCCAGACCCACTCGATATTTTCTCCAGAGTCAGGCCGCTGCCGTGGCTCCGGGGATGACCCGCAACCTTCAACTCGCGATCAAAACTAGCATCGAACCCATGACCTTTGTTTCGACGTTAAAAGCGATGGTTGGAGAAATTGACGTCGACCTTCCAGTGCGCGGCATCCGAACAATTGATGAAGCGGTCGCCAGGTGGACCGCGCAGGACCGCTTCTTTTCATTGCTGATGACCCTGTTTGCTTCGATTGCCGTAGGGTTGGCAACAGTGGGGATCTACGGCGTCATGTCTTACACGGTCGCCCAGCGCGGGAAGGAAATCGGAATCCGCATGGCGCTCGGCGCTCCCTCAACCAGGGTTGCCAGATCCATGGTTGGTCAGTCCCTCTTCCTGACCGCAGCTGGAGTCGGTGTCGGAGTACTGGCCGCCCTCGCCGGTGGTGGCGTGCTCGAGTCGTTGCTGTTCGATGTCTCGGCGCGTGACCCGATGACGCTCCTTTCTGTGGCCGGGCTGTTTGTGGTGGTGGGTGTTGTATCGGCACTGATGCCGGCGGTAAGAGCCGCGCGGATCAATCCGGTGGAGGCATTGCGGGCGGAATAGACCAGTGAGGTAGTCTGGAGAACACCATCGGCGCATATTGTCGGTAATGGAATATCGTGAGTATGCGCCGCCAGCCGATCTGACCGACATGGTTCACCGCCTATGGTATTTGCGGGGCGGGGATCAGACTCCTCAGCCGATCGTCCCCGATGGCAGGGCCGAGTTGATAATCCACATCGGCGAACCCTTCTCAGTCGTTGGGGAAGACGGTAAGCCCGCACGGCAAGAAGTTGTAACCCTGGCAGGACAAATCACCGGCCCATTGTGGCTGCAGCCGTCCGCCGAGCCGGAAGTCATCGGCGTCCGATTCACCGAATGGGGCGCCAGCCAGCTACTTGGCCTCCCAATGTGGGAGATCACGGACTCGACCGTCAGGTTCGCAGACATCAAACCGTTGCTTGCAGGGAAGCTCTGGGATGCCGCGTTCAGCAAAGGCACAGTTGATCAAAAGATAGCCGCTATCGGCAACGTGTTGAGACAAGAGCCGATGCGCGACTCTGATCCGCTGGTCAGGATGGCTCTATCAAAATTTCCCCACGTGACCGGGCTGGGCGATCTGGCCGAGAAGTGTGCCGTCACGGAGAGAACCTTACAGCGGCGATTCAAACAGGTAGTTGGGATGCGTCCCAAGTTACTCGCACGAATCATGAGATTCCGCAGGGCGTACGAATCGCTTGTTGATTCCAACGCTGACCCCGCTCGAATCGCCGCGGTGCACGGATACTACGATCAGGCGCATTTGATTCGCGATTTCAAGGAATTTTCCGGGGCCAGTCCGAGGAAATTTTTGTCGGAGCAGACGGCCGCCATGTCCGACGCTTTTCTCACGACCCTCGGGAGCGCTAGAGCGAATCAGCGAACTAGGATGTCGTTTTTTTCCAATACATCAAACGAGTGCACGGATATCTTGTCCTTTTTTCAAAAGGAGCCCACTTTGCGAACTGTGCTAGCAACAGCCCTGGTGGCGTTTTCTCTTCCCGCCCTGGGCCAAGCCCAGGAATCTTCCACCTCAACTTCAGTGGAAACAGTGTCCTGGTTGGCCGGTTGCTGGGAATCCACGAGTGGTGACCGCTCGACCGTTGAGATGTGGATGCCGCCTGCAGGTGGATCGATGTTCGGGGCCAGCAGAACAGTCGCCGGTGGAAGGACCCGGGCCTTCGAACGATTGATCCTCAGGGAAGGGGAGGAGGGTCTCGTTTACACCGCCGAGCCTTCGGGACAGGAGGAGGCTTCATTCATGTCTACCCTGGTGACCGACTCGAGTTTTGTTGTTGAGAACCCGGAGCACGATTTTCCGACTGCGATTGCTTACACGCTCGTTTCGGCCGACTCAATTGTGGCGCGGGTAAGCGGAGAGTCGAGCGGGTTTGAGATTCGGATGGGGCGGATAAGGTGCCAAACGTAGACTAGGATTCAGAACAGCCCAATCATGAGTGACTGCCGACGATCCCCCAGCCAATGCAGCGAATTCATTGTCGGTGGCGGTAGCGGGGACGGCCAATCTGTGACCCTCGGAGGGAACAAGCCGAATTGCCTTCTGTAAGACAGACGTCATATAGCAGCCCTCCAAAATATTCAAAGCGTCGTCACAACGATCCTGGAATATCCGTTCAAGCAGCTTCTAGCTGCGGCCGTCGCCGTTTGTGCGGTGACCCCTCCTGCAACCGGCCAAACGACACCGGCGAGTCCTCAAACGGGGATCGTCACCGGAGTGGTAACTGAAGCCATCTCCGGAGCAGTGGTTTCACATATCCTGGTGGACATCGACGATGGTCGTTGGTCCACGAACACCGATGCCGCAGGTTTTTTTCGGATCGCGGATGTCTCGGTAGGAAACCACTTGATCCGGTTCAGGGGAATCGGTTTCTCGCTGGCCACAGAGCAGATAACGGTGGCCCCCAACGGGACGGCTGTCGTTTAGGAACGTCACTAACCCCCGTCAGAGGTGGGTCTCCCTTGATCGTAGCCTCGAAGCGTTCCCTGAGCTTGGTTTCGATCGTGTGCTGGTTTCACCAACCAGTTCCAGAGCGTACGGTGTGGAGCTCATGGTGCGGCGAGAGTTGTCCCAGGGGACCGGTTGGAATCTCAGCTACGTCCATTCCGTTGGCGAGGATGAGGTGAACGGTGTGTGGGCACCGCGTACCTGGGACCAGAGACACGCTTTTCGGGCCTCGATAACCCACAAACCGAACGATTGGTGGGATATGAATTTCGGTTTCGAGATCCACTCGGGCTGGCCCATAACACCGAGGGAATTCGAGGTCACTCCACTGGCCAACGGTGATTTTTACGTCGAACACCAATTCGGGAAGTACAACGCCGACCGACTGCCGGTTTATCATCGTCTCGATGCGAGGGTTACTCGCTATGCAAGACTCGGGGGCGGCATGTTCTCAGTGTACATCGACATTTTTAATGTTCTGAACCGCCGCAACGTCAGGGGCAATGATTTCGGTACGTCAGTCAGCCCAACGGGTGTTTTGACCGTGAGGAGGCAGGATGATGAACTCTTGCCGTTGTTGCCCACGTTCGGTTTGAGATGGGATTTTTGAACAGGCGAGTTTTTGAACCTACCGGTCACCGAACCCGAAAGTCGGAGCCAGAATTCATTTTCCAACCTGCTCCAACGTCGGTAGAATCTCCTTGATGATTTCATCAAAGTGAGTTGCGGCGTCCGAAATACCCACCTGGCGCCGGTGCGCCGCCACCTCCAATAACGTCCCGTCCTGGAATTCCACGACATAGTAAAATGCCTCCTCTCCATACGGACCGGGAAAGCCGGGGTACTCCACCACGTTCAGTGCTCCCAAAGCGTAACTGGTATCAGGTCGTGGTAGCAGCCTGGGTGCGGCCTTGGCTCCGAACGGCTTATCGAACCAAATAACCGGTATCTCACCCACCGGAATAGTGTCAAGCGGGTAGGAGCCAAGATCTTCGGGGCGGACCAGCACGACCGCGTTTTGCAACGGCAGCGCAGCTTCTCCAGCGATGGAGGGTGACCGAGATGATATGTCCCCGAATATGTTCGCGAAACGACCCACGAGAAAGGAATCAGGGTATGCGAACCGCACCTGCAGCACCTCCGATGTGTGCCACGCAGTTCCGGGCGGAAGCCCACCCGATTTACATCCCTCAACCACAAATACCGTGAGGGCCGCAAAAGGGCCGAGCCACCGAAAACATTTCGCGCAACCTCCGAGTCTGAAACGGATCATCAATGCCGAATTAATCGGGAGTGTGTATCCAAAGCAAGGCAGAGGCCGGGGCCAGCTAGACTAGCTGAGATCATACCGCCGACTATGTGTCGACTTTTCCGAATTAACGAATTAGAGTGGAGAAAGCAGAAAAGCGTAAAACAATGGGAAGCCCGTTTCGTACCAAGAGTGGTGAGCTCCAATTCTTGACTCTACGGTGAATTTTCTTGCGTCCTGGGGTTGCCTAATTCTTGCCGCTTTTGCCCACGCCACGTTTGGTTTGAGAATCGTCCTGCGCCTCAGTCGTCCAGGATTAGATCAAACGCGAATTCCCTTCGGTCGCCCCCGGCTTTTATGTGTCCCGAAATCCGACTTGTGGACCCGTCGCGAAAAGTGAGCAGCCATGCCAGCTCATCCAGGTTGATCTCGGGGACGCCCCCCGTGAGGCCGAGATTTCCGGTGACCCGCATCTCGATTCGATCCTCAGAAAACGTTTGCCGGGACATTGAAAAATCTCCTGAAAGAAAGACTCCTCCCGCTTCGCACAATGACCACCGCGCATCGATGGTGGGGAGGTTGGCCACTGTATCTACGGTTACGTCACTGGTGCCGCACGGTTGGGTGTGGCTGTGGTCTCCTCGCTGAGTTTCCAATGTTTCATTGAACAGAAACCTCACCAACTCAATGGCGGCATGAAAAGCGACCCGTTTGACGTCTGCTTCCGTCAGCGACGCTAGAGAGGCCGTAGGATTCTGGATTGGCGCGTCTCTGACTGAAGAAACGTCGAACACACTCTCCAATAAATTGGGGTCTGCAACTTCGACTTCGGTGCCGTTAAGAGTGGCTGTCGCTGATGCGAAGCCGAGTTCTCCTGTCTCAATTCGTGTAAACTCCGGGAAGAGCACTCCACTCGATACCATCACGAGTTCTGAGACGGCGAATTCTTCGACGATAAGAGATTTGTTTGCCGTGCTGACGGTAAGATCTCCGTTCCACCAGAATCCGGTGTTGCAGTTGGAAGGTACACCGAAAACACAGAAGTTCGATCTAACTTCGCCCGGGGCGGTCCACTCCAGTAGGCCAGATCCGTCGATCACAATGTCATCGCCCAGGTCGCAACCGCTGAAAGTAACGTTTCTCCCGAGGTCACTATTGGAGTAGTTAATGACCCCTCGTCGCACGCAGGGGAGGAAATTGTCGAACGGTCCTCTCCCTTCCTGCCCCGCAGCCGAGCGAAAGGCTGGCCGTCACTATTACTAGTGGACTGTAACGTTTGATTGTTAAGCGATCTGGATTCGGTGCGCGGGGTTGTTGTACTTCCATTTCACGGGCCTGGGGTCTTGGTTCTGTTTGCGTATGTAGCGCATGATGCGTTTCGAGAGATCTTTGACCGAT
>JAJCZX010000013.1 GCA_029262195.1 Gemmatimonadota bacterium | reverse complement strand
ACCCGGCTTGATTGCCTCCGTTTTGGGTATACGTCGGTTCGCCAGTGGCGTCCGTGCCTCCGGAAAAGGTAAACGCCAGTTCACGACCCGCTCCGTCCGTCAAATAAAAATATTTAAAGGGCGTGCAGGTTGTGCAGTTTTTGTGTACGCCAACCAACGGGTCGTCTGTTCCAGGCCCGTGAACGTACCTCCATTCCGTCAACAGATTTGACTGATTCATTCCTCGAATCACGTTCGGCCCATCGAAGCCAAGCCAGGGACTGGTTCCACCCCCACCGCCTTCGCAGACAGCTACACGTCGGCCCAGGGCATCGTATTGGCAACTTTGAGATGATGGCCACCCCAAGGCACTAGTCTTGGCGTGTTGCACCATCTGACCCAGGCTGTTGTAGGCGAAAAAGCGATCATTGCCGTTCGACAACACTTGCTCTTCCTCCTGAAGGCGGCTCCCGTCCGGCAAATACCTAAAGGATGTTTTCAGTTGTTGCACGGCGCCTATAAAACGATACTGCAGGTGGTTCGACGGACCGTTACTGGAATTCATCGAAAGCATTTCGATCAGATTCCCGTTCAATCGCTCCTGGGTCCGGTTGCCACTGGCATCGTAGGTGTATGTAGTTGAACCCCTGGCCGTCATCTGGTGGCGGCTATCGTAGGTAAAAGAGTTACTACTTAAAGAAACCGTGCCGGATGCCGCACAACCTCCGGGGTTGCCTCCGGCAGTTTCCGTGGTCGTTTTGATGAGGCCATCTGGATCGACCACGGTGTGTCGAAGGCGATATTCGAGCCTGTCCTCATTGGTGGTGTTGCTCGTGTTGGTCGAACACACCATTCGCTGGATTCCGCGTTTGTCGTACCCGTACTCCACGGCTACCGGCCCTCCTGCAGTGAAGAGCAAACGGTCCCTACGCCCCAGGCCATCCCAGAAGAACTGGAAGTTGTCATCGCTCAAACTGGATTCCGCCCAGTTCACGTTCAAATTCGAAAGCCGTCCATCCAGGCCGTACGTGTACCGGAGCGTGTCGGTCCCGTTGAAAAAATCGGTGCGTCGGCCCGCACGGTCGTACCAACTCCTGCTGGTGAAATCGAGAACGTATGCGTGGTTTTCGTCGGACCAAATCCGTTGCCGCTCTGTATCGAGACTTCCTTCTGGGTGATAGGTTCGGGTGATCCAGCTATATGTGCTGCCGTTTCTCTTCAGTCTAGCAGATAGCAGGCGTCCTGCGGAGTCGTACGTTTTTGATATTGAACCGCCGGGAGCCAGATGATCAGAGAAACCGCCAACCATGTCGTTGTACAACGAAGGAAAATCGGTGCTTATCAGGCGCCCCAGATTGTCGTACGTGTACCCAATAGTCGAGCTGTTTCGAGTCCTCAGGCTGTCGACCAGACCTCGGATGCCATAGTAAGTGTACTCAATATTATTCTGGTCATCCTTCATTTGGATCTGACGACCCATCGCGTCGTAGACCCAGCGTCTCGGCACGTTTCTTGGGTCCAGAACGCTGTCTATTTGGCCTGTGGCCGAATAGAAATACCTCGTCGCGCCAGAAGCAGGATCTGTTACAGCAGTAACCCGATTCATCTGGTCATAGGTGTACGATGTTACGTGTCCACCGTTGTCTCGTACGCTGATTACCCTGTTACTCAGGCCGTCAATTGTATAGTTCGTGCCGCTGACACCAACGACGGAATCTTTGATGAGGTTTCCGTCGCCATCATAGTAGAGTTGTCTAACTATATTCGCCGGGGCTTTTGTCCAAGTGGAAGTCGAAACCACCGGTACCGATTCTTCCGTTATGCTCCATACCAGCCCCGACGACCAGGACGAAAGCGAATAGTCTATGACCGTACGGTGCCCGCCAGGGGCTGTGATAGTATGGGTCTGTCCGGCTTTCGCGTTTCCCGCTGGCCAATATGTGAAATCAGTGAAAAGTCCCTCAGCATCGGTAATCCTGGTGGGTGAATCAGGTGCGTTGGCGTCTCCGTATGCGTATGAAGTCGTAGCGGCACCGGCGCTGTGGGTAACATCGGTCTGGGACAGGATATTGCCACGGGAATTGTAATTCGCCGTAACCGTGCGTCCGTCGGTGAAGATCACTTTAGACACCATCGCCGGTGCATCGCTGTCCTGTCGGTAATAACGGGTTCTGTTGCCTGCCGGATCTATGATAGTATCTGGAGCTCCCCAGCGGTTGAGCCAATAACGTGTGGTGTCGGCCAACGCCGGGAACCAGAAGCTCGGCGGGTCAAGTACAGTGTAAACACTTGAGAGCAATGCGGCAGTCTTGGTCCCGGTAACAACGCCAATATGGACTCCTTTATCGTTCCAATGCGACAACCGCAAATGTTCTGGATCACAAAGGGTTCCGCACGTAGGAGCAATCGGATTGCGAACAGATGACACGTGAACTCCCGACCACCAATAGGTCCAGGTGTTCAGCCCGCGGTCACGGCGAGTGCGAAGAAGATTCCCGGCATACGTGAACTGAACATTCTTGTTGTCAGGATCAACAAGTTGAGTTAGTTGTCCGCCGGACACCGTGGCGTCGAGAACCCGTCCGGAACCTTCTGTGATCTTATCCAGCTTTTGCGGAATCGGCCCGGTCCAGGCAAACGTATAACTTCCAGAACCAGCCGGCGGTACGGTGATGCTGGAAAGTAGACCCCCCGACCAATTGAGCGTCGTTTGGTTCCCAGCCCTGTCTTTCGTGGAGATGTGTTGCCCAGACGAGTTGTACTTCACCTCGACGCCGAACTTCGCATTTCTGGTATACGTGCTACCCGACAGAACAATCGTGTCTCTAAGGGCTCCCGCCGGAGCCACCCATTTATTCGATCCTCGGTAACCATACAATCGAGCCGATCCGTCACCACCGACCCACACAATCGGATTCGTACCGTTGATGACCAGTTGCTCTACACCAGCCATGTACCAGCCACCCCCAAAGGGGCTCGACGATCGGTTGACAATTAGCAGGGTATCGGTGATGACCATCGGGTGGGACCCGCCCGAATATTGATTGGTTACGGTAAGTTGCGCCGGGTAATAGCCAGTCTGCAAGGTGAGGTCGTCTACCGCCAAACCAATCTGCCTGGTTTCACCCAAACCCCAGGCTGAGTAGGTCGCGCTAGCTTTCGTCAACCACGAGCTCCCGACCTTCAATTGCAGTTGGGCGAAAACAGTGTTTGGTGCCGCCAACTGCGGGTCCATCTGCACATGAGCCGTCACTATAGGGCGAGGCCGTTGTGTTTGCGAGTTGTAAATGAGTGTCGGAGATCGCCCCCTGTTTAGCGTTTGAAATTCGGGCATCGAGTGGGTGATCAAGAGGTCACCGCATTGTACTGCCGCGGACGGTCCGGCACCGACCGTCAAACAAAGAGACCGGTCGTTGTTATCTCTGTTGTGATTGTGGAGGTTTGCGATCGGAGGACCCTCCGGACCCGTAACCGTGAAGTTGTAGAAACCACTGTTGGAGATTTCTGAGAACGTCTGGGAGGTAGCCGTAAGGCTAATCGTCGCAGCACCGATCGCCCCCACATTATAGTTCGCGTTGACGGTCGTTGCCGCTCCCTGAGACAACGTAACCTTGATCTTGCTGGTACCGGTGCACGTTACGTTCGCTGATCCAGAGCAGCTGATATTGTAGGTGTCCGAAGGCCCGTCACCGATATTCCGAACGGTAAATGTGGCCGAGTATCCCGTGGAGTTGGCCGGACGGTTCGGACCAGTACTCCCATCCGGGGTCACATCCACGGGAGCCCCCGTACCCCCGCATCCAGTCGCGGCAGCCGTTTCACCTCCAAAAGCGAAGGCTTCACATCCTGCCCCCGCCGCCTGCACTCCACCACCAGTGCCCCGCCCCTGGCCATTGTCCTGCGCGAAAGCCTCGCCACCAAAAGCAAAGAAGAAAACCGCCACCACCATTCCGATTAACAACCGTCCGATACGCAACATCGTTCACCACTCCAGATGAAGTTTCCAAGAATTCACTGGAGGTGAACAAGGCAGTTAGTGTGCCACTTGTTGAAACTAGTTTAAGTTATTAAAGGACAACGATTTAACTAATTCGCACCGAGTTCCACGAAGTGTACCACCGATACACTAATGTGTACCATTGGCACAAGCTGGGTCCCGCCTTTGAGTCCTAGTTTTTTGATTCGTCTATACAAAGTTGTACGCGCCACTCCGATTGCTCTGGCGGTGGCATTGATGTTCCAATCGTTGTTTTCCAGCGCCGTTTCGAGATCAAGGTCCGCATGCTCATCCGATAGCCCAAGTAGTTCGAGATGATCTCCGCAGATTTTTTTGTCATCAACCGTCACCGAAAGCCTCTGAATCACTGCTTTGAGCTCCCGTACGTTGCCCGGCCACGAATACCTCTGAAATTTTTCAACCAGACACCGACACATTTCTGATCCGGAGAAAGTTTGGCTGGCGAACCACTTCTCGCGACGAAGACGCCGAAGCTCTTCACGTTCCTCAGTAGTCAAACCGTCAGTACGACGGCCCGTATCAAGATCTGACTGCTTGATCCAGTTGCGGATCGTCTGCTCAGAGGGCTCAAATTCCTTGCCAAGGCTCCTGATACTGCGGCCCGACCTGTTTGTTTTTCTATCATCCGCACTTCCCCCAGCCACAAGTTGGACAAAAAAAGCACCCGGAAGCCGGGACTACCTTTGAGTTGCAATCGGGGCAATCCAAGGTGATAAGTCGGGAGGTTGGGAGGTCGGTAAGTTTAGAAAAATGGGCTCCCGACATTCCCGCGTCGCGACATCCTGGTCTAAATACGGTTGGTTTTAGTTTTGTGTGGAGTTGAAATGGTGGCATTTGGTTTCGGGGTTTATTTGGGGTTGTGACACCGAATATAACCCGAAATTAAATAGCTTCAAGTGTTGTTTATTTGCATCATGTTAGAAACAGGAACAACCGGCGGTGCATATGGTAACAGATAAGACCTTATATCGTTTGACGATATACACTTGGCTGACCATAGAGTTTCTTCTCAAGGGTTCGTACTATGAAAAGCGCTGTTTTTGTTGGATTTTTAGGGATTACCGTGACTACGACTTCTCCCCTGTTGGCTACCCAGGGAGAGCAATTGATGCCAGATCTTTTGCCAAGGGCCGAGGAGATGGAAATCGCGCTGAGCGCAGCTCCGGATCACCTCAAGGCTGGTGCGGGTGTTTATGTGTTAGAGGAGGGTGGGGTAGTTCAGGCCCGGGAAAGCAGCAACGGATTCAACTGCATCATCAACCGAGACCACCCGCTCAATCGTAAGCCCACTTGCTACGATGCCGAGGGTAGCGAGACAATCCTTCCAAAAGTGATCAAAATCAGCAACATGATCATGGAGGGGATTCCCATGAACGAAATCTGGCCTGTTATCCAGGCCGGTTTTGAAAGTGGTGAGTTTATTGCTCCCCGTCGCCCGGGTGTCGCCTACATGCTGACCGACCACATCCGGACATATAACGGAACTGACCAGTTTGGTACTTTTCCCCCTCACGTGATGTTTTACGCGCCAAATCTGACCAATGAAGACATTGGTTGGAGTCGTGAAGCCGCCAGGGCCAATCCGTCTTTACCGTTTATTGCGTATCAGGGCCCGCATGGATTCATGGTTGTGAGGTGATGACAGCGCACAGATAGTGATTGTCAGCTTCTTTTGGCCCTGACTGTACGGGAAAATAGAGAGATTTCAGGGTCGAATAAGAACTTCAACCATAGTTTGATCCATGAAGTATGAGACCCGAGTGAGTCATAAAACTCCGGGGCGGTGTTTTTGATCTGTGGCAATCGATTCCACGGAACCGAAGGAAAATCATCGGGCTGCGTGGGGCTCAGGGTGTTCGGAGTATTGAAAGCCAGCGTCTTTCAATTGTTGTGTGGATGGCATGGCAGACTCTAGGGTTTTGGTCCATAAGAGTCAAGGTTCCCAAAAAGGAACATCATGCTATATTCGTCCGCCCGATGAAGATAGACGACCTTACCCAATTGGGATCCATCATAAAAGAACGTCGCCAACTGGCCGGAATGACCCTTGGCCAGGCAGCTGAATTTTTGGGGGTTGGGCGCCGGTTTTTGATCGAACTGGAGAAGGGTTCTCGTCGCGCCAACGTTGAAACCGTCATTCACGTCCTTAAAATGTACGGTTTGGATCTGGAAGTTTGCCTTCCGCGAACAATCCCTCAACAAAAGCCACCATCCAGGCAGGCCATGCAAGTTTTCGCTGGATCCACAGAAATCGGTAGCCTGGGGGTAGGTGGGGATGGCCTGGAGTTTAAATACTGCGAGGAAGTTCTGGGGGACGACTCGGTTCCTTCTTTGTCTATAAGCCTTCCAAAAAGGGCAGGTTCCTTCAAGGGAACTGAATGTTCTTACTTTGAAAATCTGTTACCGGAAGGCGATGAACGGAATCGACTGGCTCAGGAAATGAATCTGTTGCCCGGCGACATACACGGCCTTCTCGGGACAGCTCTGGATTGTCCCGGCATCGTATCGATTGTCCCAAAGGGACGCGGTGGTCCCACCCCTACCTACCGGTCTCTTTCCGTTAAAAAAATCGCCAGGCTCATTGAGACATCTGATGGAAGTTTTGCCAGGTACCAGGTCGATTCGGGTTTCGTGCTTTCGGGCACCCGTCCTAAACTGGCGTTAATAAAAGGAGATCATGGCTGGTTGTTGCCAGAGAACGGCTCGCCCAGCACCCATTTTTTGAAGGGTCCCGCAGGCAGCCTCGCCCAATTGGACATAGTAGAAAACGAATACTTTTGCATGCAATTGGCTGACCGGATTGATCTACCGGTGGCCGAGGTAAAGTTTCTCCGTCTTCCGGCACCTGTTTTGTTGGTGACACGTTTTGATCGCGATACGACGTCTGGCGGAGAAATCCGAAAACTCCATCAAGAGGATTTTGCGCAGGCGACAGCAACGGCCCCGGGTATCAAATGGGAGTCCGCCGGCGGTCCGGGCTTTGCAACAATAGCTAATATTTTGCGAGCTGAGTCGTCTCTCCCCATCAGGGATCTGATGGTTCTGGCCCGCTGGCTCGTATTCAACTATTTGATCGGAAATCACAACGGGCACTGCAAAAACATATCTCTTCTGTATCGCCCTGATGGGATTGGTCTGGCTCCCTTTTACGGACTTTTGTCTACCACCGTAATGGCGGGTCAGTATCCTGACGAAATCATGAGTCTCGGGGGCGACTTCAACTCACATTTCGTCCGAAAGGCCCGCTGGGTCGCCGTGGGCGAAGAACTCGGCCTTCCCGAAAAAGCTATTTTGCGCATTGTAGAAGAGGTCATGGAGTCGACCGGAGCAGCACTGGACGTTGTTGTTGCGGAAACAGCAGCGATCTGCGGGGACAATCCTGTCTTCCAATCTATTGCTGACGGGATCCGGCAACGTAACACTGCATTGGCCGAAGCGCAGTAAAACGAGGGGCCGGACGATCCGAATTAATGCCTGTCCAATTCCTTCTCGTCGTAATAGTCGAGTTTGTGGAGGGGCATAACCACCGCCGACATGATGTTATGGACGTGCCCTGAAATCCTTTTGTAGAACCTCGCACCCAGGGCAATCACCGTTGCTTCACGGGCTGTATAGGCACTCTGGGCAATCGAAACGATCAGAGTATCACAACGTTTCTGGATGTTTTTCGCATCCGAGATGGCGTCGATCGCGCGCTCCCTGTCAGAAGTCTTGAAGACATCGGCAGTAGCGGCGAGAATCGTCTCTACTTCTTTGCGAATTTCCTTCAACTCCTTCGTGATCTTGTCTTCGGGCAGCGGGTCTGAGTGAAACTCGCTAATCTCAGCGAGGTTGGTGGCATGGTCGCCAATGCGTTCAACGTCCTTTACAAGGCTCATCAAGAGCAGGCAGTACGGAAGGTCTCCGGTTCTTCCCTGTAAAGAGAGATGGGCGACAACTCGTTTGCGGATTTTGCGTTCAAGTTTGTTGACGCTGATGTCTTTCTTGAAGACCGCCGTCCGCGCTTCCGGGCTAGTTTCGGACCCAAAAAATATTTCACCACCGGCCAGAGTCATCTCGTTGGCGAGTGTCAACATTTCGCTGAACCGCTTGGCCATGTCCTCAAGTGGATCGCCGGCGCTGAAAATCGAAATCAGTTCTTTTAGCATTGGTTGTACCTAGAAAAGTTTATCCAAAAAGGCCAGTGCTGCGGGTAGTCCGTAAAACAGCAAGACGACATACACCAGAGCCCACTTGGGCGATTCTACCGCAACGCTGGCAAGTTTTTTAGCCATGTTGATCGGAATTACCCGGATCGCCGGAACAGGCAGAATCATCAATGTACCGACCAGATTGAACATCAGATGCACAAGTGCGATGGTCAGTCCGTAAACCGCGTTTTCACCTGACACAGCCATTACGGCAAGCAGTGCCGTGACAGTGGTGCCGATGTTGGCTCCCACGGTGATTGGAAACGCATGGTGAATGGTAAGAACTCCCGCCCCGGCCAGTGGAACCAACAGCGATGTTGTAATCGAGCTGGATTGCACCATTACGGTAACGATCATTCCGATTATTACCGACAGAACCAGGCTTTTGCCGAATGCTCTGGTGACAAAAACCTCTACTCGGGATTGCATGGCGGACCGAAGGACCTTCACGACAAAGGTCAGGGCGAAAAAAATCAAAACGATACTGATCACTATTAGCAGAATGGCCTGTACAGAGTCCGACCCGCCAAATATCCCCAGCACATCTTCAACCACATGCACACCCGACTTTATCGCGGTTTTAAACGGGCTCTCATATGTCAGGCCACCGACGTCACCGAGGCTCTCGGCTATAGTTGCAGCTGTTTTCCCTAAAATCCCGGTGGCTAATTCGATCGGGAGCAAAATGGCTACCGTGATAAAATTGAAAAAATCGTGGCAGGTGGCTACCGAAAAAGCCCGCATAAACTCATCGCGTCGTCCCACGTGAGCCAGCGAAACGATCGTGTTGGTAACTGTCGTCCCGATGTTGGCGCCCATGATCATCGGTATGGCGTTGCTCACCGCCAGCGGGTTTTCGGGCGCGGCCACCAGCGCAACGATCAAGGAAGTGGTTACCGAAGAACTCTGCACGATGGTTGTAGCAAGAATCCCGACCATCAAACCGATCAGCGGGTTTTCGGTCGCTCGGAAAAATCCGTCGACAAAATCTCGGCCAAGCGACTTGAACCCACCACTGAGTCCGTTAACCCCAACGAGAAAAATGAAGAGGAGAGCTAAAACGGCGACGGCTTTGAGCCATCCGTTATCCCGCCAACTACGATTGTCCGGCATAGTCGCGGGGCGCTTCAAATCGGTAGTCATTTGGACGTCACGGTGTAGGTCGTGGGTTTTGCCAAACAGCCTGCGCAGTGGTTCACAATGCTTTCGACGCGGAGAAGATGGCGATGGAGACGGGGTTAATCAAGGCCGGGCAAAGTACCAATTCCGACGTTTGATTGGTGGTTTTTGTCCGGCACCGGTAACCCAATGTTGATCGACTGTTTATGCGGAGCCCATCAAACGACATTGTTTCTTAACGGTTTCTTTAAATACCCGCTTATAGTATCATGTGATGGGCGCTAACTCTAATTCAATTGTGAGGTAAATGATGAGGGGACCAAAGATTTACCGGGGTACCGCGCTGACATCAATGCTCTTGGTTTTGGCGTGCGCCGACCATCCAAATGCTCCAATTAATATTGAGGACTCTCCGATGTTCGCGACCAGTCCAGGTGCCTGTGACGCCCCCGGCCAGGATAGGTGGGATGACGTGCTCGGCGGAGGCGGCGCATTTGTTTGCGGTACCACGCGCAAAGTTTACGTAGATGCTGTTAACGGTGGAGCTACAGTCCTTACGACCCCCGTCAACGACTTCGTTGACGATTGGAACGCTGGTGTGGAAGCGGGAGCGCCAAATTGGGAGGTTTCGACAAGTGGTCAAGGACTTCGGGTTTGGTTGAGCATAAAAGACGTTGGCGGAAACTTGTATTGCGGCCGCACCGTGGGCGGAGTGGAAATCCAGCGACATTCGGGAACCTGCGGTTTCGGAGGGTCGAATGTATTCAACGTTCCGCAGAGCGGCATTGAAGGTCTTGTCAAACATGAAATCCACTCGCACGTGATCGGCCGCGGCACTGAAATGGATGGTGACGACTTTGCCGACTCAAGTTGGACGCAGAGTTGCCCTACTAATTCACAGCACAATGTAGCGGGTCTGGGATGCGCCCATGAATATGAGGCGTTTGACTGGTTATGGGGAATTCGACCTGCATATGGTGTTGATTGGAATCGGCCTTTTGTTCCTGCCCAGCCGGATTTTGCCCTAAACCAACCAGACTCTATCGGGGACGGAGTAACGAAGGTTTTTTCTCTTTCTAGTTTCAGCAGTGGGAATCCCGATGCCGTGGTTTGGACTATTAGCGACACTTCCAAGGCAGAGATTACTCAGAACACCCTGACAACGGTATCGGTTCGTGGTAAAAACAGCACGGCGGCCCGTATCGTTCTAGAAGCTGAAAGCCAGGGTAAGAATGTGAGGTTCCCATGGCCGAGGGATACTATTTCGTTTGTTGCTGGAGTACCGAGTCCGATCGTGGTGGGAACCATCGATTCAGACGACGGGGACCATCCGATTCTCCCCAACGACGAGTGTGTGTACTGGCCGTCCAGCTACTCGGGAGGAGGAGGTACGTACGCGTTTCAGTGGCAAAGCGCGACTCGCAAATTCGGCCCGTATTCAAACGTCAATCATGGAACGGCCACCGCGGTGGAACTCACCTATCTCGTCGGTACGTCAGACTCATATGTGAGGGTGATTGTGAGCGACGCAGATAACTCGAGTAACTCTGCCACTTCGGCGGCGAAGTTCGTGGACGTTTCGTCGTCCGGAACCGAATGTATACAGATGTAATTCAAGGTTTCAGTCAAGCGCTGTGTAGTTCCATTGGGTCGGGCCTTCGGGTCCGGCCCTTTTTCTACCGCACCGTCACCAATGCTTCGTATCGAGGCATCGACAATTGAGCCAATCAAGCCGACCCGTCTCCGAAAAAAAGAGAAACCGTGTTTACTCTAGTAACTCGGAGGGGAGTGGGCCCATGAAGGATCGGAAAATTTGATCGGTTTTCAAATAGGACATCGGTCGCGTCCCGCTTCCCACCCTCGGTGACTCCGTGTTGAAGGCTGTTCAATAGTTCGTCCAAACGCATTAACGTGTCAATCTGGCCTCGGCGCGCCGCTTCTCGTCCCTTCTTTGTTATTTCCCTAGAAAGCCTGCTAACATCCTCAGCGGATGCGCGGGATATGACAAGCCGTTTTCTGATGTGTTCGTTGATTGAATTCGTGAGCCAACCTGGAATAGAGCCATCCGCCGCAGGTTTAAGTGCCAGATCAAGCAACGCGCGATTGACGGCCTCGGCCTCGGTCGATACTCCGCCGGGTTCTATTGCTAGTGTTTCGAACATCGAACCTTTGGAGAAGGTCCAGCGCAAACAGCACACTGCCAACGGCGGACCTTTGACCATTGCCCATCCAGCGTTCTCGAATCTCGGGAGTCCTGCTGTACAGAGCGCCTCACGTAAATCCGCACCCCTGTTGAAATAATCGGACACACCCACGACGCTTGACGTGGAAAGCCCCAGTGCCACCTGGGTTTGTGCCTTCGCTTCTATCAGCGATTGCATCCCCAGCCGTCCCTCCAGGTTGTGAGGCGGAAGAAACCACGTAACCCCAACTTTTTTGTGTTCCGAACCCAGGCGCCTAATTCGACCAGTTCGTTGCTGCAGCCTCAATGGGTTCCATGGCAGGTCATAGTGCACAACCATGTCGGCGTCTTGAAGATTCAAACCTTCGCTGGCGACGTCAGTGGCGATCAAAGTGTTGACGATCGTTGACCTTTGCGGTTGCCGGCGACAGCGGGATTGAGGAGAAAACAGGTCCAGCGCTGTATCGAACGGAATCGGCCCCGAAGAGATTCGTGCGCCCCTGCCGGTGGCCAGGGCCAACTGTGACCACCCCAGGTGTGCCGCCAGTGAACGAGCGGTCGCGATTGCCGAGGTAAAAACGACTGTTTTCCCGTCGTGTTTTAGGAGAAGTTGTTTTAGGAGTTCGGCTTTCGGTTCCTCCGTCGGTTCGCCAATCGATTTTGCGATTGTGAGGAGTAATTTTTCTTCCCTCAACAAGCTCTGTCTATCTGCCTCTCGTAGTATGGACGCCGAAAACGCGGATAAGAAGTCCAGTTGACTGCCGTCCGAAGGGTCGACCAGAGCTCGGATATGCTTACGAGATGTTTGAGCAATTCCACCCTCCATCACTCGTCGCAGATAGTTGAGGTGCCGGCCTATCGTTTCCAACAGAGCGGATCGCGAAGATGCCAATCTCCTGAACATGTGTTTTCTAAGAAGGTGCGGTACTGCAACGTCTCCGAAATTCGGAAACCGAAGTCGATCGATTAATCCCAATACCGTGGTCTCGACGTCGGGCCGTAACGATGGCCCGCGGAAGATGCGGTCCTGAGCACCAGGCATTGAGTTGCTTTTTTCCAGACACTGATGACTACGGGAAACCATCAAACTGGACGCGGCGTTTGCAAGTTCATCCAGAGCGGCGTTTTCGATGCTACGGAGCCCGCAAACAGCAAGGCCGTTGTCGGCCAACAAAAGACGCAGAAGGTGAACAATATCTGCCGCTCGATTTACGACCGGCGTTGCGGTTACCAGTAACACCCGCGTCGCAGAAATGTCTCGAGCCAGCCGGTCGTACCGTTTAGTAGAAGGGTTTCGAAACCAGTGTGCCTCGTCCACGATGACAAGGTCCGCTTTCCTTATCCTCCCCAGGCGACTCAGAGATTCGTGAGAAACCAGATTGATGAAGACGCCGAGCTGCGCGGCGATTGCCCGCCACTGGCCAATCAAAGCAGCGGGAGCGCAAACGCTGACCTTTCGGAAGCGAGTTGCCAGCGCCAGAGCCACATAAGTTTTTCCTAATCCTACGGCGTCGGCGAGTATGGCTCCTCCGAAGAGGTTGATACTCCCCATCAGCCGTGTGGCAGCGACTTTTTGGTGGGGCCAGAGCCAGTTGGGAGGATTCCAGGCACGATCGACACAACGCCACATACCACCGCAAAGTTGTTGTTTAATCGCAGAGACGTCACCCCTCGGACCGAAGTCGAGCGGAAACATAATCGACTCCCGTACCACGATGAGGTCGTTAGCAGTTAGATAAGGACCGGAGTTGGGTGCGGGTGTCTTCGGTGATGTCGAGAGCCTTCGCAACCTCCTCGTCGATCTCGTTCTGGTCGTAGCTTCCATTTCTATGCGCCCTGATGCTCAGCGCAGCCAACCTTCGCGCACTGGCCATGTTTTTCGGGATTGGGATCGTTCCTGCTATTCGCGCGTTGAATCGTCGGTAGCCTCCACGCGCTTCGTCCGCGTGTGTTCGACCGAGGACTTCGACCCAGACGGAGTTGAAAACGGCCGCTGCGCAGTGTGCTCTGATTGAGTTGTCGAATCCGCACAGATAACAGGAGTTCAGCGGGATTGGACTGGCGGGACCGGTTTTGACCACGGCGGCTCGGGGCTCCCTGGCTATATCCGCCCAGACCAACAGGTAAGCCGATTGCAATGGTCTTGTTCTGAAGAGAGACCAGAAAGGTTCATCACGGTAGTCGGAACGCGCTTCGAGTGCCGTGCGTCGACGCTCAAGGTATGCGGCGAGATGTGGTGGGAGTTTTTCCAGGACCCTCCCCGTCGAATGATAGGGAAACAGAATGACCTGGTTGTTTCGGGTTTCGAAACGATGAATATCCCGACCGCGCAACGCGTTCCTTACGATGGCGGTTTCGACCTCCACCGTATCGTCGCCCAACCTTATGATCGTTGTTGTTCCTGTTTCCTCCAATTTTTTTCCTACGAACACTTCATTCGCCCCAGTTTTTACACCCAACCGGGGTGCTGAAAGATCTCTGAGTGCGACCCCCCTTTTTTTTAAGATGCTGAGTGCTAGCTGCGACCTGTTGCTTTGCAGTAACCAGGGACCGGTTTCTTCGAAGCCTTTCTGCGGGACCTTTACGCTGTCTGTGAAGCCAATCTCCACTTTGCTTTGAGCGTGCGGCTTCCTCACTTTCGTGATTATTGCCAGCGGATAGGTCGTGGCACCGAACTTGTTTGAGTGGTGCTCCGGTACGCGGTGCAGGTAGGTAATCGTGCTTTCCCTGACTATGTGTGCGCGGGCGACTTCCCCATATCTGGAGGAAATGAGCTTGCTCGGAACCAGGAATCCGATCGCACCATCCGGTGCGGTAAGTTGAAAAGCTCGTTCCAGAAAAGCGACTGAGAGATCAGGAAGGTGCGCGTATCCGTTATCTCGACTTCCCCTCCACCACGTAAAGCGCTCTCTCAAGGTCTCCCGCAACTCGGGCGATAACTTTTCGGCTCTCACCCAGGGAGGGTTCCCAACAACGACATCGAATCCACCACGCTTCATTACATCGGGGGCGTGAACCTCAAAAGAGAAGAACGGAATCCGCCCGTCTCTCACCTCGTTGAGCTCGCTGACCATCTCTTTTTTTAAAGTGCGGTACTTCTCCAGCTGTCGTTGCTCCTTTGCTTGAAGCGTTCGCGGTTTTCCAAACAGGTCCTTTTCGTCCGTCAACGATTCGATCTCACTGGTCTTTTGCTCGGCAGCGTCTATTGCCTTTTGTAGCAATTCCGAAGCGAGGTCGTGCTCGGCCTTTCTGAGCGCGCGCATCCGATCAGCCAATCCAGATCCCCGCGCCGAGAAAACCGAGTCGCGCACCGTGGATACTCTGTGGTTAGACGCGTTCGGAAAACCCGCCCGCAAGGGGGCGATCGGGTCGATTAAGGTGTCTCCCTGGCGAATGACGCCATTGAGGTTGGGCAGTGGTTCGATCTTGCGGATGTCGGTGGTTGGATCCTGTGCAACCAACGCTAGCCAGAGCCTCAGTTCGGCCAGCTTAACTGCGATCGGACTCTGGTCGACTCCAAAAAGGTTGTTTTTAATAATCTGTCGCTGGATTCCCTGCAGGTTCGACTCGGGCGATACCGACTGCCACATCCTGGTGAGCGCCTCGAGCGAACCGAGTAGAAAAGCACCCGAGCCTACGGCTGGATCCAGGAGTTTCAGGTTCTTCAGGAAGAAGACCAGGGTGGATTTGTCGCGAGTTTCGGCTTTGCCGGCCACGCATTTCCTGGCTCGCCTAGCGTCTATCCCTTCCCGGTCCTGTAGTGCCGTTTGGAGGGTCGATTCTACAACTTGTTGTACGATGACTTCCGGGGTGTAGTAGGTGCCCGTAGCTTCTCTATCCCTTTCACCCAGTCGTTCAAAAACCCGCCCCAACATGTCCGGTGCTATGGAGTCAATGTCGCGGGCCTCTGACACGCAGAATTGAAACCTTTCAAACAACTCGTCGAACGCGTCGCGCCAGATCTCGTTTGAAAGCTCGAAGTCAGGCCACCTTTTTTCAACCGGGTTGGCTTCGAAAAGCCCGCCGTTGAGATAAGGAACCTCGGGAAAGTCGTTGTCCGAGCGTTCACCGAAGGGAACGTTTAACGACCCGAAAAACAACGACCCAAGGACTTCTCTGTGAAAGTGCTTTCGGCTCTGGAGTGACCGATCAAAAAGAGAGTGAATGTAGTCGTACCGCCCATCCAACCACCCTTTGGCTTGAACGAAGTAGAGAAACAACATTCGCACCAACGAGAGCAATACCAGGGTGTGGGCCTCGGTTTCCGGTATGTCGCGCCGGCTGACAACCATTCTCTCGAAGATCACCCGGAAGGCGGTGAAAAACCTGTCTCCGGCCGGTTCGCTGTCCAGGACCTCGGCTACTCTCAAGGAATGGGCTAGTGCTGTAATTCCCTCAGCCGGGCGCAGAAGCTCGAGTTTGTGGAGTTCGAACGTGGTCGGAGCCGCCAGCACGATGGTGAGAACGCGAGTTACTCCCGGTACCCCGATCCTCGGCGCAACTATCACCATTTCCTTTTTCGGGGAAATCACTACAGCCAACGAGCGGCGAGAATGTGCCATCATAGTTTTAGCCATTGCGACTGCTTGAGAACGGGGTTCCCTGGCAATAGCCGCCGTTATCCGATAACCCTTCCATCGCGCCACGGTCCAGACCTTGTCGGAGATCTGTTCCAGGTGGCGAGTGTATCCCAGAGAGTGGAATAGATCGGCAACATGACCGAGGTTTTCGAGCGTCTTGAGTCGTAGCATGGAGCCACGATACGTTGCCTAAGGCGACGTAGTTGTACCTGACTTACGCTGGTTGTATCAGGAAAACGCGACGAGTAGTTTGCAAAGACGTTTTATTCCCTGACCAATTGAGGTGGAGGCAGATTTGGTGTTGGCAAAACTAAAAGCTGTGAACCCGGTCTTACCATCTCAGGATGTTGCGGCAGCAATCAAGTATTATGTCGAGCTGCTCGGCTTCACGTTGCTGTTTCAGGACTCAGCGGACACGCCCCACTACGCGGGCTTAAAGCGGGACGATGTTGAGATCCATGTACAATGGCACGATGCGTCGGAGTGGGCAGCTGTGGAACGACCGCAATTGCGCTTTGTAGTGCCGGATGTAGAGGCTCTTTTTGAAGAGTTTCAAGGCGTTGGTGTTTTCCACGGCAACACAAAGTTGCTGGAGACACCCTGGGGAACGCGGGAGTTTGCGTTTTTCGATCGTGACCAGAACGGGCTTTTCTTTTACGCTGAACTTTGAATCTCTAACTGTTTTCGCCAAGTACACACAAGACTCGTTTCAGCGTGAATGGTTTGACCACTTCGGGCGGCCAGGGGCCTTCCAACCTGTGGGCAACCTCCTGTCGCCCGGCTTCAACCTTACCCTGTTGCGCCGTCGTAATAAGTTGATTTGAAACGGCGTCAGCATACTCGTCTTCGTCTAACCACATGCGGTGTCCGTCTATCGATGTCCAGTGGTCAAGGAACAGGTCGGTGGCAAACCATTTGTCTCCATCGGCTTTCACGGGTGTGCAGAAGTTTGTGTACCATCCGGTTTGCGTTCCATCGGCCAGAAAAAAACTGCCGATGTCATACCACTTGCCTGGAAAGAGATACCAGACCATCGCGCCGCCGTTTTCAATCGCCTTCGTTGTCCCGAAGCTAATGTCGGCACCCGTGTATTGGGGCATGAACAAAACCTGAAGGTCAGAGTCGTCGTGGATCAACCAGTGGTCGTACACCGCCACGGATTTCCCTGGTCTTGTGTACTCATAATGAATCAAACGAGGGAGGGGTGCGGGGGGAGGAGTTGGGTGGGTGGTGTTGCCCCCGTTTGTCAGGCCATCCGTCTGTTCCGGCTTCACTCGATCCTGCCGCCGAGATGGTCAGCCAGGAACCGTTCCGCCGCTGCGTAAAACTTCAACTTGTTTTCCGGTTTGGCGAAGCCGTGTCCCTCGTCGGGGAACAACATGTATTGGTGCTCTACGCCGTTCTTCGACATCGCAGCCACTATCTGTTCGGATTCACTCTGCTTAACCCTGGGATCGTTGGCTCCCTGGGCTATTAGCATTGGGATTTTGATTTGATCCACATGGAACAACGGCGACCTCGATTTCAAGAATTCTTCGTCTGTTTCCGGATTCCCGACTCGCTCATGCAACATTTGCAGGTAGTTGGACCAGTAGGCAGGTATCGTTTCGATAAACGAAATGAGATTACTTGGTCCCACTATGTCGACCGCGCAACGGAAAAGGTCCGGTGTAAAAGTGGCGCCCGCCAGAGCTGCGTAGCCTCCGTATGATCCGCCGTAGATCGCCAGGCGTTGAGGGTTGGCGATGCCTTCTTCGACCACCCATTGGACCGCGTCGACCAGGTCGTTTTGCATCTTACCTCCCCACTCTCGGTCGCCGGCGTTGAGGAAGTTCTTACCATATCCTGTTGAGCCCCTGTAGTTGACTTGCAGGCAAGCGTATCCGCGGTTTGCCAGCCATTGAGCTTCGGGGTCGTAACCCCAGGAATCTCGAGCCCAGGGACCGCCGTGCACGTTGAGGACCAGGGGCAAGTTTTGCTGTTCCGGTACGTTGGGGAGGGTCAGGTAACCGTGCACGGTTAGTCCATCGCGGGTTTCGAAACATATGGGTGTCATTTCGCAGAGCGCGTAGTCGAGCAAGTCGGTGCGATTGTGAAAGAGAAGGCTTCCTTCGCACGTATCTCGATCATACCGATAGTAAGCAGCCGGTCCCGAATCGGCAGTAAAACCGGCTAACCAGGTTCGGTCATCGTCAGTGCGGTCGTAGACCACAAAGTCACCCCGGTGGAGCCGTGCGATATTGTCCATGTCCTTCCCAACTTCCAGATCCAAAACTTCCCATTCCAGGCGCGCTCGGGTGTATCCCACCATCTCCAGTTCGAGTGTGTCCGGGTGGACCATTACGTTGCTGACGTCGTAGTCCGGATCAAAGGAAACAACCTCAAACTCGTCATTGGAAAGATCGTATTTTATTAAGCGAGACGCGTTCACATCCCTGGAGTCTCTCATCAGCACGCACCCATCCCGCGTAAAAAGAAGTGGGCTACTGGTGAGGTTGTTTTCGGAGTCCCAGGAGACCAGGGTGCGCCACTCTTCTTCGGGCTTGTTGCGGACTCGGAATTCGAATGATCCATCCGGTTGGTTCGCAATTGCGCCCATAACGTTAAGGTCGGAGTCGCACATGAAACCCAGCACGTTACCGGGGTTCTTTTCGAGCATTGTGAGGTCACCCGACTGGAGATCCAGCATGTAGGCATCATGGACTCGCTCGTCGTCTTTATTCAGACCGATCACCATTTTACCCGGATGGTCTTTGGTGTACTCGATTACCTGCACCTGAATATTGTCGAAGGGGGTGAGTTCTTGAATTTCGCTGTCTTCGAGCGTGACCCGGTACAGTCTCCAGTTTTCGTCTCCGCCTTTGTCCTGCACATACAAAACTGATTTGCTGTCTTGCCCCCAGAAATACGATCGGATGCCGCTTTCCGAGTCAGAGGTTACAGCCTTCATTTCAGAACCATCTGCCTTGCCGACGAAGACGTTCAAGACGCCCCCGGCGGGAGCCAGATAAGAAAAAGACTTTCCGTCGGGTGAGAGTTTGGGGCTGGCCTTGTCCGGGTTACCGAAAAGGACTTTTCGCGGGATGATTCTGCTATGTGGTTTTGACATGATCAAACATACTTAACTGAAGGTGGCATAAGGCGATTGAGGTGATTCGAAGGGTCGCGACGTTGTTTCGAATCACGCTCAGATATGCGCCCCATGGTTATTCCGACTTCCCATCCCAGCAACCAATCAACTAGTTTTACGTCCACGAAAGGGAGGAAGTTTTGGATCAGGCACAAGCGAATGCGCCCAAATGGGCTTTGATACTCGGCGCGTCGAGCGGCTTCGGAGAAGCGTGCGCCTTGGAATTAGCCAGGAACGGTTACGACATCGCTGGAGTCCATCTCGACAGAAAAGCCGGAATGGAACAGGTCGAGCGGATTCGGGCTGAAATTGAAAAAGTTGGACAAAAATCAATCTTTTTCAATATCAATGCCGCCGACGAGGAGAAGCGTCGTGAAACGCTAGCTGATCTATCCAGGGAATTTGCCGACAACGGAGGATCCGTCGTTGTCATGTTGCATTCGCTAGCTTTTGGAACATTACGCCCTTACATGGGAGAAAACCCCCTCAGCCAGAAACAAATGACCATGACCCTGGATGTCATGGCGCATTCCCTGGTCTACTGGTCGCAAGATCTGGTGGAAATGGGTCTGATGGGCGAAGGCGGGAGGATTCTTTCGATGACCTCCTCCGGGTCGTTACGTGTTTTCCCGTCGTACGGAGCGGTTTCAGCAGCCAAAAGTGCTCTGGAGTCCCACACGCGACAGTTGGCTCTTGAGCTGGCACCGTACAAGATCACGGTCAATTCTCTCAGGGGTGGAGTTACCGAAACGCCAGCTGCCAGGATGATTCCCGAAAGCGCCATCCTCTTTGAGGAAGCTCGAAAAAAGAATCCCTACAAGAGGCTCACCCGGCCCGAAGACGTAGCGCAAGCCGTGGTCGCATTGTCGTTGCCCGGTACCTACTGGGTGACAGGGAACGTGATCAATGTTGATGGCGGAGAGATTGTGTCGGCTTAACGGTCCAGGGAATCGCGAATTGTCTGAAGTTCGGCCTGGTAGATTTGCACTCGTTTAATTGACTCAGTTTTGGGGTCGTTCCCCGCAGATATTGGAACGCCGCTCTGGTTGAAAAGGGTCTCCACCAGCGAATCTGTGTAGCCGACTACCGCGTGGGAAATCCCCTTGTCGACGAACCGGTTCAAACGCATGATTGTGGCCAGATATTGACGCGCAGGTAGTGCGGCAGTGACTTCGGCGAGGTGGCGAATCAAAAGTTCACGGAGATGTTGAAGCTCCTCGACCACTTCACCGGCGGCCAGACCACGAAAAGCCGATTCCCTCCCATGGCTTTCACAAACCCGGTACCACAACTCCGTGACCGGTCGGCGCAATGGACCCGGCATTTCGCCAAGGATGTCTACGAGAAGGCCGAGTTGGAGTTCTACTACTGAGTCAGCCTCGCAGTTGACCCGCTGGCACACCCATTTGGTCCATTCTGCTACGAGAACGTCCCTGCGGGCCGTAATAGCCCTTCCTACCGCGTCCAGGGCTGGGGCGGATGGTTGCATCGTCAGACCCATGAGGAAACTTTCATTGATACCACACCGTGAAGATACCGGTGGCAAACCATGAGGTCAAAGCTTGACATGGCTACACCAGTAAAAACTGCATTCGAGCTCATAGGAGCTGACAATCTGCCTCTGCGGGGCGAAGTGCGTTTCAGCGGAGGCGGCGTGGGCATGCCTGCCGTAGTTATTTCGCACGGGTTCAAAGGTTTTAAGGACTGGGGCTTTTTCCCCCATATTGCCTCGCGTTTGGCGGGTACCGGGATTACGGTGATCTCCTTCAATTTTTCCGGATCGGGGGTTGGACCTGACAGCCTAACGTTTTCCGAACCTGAAAGGTTCAGGAATCTGTCGTACACCAATCACGCCAAAGATTTAGACGCGATAATCGACGCTTCGTTAGACGGTGGTCTCGTGGCTGATTTGGCCAGCCCCACTGCTATTGGGTTGTTGGGCTACTCAATGGGAGGGGCCGCCTCAATTGGTCGAACCGCCCGACGTCCAGAGGTGAAGTCCCTCGCAACATGGTCGGGAATATCTAAACTTTTGCGTTGGGATGCCGTGACCGTGGACACATGGAGAAAAAATGGGTTTTTGGAAGTCGTGAACGCCAGAACCGGTGAAGTGTTGGAGCTGGGCACCGATATCCTGGATGACATAGAGCGTAACGGCTCGCACCACGACCCGTTATTGTTGGCCGAATCGGTAAATGTGCCGTGGTTAATCGTGCACTGCGAGGGGGATGAAACAGTGGGGGTTGGGGAGGCGGAGGCATTGAGAAAGGCCTCAAAAAACGCTGTTTTGAAGGTGCTTGCCGGGGGATCTCACACGTTTGAGGCGAAACATCCGTGGGCGGGAATGACTCGACCGCTAGACCAGGCGTTCGAGTTGACTGTGGACCACTTTGTAAGAACGCTTGTTTAGCGGCTTACAGCCCAGCTTCGTAGAGATCTTCGATGTCAAAGGGAGCATCGTCTGCCGCCGCAATCGCAGGACGCTGAGTTTTACGACTCAGGATCAGTCCTGCGGCTATGGTCGCTACCGCTACTACCCCAACTGTGATTTTACCCATTTTTCTTTTCCAGGCTTTGAGTATTCCGTTCCCGGCATTTTAGAGCTTCCATGCTCTCGGTCCCTGCCAGATATGTCTGGTATATTTAGCGACGTTGCGAAAATCATACCAATATTCGTGTTACTAGCCCCGGGACCAGGAGTTGTTCCACTTGCGTCTTACAATTGATAAACTCACCGAACGGCTCCAAAGTCACAAACCACAAGAAGTTGCGGCCCCGGGGGCCCGCACAGCAGCCGTCGCGTTTGTCCTCACGCCGGTTACCCAGGGTTTTGAATTATTCCTTATGAAACGGGCGGAAAGGCCGGGAGATCCCTGGTCAGGTCAGATTTCTCTGCCCGGAGGACATTCTGAGCAGCAAGATGCAAATCTCGCCGCTACCGCCCGGCGCGAAACTCTAGAGGAAATGGGGCTTGTGGTGCCGGTTACCTCTTCGGGACAATTGAATGATGTCTACCCCAGGAATCCTGTGCTTCCAGATATTTTGGTGAGGCCGTTCGTGTTTGTTGTTGAATCGGTTCAACGCCTGTCGCTTGGGCCCGAGGCGGTTTTGGATATCCGCGCCTCGATATCGGAGTTGGATCAAGCCTATGAATTCAAGACGGTCAGGGCCCATGGCCGCTTGTTGAAGGTGCCCGGATACAGGGTCGGTCCACACTTTGTGTGGGGTCTCACGGAGCGAGTCATTAGCGGTTTTTTGGCCTTGTTATAGAGGGGCCCCTCGAATCAGTTCATAGCCCAACATTGAGTTTCGGGCGATCTTGTTATATAGTTTAGGATACACTAAATCATAATTTGGCTGACTCTATTTCATGACTGCGCAAATCAACTCCATCGATCTGGGTGTTTCGACTGAAGACTATCTGAAGGCGATTTACAAGCTCGAAGCTCACGGACAACCGGCTCAGACCACCTCCATCGCAGAGGCGCTCCAGATTTCGGCGCCTTCGGTTTCTGGGATGATTAAACGCCTTTCGGACAACGGGCTGGTTGAACATCAACCGTACAAGGGCGTGCACCTAACCGATGAGGGGCGTCGTGTGGCGCTTGCGATGCTTCGCCGGCACCGGATTCTTGAGACCTACCTGATGGAAAAGTTAAAATTTTCCTGGGACGCGGTGCACGCCGAGGCCGAGCGCCTCGAGCACGCGGCCTCGGACCTGCTGATCCAAAGGATGGCTTTAGCTCTGGGCAACCCGCGATTTGATCCTCACGGAGACCCGATACCAACGGAATCGGGAGAGATCGAAACACCACTCACAGTTGCTTTGACCGACGTGCCAGCCGGAAAAAGGGTGGTATTGGTTGTGGTCGGTGATCAGGATCCGGCCCGCCTGCGTTTTATTGAATCTCTCGGACTGAAACCCGGCGTGACCTTTGACGTGGTTTCGCATCAACCGTTCCGTGGTCCGGTCGAAATCTGGTTGGTTGCAGACCGGAAGAATGAAGTGCTCGGCCACGAGTTGGCGCTTTCCCTGCAATGTTCTTTGATCGAAGAGGAAGCATGAAACCCGACGGAATCAGCAGGCGTGATGCTCTCAAACGTGGAGTCGTCGGCGTCGCTGGCCTCGCGGCATCTTCGAAGATCGCCACAGCCGGAGCGACTCTGACCCAATCCGACCCTCATGATCCCGGCGTGATGGGGACGGTTGGCCGTGTCACCGACGGGTCGATCGACCCGATTGAGTTCCTTTCTGATTTTGACTACGGTGCAGTTAGCACGCTTGAAAACGGACAGACCCTGCGCACTTATGATATCCGCGCTATCGATCGGGAAATAGAAATTGCGCCGGGAGTTTTTTTCCCTGCGTGGACCTACAACGGGCAGGTTCCCGGGCCCACCCTGCGGGCCACCGCCGGTGACCTGATAAGGGTGAACTTTCAGAACCTCGGAGCCCATCCCCATACGATTCACTTCCACGGAATCCATTCGGCGAGGATGGATGGCGTCTTCGAGGTGGTAGATCCAGGCCAGACGTTCGTTTACGAGTTCGAAGCGCGCCCGTTTGGCCTCCATCTGTATCATTGCCATACGGTCCCGTTGAAAAAGCACATCGCAAAAGGACTTTATGGGACGTTCATCATAGACCCTCCCACGCCCCGTCCTCCAGCTAACGAGATGGTGATGGTGATGAATGGGTTCGACACGAACTTTGACGGAGAAAACGAAGTGTACGCGGTCAACACAATCGCGTTCGCTTATAAGCACCAACCCATCCAGGTTGCCCGAGGAGAATTGCAACGGATCTATCTCGTCAACATGACCGAATTCGATCCGATCAATTCGCTGCACCTTCATGCCAACCTGTTCGACGTGTACAAAACAGGGACATCACTGACTCCGCACGAATACACGGACACGCTGATGATGTGTCAGGGGGAGCGGCACATTGTCGAATTCACTTACGAAGAAACCGGCATGTTCATGTTTCACGCCCACCAGTCCGAATTCGCGGAATTGGGATGGATGGGGTTGCTCGAAGTAAGGGATACGGTAGCGTGAGCGCCGCGCGGAATTGGCTAACCGGCCTCGCCCCTCTGGTAATACTGGCCGCCGTTGCCCTGTTGGTAACACGTGGTGGGGTCGTCGATTTTCTACAGCGTGGTGCACCGCCGATAGAGGATCTGAGTTTCAACGAAGTGCGGCTTGCTCCCGGTCAAATAAGTCTGGAGTTGATAAACGGCGGACCGGATCCAGTGGTTGTAGCACAGGTGACGGTCGACGAAGCTTACTGGGCGTTTACCATTGCGCCGTCCGCAACGATTGGCAGTCTCAAGAAAGCTGAAGTAGTTCTTCCGTTCCCATGGGTTCAGGATGAACCACATGAGGTAACAATTGTTACTTCGACCGGTTTGACGTTTTCGCACACGATTGAAGTGGCCACTGTTACGCCGGGACCTGATGCCAGGTACATCGGCACCTTCTCCGCCATCGGGCTATATGTGGGAGTTATCCCGGTGGCTATTGGGTTGTTATGGCTTCCGTTGTTACGCGGTTCGTCCAAAAAGTGGATGCAGTTTTTCCTCGCTCTCACCGCTGGATTGCTCGTGTTCATCGCAGCAGAGGCAACTTTTGAGGCCTTCGAAGTCGCAGAGACTGTCGCAACGGGATTGAACGGTGACATGTTGGTTGTGTTGGGGTTTGTCGCCGCTTTGATTGCGCTGCAGACCCTTTCTAAATCGAAAACTGGAGACAGTGGGAATGGTTTCCAGATGGCGTTTTTGGTCGCTGTGGGAATCGGGTTGCACAACATGGCCGAAGGGTTGGCTATTGGCGCCAGCTATTCGCTTGGTGAAGCTACCCTGGGTGCTTCGCTTGTGATCGGGTTCATGTTGCACAACACAACCGAAGGGCTCGCAATTGTAGCGCCGATCGCAGGTGATGCACCGCCTATTCGAAAGACCATCGGGCTTGGTTTGATTGCAGGTGTCCCGACTATTTTTGGTGCTTTGATCGGAGGCCTGTCTTACTCGCCGCTCCTCGCCACCCTGTTCTTGAGCTTTGGAGCTGGGGCAGTGGTGCAGGTGATACTGGCACTGTTCAAGGTTATGTCAGTGGGGGTTGAGGGCAGGGTATGGACGCCGGTCACCGCAGGTGGACTGATGGCGGGATTGTTAATAATGTATGGCACCGGCCTGCTCGTAGTCGTTTAGAATCGCCCGGGTCTGTGGGTGTTATTCTCGGCGTGATTCTTCGAGTCCTTTTAGCATTCCGGCCAACCTCCGGTCTCGGGCTGCTCGTATCACTTCGATCTTGCCATCATATGCTTTTTCCACAGCGTGGATCAGCTTGCGTTGTTGTCTCGGATCGATGGTCGACCAGTCAGCAAGGCTTTCCCACGATTTTTCAAAAGAAGATAGAAGGACTTGCAGGAAACCGGACACACCACGGTCGCCGGCGGCAAGATGATAAGTCAGGTGGGGTCCTGCCGCAGCCCAACCCAACGCTGGTCCTAAAGAAACGCAGCGGTCCAGGTCGTCAACGTCGATTACGTCATTTAGCACCAGATCTATTGCTTCGCGCCAAACGGCTGCAGCTATTCTCCCAACTACGTGGCCCGGTACTGGTTTTTTGACAGTAATCGGAATTTTGCCCAGAGCGCGAAGCCAGGCTTTGACGAGTTCGACCAGCGCGTGATCGGTTTCGGGAGATGCGACCAATTCTATTAGTGGAATTAACTCGGGTGGGTTCAGCGGGTGTGCGATCATCACCCGGTCGGGGTGCCTCGTGCGGGCCGCCACGTCAGGTGTTGAAAAACTGGTGGAGGAACTGGTGATTGCCCGGGCTCTGACAGAGGTTGAATCCAACATCTCAATTAGCTTCTGTTTCGCAATCAAATCTTCGTGGATCGCCTCGATAATCCACTGGGCCTCGCGAGTGGCCTTCAACAAGCTACCTGGAATCTCCAGTTGTGCGATGCCACGATCCGCGTCTGCCTGTTTCGCCCGCCCGAGTTGGACAAGGAGTTGGGCTCGTTCGGCGATTTCTTCGGGGGCACCCTGAGCGGCGTTGCCGTTGTTATCGAAAATGCTCACCGGCCATCCGGCCGCTACACAAGTTGCCGCCCACCCCCGACCGATGGTGCCCGCACCGATTACAGCTACTTTGACCTGTCCGTCGCTCATTCACTCCTCCGAACGATGTTTGTGTTCTTACCTATAGGTTGGAGATGTTTCTACGCCACCGCAACATCGAATAGTTGGTAACAGGATCAGCTGCGGGTGATCGCGCAACATAGCCCGGCGTCGTAGCTTGAAACGCCAACCGACCAAACGTATCCGTTTGGCCGTCAACTAGGTACGTTTTTCTTATGGATCAAGATACGAATGCTGCAGCAGCGATCTCGGGAAAAGCCCTTTACGAAGAGTTAATCAAAAGGTTTGGAGCAGGCTGGGAGCGCGGGAAGTTGGATTGGGTGGAAGAGGTCTTCTCGGCAGAGGCGGTTTTCCAGGCTGATCCATTTGAGCCGGGGCTCGTTGGTATTGAAGCGATAAAGGGATACTGGAAGGACGTTCCCAAAGAGCAGGCTGAGGTGTCTTTTCGTGTGGGGGAGATTTTTGTGGTTGGTCCGTGGTTTTCAGCGGAATTCCGATGCACGTTCCGCCGCCGCCGCACTGGTGCCTGGATGGATGTGAGGGGTGCCGTCTTTTGTGAAACCTCTGAAGGGCTGATTAGTGAAATGCGTATGTACTGGCATCGGTCCAACACGGGGAGCCAGTAGCCGGTGGCTCAGATTTTCCTGGGGACCCAGGGTTGGACAAACCGATCTTGGATTGGTGGCTTCTACCCGGCCGGGACCTCCAGAGAGGATATGCTCGGTTACTACGCCCAGGCGTTTCCAACTGTCGAAGTTCGGCGGAGTTTTTATGAAATGCCCACCGACCCCGAAATCCGTGATTGGTATTCGGTAGTCCCAACCGACTTCAAGTTTGCTCTCCGCGTTCCCCAGCAGATTTCGCACGAAATGCGATTGACCGGAACAGAAAGATTGCTCTCCAAATTCCTGCAAAGAGTCGACGGTTTGGGTGAAAAATTGGGCCCGGTGTTGATACAACTTCCCACTGGTTTCACCCCTGATGCTGAAGCACGGGCGGCTTTTTTTGCTTTTGTCGATGCGTTGCCCGACGGTTTCGGATGGGCTGTGGAGTTTCGCGATAAGAGTTGGCTGGCGGAGGATGTGTTCGCCAATCTGCGGAATAAGGGTGTGGCGTTCGTGTTGTCCGATGGACGATGGGTCAAGCGTGACGTTGTGCAACAAATCGCTACTGAAATCACGGCTGGTTGGGTTTATGTCAGATGGAACGCTTCGTCCGGTTTCCCGATGAGTGATTTTTCCAGAGTCCGAGAGGAAAAGAGTGAAATCCTTTCTCAATGGGCGACGGTCTTGTGGCCCCTGTCGGAGCGAGTTAATCATATCTTCGGTTATTTCGATGATCGGTTCGAAGGTCATGCCCCACACAGTGCCCGTGTTTTTCAGCGGAAGATGGGCCTTGCTCCAGTCGAACCGGAAAATTTATGTCTTGAGAACCATGTTCAAAACGCCGACAATTAGGGCACTATGACTACAACAACCAGATATCGGGTCCTCTTTATTGACGATGACGAAATCCTTCTCGCATCGTTAAAGAACTATTTTGCAAAAATCGGACACGATGTTTACGGTGAAACGACCGGATTGGGCGGAATCGAGGCCTACAATCGCGTGCACCCTGATGTAACCGTCGTTGACCTGAAACTCCCCGACATCAGCGGCATGGATGTTCTGGCTGAGCTAAAGAAACGCAACGCCATGGTCGTCATGCTCACGGGAATGGGTGAGGTTGAGCACGCGGTTGAAGCGATGCGCCTGCACGCAGAGAATTTCCTGACTAAGCCGGTTGAGATGACCCACCTTTCAGTGGCAGTTGAAAAAGCCGCTGAAAAAGGACTGCTTAGAAAGGAAAATGTCGAACTTCGGGCGAGACTCAGCCCAACGCTAAAAAAGCTGGTTGCGAAGGTTGGTTTTTTCCTCGCGCTTGTTGCCGTCTCAGCGCTGGTGGGGATGGCTATCGGAGCCGGGTCCTCCGAAGATCCGCGGGTGGCAGCACCCATCCCGGTGCCAATCGATACCACCGGGTGACCAAAACTGGCCTTAATTTGAAAACCTTTGCTGTCGTTGCTCTGGCGATTCTCTCCGCCATTGTGGGGCCAATTCCCGGTTTTGCTCAGAACGACAACAAGGTCGTTCTGGCGACAACTACCTCCGTACGAGACGCCGGCCTGCTCGATGTTTTGCTTCCGATGTATTCCGAGGCAACCGGAGATATCGTCCGGGTCGTAGCTGTTGGTAGCGGCCACGCAATGGAGTTAGGCAGGCGGGGCGAAGCCGACATTTTGATTTTGCATGACCCGTCGGGTGAAGAACAGTTTTTGGCTGATGGCTTTGGTGTCGACCGGACTTCTTTGATGCACAACGAGTTTGTTGTGGTCGGCCCTTCGTCGGACCCGGCGGGGGTGCGCGGGGCCAGCGCTGTAGAAGCCTTTTCCAAGATCGCCCAATCCGGGAGCAGGTTTTTGTCGCGCGGAGATAACTCGGGTACCCATGCCAAAGAACTGACCATATGGAACCGGTTGGGTGGCCCGAGCAGGGACCGGAGCTGGTACTGGGAATCCGGGCAGGGGATGAGCGCTTCCCTGCAGGTGGCGTATGAAATCAGAGCATACATTCTGTCTGACATCGGCACCTATTTGCGACACTCGACTGGAAGCAGGCTGGAAATCATGGTTTCTGGGGACCCTGCGTTGAACAACCCCTATCATGTAATGTTGGTGAATCCGGCCCGTTTTGATGGCTTGAATGTCGAGGGAGCACGTCGTCTCCGGGCCTTTTTGATTTCTGCCGACGTTCGAGAAATGATCTCAGAATACGGTGTCGCCGAGTTTGGCAGGCCCTTGTTTATTCCCGACGTGGATTGAGGCTGTCATCACCGGGCAATTGAGTTTCGATAATTCCCAAACTCCCGCTATCTTGATGCAGTTATGATTCGCATCGCGATCGGCCAGATAAGGCCGAAAAAGGGAGACTACTCCGAAAACCTCCGACGGATGGGATCGGTTATAGCCCAGGCCGTATCCGGGGAGGATCCTGCTGATCTGGTCGTTTTCCCGGAGACGATGACATCTGGCTACTTCGTTGAAGGCGGCGTCCGTGACGTGGCAGTTTCCGCAGGCACACTATTCCGGGACCTTTCGGAGCAAGTCGGGGGACTTAGTCGAACGCCCGATGTGGTGGTCGGGTTTTACGAACAACACCGCAATCGTTATTACAACTCCGCCCTCTACGCATCACTCGGCGGCATAACACCCGGAATCAAGCACGTTCACCGTAAGATTTTTCTACCCACCTACGGCGTGTTCGATGAAAAACGGTTTGTCGACCCCGGCCATAGTGTGCAGGCGTTTGATACCCCCTGGGGACGGGCGGCGATGGTTATTTGTGAAGATGCCTGGCACTCTCTGGTACCCACTATCGCGGCGCTTGATGGTGCTCAAATTCTCATTGTGCCGAGTGCTTCTCCGGCCCGTGGCCCGGTCCCCGCGAACAACGGAGGTTCCGCGCTGCCTGACAGCGTTGAGAAGTGGGGACACATTGCCAGATCGGTATCCGGCGAACATTCGATTTTTGTTGTGCTTGCACATCTGGTTGGATTCGAAGGAGGCAAAGGGTTCCCGGGTGGATCGCTTATCGCTGGCCCTTCTGGAGACATAATCGCCAGCGCTCCGGTTTTCGAAGAGACGTTGATGACAGCCAGTATTGCCCTCGATGAGATCACCGGGGTGCGAGCCGATCAACCTCTGTTATCTGACCTTGAAGCTGAGCTGCCCCATCTGATTGAGAGCCTGAAAAACCGGGACTCTGCGCCGGTGGAGTTTGGACCTGCGGACGTAACCGCCTCTCCTGTGATGGCACCGGGACCCAGTGCCTTCGGGATGTCAGGTGCTATCGATGAATCGGATCCTCTGGCAATGGACTCGGGGTTGTTGAGAAAATGGCTCTCCACTTTTTTGGTCGATGAAGTCAAGAACCGCCGGGGGTTTGAAAAAGGAATCGTCGCGATTTCGGGTGGCGTCGATAGCGCTCTGACTGCCTATCTGGCCGTTGATGCTCTCGGTGCCGATAACGTGATCGGGCTGAATCTTCCCTACTCTACATCCAGCTCCGAATCTGCCGACCACGCGCGTCTGGTTGCCGAGGAGTTGGGGATAAAGTTTGTGACGGTAGATATTTCCGCTGCCGTCGACGGGTATTTTTCTGCGCTTCCGCACCCGGCCGATGCAACGAGAAGAGGCAACGTCATGGCGCGGACTCGAATGATTTCACTGTTTGATCACTCGGCAGCCCTGAAGGCTCTACCACTCGGGACCGGCAACAAAACCGAACGTTTGCTCGGTTACTTCACCTGGCATGCGGACGATTCGCCCTCGGTGAATCCGCTCGGTGACCTTTTCAAAACTCAGGTATGGCAGCTGGCGCGAGACATGGGCGTACCGGAATCAATTGTGACCAAACCCGCCACGGCTGACCTGGTGGCCGGGCAAACCGACGAAGGTGACCTTGGGATCAGTTACGAAAAAGCGGACAGGATTCTGTACTGGTTGATCCGTGGCATGACGGAAGCTGGTGTTACCGGGCTCGGCTTCTCGCCGGAAGAAGTTGCTCTGGTTAATCGGCGGCTTCAAACCACGCACTGGAAACGTCGCTTGCCAACAGTGGCGATGGTCAGTCAGACGGCGATCGGCGAGTACTATCTTCGACCGGTGGATTATTAAGATGCCCGACAAACCGCCGCCACGGCCGTGCTCTGAATCGACCGCGACGATGTCGGAGTTGATGATGCCTAACATGGCCAACAACCTTGGCAATGTTTTCGGAGGGGTAGTGTTATCGCTGGTTGATCGGGTTGCGGCCGTTGCCGCGATCAGGCACGCCCGAAAAACCTGCGTAACCGTCTCGTTCGACCGTGTAGACTTTCATGAACCGATTTATGTGGGTGAACTCGTGACCGCCAAGTCGAGTGTGAATTTTGTCGGTACCACTTCGATGGAGGTCGGTGTGCGTATTGAAGCCGAGAACCTCTTAACCGGTAGGAAGCGACATACGAATAGCTGCTACGTCACGTTCGTTGCAATCGACAGAGCGGGCAAACCGGTTGGCGTACCTGAAATGGTTCTTGAATCTGATGACGAAATTAGACGGCATGCTGCAGCGAGCGAACGCCGGCGCCTGAGGATGAACGAGCGCAGGGCAGAGGCGCGATCGCAGGAGGGAGCCACTTGAAACGAGTAGCGTGTGTTCTCAGTGGAGGTGGCGCCAAGGCCGCCGCTCAAATCGGGGCGTTGCGAGCCCTTTCCGAACGCGACGTTGAGGTGGTCCACTACGTAGGTACGTCGATGGGGGCGGTAGTTGCCGCAGCATTTGCCAGCGGCACCGAATATTCGGAGTTGTTGCAAAAAATGACGAGCCTCTCCCGGAACGATGTGGCGAGCCCTTCAATCCGGGCGTTGCTGGGTCCGTTCACCGATAGTTTGCTGAGTGATCGTCCGCTCAAAGAGACTATCTCGGAGATGTTGTCGACCGATTCCTACGATGCGCTAAAAACCCCGCTTACGGTAACCGCAGTTGACGCTGCCAGCGGGGAGTTGACGCTTTTTGGAGCCGGAGGTGTCGATAACGCACCGCTGGTTGAAACGCTTTATGCTTCTTGTGCGCTTCCGGTTTTTTTTCCGCCAGCCACGATCGGGGGACGCCACTATTACGATGGCGGACTGCGTTCGGTGCTTCCCCTTGAGCTGGCCACCCCGTTCAAACCCGACATCATTTTCTCGGTGATGGTCGGACCTGTTCCATTCGACGAAACCTATGACGTGAAAGAAAACCATAGCTTGATCGAAGCTCACGATCTTTCGACTCGGATAATGATGGGAGTGCAGACCGAAACGAAACTGAAAACCTGGCAGCCACCTGAGGGTTGCCAGTTCGTTTCAGTCCGACCCACCGTGGACCATGACGCAACTTTTTCAGTCGAAAAGGTTGTTAGTTTTGTGGAAGAGGGGTTTCGAGCCGCCGCTCGGGAGTTGAATGAGGCGGGAATAAGGTAGTTATGGCAGACCCGATCAAATACTTCACTCTGGAAGAGGCCAATGCGGCTCTTCCGTTTGTCACGAAAGTTGTGTCCGACATTTTGGATTCGTATGCGGAGTGGCAGGACCGTGTGCGAAACTACGAGTTAGTGGTAGGCTCGGACAGCTCGACGATTGAACCGGAATCCCATGCGGAGGCCAGGGAGGCGGTCGAGGAAATTGCCAAACGCATCAATTGTTATATCGAAGAACTCACTCAGGTGGGATGCGTATTGAAAGGATTTGATGACGGCCTTGTCGACTTTTATTCGAAGATGGACGGCCGTGATGTTTTTCTATGTTGGAAGTTCGGCGAGGATTCGGTGAACAACTGGCATGAAATCGATGGAGGGTTTGCCGGCAGGCAGCCCGTTCCCCCGGAGTTGACCCAACAATGTTAATTCGTTTTCTCCATTTAATAGGACCTATGCTGTGGCTGGGTGGTGGTGTGGCAGCCATGCTGATCGGTTTTTCCAGCAAAGCAGATTCCCACGAAGCACGAGTAGTGGTCTACCGCCTGCTTGCCCGCGTTCACGCCCTGGTTATTGCACCGGGTGCCGTGCTTACGCTCCTCTCAGGCGTAGTCCTCACCACTAACATCGTTACTGCGGGTGGAGGAGATCGGCTTGGAACTCCAGGTATGGCGACGATGCAAGTTGGTGGTCTCATAGCCGCTGTTCTGATGGTGGCCGTCAGCCTGCCAACTGCGAATCGTCGTGCGGCCATCATCAAGTCTGGTTCGGGGCCTGAGCAAGATGCCATTCTAACCCAACTGCGAAAGCGGCAGATAATGGCGTCCTCAATAGCGGGTTTGCTGATAATCGCATCTGTCTGGGGTGTCGCATGACATGCTGATGTCCGGCATGTCGAGGCAAGTTCGTGTTTAATACGGTAGCTCAAGCGGGTCGCTTCGTGGGCCGACGCACCCTTGGGGCTGCGAGCCATGTGGGCCGCATTTCCTATCTCACGGTTGAGTTAGTCCGTGCGGTCCCTGAATGGCGAATCTGGCTTCCGCGCGCGATGGACCAGGCGATGGGCGTCGGTGTGGGCTCGATGTTTATCGTCATGATAACAGCTGCGTTCGCTGGCGCGGTTACTTCTCTCCAGGCCGGATACCAGTTTGACGCCCAGATACCTCTCTACTTCGCGGCAAGCATGATCGTCGAGTCGTTGATTCTGGAGCTGGGTCCCGTGTTGACCGCCATGGTTCTGGCCGGGCGTATAGGTGCGAGATACGCTGCGGAGCTGGGTACGATGCGTGTGACCGAGCAGATAGATGCGTTGGAAAGTCTCGGTCGTTCCCCGATGTCGCATCTTTTGCTTCCGCGGGTGCTGGCCGGAACTCTGATGCTGCCGGTGCTCGTAGTTTTTGCCGACTTCATAGGTATTATTGCGGGTTGGTTGGCGGCAAAAAGTTCTCTGGGAATTACCGACGCAGAATTTGTGTATGGTGCACGTGCCTTTTTTAGAGATTGGGATCTCTGGTACTCTATGATCAAGAGCTTCTTCTTTGGCTTGGCGATCACTCTGGTGCCGTGTTACGTGGGCTACACGACGCAAAAAGGGGCCGAAGGTGTCGGGCGCGCAACCACGGTCGCCGTAGTAAGCGCATCTGTGCTGATTCTGTTTTTGGACGCGATACTCGCTCAGTTGTTACTCCAATGATTGAGATGCACGATGTTTGCAAGCGTTTCGGGGACCAGACGATACTGGATGGAGTGAACCTCTCGATCAAGTCCGGTGAAACCGTTGCTCTTCTGGGTTACTCCGGAGCTGGCAAGAGTGTACTTCTGAAGCACATCAACGGTCTACTTCATCCGGATCGTGGACACGTTGAGGTTGACGGGCTCAGGGTGGGTACGCTGCGTCGGAAGAATCTTGCCAATCTCCGGAATCGGATAGGTTACGTTTTTCAAAACGGAGCCCTCTTTGATTCGGAATCGGTGTATGAAAACATCAAGCTGGGCATAACGGACAGCATGTGTTTGTCCGACGATTCGTACTGCAGGAATAGAGTCTCAGATTGCCTGGAGTTGGTGAACCTACCCATCGATACAGAGAAGAAATTCCCGTCTGAGCTTTCGGGCGGCATGAAAAAAAGGGTGGGAATCGCAAGAGCAATCGCCGGAGAACCTAAGTACCTCCTTTACGACGAACCCACGTCGGGTTTGGATCCGGTGAACGCGGACATCATCGATTCTCTCGTGAAAAAATTGCAGAACGAGTTGGGGGTTACCAGTGTCATGGTCACTCACGATGTGCGTGGAGGGTTCCGTGTGGCCGACCGTCTTGCTTTGTTGCATCATGGTGTGATCAGAGCTTTCGGCACACCGGAGGAGTTTGCAAACAGCGAAGATGAAGCGGTCGCACAATTTTTGGAACGAGATTTCGGGATGACAACCGGCGAATACAAGCCCGTTAATTAGACTATGGACATTTATTACAAACGAGAAGTAAGCGTCGGGTTTCTGGTCATAGCGGCCATCGTGATTTTCTTTGCGAGCCTCGCCTGGTTAAATGGTCGGGACTTCGGCACAGGGCCTTCCATCACGCTGGCCGTGCAAATGGACGACGTTACGGGCCTGAAGGAAGGAGACCCTGTTTTGATTTCGGGGGTAGCGGTGGGCCGCGTTGGTGGTGTGAACCTCCAGGGTCCCGGACGGGTGATGGTTGATATTGTGGTTGTTGAGTCAGCCAGACCCAGGGCAGATGCCACCGTACGCATTGCCATGCTCGACTTCTTCGGAGCTCAGAAAATCGAATACGATCCCGGCAGTTCCGAAAACCTCTGGCCCGAAGGTCAGGTGCTGGTTGGCACTAAAGAGGTGCCGGTGATGAGCAACGCCGCAGCGCTGGCAGATCAGGCTGCCGATGTTTTGACAGGGTTGCAACGTATTCTTTCTGACGAAACCATTTTGGGGTTGCAACAAACGATGGGTGCGGCGCAACAAGCCCTCGAGATGATCGCCAGTTTTGACCAAAGTCCGATGATGGCAAACGCGACAGCGACGATGGCGTCTCTGCAGAGTGTCGCAGCGCGACTTGATTCGGTCATTGCGAACCCGGCGCTGGATTCCTCCGTAAGCAGACTCGACGACATTACCGCTAACCTCGATGAAATGGTCGAGGGGTTAGACGGGATCAGTGAGACGCTTGCCTCTATCGCGGTAAAGGTCGACAGCGGTCAGGGCACCATTGCTCGGATGCTCAACGACTCGACAATGGCGGTGGATGCCCATGAAGTTTTGACTTCGCTCCGCCTATTGTTGGACGATATTCGCGATCGGCCGGGTAGGTATGTCAACATCAAAGCTTCGATTTTTTAGGTAGCCCGGTGCAGGTAACTTTTCTGGGTACGTCCGCCGCACGCCCCACCGTAGAGCGCAACGTCACGTCTATTACAATCGCGCGCGAAGGCGAAACGTTGATGTTTGACTGTGGCGAAGGCACTCAGCGTCAGATGATGCGTTACGGTGTCTCTTTCACTCTCGCCGACATTTTTGTTACGCACTATCACGCGGACCATTATCTGGGCCTTGCTGGTTTGCTCCGGACTTTCGGTCTTCAGGGTCGCACCGAGCCGATGACGCTGTACGGACCGGCGGGCGCCGAGAAAATACTGGGACAGATGGTCTCGCTCGGCTTTGAACGCATACCCTTTCCTGTCGAAATCATCGAAGTGAAACCCGGAGACAAGTTTGACCGTGGCGAATACGACATCGTTGTTTTTCGTGCCGACCATGGAAGGAACGCTGTAGGGTATGCCCTCGTCGAGCACCAACGCCTCGGCCGGTTCAGTCCAGACAAAGCCCGCGAGATGGGCGTACCCGAAGGGCCGTTGTGGGGCAAACTGCACAGGGGTGAAACAGTGACGCTGGACGATGGGACATCAATTGGGCCGAGTGATCTTGTCGGAGACCCGCGTCCGGGTCGCAAGGTAGTCTTTACCGGCGACACCAAGCCGTGCAAAGACGTAGTGGACATATCTCTCGGCGCAGACCTTTTGATCCACGATGGTACGTTCACCTCGGAGGAGGAAGAACGAGCGAACGACACATCTCACTCGACTGCCCGGGGCGCTGCCCAGGTTGCATTAAGCGCCGGTGTGAAGAAGTTGGCGATCACTCACCTTAGCGCCAGGTTCTCTACAGACTTCTATCCGCTCCTGGATGAAGCCAAAGAGGTGTTTCCAAACACGGTAGTAGTAAGAGACGGAATGAAATTAGAAATACCGTTTCCAGACGAGCCAGATGAGGGTGAATAGCACAGGACTTCTAACTTCACACTTCTGTCTTCTAACTTCTCTCTTATTCAAATTTCGATGACCGCACCCTCTTCAACCCATGGTCCCGTTTCAGGTTCTTGATCTCCTCGACTTTTCCTGATCCTATCAGCATCAGTCCCTCGCCTTCAAAATCTGGATCTTCGTAAAGAGTGTACGTATGTCCTGTCGGCAGTTGGAAGCGACACGACGACACCTTGTTGTCGAACGTCCCACCCTGCACACTGACCGCCCGGTAATGGGAAATCCTTGCCTGTGGACGTTTTCCGACGAGAGAAAGTCGTCGCCCTTTGAAGTTGTTGTCCTCATACAAATCGATGCGTCCATCCGATATTGAGCTGATTCCCGCGTCGTCGACTCGCAGACCTCCGGGAAACTCGTTGACTCTCAAGAGATCGTCGCTGCGCCAATGCCATGTGGAGTAGGCGTGCAAGCGGCCCCGGTGGTCAACATAAGTTCCGGCTGCTCCGTCCATGTTGCACTGTTGGTTGTGACAGAGGAGATGTTGTTTCGCGATCTTGGTAATAGTAGGGACGTTGAGGACGGGGCTCGGACCTCTCAGGGACGCGGGAAGCGTTACTCGATAGAGGTCGGCGTAATCTCTACCCGGCACGGTTGGGGCTGCTGACGATGTGTTGTGAAGGCCAATGAGAAAGAGCTTGCCGTCAGTTTGTTCTATGAAGTTAAGTGTTTGGAAGTCGCTGAAGTTGGCGTCCTGGCCAGGGCCTGCTTTCACATCTTCTTTGTGCCACGACGCTGGTAAACCAAATCCATCTTCAAGCTTGGCGGTGTTAGACAGATAGAACTCCAGGATTCCGGCGTTCCAAACCGCCAGTAGGTAGTGACGATTGGCGAGTCTGGTGAGAGCTGTTGCAGCGGCCTTTCTATCGTCTCGCTCTACGGTCATCGCAAAGCGTTGCGGCGTTTCTGGCTTGGCCAGATTCAAAAACACAACACGAGATTCTGGCGGGTCACTGCGTTCTATCGGCACTACCAGAATATCGCCGAGAATCTGCATTCCCCCCGCATGCCACATGGCGTTGTCCAGCCCAATTACTCTGACGATCTTATCCTCAACGGGTGGAAAACCTCTTTGTAGGACGTTCGAGCCCCACGGGCCTCGCGCCGGGCGTTGGTCCATCTTGACGACGAAGACATGAGAGGCCGGTCCCAACCCATTTTCGTTGTGGAGGTCTCCACCGGATAAAACGGCATACTTTCCGTTGCGAAGCCTCTGGAATCCCTGGAGGTGATTTTGAAATCCCAGGTTGTTTTCTACGTGTGCTGTATAGCGCCTTTCCGGGATTTGTCCTCCGTCCCATAACCGTAGATAGTTGCCTGGCTCTTCGATTCGTTTGAATTCCGCCAGTACGTTTTCGATATCGTGGTTGCTGGTGCGGTACGTGTCCCCTGGTCCCGGGACGGGCAAGGTTGTTGAAGCGTTGTAGTCGTTCCACGTCATTCGAATTCTCCCTTGCTCAACCTGTTGTGGTTAAGTCCACCCTTTTTGCATCACCCGCATCGCATTACCCCCGGCGAAACCTTCTATCTGCGCGTCCGTAAACCCTGCGGTACTCAAGGCCGACATCAGGTTCGGTAGTTCGCTGTGGTCACGGAGGTCATCCGGTGGATCAGTCATCCCGTCGAAGTCCGAGCCGAGCGCGACACATTGGTCGCCTCCGACGGTTGCGAAGTGCTTGATGTTTTCTACGACGTGGACAAGCTTGTCGTTCCGTGCTTTGCGAAAATCGGAATCGGTAAGCCACTCGTTGTAAAAGATCACCCCGACCACTCCATCTGTGTCCGCGATCTTTCGAATCTCGTCGTCAGATGGATTGATGGGATGGTTCATCCGACCTCGGGCCCCGACGTGTGTCATTACAAGCGGTCGGTCCCTCGGGTTCGGAATCGAAAACGCATCGGCCCGCGCTTTCGGCGTCGCATGGGTCAGGTCCACGATCATGCCGATGTCGTACATTCGCTCGACAGCCTGTTTGCCGAGTGCGGTGAGGCCCAGGTTGAGGTCCTCCACCAAACTGAAGCAACCCAGTTTTTTCAAAAACATGTCGTCAGGGACAGCATCCACCGGAGGAGCGATTCCGTTGGGATAAAAATGGGCCAGGGTGATGCTTGCCACACCACGGGCCTTGAACTCGTCGAGGTTAGCCAGATCACCCTCCATGACGTGGGCACCTTCAATCGTGTGCACGAGCACTGTTTCGTTTCGGGCAAGGGCAGCCTGAAGCTCGGTGAAGCTCGTCGCGACCGTAACGGTCGGAAGGTTTTTTCCGGATCCGTTCACGTTGTCGACCATTATCTCAACATGTTTTAGCATCTCCCTTGCTGCCTGATCGGCCGGTTTTAAAAAGGCCTTCCTTAGTGGCGGAATAAATGTGGGAACCCACTTAAATATCCCACAGTCATCGCGCAGGGCTTTTTCGGGCACGTAAACGCTTGACCAGAGAACTCTGACTCCACCCTGAGACACATTCGGAAGATTGGTCCGCATACCGAAAGGATTGAATCCCTTCTTGCTGCCCGATGGCTTTGCAAAATCCTTATTCCCGAAGAAGGATTTCATGGAAGGGTGTGCGTGAAGATCGATGATCAGTGGCGGGGTCATGTGAGAGAATACGGTCATCACTGTGGATTTGGGAAGAGATTCCAACCAAAAGGAACAACTGATCGTCATACTATGTAGAAACGAATATTGGCTATGTAGAATAGCATGTAGTTATCCGAAAAACCTGACTGGAGCTGAAATGGGCGGGAAAAAAACTAAAAACACACCCCTAAGTTACAATGCGGCCGTGGTACTACAGGCCTTGTCCCAGGGTCACGCCTATGGATTTGAAGTCATGAAGGTTGCTTCCCTTCCATCAGGGACGGTATATCCGCTTCTGAGAAGGTTGGAGGCATCGGGGTTGGTCAAATCTCGCTGGGAAAAAGAAGATTCCGCCCATGAGGACGGTCGTCCGGCCCGCAGGTACTACGAGGCGTCTCCCGCCGGAAAGGCTGCGCTGGCAGAAGCTCGGATTCAAATAGCAGCGCGCCAGGCGACCCTGTTCGGTGAGTTGCCCACGACTGGCGATTCGGGGAGGGACTAAATGTTTACTCCACTAGCTCGCCTGGTTGTTGGGATTGCCGCCCGAATGGCCGCTCCGTCCCGGCGAGAAAGATTTCGACGGGAATGGGATGCGGAGATCTGGCATGAAATCAAAGCTTCCGGAGGATTGAGCGCGTTGAAACACTCGTTGGGTGCTGTTCCCGACGCTTACGCCTCAAGGCGTTTGGCGCCGAGGAGCCCTCAAAACTCTTCAGGAGGAATTGGGCTCTGGGTGTCCGATGTTCTCCTTGCATTTCGTGGTTATCGCCGCAATCCCGGTTTTACATCTGTCACGGTGTTCACTCTAGCGCTGGGGATTGGGGGGAGCGCAGCCATTTTCACGATTCTTGATCGTGTAGTGTTGGATCCGTTGCCGTACCCCGAGTCGTCTCGCCTGGTCGACCTGGCAAATCAGGTGCCCGGGATAGGTCCCGATGCCGTGTGGGGAATGTCCACGGCCCAGCAGGTTTTCCTTACCGAGAGGTCTCGAACACTGGACGCGGTCGGGCTTTACCGTGGTCTGGGTGCAAATATCGAGACACCTGATGGCCCTCAACGCGCATCAGGTTGGCGGGTTACCGCGAGTTTGATGTCTGTGCTTGGCGCGCGCGCCCATCTTGGGAGGGTTATTACCGCTGCCGACGACATGCCTGGCGGACCACCCGTAGTCGTGTTGTCCCACGGCTTCTGGACCCGCCAATTCGGAGCGGATAGGGACGTGATTGGCAAGGTAGTCCGGATCGGCGCACAACCATACGAAGTGATCGGAGTGCTTGCGCCCGGGTTCAAGACCCCGGGGACTGGCTCCGGCGGTTCCACAGATATCTGGATGCCGCTTCGAATTGATGTGGAGGGGCGGTTCTCGAACAACCATGTCTACCAAATGGTGGGACGCCTTGCGGAGGGAGTTGATATAGCTGCTGCTGAAGCCGAGATCGAGGGTCTAACACCGCAGCTAACGGAGGATTTTCCGACGGCGTACACAACCGCGTTCCTGGATGGTTCGGGTTTTCGTACCCAGCTGGTTCCGCTCAAGGAGTCGGTTGTCGGCGATATGGCCCGTAACCTCTGGGTAGTCTTCGGCGCGGTGGGCCTGGTCCTTTTGATCGCATGTGGCAATGTGGCTAACCTCTTTTTGGTTCGTATGGAAGGTCGCCGCGTGGAACTGGCTGTACGTTCGGCGCTTGGTGCAGGCCGCGGAGCGTTGGCACGGTTGCTTGTGTCCGAAGGATTGGTTCTTTCTGTTGTAGGTGGTGTTCTGGGTTTATCCCTTGCCCGCGTGGGTCTTCCGGCTTTGATGAAGCTGTCTCCAGGGGCGATTCCCCGAGTCGACTCCGTCACCCTTGGTTGGGGGACAGTAGCGTTCGTTGCTTGCTTATCAGGCTTCATCGGGTTGGCGTTGGGTTTGTATCCACTATTGAGGTTAGGCCAGGGCAATCACTCAACCCTCGCCTCCGGCGGCAGCCGAACAAACACTCAGGGTCGGGCCGGGCAGCGTACCCGTTCGATGTTGATAGTTGGACAGGTGGCGTTGGCGTTGACGTTGGTCATCGGAGCAAGTCTCCTGGTTCAGAGCCTGTCACGGTACCGCTCCATTGACCCCGGGATGGAGATTGATGGCGTACTAACGACGCGGCTTTACCTGACCAGGGCAGATTACCCCGGTGAGAATGAAATCTGGGCAGCCTACCGGGACATCCTCGCCAACGTGAGACGGATCCCCGGAGTTGTGGCCGTCGGCATGTCGGAAGAGTTACCAGTTGAAGGTGGGTTTGGCTGCACCGTCCAGGGTTTTGAGAATCCTGCTGTCTACGAACAACTGGAGCTTGCTGGCCAGACTACCTGCGCCGGACAGGAGCGTACCACCGCAGGTTATTTTGCCGCCACCGGTATTCCCGTATTGACCGGCCGGGAATTTACAGACGCAGACAGCGATAACCCTACCCGCGGTGCCGTAGTCGTTAGCAAGGCGTTCGCCGATAGGTTCTGGCCGGGCGAGGATCCGATCGGCCAGGGAGTGGCCCCCAGTGGTAGACGTGAGGGACCGTTTTACCATGTTGTCGGGGTAGTGGGTGACACTCCGGCGAGGTCGTTGGACGGAGACCCCGCCTTTGCGGTTCACTACCCGATAAAAGCGCATCCGGAGGGACGGGAATCCATACAGGGTTGGTGGCGACCCACAAGTATGAACCTTGTCGTGAAAGTAGCCTCGGGTGATGCGCTCGCCATCTTCCCGCAGGTGCGGGCTGCCATCGCCGGGGTCGACCAATCTATTCCGTTGACTCGAGTTGCCTCAATGGAAACAATCGTCGCGGATTCTGCCGCTCGGATCACCTTCACGTCGGTATTGCTTGCAACCGCCGCTGGCATTGCATTGCTCCTTGCCGCGGTTGGAATTTACGGAGTAGTGTCTTATGTAATCAGTCGCAGCACACGGGAAATTGGAATGCGAATGGCGGTAGGCGCTCGGCCTGGGCAAATAATGCAACACTATATGAAACGTTCGGTCACTCTGGTTGTTCTCGGCACCGTTATTGGCACAGGCATAGCCCTGGTTCTCACGCGCGTGATGGAGGGCATTCTCTACGAGGTTGAGGCCACAGATCCACTGTCGTTTATCGCGGCAGCCGGACTGCTGGGTGGCGTGGCCCTGCTGGCGACTTTAATTCCCGCCGGAAAGGCCGCCCGTATTGAACCGGTGGAAGCCCTGAGGGTGGAGTAAACATGAGAACGGAGTTTGCCGCGTAGATTCGATTCGGTTTGCGTTGAATTGGTGATGGCCAACGCCCCTGGTTGAGCCATGGTAGGGTCATGTTGACCCTTGCCAAAACCCCGTGGCCGAGCTGAAAATATGGGTATGTCTTTCAACGCCTATTACTCGGCGGACATGGTTCGTAATCTCCCCGACGACGGAAAACGTTACGAGACCGTCTACGGAGAGTTGCTGGTGACGCCGGCTCCCAACGCCTGGCACCAGGAACTCTGCCGACGACTGTCGGTTTCCCTCAGCGGCTACCTAACCATAGAGAATGTTGGCAAGGTCTTCTGTTCTCCTGCAGACATATCCTGGAGTGAAGACGTGTTGGTACAACCCGATGTATTTGTTGTCGATGCCGATCAGGCCCGGACGTACGATTGGGCTGAAATGACAAAACTCCGTCTTGTGATAGAGGTCCTTAGTCCGTCGAGTCGGAAATCCGATCGTTTTGCCAAACGCAAACTGTATCAGGCGGTCGGAGTGCCCTTGTATTGGGTAGTCGACCCGGAGGCCGAACTGGTTGAGATTTGGACTCCCGACGTGCGTTTTCCCGAAGTTGGGGCGGATACGGTGATCTGGGCTCCCTCCGGTGCGTCGAAGCCGTTTGAACTGGACCTGAAAACTCTTTTCGAACGATAAGGGCCTTCTCGGCGCTTTCACCATCTCAGGCTTGACTCAACCTCACGTCATTTCTAGCTTCCCAACCCGCCTGAAGACCATATTTTTGAGGGATGAAGGCTTTGAGGGGCTGTAGCTCAGATGGGAGAGCGCTGCGTTCGCAATGCAGAGGTCAGGGGTTCGATCCCCCTCAGCTCCATAGGTTTGTTGTTTTATGATATTTGTTTGTTGTGCCGAATTCAGAATTCACTATTTTGCATTCAGTGATCTGATTTCCACTGCCCTGTGGTGTAACTGGCAACACGTCTGATTCTGGTTCAGAAGAGTCCGGGTTCGATCCCTGGCGGGGCAACTAAAAGCGCGGCGAATGCCGCGCTTTTTTGTTGCCTCCGACAGGGATCAGTCACTCGCGCTGGACGCGCTCGTGGTCGATCCCTCCCCGCCCTGTTTTTCAGGCATTATCTGAGTGCACGAAAGTGCTTGTGGGTTTTGCTTTTGCCCCATCAGGGATCAGTCACTCGCCGCTTGACGCGGCATCGGATCGATCCCTTTTTGACTCCAAATTGGCCATCAACTTTGTGACCCAGTCCCGAAGTGGGTGAGTATCTGAGTGAGTTTCCTCCGATTCTCGCTCCCCAAACAACCACCTGATCCCCCAATCCGACCCGGTCCAGAGCCGGGTGGATTCCAGGTCGATGCCGGGTGGTGAGAAGGTAAATCCCGGTCGTGAACCTCGCATTTTGGCCAAAACCACCGTTCCCACACTCCGAATCGGCACAAATCAACACGAATCGGCCCGTTTCTGGCCCGTGCCAAAGTTGTGCGGTTGCCGTGCCAAACTGTGTGCCATTAGGCTGCTTTCGGCTCATTAAGCCTTAGCCATTCGCTTCGGACCGTCTACGACCCTCCGGAGCGTCTTGAGATACAGCCAAACCGTTCTTTCTGACCGTGGGTCAGATCCGGGTTTGTTCACTATCGCGAAACGTAGTCCCTGCGCGACCGTTCTATTCGCGCCTATCGGCTTCCTCGAAGAGCGAGAGGTACTCGCCGAAGGCGAAAATTCGGTTGCGTTGATGGCCAGTGACTTCGCGCAGGATGTTCAATTCTTCAAACTTGCTAACGAGTGTGTTGGCGGTTGGTTGTGACACCTTAATGTTCTGTTGGACCAGCTTTACCGTGACGTAGGGTGACTGAAACAGGAATTCCAAAAGGCGTAACGCGTTGTTCGCACGCCCGCCGAGCTTTTCACTGAGGTTCTGGCGTAACCGTTGCTGGAGAGCGACGATCCGTTGCGCCGTTTCTGTAGCTTGTTTGGCGACCTGGGCCACACCGTCAAGAAAAAATGCGAGCCATTCCTCCCAATTTCCATGGTCACGGACGTCCTGCAGGCGATCGTAATATTCCGATCGGTTTTCCTTGAAGTAGATCGAGAGGTAAAGGAGAGGTTCTGAAAGAATGCGCTCGTGGCACAACATGAAGGTCACAAGTAGGCGGCCTATTCTGCCGTTGCCGTCGAGGAATGGGTGAATCGTTTCGAATTGCGCGTGGGCTAGGCCGACCTTAATAAGAACCGGGAGTTCGGGGTTAGAGTGCAAGAAAATTTCGAAACTGGTCAACGCTTCGAGCATTTCTGCGACGGGTGGTGGGACGTACCGGGCGGCAGTGGGGGAGGCTCCACCAACCCAGTTTTGAGAGCGTCGAAACTCCCCCGGTGTACGTTGGGGTTCCCCTCCACGAACGCCAGTCATTAGTTTTTCGTGTATTTCGCGGATTAAACGAAGGGAAAGTGGGAGTGTGTTTATCCGCTCCAGACCGTATCTCAATGCTTTGATGTAGTTAGACACCTCTTGCACGTCCACTCGGCGCTCGGCCCGTTGTTCGAGCGCTTCGTACTCCAGGAAATCATTGAGTGAAGCTTGTGTACCTTCGATCTGGCTCGATAATACGGCTTCGCGTCGGACATACATAAAGACGAATAGATCTGGATTGGGGAGAATCTGTGCTGTGCCAACAAGCTTGCCGAGTTCTTGGTCAGCTTTTGAGAGAAGATCGAGGAGTCTAGTACTGATTTCGATGTCATTGGGTGGGAAGGGAGCGGGGACAAAAGCCTCGAAACCCAGTTGGTCTTTGTAAATTCCTGCCCGTGTGGTGGTCTGGCGGCGTCGGATGCGAGGTGTTGTCATTTTGTTTTTTCCGGCCCCTGTTTGCCTATTTAAAAACATTGTTAAATAAGTCTTTGGCAAAATACTTATTTATATATACGTATAAATAAGTAAACTAGAATAAACACCGTTAAATAAGGTGTTGGCATAATTTTTATTTAATTGTGTTCGCAAAATAAGTTAGCGAATAAAAAGTGTCTTTGCAAACCAATATTTTGCAGCACAACTTTTTTAAGGAGAATAGTTACAAAAATAAACCACAGATTTCTTTGATTAGCTAATAAATGTTTTCTATGAATTGTTTTCAGAGCCCTCTTTTGATTAATTGGCCAGAATAGCCTGGGAATATGCTACTCACTCAAAAACTCACTCACTTTCCCCTCTTCTGACAATCGTGCAAAAAGAGCACGATTTGGGTGAGTATCTGTGTGAGTACGGTCTTACTTCGGGTGGTTTTTGCCGAATGTCAACGGCGGTTTAGAATTGCGCACAAACTCGCGATTTTAACTGCAAGATGTAATAATTTCGTGTAACCAACGCTACGTTTCTGGTTCAGAAGAGTCCGGGTTCGATCCCTGGCGGGGCAATGCGCAAACCCGCTGACACGAAAGTGCCCGCGGGTTTGTTTTTGCTCCACGATGTCTCAGTCATCGTAGCATGGCGGTGGACACCAAACTTTGCGGGGCATAAAGGTGGTGGTCGTCGTTTTCGGACTGAGTCAACCAGTCCGGAGTCAAACGTACACGATCGTTGACGATTTCGACATGTCAATGAACGTTGACATGACGTCAATGTTCATTGACATACAGGAGTTGACAACGAACGTAGTCAACTGTATTGTGTCAACATTCGTTTACACATCCCTTCGATTGGTGACTAATGCAACTACGAACCGCACATGATCTTGGCTACATCCTTTTGGATGCCCGACGAAGTCGCGGCTGGAATCAGAATACGCTTGCTGCGGCTATCGGCGTCTCTCGCCAGTGGGTGTCGATGGTAGAGAACGGCAAGACGAGCGTTGAGTTCGACCTGGTCATTAGCGCCCTGCAAGCCCTCGGATACTTCATACAAATCGAGGCGCGGTCCGACACGTCAACCGCACCCGAGCACCGATTCAACTACATGGGCCAAGTCATCCCCAGTCATCGTCCGTCGAACCGGACCCCTCTAACACGTAGAGGGAAGCCGCTCACGAGCCACCAATCACGACGTTTGGTAGGCTGAGAGAGATGGCACCTAAGAGCACGGATCTCTTAGTTCTCTTAAACGGGGAAAACGTCGGCACAGTCCGACAGAAACGGGGAGGGAAACTGGTGCTTATGTACGACAGATCCTGGCGAGAACGAAAGGACTCCTACCCGCTTTCTTTATCCATGCCGTTGGCCCTTAGTGAGCATCCAGACACGGTTGTTCGCCCATTCTTAGAGGGGCTCCTACCCGACAATCAGAAGGTGCTCACCAGGTGGGGAACGCAATTCCATGTTTCATCAAGAAATCCTTTCGCCTTGCTCACGCACATGGGAGAGGACTGCGCTGGAGCGGTGCAGTTAGTCGTTCCAGACCGTCTCTCAGTGGCATTGGGCTCCGTCGGCGAACCAATCACGTGGTTGACTGAATCGGACATTGCGGAGCGACTTCGTGATGCGGTCGAGGGCCATGGCACGGGAAGGTTGGCTAGCGATCATGGGCACTTTAGCCTGGCTGGCGCACAGCCGAAAACCGCTCTTTTCTTTGACGGGCATCGCTGGGGGATTCCGACGGGTTCCGTGCCGACAACCCACATCGTGAAGCCACCGGCCCAGACGGATCTCGACGGATTCGACATCAACGAGCACTTCTGTTTGCGACTCTCAAGAGAACTTGGACTTGCCGCAGCGGAATCTTCAATTCGGGAGTTTGACGGTAAAAATGCCATAGTCGTTGAGCGGTACGATCGGGTGTGGACCGACGGTGCCACAGTCGTTCGGCTTCATCAGGAGGACGCATGCCAATCGCTGGGCATTTCACCCTTGAGGAAGTATGAAAACGAGGGCGGACCAGGTGCTCCGGAAATTGTAGATCTCTTGTTCCGCCATTCCAGCGATCCCTCCGTCGACGTGGGTGCGTTCTTGGACGCCCTGGCGCTGAACTGGGTGATCGCAGGAACCGACGGTCACGCAAAGAACTACTCGGTCCTCCTTTCTCGGGGCTCCACCCGATTGGCACCTCTATACGATCTCCTGTCTGCCCTGCCCTACCCGGTTCCCCTGCCATATAGGAGTTTGAAGCTCGCCATGCGAGTTGACGGTGAGTACCACGTCTGGAAGATAAGCGGACGCCATTGGAAGGGACTCGCGGCCAGGTGTGATCTGGACCCAGTCCCCTTGGTTCAGCGAGTTGCCGATCTCGCCGAGATGGTTCCGGAGGCCGTGCGAACCACTGCTGCCGCGGTGCGAGCAGAGGGCGTCGATCACGAGATCATCGATCGCCTTGAGGAAACGATTACTGAACACAGCACGAATTGCTTAGGGCTGCTCGCGTGAGGGCATCATGGTTCCCCTCCGCACCTTCCCACGGCACAGGTTCATCGGCATTGTCTTGGTGGTCGCATCGGCCACCGGACTAACAGTGCATTGCGCCCAAGGCCGTTGTCAGCTCCCTAATCCTCTTCTGGTCCACGACGAAAAACGAGTCCCAGAACCAGCCCGAATGGGTGAGTATCTGTGTGAGTACGGTCTTACTTCGGGTGGTTTTTGACGATTCAGCTGGTTACAGCAGACGACACAAACTCGCGATTTAACTGCAAGTTGTAAGAATTACCTGTAACCAGCGCTACGTTTCTGGTTCAGAAGAGTCCGGGATCAGTCACTCGCGCTGGACGCGCTCGTGGTCGATCCCGGGGTTAAGGCCACTACGGCTTAATCTCATCAACACTTCTGGACAACCGGCTTGCGAAGAGATATTGCTCTGCGACCTCCCGGCCTCGAGCGGTCAGAACGCTGGTTTCTCCTTCCTTCCGGAGGTGTGCTTTTCGCCGACCGTGTAATGATCCGATGATTCTGAGGTCGGCACCGTGGTCCAGTACAACCTGACGCAACTCCGCGCGTGTAATGGAACCGCCCCGTTGGAGCACAACGGCGAGAATCGAGGCATTTTTCGATTCGGGAGGTTCGGGGTGCTGCTCAACGGGGGCCGAACCGCGGAGATAGATTCGTCCGCTGCGTTCGCCCAGCGGCCTCAAAAGGCCCCTTTCTACCAGTAGACCGAGATGATAACGAGCAGATCTCGGGCTAATCTTGAGTTCTCGTGCAATGTCAGTGCTGGTGCGGCTTCCGTGATTCTCGACCAGAGCTAGCACATCGAGTTGCTTGCTGCTCAGTTGAACGATCGATCGCTCTACTTCGAGTTTACCGGCGAGGATCACTTTTTGGGTCTTGAGCACCCGCAAGAAATACAGAAGCCAATCGCCGAAATCCGATGGTTCGGAAGCCATTTTTGATTGTGACGCTCGGAGGGCCTCGTAGTACCTAAGCTTGTTCTGCTCGATGACCCGCTCCAACGATGCGTAGGGTACATACTCGTAGCCGGACCGGAGCATCAAAAGCGCGGTAAGCGCCCGGGACAGCCTGCCGTTGCCGTCCTGGAACGGGTGAATGGCCAGGAATCCGACGATGAATCGGCCGATGGCGATGAGCGAGTGGATGGAGTCGCTCTCGAACGCTTTGCCGGTGTCGGCGACGAGTTCCTCCATCAGTCGGGGCGTGTCGAATACGGAGGTCGTGTGGAAGATCACTTCCTTTTGTCCGTCCGGGTGGGTTGCTTCGACCGGGTTTTCGAGCTGCTTGTATTGGCCGCGATGCCATGCGTCTTTTTCGACATGACCGAGCAGGATTTTGTGGAGCTGCTTTAAGTAATTCTCGGTCAGGGGGATGTCGTTGAAGTTGTCGAATATCGTCTGGAGCAGTTCGCCGTAGCCTCTAACCTCTCCCTCGTCACGTTCCCGGAAGCTGTCGACTCTGAGTCCTCCGAGTACCTTCGCCACCTCATCGTCGCTAAGTTGAGCACCCTCGATCCGGGTTGAACTTCCGGCCGACTCAATGGTGGTAACTTGCCTCAGGGATGCCAGGCGCTCAGCCCGGATCTCGCCGAGCTTCCTCCAATGGCCCTTGAACTCGTCTATTTCGCCGAGTAATCGGGTCAACTCGGCTACTTGCGCCGGTGACAGCTTGGGGTGAAAGGTCTCGATTCCCTGCATTTTGACTACCATCGTTAATGATTTGCGTCATTAATGTTGCCGATAATTGTCAATAAATCAAATGCAAATATTTTCTAAAAAGTTAATTGTTGAATAAAAACACTTGACAGGTACATTTTGTTGGTTTTTGCGTACGCAAAAGTTGACAAAAAGTTTGGTTTTGTGCACTATATTGAATGCCTGGGCAAACCTACAACCGAATTTTTGAAGTCGCGCTAGACCAGTATGGGTATTTCACTGCGAAACAGGCTCGCGAAAACGGAGTCTCCACGCAGGCACTGGCGAAGATGGTTTCACGGGGCACGGTCGGACGCCAGGGTCGCGGGTTATATAATATTCCCGCTATTCCTGTTGGGAGTTTGGCTCCATACATGGAGGCAGTGCTGTGGCCCTACCCTGTGCGCGGAATTATTTCACACGAAACGGCGCTGGACCTATATGATGTTTCGGATATCAATCCGGCATCCGTGCATATCACAGTTCCGCAAACGTTCCGGAGTCGACGAGTACCACCGAGGCACTACGCATTGCACCGGGCACATGTGAACACTGAGGAAGTTGGTTCTATCGAAGGCATCCCCGTCACAACACTCCGCAGAACAATTCTCGATTGCTATGTCGCAAATGTTGGATCGGAGCTTGTCGCTCAATCAATCGAAAACGGACTCCTAAAAGGGAGGTTGAGCATCGATGACGCTGAGTATGTCAGGCGATTGGTTAGTCCCTTGGCGCAACGACGGTGGACAAAACCGGCTGGATTCGGCGAATGACTTTTCAACCACCTAAAAAACCACCTCACTCAGTGCGAGTGCTCCAATCATTGGTGAGTGCCTATGCAAAGGAAAAAGGTATTGCGCCGGGAAGAGTGCAGCGATGGATTTCATTCACGATTCTTGTAGGTGTTCTTGAACGCTGTCAACGGCGGTTTAGAATTGCGCATAAACGGCGGCGAAAATTGCAGACTTTGGGGATGACAAGTCCTTAGGTAGTCGCTGTTTCCTTTCTTCTTCTGGTTCTTGTTGTTTTTCCGTGTGTTTGCAAGTCTTCAGATTCGTAGTTGAGGGTTTTGTAGAGTTCTGTGTGGTTCTTCATCCTGTAGCTGTTGCCCCGGATATTGACGATGTGACAATGGTGAAGCAGCCGATCGATCAGGGCACTGGCCATGACATCGTCACCGAAGATCGAGCCCCACTCTTCGAATCCCTTGTTGCTCGTTAATACCGTTGAGCCGTGCTCGTACCTCCTGCTCATCAGCTGGAAAAAGAGCATTGCTCCGTTGCGAGTGATCGGCAGGTAGCCGATCTCGTCGACCACCAGTAGTGCCGGATAGGTCAGCGTCTTGAGCCGCTGGTTAAGCCGCCCTGAGGTCTGGGCCTCCTCGAGCGAGTCGATCAGGTCTGCCAACGAGCCGTAGTAGATCCTGCGGCCTCCCTGGGCCGTAGCCACCGCCAGGCTAAGAGCCAGGTGAGTCTTGCCCACCCCAGGGGGGCCGAGAAAGATCACATTTTCCTTGCGCTCGACAAATCCCAGTTGGTGCAGGCTCTCGATCTGCTCCCGCTTGATTGATGGCTGAAAGGTGAAATCGAAATCAGCCAGCGTCTTGATTGCCGGCAGTCTTGAGGACCTCATAGCAGTCTGCAGCCGTCGCTGATTCCTGAGCTCAATCTGCGAGCCCAATAAGGCCTCAATGGCATCTGCCCCCGCAAGCTCGCCACCATCTATTCGGGCCAGAATTCCGTCCAGTGCCTCCATTGCACCGGGCAATTTAAGATCGGCTAACTGTGCGCCAATGCGCTCGCGGTAACTCACAGGACACTCCCGGCCAGATCGGCATAGCTCTGCAGCGCTCGTCGCTCGACTGTAAGCGACTCAGGATTCAAGGCCCTGGGCTTACTCGCTACCTCAGTACCCCAGAGCAGCGAATCATAGGGACGTCTGGCAAGCTCACCTAAGACCCAGCGCTCATCTCGCTCAAAGCGCATGACAGGCATCTCACCCGTCGTGCCGTGGATACGCACGTTAGCCGTATCATTCAGCCATACGAGTGTCCTCTGATTGAGGTCATCGTCACCAACAAATTCCCGGCCGTAAACGAAATTGTCCCGCAAATACAACACAGGACGCTCTACCTTGCCCTTGGTCTGGGCACGGTAGGGCCGACATGCTCTGATCTTAAAGCCCCAGTGAGCAGCAAAGCGCAAAAACTCAGGATTCTCATACACCTTGCCATCATTGGGGCGGCCGTCTTTGATAATCACGGCCTTCAATTGATCGAATAGCAACTCCCTAGGCACACCGCCGATATAGCTGAAGGCCTCTTCCAGCCCACGACACAGTACTTCCATCGTCTGCCGCGGGAAAAACTTCACCCACAGCAAGCGTGAGTAACCCAGCACCACCAGCAAGGCGTGGCGTTTGCCCCAGGGAAACTTGAATTCGGCAAAATCAACCTGGCCCTGTCTTCCCGGCTCGGTCTCGAAGCGGACCACTTCCTCTTTGGGCGGACGGGGCCTCACCTGGCGCACGAATACCTTCAACTGAGTCAGGCTACCATCGTAACCGGCGGCTTTGACCTCCTCAAAGAGACGCACGGCACTCAGGGCCGGGTAGGCCTTCAGCCGCTCCTCAATTATTGCTTTGTAAGCGTCGAGTTTCGTGGTGCGCTTCGGATAGCACACCGGCTGGGTCGGGTCTCTATCGAGCTTGCCGCTCGATATCCAGTAGTAAATCGTACGGGGACTCACTCCCGTTTTTTCCGCTATCGCCTGCTTGCTCAGTCCCTGCTCTAAATAGTGTTTCACTAGCACACGCTGCTCCCATCGGTACATCGCGCCTCCGCTTTTTGCGTCGACGCAAATTCATCAATGGACCGTCAGAGACATATAGCCCCAGAAAACGGCCAAAACTCAGAGTGTGCAATT